>NZ_AJLK01000271.1 GCF_000317205.1 Fischerella muscicola PCC 7414 | reverse complement strand
CAACTCCCTTTTTTTGGTCATGGTTGATTTTGGAGATTTTGGATGAGAAAATTCCGCCTCGGCAACACACAAGTAATCCTCGCTTAGTCAAAAAAACTCGTTCCAAATTTCCCTCTAACAAACCTATTCATCGTGGCATTGGTACTCAACATCAGCCACTCAGCTTTTCTATTATCAATACTGCTTAATTCTTAACCGAAAAGT
>NZ_AJLK01000270.1 GCF_000317205.1 Fischerella muscicola PCC 7414 | reverse complement strand
TGCGACTCAAAATGGCGCTGCTGCTGGTGTTGGTAACACAGTTGTAAACAACGCTAACCAAACAGCTATTCAAGATATCACCAAGATTAAGAATGGTGTTGGCTGTCATGCTAGCCACAACGTTCAAGTTTCTGGTCAAAACCTGCAACAAAACGGTGCTGCTGTTGGTACTGCTAACACCGTTGCTAACGTTGGTAGCCAAGCTG
>NZ_AJLK01000269.1 GCF_000317205.1 Fischerella muscicola PCC 7414 | reverse complement strand
CGAACACAGATAAACACAGATGCACACCGATAGTTCATCTGTGTTCATCTGTGTGCATCCGTGTTCGTTTTTACAAGACACCTAAATGTGGTAACAATACCTAAATTTTATTGTTTCAAACCAACACGTTTAACTATAAATTGTTGCTTCATTTCGCTCAAACATTGTTGATTAAGCAACAATGATTAGAGACTTAACATGAAAATT
>NZ_AJLK01000268.1 GCF_000317205.1 Fischerella muscicola PCC 7414 | reverse complement strand
GTCTAAACTCCAGTCGATAAGCGCGGTCAACATATGGTTTGGTTTCAATCCCTAATAGGGATTTATTTTAGTTGCAACGCGCAGCGGAGCCACCACTTCTGATGATTCCCACAAACGGTTTCAATCCCTAATAGGGATTTATTTTAGTTGCAACATTCCTATGCGTTGGGTATGTCCGGTGTGTGGATGTTTCAATCCCTAATAGGGATTTATTT
>NZ_AJLK01000267.1 GCF_000317205.1 Fischerella muscicola PCC 7414 | reverse complement strand
TACAGGATTCAAAATGACTGGTGTGATGATATCCTCTACAAGAGAAGTGACTATTTTGCTGTATGCAGCTCCGAAAATCACTGCCACAGCTAAATCAATCACGTTACCTTGCATCAGAAACTTGCGAAAATCAGCCCATAAGTCATTACTACGCGCCATCAGCCTTTATCCCTTCTAAGAATTATCGGAGAAAGGCAGAGGGCAGAGGGCAGAGGGCAGAAG
>NZ_AJLK01000266.1 GCF_000317205.1 Fischerella muscicola PCC 7414 | reverse complement strand
CTTATATAATCCATGTGTTGTATTCTTTTTTCAAATTGGTATAAGTACACATATTGAATTATGCCCTGGCGATTAGAAATCGCAGCTACAAAGAGTCGAACCATATTAGCGCGCCTACTCTGATTTGGTGCATAAATCTCTTCTTTATCTCTGTGTCCTCTGCGTCTGTGCGGTTTATACCGAGTTGCATTCATAGATATTACCTCACCCCCAGCCCCTCTCCTTACT
>NZ_AJLK01000265.1 GCF_000317205.1 Fischerella muscicola PCC 7414 | reverse complement strand
CTCTACAAAACGCTACCGAAATTGCTAACGGATTCCACAACTGCTACTAAGTTTTACTGAGTTCGGATTGGGATGATACTTAAATAATAATTATGAGTGCATCCCCAAACAAAAACAACAACACACAATACGTACACACAATACACACAGGTCTAAAAAAATGTTGAAGAAGTCTTTCGCTTTCGGTTTACTAGCTGCTGGTTTGATGATTGCTCCTGGTGCGGCTCTAGCTGATGTT
>NZ_AJLK01000264.1 GCF_000317205.1 Fischerella muscicola PCC 7414 | reverse complement strand
GTTATATACAAAACAAAACAAACACTGTTTGTTTAGCTCTTCATCCGGCTTTTGTTTTTTGACCTTAGCCTTGGTCTATTTCCTTTACTGACGCAGGCTTTTTTATGTATAATGGCTCTCAAACTATAAAGTTTTCAAGGTTCGGCTGCCCTCGAGCTTCGCTTTGCAGCGCCTTCGCTCATTTGGCACTTTCTTATAGTAGCTACCCCACACTATTTTGTCAACTACTTCCAAGAAAAAA
>NZ_AJLK01000263.1 GCF_000317205.1 Fischerella muscicola PCC 7414 | reverse complement strand
AATTAATATTAGATGCGACTTGTGCGCCTGGAGATATCAGTTATCCAACAGATTTAGAGCTTTTAAATCAAGCCCGAAAACAGACAGAAAGAATAATAGACTTACTTGACGAACAGATAAAAGGCACATTAGAGAAAAAGCCAAGAACTTATAGAGAAATTGCCAGAAAAGATTACTTAGAAGTAGCGAAGAAACGCCGAGTAGCTCAAAAAGATAGAAGAAAAGCAATAAAAAAACAGC
>NZ_AJLK01000262.1 GCF_000317205.1 Fischerella muscicola PCC 7414 | reverse complement strand
ATTGAGCCTCCCCAAGGGGCTTGCTGGATACACATAAAGACGACAGCTACTGCATTCCATAGATATCGAACTAGTGAACCCCACTGTCCAGTTTGCGGCATGTACCAACGGTTTCCTGTAGTGGCTCCTATCCGCTCATCCATTAGGGGTGCAACTAGTTCACGCAGCCAATTCGGATGGGCGATGACGTCGGCATCTATAAAAGCCACTACCTGATAAGAATCGTCCAGTGCATCGATCGCTTGCACTAATGCACTGCCTTT
>NZ_AJLK01000261.1 GCF_000317205.1 Fischerella muscicola PCC 7414 | reverse complement strand
AACAAGCAACAATCAACAACCAACCACTAACCACTAACCCTTCGGGTTCGTCAGTCGCTCATGGGGGACTCGGGGCCCCCACGACCGACAGGGAGTGGGGATTGGGGGCTAGGGGCCCCCTTTGGGGTTGGGGGAGGGACCCCCCTTGGGGCGCGCTGACTCACCACTAACCACTAACAAGCAACAATCAACAACCAACCACTAACTACTAACCACTGTAGAGACGTGCCATGGCACGTCTCTACAACAACCACCAACTATTAAC
>NZ_AJLK01000260.1 GCF_000317205.1 Fischerella muscicola PCC 7414 | reverse complement strand
CGTTTTGTGGTAGAGCGAGTGACCCTTCTTGCTCTGGTCGATATGCTTTTTTGTACCGCAGACATGACTTATTGTGACATTGCCGAATTTTTAGCTGTAGTTCTACTACCCCATTTAATGTTCTTATATGTCGAGGATTATTGTATTCATTCCACATTGCTTGACCGCACGAAGGGCATTTTTTTTGAACACAATCGAGTACTTCAAACGATGTTGCTTCTGGTTTTAAACTTTTTCTTACCAAGTTTTTGCACCATTATTTCGTTACAAACTCAAGA
>NZ_AJLK01000259.1 GCF_000317205.1 Fischerella muscicola PCC 7414 | reverse complement strand
GGAGGTGGGGAGATGGGGAACTCACCGGCCCCCACTCCCTGTCGGTCGTGGGGATTAGGGGCAATGGGGAGATGGGGGGGCTAGGGGTCCCCACAAAGTGGGGTTGGGGGGCAATGGGGAACTCACCGGCCCCCACTCCCTGTCGGTCGTGGGGATTAGGGGCAGTGGGGAGATGGGGGGAGTGTGAGGGGTGTGAGAAGTGTGAGGGGTGTGAGGGGTGTGAGGGGTGGGAATTGGGCATTGGAAATTACCAACCATCAACCACCAACTACTAACTACTAA
>NZ_AJLK01000258.1 GCF_000317205.1 Fischerella muscicola PCC 7414 | reverse complement strand
TTGAAGTTGAATCTCTTGTTCAAAAACAAGCAGAAGTTTAAGCTTCTAAATCAGCAATTCTTCATTTCCTTGGCAGAGGTACGCCTCTGCTTTTCAAAAAACACAAACAACACAAAACACAAACAAACGAGGTAAATTATGTCTCACGAAATCAACAAATCTATCGAATTATCTGAACATGAGCTAGATGCAGTAGCTGGTGGCGCTAGCCTGAATGAACTTGCTGCTTTTGCAACTGAAAAAGAAAGTATTAAATCAGCTTCAGCTGCAACTCCATTTGGCTCTTTA
>NZ_AJLK01000257.1 GCF_000317205.1 Fischerella muscicola PCC 7414 | reverse complement strand
TGTGTAGCATCATCCCTTTAGCTTCAGTAGAACTTAGTAGCAGTTGTGGTAACCGTTAGCAATTTCGGTAGCTTGTTGTAGAGCAGCTTGGCTACCAACGTTAGCAACGGTGTTAGCAGTACCAACAGCAGCACCGTTTTGTTCCAAGTTTTGACCAGAAATTTGAGCGTTGTAGCTACCAGAGCAGGAAGCACCATTCTTAAATTTGGTGATATCTTGAATAGCTGTTTGGTCAGCTTGGTTAACTACTGTGTTAGCCACACCAGCAGCAGCACCATTTTGAGTCGCG
>NZ_AJLK01000256.1 GCF_000317205.1 Fischerella muscicola PCC 7414 | reverse complement strand
AACACGATTATTTACTAACTTGATTCAAAATGCCATCCACTACACACCATCAGAAGGGACAGTAAAAATCATAGCTAATCTTAGTACTTCCCATATAGTTGTTAATGTTCAAGATACGGGTGTGGGAATTGCACCAGAAGATTTGGAAAAAATTTTTGAGCGTTTTTGGCGAGCAGATAAATCACGTTCTTATAATTCTGGTGGTTCCGGTTTAGGATTAGCTATTGCTCAAGCTATTGCTCAAAATCATGGTGGACTAATTACTGTTACAAGTCAGCTAGGAGTTGGTAGTTGTTTTACAGTGCG
>NZ_AJLK01000255.1 GCF_000317205.1 Fischerella muscicola PCC 7414 | reverse complement strand
AGTAGTCTACCAAGGAAATTTTGCTATGTTAAATGCTCGGATATAAACGCTGCATTTTTTGACGTGCATCCTGGGTTTTAAAACCCCAATAAACGCTAGATTTTTGTTGATTACGTTGTGCTTCCCAAGCGGCAATTTCAGAAGATAATGTCTCGACATCAGGAATACGCCGTTCTAGACATTGGCGGGATAAAACAGATAATTCAATTTCTACTTGATTCAACCAAGAAGCGTGTTTAGGAGTATAGTGAAATTCTAATTTTTTAATAATTCGACGTGCTTCTTGTGGAGAGAAAATTTCATATAATAC
>NZ_AJLK01000254.1 GCF_000317205.1 Fischerella muscicola PCC 7414 | reverse complement strand
GAGGTGGGGAGGTGGGGAGATGGGGAACTCACCGGCCCCCACTCCCCCAAGGGAGTGGGGATTAGGGGCAGTGGGGAGATGGGGAGATGGGGAGGTGGGGAGGTGGGGAGTGTTAGGGGTGTGAGGAGTGGAGTAGTAGAGAAATAGTTATTAACTACTAACCACTAACCACTAACCACTAACCAACAACCAACAATCAACAACCAACAATCAACAACCAACAATCAACAACCAACAATCAACAACCAACAACCAACAATCAACAACCAACAACCAACAATCAACAACCAACAACCAACAATCAACAACCAACAACCAACAATCAACAA
>NZ_AJLK01000253.1 GCF_000317205.1 Fischerella muscicola PCC 7414 | reverse complement strand
GGGTGATAAGCAATACCCTCACCTGACCTCTGTCTCCTGCCAAAGGGGTATAAAACCCCACCTCGAAGCGGTGTGTTCGTGATTGTTGGGGTCAGGGATAAAACGTTTAAAAAAATGGCGAAGGGGCACCCCAGAAATTCGCCGATTGAATCGGCGAATTTCTGGGGACCCCGGCGAAGCCTAGCACAGTGCCGGGTACGGCACTGTGCCACCACCAAGGGTAAATCGTGGGGCTTGTCGAAAAAAATATAAGGCTTCGCCATTTTTTTCGGTTTCATGCAAGGTCAGAATCCCCATCCAAACGTTCATAAATGCCATCTGCCTCCTGCCC
>NZ_AJLK01000252.1 GCF_000317205.1 Fischerella muscicola PCC 7414 | reverse complement strand
TAGGGCTTGCTGAAAAAGTCATAAAAAAGCAATTTCAAGGGTTGACTAGTTATTCAGCTCCAGTCAAGCATAAGTTTTTGTTGAGTATAAATACTTCACATATAAACTGCAATTATATTAAACCGGAAAAAAGGTGTGGTTTTCAAAAATAGACATAAAAAAGCGTAAAAAAGCCGTGACAAGTGAGTAGAAAGATTCATCACTAAAAAAGTAATAGCAATTGCACACAAAGAGGTATGAGACAGTTTAGCCATTACTCTACCAAGGCTAAATCGTCTTTTGGCTTGTCCAAACTTTCCCTCAATAGAATTACGAATCTTTTCGTCCTCTTGAGCTTGTTTC
>NZ_AJLK01000251.1 GCF_000317205.1 Fischerella muscicola PCC 7414 | reverse complement strand
AGTAAATGCCAAAACGCCAAAAAAGGGTAAGGGGTAGAACAAAAAAGAAAAAGAACTGCTATAGTAGTCAGGTGGTGTGTAGGAGTCGGCAGTCTCAAGCAAGGGAGTCAAAGAAAGCAGAAAAAAAGATTTCTGAGATAGTTGACAAACTAAAAAGAGGTTGCTAAGCTAGATAAAGTGTCAAGCCAAGGGCAAGACACCCGAACCTTGAAAAATCAATAGTTTGAAAGCCAAAGTTAAATCGATCCTCGTCAAAGAAATTTGCTTTGGGTTAACAAACCCAGACATAGAAGAAAGAAAAACATAAGGATTACGGAAGTTTATTTCCAAAGCCAAGAACTCGTAC
>NZ_AJLK01000250.1 GCF_000317205.1 Fischerella muscicola PCC 7414 | reverse complement strand
GGAGGTAAAAAAGTTCTTAAAAGAGTCAAACAATCTAAAAATCAAGTATCTCGATTGACAACAATCTGGGTTGATGGTGGTATGAAAAGAGAACCGTTTATGCAGTGGGTAATGAATTTTTGCCGTTGGATTGTGCAGGTAGTTCTACGACCAGAACAAACTAAGGGCTTTACTGTACTTAAAAAACGTTGGGTCGTGAACGGACTTTCGGTTGGTTGATGGGATGTCGGCGACTAGTCAGAGACTATGAGCTATTACCCGAAACATCAGAGACTTTTATTTACCTTGCCATGATCCGCATCATGGTCAGGCGATTAGCATAAATTTTGACCCATCAAAACTTTTCAAACACCCTCTTAGG
>NZ_AJLK01000249.1 GCF_000317205.1 Fischerella muscicola PCC 7414 | reverse complement strand
TTTGACTTATTTATTACAGCTATAAATGTTAACTGGCTTTGTGATGATAGATACATAAATTTAGGGTGAATTTATAATCAGACAATAACTTAGTTCATGTCTGGTAAAAGCTTCTATCCATCTAGTCTTCTTGAACAAAGCATATGTTAAGTACCCACGCCCAAATAAACATTTAGGATGACTGATAACTAGAACCAGGGATAGAAAGCAGAAAATCGTCCAATAGATAGGATTAAAGCATTATTCAAGCAGTTGATTTAAAAGCTTCATAGCTTAATATAGATGCTAGTTTACCTACCCTTAAATTTAGGTTTATCGGAGAAAGGCAGAGGGCAGAGGGCAGAAGGCAGAAGGAAGAATAAGTATTGA
>NZ_AJLK01000248.1 GCF_000317205.1 Fischerella muscicola PCC 7414 | reverse complement strand
CTTCTTCCTTGGTTCGTGAAACAACCGAAACCGAATCTCAGAACTACGGTTACAAGTTCGGTCAAGAAGAAGAAACCTACAACATCGTTGCTGCACACGGTTACTTCGGTCGCTTGATCTTCCAATACGCTTCTTTCAACAACTCTCGCAGCTTGCACTTCTTCTTAGCTGCTTGGCCTGTAGTCGGAATCTGGTTCACCGCACTGGGAATCAGCACCATGGCGTTCAACCTCAATGGTTTCAACTTCAACCAGTCAGTGATTGACTCTCAAGGTCGCGTGATCAACACTTGGGCAGACATCATCAACCGCGCTAACTTGGGTATGGAAGTAATGCACGAGCGTAACGCTCACAACTTCCCTCTCGACTT
>NZ_AJLK01000247.1 GCF_000317205.1 Fischerella muscicola PCC 7414 | reverse complement strand
ATTATGGGCTATTAGCTCAGGTGGTTAGAGCGCACCCCTGATAAGGGTGAGGTCCCTGGTTCGAGTCCAGGATGGCCCACCTGAAAGCAGTTAACAGTCAACAGTAAACAGTGGTCAGTCACAAAAAGCTGATAACTGACAACTGAATAACTGATAACTGAATTCTTGGGGGTTTAGCTCAGTTGGTAGAGCGCCTGCTTTGCAAGCAGGATGTCAGGAGTTCGAGTCTCCTAACCTCCACCTGTACCAACACAAAGTAGAACTCAGCAAGCATTTAACATCTAACATCAAACAAAAAAAGAGTAGAAGGTGTTAGGATAGTGGTTGTGAGGGAAGACAAGTGTGGTAAGATGAATGATTTGGGTAAAAAGCTAGCATCTGAATCAATAGATTC
>NZ_AJLK01000246.1 GCF_000317205.1 Fischerella muscicola PCC 7414 | reverse complement strand
ATTGGGAGTATGAATATTAAGGTTATCAACTACTAAACGGATCACATCAGCGTCTGTGTAATGAACATCTACTAAATCTTTCAATTGTTTAGCAAAGTCAACTTTTGTCCGACGTTGTGTAACTTCAATATGCCTCCATCCAGCTAAAGGTTCAAAGAAAGCAAATAAATTGACTACTCCATTACGTTTATATTCATAATCATAACGTTCGGGCTTTTCTGGTTCTGGTGGCAAAGGAAGTCTTACTTCTTCTACTAATTGATATGGGCGTTCATCCACACAGACCACAGGTTTTTTCGGATCGTATGACTCATTATATAAATCCAACACATTTTCCATTCTGAACACATATTCTGCGTTTACTTCGGGAATACACCACTGTTGTTTTAGCCAAGGTTTAATTTCATTTTTTTTAGAGTTT
>NZ_AJLK01000245.1 GCF_000317205.1 Fischerella muscicola PCC 7414 | reverse complement strand
CAAGCCAAGCCTAAGTTACATCCCCCTTGTCACCCCCTCAGTTCATAGACATCAAAAATGGTGCCGCTACCATCAGCTAGGATTGCTCGTCCGCGACGTTTCCAAGTTAACCCGAGTGTCGTAATCAAGTCCGGTGGTAGGGAGAGCCAGCCATGAAAACCTGTATCTACAATTGCGTTCTGTTCATATATCTGTCCGTTGGAATCAAGAATCTTGATACGGATGATGGGTTCATAATCAGCGTTAGCATACCCACTAATCATGCTGTTCTCTGAGTATGAACGGCGATCGCGCATACCAACATTATTGACGAGGATATCTAATCGCCCGTGTTTTTCTCGGATTTCGCTAAGAGGATGTTTGAAAAGTCGGGTATGTTGTAAAAAAACTCTCTCAGTATAAACTGTGAATGAATAGTAAACAGC
>NZ_AJLK01000244.1 GCF_000317205.1 Fischerella muscicola PCC 7414 | reverse complement strand
CACACTTGATTGTAGATGCCTTGATGTGTCCTTATCGTATTGGAGAGCGAGTCAGGGTAAAGAAACTGCTGCGTTCGGTAAGATCAGGGATGTTATTGATGTGGGATAGAGGATTGCATTCTTACAATATGGTGCAAGCAACCCAAAAGCAAGGATGTCATTTTTTAGGAAGAGTTCCTGCCAATGTTAAGTTTGTCCCAGAACAAATTCTAGACGATGGCTCATATCTTGCCTGGATTTATCCTGATGGTAAGTCCAAGAAAAAGGGTTTTAGCAAAATTCTGTTACGCGTTATTGAGTACACGATTGATTCTCAAACAGAACACAACACTTACCGCTTGATTACCAGCTTGCTAGATCCTCAACTTTACCCGGCAACGGTATTAGCTCGTGAATACCATCAACGTTGGGAAGTAGAAAACACGATTGATGAATTAC
>NZ_AJLK01000243.1 GCF_000317205.1 Fischerella muscicola PCC 7414 | reverse complement strand
TTGCCCTTCACTACATAACTAAGTTGAGTGATGTCCTCCTATTCTGGCTTGCGTTCATCTTCACGCGACCCTTCGGAGCCACCTTCGGAGATTTTCTTACCAAACCAATCAAAGATGGAGGTTTATCACTGCCAAGGGACTATGCTTCAGCGATCGCCTTTATCCTACTGGCGGTTGTCCTATTCTTTTCTGTACGAAAGGAGAAAAAAGTGCGTTACCCAATTGAGTGATGCGTTTAAGCAGATAGAAACTATTTTTTGTTAAATACAAAATAAATAGTATATAAATATGAGAATTTTAATAGTTGAAGATGACGATCGCATCGCTAAACCCTTAGCTGAAGATTTAAAACATCAACATCATGCTGTTGATATTGCTGGTGATGGAATTGAAGGTTGGGAATACGCCCAAGCAGGTAATTATGATTTAATTTTATTAGATTTAATGTTGCCC
>NZ_AJLK01000242.1 GCF_000317205.1 Fischerella muscicola PCC 7414 | reverse complement strand
CGGCAACATTAAATCTAATAAAATTAAATCATAATTACCTGCTTGGGCGTATTCCCAACCTTCAATTCCATCACCAGCAATATCAACAGCATGATGTTGATGTTTTAAATCTTCAGCTAAGGGTTTAGCGATGCGATCATCATCTTCAACTATTAAAATTCTCATATTTCTATACTATTTATTTTGTATTTAACAAAAAATAGTCATCTATCTGCTTAAACGTATCACTCAATTGGGTAACGCACTTTTTTCTCCTTTCGCACGGAAAAGAATAGGACAACCGCCAGCAGGATAAAGGCGATCACTGAAGCATAGCCCCTTGGCAGTGATAAACCGCCATCTTTTATCGGTTTGGTAAGAAAATCTCCGAAGGTAGCTCCGAAGGGTCGCGTGAAGATGAACGCGAGCCAGAATAGGAGAATATCGCTCAACTTTGTTACGTAGTGAAGGGCGA
>NZ_AJLK01000241.1 GCF_000317205.1 Fischerella muscicola PCC 7414 | reverse complement strand
ATTGACCATTTAATTGTATTGGGAGCATCGTTAGAGGGTTTAACTAATAGACAATATAAGAAGTTACTTGTAGTTGCAGAAATCTTTCGTCAACAACTCTGGTTATATGAAAATAAAAAACAAAGTATTGATAACCGTATTGTGAGTTTAAGCCAACCACATATTCGTCCCATTGTCCGAGGTAAAGCCGGGAAGTCGGTGGAATTTGGCGCAAAACTGTCGGCTAGTTATTTCAATGGATATGTGTTTTTAGACCATATTAGTTGGGATAACTTTAATGAATCAGCAGATTTAAAAACACAAGTCGAATCGTATAAAAATTACACTGGCTATTATCCAGAATCCGTTCATGTTGATAAAATTTATCGAACAAGAGAAAATCGAGCTTGGTGTAAAGAAAGATGTATTAGAATCAGTGGAGTTCCCTCATTGAGACCTCCAGCTAATCTCAGTAAAGAAAAAAA
>NZ_AJLK01000240.1 GCF_000317205.1 Fischerella muscicola PCC 7414 | reverse complement strand
GGCGTATTGTTTCGTCAGAAATTGAATCTACTATCCCAAGATTCACTAGGTGATCTGCTAGTAGTTGCATTGTCCAACGCACTCTTCCTTCTGGTGGGTCAGAACAAGCAGTCGCAATCAATAATGCTTCTTGCTTTTCATCTAACTTTTTCGCTTTTGGTGGATGTTTTTCATCCTCTAACGCACAATTCAATCCCCCCATCACAAATTTTTCTCTTGTTCTTTGTACTGTGGCAACATGAACTCTAACTCTATCTGCGATCGCCGAGTCTGTCTCATCTTCAGATGCCATCAAAAGAATGTTTGCACGGGTTATACTTCTTGCCTTGTGTTTACCTTTCTTAATTATCGATTGTAGTTGAGCAACTTCATCTTCACTCAAGTCAACAACGTATTTTTTTGCCATGTTATACCCTGTTTTTGGCTAGTTTACCAATTACAGGTATGACTTAGCAAAGTTAGCTTGGTGGA
>NZ_AJLK01000239.1 GCF_000317205.1 Fischerella muscicola PCC 7414 | reverse complement strand
AATTTGATCGTATCCAACATCCTTAATCCCCCAGTCTTATTTTTTTTCTTGGGGATGACTGCCGTTTTTGTCAAGTCTGATTTAGAAATTCCTGCACCTGTACCCAAGCTTTTATCACTGTATTTGTTATTTGCCATTGGGTTTAAGGGAGGGGTAGAACTGATGAAAAGCGGCGTGACTCAGGAAGTCATACTGACGCTTGTAGCAGCAGTGCTGATGGCTTGTGTTGTGCCGATTTACACTTTTTTTATTCTAAAGCTGAAGCTAGATACTTATGATGCTGCTGCGATCGCTGCGACTTATGGTTCTATCAGTGCTGTTACTTTCATTACGGCGAGTGCCTTTTTAAATGAGCTGGGCATTAATTTTGATGGTTACATGGTAGCAGCTTTGGCTTTGATGGAATCCCCAGCTATTATTGTTGGTTTGATTCTGGTGAATCTATTCACTACTGATGGCAAGCAGGACTTTTCTTGGCC
>NZ_AJLK01000238.1 GCF_000317205.1 Fischerella muscicola PCC 7414 | reverse complement strand
CCCTCTTTTGTCACTCTAGGCAGAGGAAAAGTAGAAATCAGGATGAGTCAGGAAAATAAAAATTGAACTTGTGAGGTTATAAACGATAGACTGAAGTTTAGAAAAACCATTAGATAATTGAGGGATAGGAAAAACCGTTAACCAGGGAAATATCAAATTAAATAAAGTAAAAGGTTGAATTATCAAACGAAGATTGTTAAGAATATTCTTCCAGCCCTTTCCATCATCCCACCAGGGGTGTTCAGTTAATTTTGATTGGGATTTTGGCACAGAAGATTGCATTTGTTCAGAGTGAAGGCTAACCATCAGGTAAACACTACAGACAATCTCCCACCATCGCTCAATATCCGGGTAGTGAGTTAAACGGTAATCAGCCCAACCTAATTCATTCTTACTTTGCTTCAAGCCATACTCAACCCAAGTTCTTAATCCATAAAAATTACCGACTTCCCTTGGTGTAATGTCGGGATAATTACTCATTACATACCAAGTAGAATTTCCTGG
>NZ_AJLK01000237.1 GCF_000317205.1 Fischerella muscicola PCC 7414 | reverse complement strand
GAGACTACAAGTGTTGTGCCGAGCAATTAAAGGGTTGACTTGAACATGTGTTGCCCCGGCTTGCTGGATCGTTTTGTTAACGATATTCCAGGCTGGATCTTGCTGACTATCAACGACGATGTGCAAGTTGTATTGCGGATAGATTTGTTGAAGCAGGGCACGTATACAGTCGGTTAAGAATGGATCAGCACCTCGCAAGGAAAGGATAACTGCCGCTTTGGGTAACAACTCGTCTTGTATAGTCTTTGAGCTTGGCAAATTCATTGATGATACAAAAGCCAGCACATAAAGTGTCTGCAAAATCACAAAAACTGCCAAAATCCCAAAAATAGCGTCACTAATTCATTCATTAATTGACCTCAAATTCATTAACTCTGCTTGGATAAGCCATACATGTGAATAATCCATTGGGTAGATGCATTGCTCATAGCTGTTAACTGAAGCGAAATGGGAGAAAATTTTTAGAATTAGAATGTTATCGCAGCTTTGGTAATCTTGATCTAAACATTAGATTTCAGTGTCGGTACTACT
>NZ_AJLK01000236.1 GCF_000317205.1 Fischerella muscicola PCC 7414 | reverse complement strand
TGACAACACCAATGACGCTGGCCGTCACGAATGCGCCTTGGATATAGCTTAGTCCTAAGTTGCTTGTTAGAAAGTCACCAAAGGCCGTTCCCAAACTGTTTGAGAACACAATTGCCAGCCAATAGGTTGTCTCTGCGTCTTTCCTTGCGATCGGATAAACGCTCAGATCCCGATCCCGATAATACCAGATAGCCAGAACACTTAAGAGACAGGCTACCAGGATCAGCGATCCCATTGCGTAGCCCAGTCCGAGAGATCGATCCATTAAGTCTGAAACTTCAGTTCCGGCTGTGGTTGTTGCAATGATAGCTACCCAGTAAAGGGCTGGACGATATCTGTCTCCTTGAATTTGAAAAAACAGGAGAATAGCCAGAATGGCAAAAGTTACGGCAAAGGCCACGTAATAACCCAGCCCAAGAGACATTGAGATGAAGTCACCTGCCGTTTCGCCGAGCGTCGTGGCGATGATCTTCATAATCCAAAAGAAAATTGTGACCTTTGCAACTTTGTTCATTATTGCTCCTACTTACTGCTGGATCGCATACTTTATCTAAACTTGCAGGTTTATCGTAGAGAGAAAAAGTCAA
>NZ_AJLK01000235.1 GCF_000317205.1 Fischerella muscicola PCC 7414 | reverse complement strand
TACTTTTCGGTTAAGCGCAAAAACAGGTAAATTGAGACTTGTACTGAAAAACAGCAGCAGCTAATGAACTCAAAGAATTTTCGTTGGTTTCACTTTTAATTGAATCGGCAGAGGTGCTAAAAGCGATAGAAACAGCAATACCAGCGGAAGCAATTGAGCAAGTATTAGGACAAACAGATAGTAGAGAGACACGCAAGCGAAAACTGCCATCACACTTGGTGGTCTGTATGGTAATTGGGATGAGTATCTGGTCATCGGATTCAATGCGAACAGTCTTAAAAAATTTGGTTAAAGGGTTAAGAACCCAGTGGCTAAAATTAGGGCAGTATTGGCGTGTACCAAGCCCATCATCCATCACTGAAGCAAGGCAGAGATTGGGATGCCGAGCAATGAGCCAGTTATTTAAGCTCTTGGCAAGTCCACTAGCAACAGCAGAAACTCCAGGAGCATTTTTATTTGGACTACGAGTGATGGCAGCCGATGGAACGGTATTAGATGTACCCGATACTCCAGCAAATGCCAAAGTCTTTGGATATCCCGCAAGCCCAAAAGGAACCAGACCAGCGTTTCCCAAAATTCGACTGGTGTTATTAGTTGAAGCAGGGA
>NZ_AJLK01000234.1 GCF_000317205.1 Fischerella muscicola PCC 7414 | reverse complement strand
CTAAATAATGGCGAAGGCGGGTATTCTCAGACTCTACGCGAGTCATATAGGTCTTGCTCACAATAGGCGTCTCCCTCTTCAATGAACATCGGGTAAACCTTCCATCCATCGGTAATGTAAAAGAAGCATCGCCAGTATTTGACAACTGACCACAAGCACTTGAACGTTTCTGCACTGCGATCGCCGATTACCCATGCCAGAATTCCCGCTTGCTGATGGTTGACTGCTGTCCAAATCCATAGCTTGTTGCGTTTGCTACCGACAAAAGTTTGCAGTTCATCCAAGTCGCTGACCTCTGGCATATCTTCAGTGTCTGGAGCATCATGCAGTTTATGTCCCGCTTCTCGAACCCAGTGCATCACAGTTGTATGATGGATCTCGGTAACTCTTTCAATACCTCGCAGCCCCATACCATTGAGATACATCTTGATGCACAATTGCTTGACTTCATCTGAGTAGCCCCAAGGACGGTAAGATTCCAGAAACTGACGACCGCACTGCTTGCACTTGTAGCATTGTCTTCCTCGACGATGCCCGTTTTTGGCCGTTTGAGTTGAGTCACATTTAGGACATTTCATTCTTACTATTCTATCAACCCAAGCATTACTCTTTCAGCAACGCCG
>NZ_AJLK01000233.1 GCF_000317205.1 Fischerella muscicola PCC 7414 | reverse complement strand
CTTGTTCAGGCGATCGCTAATTTCAAAAATCGCTCTTATTTGCTTTTATAACCAGAAACATGAGAGAAAGGGGCGTGACTCGTATTATTTATTAGCAAGAAAAATGGTTTCAATTCTTGCCCACGCCCAAAGCTTAGTGTACACCCTACTATCTTTGATGCCTTCTACCTACCAACAAGAAAATCTGGAATCGATGTTGGGACTGTTCTTGCAAGCACAAGGTTATCCCTTGCCTCAACATAGTAAAAGCAAGTCTGCTAGCGCCTTGAGCCGATTTCTTAACATCTACGATTGGTCAACATTGAGTGTAATTCGTACTAGTGGCAAATAGAAGGTTGGTTTAAAACAGCAAAACACCGTTTCGGGTTACATCGGTTTGGGCAGGGGACACTTTTAGGCGTTTATCGTTGGTTGGTATTGTCCCTGATTTCTTATGTTTTGGCGCATTGGGCATATTTATCCACAGCGATCGCACCTACAAATTTACCTGATTGGGGACAATCCGCAGAAATTGCGTTCCAAACTTTATTTCCCCATTTGGTAGTGTTACTTCTTTTACAAGATATTGAACGCCTGAGAGAACTGGCACTTAGTCAAGGAATTAACATTCAAATTTTCAGGTGCAAGATATAAG
>NZ_AJLK01000232.1 GCF_000317205.1 Fischerella muscicola PCC 7414 | reverse complement strand
TTACCAGAGAACCGTGCATTGCACTGAACAAGCTACCACCGAATACACCTGCTACACCTAATTGGTGGAAGGGGTGCATCAGGATGTTGTGTTCTGCTTGGAACACCAACATGAAGTTGAAGGTTCCAGAGATACCCAAGGGCATACCATCAGAGAAGGAACCTTGACCCAAGGGGTAGATCAAGAAGACTGCGGTTGCTGCTGCTACAGGTGCAGAGTATGCTACTGCAATCCAAGGACGCATACCTAAGCGGTAAGACAATTCCCACTCACGACCCATGTAGCAGAATACGCCGATCAGGAAGTGGAAGATTACCAACTGGTAAGGACCACCGTTGTACAGCCACTCATCAAGAGATGCTGCTTCCCAAACGGGGTAGAAGTGTAAACCAATAGCGTTGGAAGAAGGTACTACTGCACCAGAGATGATGTTGTTGCCGTAGAGTAAGGAACCTGCTACAGGCTCACGGATACCATCGATGTCTACGGGGGGTGCTGCGATGAAGGCGATGATGAAGCAGGTGGTTGCGGCTAGCAGGGTGGGGATCATCAATACGCCGAACCAACCGATGTATAAGCGGTTGTTGGTGCTGGTGATCCAGTTGCAGAACCGCTCCCATACGTTGGCGCTTTGTGCGCGTTGTAAGGTTGCTGTCATTGTTCTTATGATTGC
>NZ_AJLK01000231.1 GCF_000317205.1 Fischerella muscicola PCC 7414 | reverse complement strand
GGCGTTGCATAAATGCGGGATGATTTAATTCAATACGGGTATTTCCCAATACTTTAAGTAATGAAGTAATAATCGAATTGAATATTTCAGCATATCTACTGACTTTGAATAGCACAATGTTTTGCGGTGTAGTCGTGCTAAATAGTGACGCAAGCGGTTATTTTCGCCTTCAACTCTAGTCATATATGTTTTACTCACAATTTGGTCTCCATCGGGGATAAAACTTGGGTAAACTTTCCAGCCATCTGTTACATAAAAATAGCTCTTCCAATGTTTAACAATTTCCCACAATGGCTCAAACGTTTCAGCACTATGGTCTCCTAAAACCCAGGCTAGAATACCCTGAGTAAAGTGATTTAGTGCTGTCCAAAGCCAAATTTTGTTTTTTTTGACCCGATGAATGTCTCTAATTCATCTAGTTCTCCAACTTCTGGAATCATATCTTCTTTTGGCACATCTGGAAGTTTTTCTCCTAATTTTTTGACCCAATAAATGATGGTAGTATGATGCACACCTTTAACTCGCTCAATCCCACGAAAACCCATGCCGTTCAGGTACATTTTTAAACATTCTTGTTTCACCTCCTCTGAATATCCTTTCGCCGGATTGTACACATCTATAAATTGGCGAGCGCAGTTAGTACAAATGTGATTTTGTTTACCTCTTCGCTTTCCATTTTTCCTAATTTCCGTAGATCCACA
>NZ_AJLK01000230.1 GCF_000317205.1 Fischerella muscicola PCC 7414 | reverse complement strand
TTTGGCTTGATTTAAAAGCTCTAAATCTGTTGGATAACTGATATCTCCAGGCGCACAAGTCGCATCTAATATTAATTTTCCTCGATTTTTTGGCTCACTGCTTTCTTCTTCTGGTGCTGCTGTTTTTTTTTGACTTGATTGAGATGATGTTTCTAAGCACATCTTTTTCACCATCTCTTCATTCACTTTGTTGACTAACTCCGCGCTAATTCTTTCTCGAAAATGTACTAACATCGATGCGTCAAATCGAGTTTCATTACTATAAGATGACATCCCTATGAAGTACTGTAGATAAGGATTCTCCTTGATTTGTTCTACTGTTTCCCTGTCGCTTATACCTAGTTTCTCTTTAATTATTAATGCACCTAATGCCATCCTCCATGATTTTGCTGGCGCTCCCATTTCTGCGGAGAATCTGGAAGAATATTCCGATTCAAATTCTGCCCAGGGTATTAAATCAGCCATGATTACCCACCGATTATCTGATGATAACTTTCCCTCAAATGGCAGGTCAAAGTTTGACGGTGGAATTGGAGTTGATTCTTCTTTTCGGTACATAGTGCCTAATAATACCCAACTTTGCTTTTGTCCTCAGTGATGCAAGTATTTTGAGCTATTTTACCTCCTTGTCTTGCACCTGAATATACTTCTAGAGTCTAATAACTTAGATCCTGTCACCTTTTCTTTATTTTTCAGCAAGCCC
>NZ_AJLK01000229.1 GCF_000317205.1 Fischerella muscicola PCC 7414 | reverse complement strand
GTCGTAGTCATCAATAAATTTTTTGACTTCCCTGTGGACTTTACTGCTAGCAGCGCTTAATCCAATGACGGAAGCAGGAAAAGGGATTTCATCAAGAGCCGAAGCTGCCCACCGTGTAGCTGTCGCTTGCAAATCTGCATCAACAACTAAAACTTTATTACCCCGCCGCGCGATCGCTCCAGCTAGTTGCATACTAACTGTTGTTTTTCCACTACCACCCTTTTGATTCACAACAGCAATGATTTTGGCTGTCATAGGATTAACCGTATTAATGATTTAAACTGTATTAATAGTTTTTACTATCTATAGTTTTTATATGGTTAGGAAATTGCTGCTATTGTGGCACAAAAGAGAAAACTTGATAAAGCGTATATACAGTTTTAATAATTTGTATTGTTAAAATAGTTTATTTAATTTATTTTGATCACCTGGAATTTTTTCTGTACACAGAGGAGCTATGACGAAGAAGAGCATGAAATCAGCCTTGACAAGTTCATTAAAAGCTGAAGATGAAGCTGTTAGAAACCGTTTTGAGAAAGCAGAAAGCTTGCTAGAAGAAAGAACGCAGCAAACTTCTAGCCAACCAACAGACGAGCTGCCCCAGGCGAAGGACGCACTGCAACCTGTCCGGAACCAGAAGGTGATCCGTGATAGTTTTACACTACCGTCCACAGATTACGAGTTAATTGCCGCTATTAGACAACGATGCTTAAAGTCAGCAGTCAATGCAACAAAAAGCGAAGTCATTCGGGCGGGGCTGCATATACTTCAATCTTTATCTGACGAAGAATTGGTACAAGCGATTGAGAGTCTTGAAAAGGT
>NZ_AJLK01000228.1 GCF_000317205.1 Fischerella muscicola PCC 7414 | reverse complement strand
CAATTTTTCAATGTCTGTTGTGATCTGCCAATATCTGTGTTCTTCACGTTTTCCGTGAATTATCTCTCTAATAAATCTTTTTTCACTATTGAGATCAGAAAACACTCTTTTAAATCTTTGCCAATCTAAATATTGAGTACGTTGCTTTGGAAGTAGCTCCACATAATGATTTGACCGAATCGCAACTATGTAGTTGAGACTCATTTCATCTAACACAGATATAAAATTAGTACCACTCTCACCATATAAACTATCTGCCAATACTAAATTGAATTTAAAGCCCATTGACTTGAGCTTTTTCATCAACTTGGCTGCTATTTGTGGTTTGGTTAGATACTTATCTCCTGGCTTCAATGTTTCACGAGGCTTATATACTTCAAACAGTAATGGAAAGGTCATTCCGCAGAACACACCATACGCTGTTACTACAACAATTCCATTCTCAATTTTTCCTAAATTTCCTATATACTGCCTTTTGACATAATCTGTTGACGAGCCTTTTTTCCTATCTCCAGTTTCGTCAATAATTAAAATGATTGGTCTACCCTTGATTACTTCTAAAATTAGTTCTAAACGTAAAGCTCTTAATTTTTCTATATCCCAAGGCGATTTAGTTAAAAAATGATGTAAGCCCTGCTGGTTATCCAACCCTACGATTTTTGCTATTTCCGGTAAGGTTTTCCGTTTTAATTCAGAAATACACCCCACATGTAGGTACTTAAATGCTTCAAAGCTCCTAACATCTGAAAACAGCTTTTTATACCACTGACAATATTCGTCCACGAATTTTACTGTTGGCGCTGCTGGCCGAGACTCAAACATTATCCCTGTAATGCTTTCATCGTTTTTACCCAATTATTCTCTCATAATAGTGACAAAAGAGGG
>NZ_AJLK01000227.1 GCF_000317205.1 Fischerella muscicola PCC 7414 | reverse complement strand
GGTAACACTGCGCTGCAACGGACGGACGCGAGATATTGGTGGTGCAAAGGTTAATTGCTGCCACTGAACACGATCTTTAGCATTGCTTAAATCCTCGACCGAGACGTAGCCGCAAAGTTACTGATGAGTATTCAGGATTAACTTACGTGAGTGATTGGTGAAGTGATCAAGGTTGAGTTATTCTTTGCAATGAGCGATCGCGAGCGTAAAAATGCTCGCTTCATTAAAAACATGCAACTTTACAACATCAGCAGACAGATAAGGTCGATCGCGAACTATACAGCTTATGAGTTAGAACGAGCAATGAGCTACCCTAAAAATATGACTCAGCTTTAGCACAAAGTAAAGCTCTATCTGATCGTTTTCAAACCCTCCGTACCTACAACTTCTTGAAGTACCTGGCGGTCGGAAACAGCCTGAAACCCAGCTTTTCATAGGTACAACGTGCCGGAGCATGGCCAGGATCGCCTCCGGTTTCAACCATCGCAACGGACATGCCAGCAGCTTTCATCCAATCAAGAGCGAATTCTATCAGAGCAGAGCCTATGCCTCGGCGTTGATAGTCTGGATCGACGGCGATCATGTAGATTTCTCCCAAGCTGCTTTGGGAGTGGAGTTTCACAGCTACAAAGCCCACGGTTGAATCAGAGTCGATCGCAACCCACACCTTTGTGTCCTCCGCAGCACAGACTTCCTCGACAGCATGAAGTTGGCTTACACACCAATCGTTGGGATAGAATGAGTGGTACACCTCAAAGTCCATCACTTTCTGAATTGAATCAAAAACCGGAGCCCATGCCCGAAGCGAAAGACTCTTGATGGCATCAAGTTGACTCTTATCGTATGGTTCAATTCGCATTTCGGTATGGACTCCACTTATACGCAGTACCAGTGA
>NZ_AJLK01000226.1 GCF_000317205.1 Fischerella muscicola PCC 7414 | reverse complement strand
TTTAGCTAGTTCGGGCAGAAGCCCCGCGCTGTAATCTTTGATTCAGCGACGAGATGAATGCCCGGACAAAGAGAGTGCGACCCCAGATTTATATCAAGCTTGTCTTGATGCAGGAACGGGGTCAGCGCTCTGTTTGTCTCTCTCTAGGCTTGGCAACGAGTCAATAAGCTCTTCGACCACTTGTGTCATCGTTTTATCAGTATGTGCAGCATATAAACGTAGCTTATTTAACCGTCTGTCAGATAATCGTATTCTTATAGAATTTGGCTTCATTTGTATCACCATTGTTGATACATTCATGCTAGCATGGATACATCAAAGAAGTGATAAACAAATGAGGACAGCATACCAGTTCAAGCTACGACCGACAAAGCAACAAGCCGAAGAAATAGACAGATGGTTGTCTATGCTTTGCGCTCAATATAACTATTTGTTGGCTGACAGATTTAATTGGTATGAGCAAAATCGTTGTCCAATCAATGCCTGTCCTCTTGTTTGTAGCTTTCCAGAGTTAAGAGATAACCCCGACTATTACAGTCAAAAGAAAACTTTACCTAGCCTCAAAAAAACACATCCGCATTACGGCGAGATTCACTCACAGGTTTTGCAGGATGTGGTCAAGCGAGTTAAGGTTACTTTTGACCGATTTTTGAGCGGAGATAGTAACGTCAAAGGACTTGTCATATCCAGACTAGCAAAGTCTGTGCATGATGCCGGATGGTCAAGCTTCCTGTCTATACTCACGAACAAAGCCGAGAATGCTGGTTTGTTGGTTATTGCTGTGAATGCTTCTGGCACTTCTCAAGACTGCTCTAGTTGTGGAGTGAAAGTTCCCAAGAAGTTGCATGAACGTTGGCACTCTTGTCAGTGTGGTTGCAGTCTCGACCGTGACCATAATGCAGCCATAAATATAAAAAATAGAGCGGTAGGGCATTCCGTTCTTAAAGCTCAGCGTCTCCGCGCGCAATAGCCGGATTGGCTGAGAAGCCCGCGCTGTACACGAAGTGTCAGCGTCGGGAGTATGTCACA
>NZ_AJLK01000225.1 GCF_000317205.1 Fischerella muscicola PCC 7414 | reverse complement strand
AGAGCGTTACCACGAGGTAATACCTCCTCAGGGAATACAAATTTCTCGTGTGGCTGATCTTGAGGAGCCATCCAAGCGCGGATACCCTCGTTCAGCAAAATGTTTTTGGTATAGAATGTTTCAAATTCGGGGTCTTCAGCAGCCCGCAATTCTTGAGAAACGAAGTCGTAAGCCCGCAGGTTTAATGCCAAGCCGACGATACCGATCGCACTCATCCACAAACCAGTCACTGGCACAAACAACATGAAGAAGTGCAACCAGCGCTTGTTGGAGAAAGCAATACCGAATATCTGAGACCAGAAACGGTTTGCTGTCACCATTGAGTAGGTTTCTTCTGCTTGGGTGGGGTTGAAAGCACGGAAGGTGTTTGCGCCTTCGCCGTCTTCAAACAGGGTGTTTTCTACTGTTGCACCGTGAATCGCACACAACAGCGCACCACCCAATACACCCGCTACTCCCATCATGTGGAACGGGTTGAGTGTCCAGTTGTGGAATCCTTGTAAGAACAGTAAGAAACGGAAGATCGCTGCTACTCCAAAGCTGGGTGCAAAGAACCAAGAAGACTGTCCCAATGGGTACATCAAGAATACGGATACAAATACCGCGATCGGAGCAGAGAAGGCAATGGCGTTATAAGGACGGATGCCTACTAACCGAGCGATTTCAAATTGACGCAGCATGAACCCGATCAATCCAAATGCTCCGTGCAGTGCTACGAATGTCCACAATCCACCCAATTGACACCAACGGGTGAAGTCGCCTTGCGCTTCTGGTCCCCACAACAGCAGCAATGAGTGTCCCATTGCGTCTGCTGGTGTTGATACTGCTACTGTTAAGAAGTTACAGCCTTCTAAGTAAGAAGATGCTAAGCCGTGGGTGTACCAACTGGTGACGAAGGTTGTGCCGGTTAGCCATCCACCTAGTGCTAAAAATGCACAGGGAAATAGCAATAAACCAGACCATCCTACGAATACGAAGCGATCGCGCTTCAACCAGTCGTCGAGAACGTCAAACCACCCTCTGGTAGTACTACGTCC
>NZ_AJLK01000224.1 GCF_000317205.1 Fischerella muscicola PCC 7414 | reverse complement strand
ATGTTCTCAGGTCAAGGAAGCCAGTATGTAAATATGGGGCGCCAACTTTACGAAATAGAACCAACATTTCGCCAGCATGTAGATCATTGCAGTCAGATACTTAAACCCCACCTGGGAGTAGATATCCGCAATATAGTTTATCCAACTCCACAACAAAGCGAACAAGCGACTAGGCAACTACAACAAACAGCAATCACGCAGTCAGCATTATTTGTCATAGAATACGCCCTCGCCCAGTTGTGGATGTCTTGGGGTGTGCGTCCAGTAGCAATGATTGGTCACAGCATCGGGGAGTATGTAGCAGCAACAATTGCTGGGGTGTTCTCAACAGAAGATGCCTTAGCAATAGTCGCAGCAAGGGGTAAACTCATGCAGCAACTGCCTACTGGCAGTATGCTAGCGATTGGGCTTGGGGAACAACAAGTGCAGCCTTTGTTAGACAACAACCTATCTTTAGCAGCAATCAACAGTCCATCCTCTTGCGTAGTTTCAGGAACAACGGATGCCATCAGCCAACTACAAAAGAAATTAGCCTCCCAAAACATCGAATCTCGGGTTTTGCATACATCTCATGCATTTCATTCTCATTTGATGCAACCAATGTTAGGGGAGTTTGTGCAGTTGCTGAGAAACGTTCAGCTAAACCCTCCCCAGATTCCTTTGATTTCCAACCTCACAGGCACTTGGATCAATCCTGAGGAAGCCACAAATCCTGAGTATTGGGGTCAGCATCTGCGGCAAACAGTGAGATTTTCTGCGGGCATCTCTCACCTATTACAGCAACATCAAGGCATTTTCCTGGAGATCGGACCAGGGCGAACATTAAGCACACTCACAACCCAACATCTTAACGGCAATCCAAAACAAAAACAGTTGGTCTTAACTTCCCTACGCCATCCCCAGCAGCAACAATCAGATGTTGCTTGGTTGTTACAGACATTAGGTCGGTTGTGGCTGTTTGGAGTCGATATCGATTGGTCAGAATTTTCACACCATCAGCAACGTCAGCGTTTGCCTTTACCCACCTACCCCTTTGAACGCCAAAGATACTGGATTGA
>NZ_AJLK01000223.1 GCF_000317205.1 Fischerella muscicola PCC 7414 | reverse complement strand
CTTACGGGGTGACAAACAAGCTACAAAGCAGACTGGATAAAAGACATAGCACGTAGACCCTTGTGAAAATAGGGTAGTTTATTGGGCTTTAAACGCATTAAATCATGAGCTAAATCAGCCCAAAACTCCATCGCACCCACCCATAATTGGCCGTACAAACCAATCCAAAATGCGCTATGTCGGCGATGTAGTCGGTGTAATTCCTTCAGACGACCAACATATTTTTGTAATCCCATTTGACGCGAGTGACGACCCGCTAAAACAGCACAAGTATAGGCGATAGCAATTAATAAAATTAGTGCCATCAATCGTTGACCATTACTCTTAAGTAGATTCGAGATTATAGCCACCAGTCTTGCAGTCTTTAAACATAGCTTCAATGCCACTACGCAATTTAAATGCTTTAATAGCATCGGCAAGGCTATCAAGATTAGTCAGTAAAAACCAGCCAGCAGGTTCAACTTTCCCGCGATATTTACGCTTGTAATATCCAGCTAAATTAAAATGAGCAAAGCCTTTTTGTTTAGTGGCTTGAATACCTGTCAAGAAGAACGAGATACCAGGATTTAATCCCAAAGATTGTAACCGTTGATATGATTCATTTCCTTGGCGAATATACGTACCTTGTTTTTGACGCAGCACAAAGTCAATTCCCTTACTGTGTAACCAATGAGCCAGTTTTATACTATGAAATTCTCTATCTCCCAGTACGAGAATTCGATATCCTTTGAATAACCGCAGCAATGGGCGGATTAATCTTTTCTGCTCACCCAACTTGCTACATCCTTTTTTTGGTAATAATATCCAGTAAACTGGTATTGCTCTTTTCTGTTCAATTAAGCTGATTATAAATACATTTTTCACGGTGCCACTGTGTTCTATCAATGGCGAATATCAGTAACAATAAAAATCTTTGAATACTGCGTCGCCGACTTTCAAATTTTATTGGTTGGGGAAATACAGATGAGAGCTTCTCAATCGTCACAGTTTTATGAAACTGCAAGAGCATTATCAAGATTTCGAGCATCTTGTACTGTGCAGGTGTCAGTAGATTCTGAAAGCAGTTTTGGTAGAATTTAGGTAACATTATCATTTGATA
>NZ_AJLK01000222.1 GCF_000317205.1 Fischerella muscicola PCC 7414 | reverse complement strand
TGGAGTTTAGACTAAAAGCGATATGAGAGAACGCAAACCAAATGGAATTAGAGGTTAAAAATATTCTCAAGTCAGCCTCAAAGCATCCGCGGCCTTGAACAATTATTGTGTAGTATGCTTGTTGAGAAAAAATACAATAATGATAATCATGGAAATGGTGGGAGAGAAACGAGCGAAGCTCGTTTCTCTCCCACCACCCCTTATTCGATTATCATTATCAGATGGAGATTAGATAATGAGCAAGAAAAAAGGGGTGTCTGATTGAATACAGTCCCCCTTTTGGTAGAAGGTGAGAAAAGAACTACCATTACTCACCTACCAACATGAAAAGTGCCAGACTTGAAGAGTTTCGTCAAGTAGCCTACAAATATTTAGGTAGAGCCAAAGACGCGACCTTTGAATTAACAGATGCCATATTACTGACCCGCAATGTTTATTCCTTAGCAGACTTATCCTTATCACCAGTATTTAGACGCAAGTGGCCAAGCATCTATGAGGCGCTACAAGATAGCAGGCCACAGCGACAGAAATTGATGCGCCCTATGTCACTGATTAAAGTTGAACGTCTTGATGAACAAGGTAATCAACTAGTATCAAAACCTTTGTGGTTAGCTTGGGTAGGGGAAGAAATGCCTCCCTTAGAAGAGGTTTGGCGACTTTACTTGCGTCGCTTTACCGTTGACCATTGGTATCGTTTTTTAAAGCAACGTTTACATTGGACTGTACCAAACTTTGGCACTCCTGAGCAAAGTGAACGGTGGAGTGACCTCATGCCATTAATGACTTGGGAATTGTGGTTAGCCCGTGATATCGTCACTGACAATCCTCTCCCTTGGCAGAAGTCCCAGAGTAATTTGACCCCTGGAAGAGTTGCTCAAGCTATGGGTGGAGTTTTTGCGGTGATTGGTACTCCAACAAGAGCACCCAAACCTCGCGGAAAGTCTCCTGGTTGGCAACCAGGAAAAAAGCGTCTCCGTAAAAACCGATGCCCTATTGTTAAAAAAACCGTAACCCGACCACGGAAAAAACCATCGGTTGCTGTTTAATACCTAAGATTATTCATACTTTTGCTAAGTCTCTGATTAACTCAGCCCTGCTGGGTCTTTTTGCATGGCTTA
>NZ_AJLK01000221.1 GCF_000317205.1 Fischerella muscicola PCC 7414 | reverse complement strand
ACCACAAAAACAACAACAGCATCACCATCCTACCCCTGTTTCACTTGCCAAAAAATCAGACATTTCCCAGTGGTTCTACATACCTTTCTGGAAACCATCTTTACTACAACCACAGCTTGAAGTTGAACAAGCAACGCCAAAATCTTGTGTTTTGCTGTTTGTTGATGAGTGTGGCTTGGGTAACAAACTCCTAAGACAACTCCAACAACAAAATCATGATGTCATCAGTGTCCTAGTTGCACATAACTTGACAAAGTTAAACGAGTCTGAATATACCCTCAATCCTCAACAGCCTGGTGATTACGATGCCTTAATCCAAGAACTTTCCAGACAACAAAAGTTACCAAAAAAGATTGTTCATTTGTGGAGTGTCACACCTGGTTGTCAACAACAATTAGAATTTGAAAAAGTTGAACAAGCTCAAACAACGGGATTTTACAGTTTACTATTTCTGGCGAAAGCTTTGGGAAGACAACAAACGAATGATGATTTTGAAATTACTGTTATTTCTAACAATCTCCAGCCAGTAACACCAACTGAGTTAGTTTCTCCAGAGAAAGCTACTTTAGTTGGAGTAATTAAAGTTATTCCCCAAGAGTATGCAAATATCACCTGTCGCAGTATTGATGTGACTGTGCCTGCACCAGGCAGTTGGCAAGAACAAAAACTTGTGGAAAGTTTGCTTGGGGAATTGAGTATTTCTAGTTGTGAGAAAGTGATTGCTTACCGAGGTGGTAATCGCTGGGTACAATGTTTTGAGCCGGTGCGCCTTGAGCAGGCTAAGAGTAATACACCACGATTGAAACAAGGGGGAGTCTATCTAATTACAGGTGGAGTTGGAGGTATTGGACTTGTTTTGGCTGAGTATTTGGCACAAAATTACAAAGCGAAACTGGTGCTGATTGGACGAAAAGCTTTTCCTAACCAACAGGAGTGGTCTGAATGGTTATTGACTCACGACCACAATGACAGCATTAGCTGCAAGATTCGTAAACTTCAACAACTTCAACAGTTGGGTGCAGAGGTTTTGGTTTTGGCTGCTGATGTTACTGATTTACAACAAATGCAGCAGGCGATCGCTTCTGCACATTCCACTTTTGGACCACTCAATGGGGTTTTCCATGCGGCTGGA
>NZ_AJLK01000220.1 GCF_000317205.1 Fischerella muscicola PCC 7414 | reverse complement strand
GGGAGCATCCACTTTTGGCAGAAACACTCAAATAGCAAGTAAACCATTCAGATAAGCACAACGAACAGAAAGAATTTGGTTGACACTCTCAACATTCCACTGTGCGCCAGAAATTTTCATCCTAGCTCCAATCTGTTTAATAGCAGACTCGACTGCACCAGAACCAATAGAACAAAGTTGTTCAGCTTGGTAATAGCTATAGTTGACAATACGGGAGCAATGTTTTTCGAGATAAGCGATGAAGTTCTTAGCTTGTTTGCCTCGGCAATTATGAAATAAAGCTTTAGCTTCTTCAACTTGACCCTGCCATAAAAGAGTTTCAGCTGCTTTGAGTCGCTTTAAAGAACCACCCACTTTGTAAAGATTTTCCTTGAGATGATACCAATCTAATATTTCCCAACGCTTTCCATGCTCTGTTTTACCAAACTCTTTGACGAGATTCCACACACCATCATGACCATCTCCCAAGCAGACTAACGGGTTAACAAGATGCTGGCTATTGACATAATCAACTAATGATTGGTTGTCATCAAAAAACGCACCATAGTAAATCCCTTGCAACCGAACGGTTTTATAGTCTCGCCAGTAGCAGCCTGCTTTCGGTTTACCTCTGAGTCGGACTTTTCCTCCATCTACGCTGATTTCTGAAACTGATTGTTTAGCAAGTGGTAGTTGAATTTCTTGTGACAGCACTAGTTTTTGTTGCGTTGTGTGACCAACTTTTACTCCTGTCAATGCCTCAATCTCAATTTCTGCTTTTTGGTATGATTCGTTAGCTGATAGCCTCAAACAGCACTTTTGAAGCAATGGACTTAACCGGGTTCTTGGTTTGACACCCAGTCTAATAAGCTGTTTGGCTTTAAGAGTGAGTTCTCCCACCAAACTTTTTATTTTTCTGGTTTTACCTACTTTTGTTCCAGTTTTTTGTTCGATAAAAAAAGGGCTATTTCTGGGCTGACTAGTTCTAATATTTGACTCCGCACTGTTTTTTCTATGCCTTCTAGATCTGTCAGCTTACTTTTGTCTGCTTCTTCATACAACAATGTTGCCAATTCTTTTAAGCAGGCTTTGATCTGTTCTTGTTTATCCTGGTTCATTGTGAGTCCTGCACATTGTTTTATCTGTTCTTATATTCTCCCAGAACTTGTATATCTTCCAAAAGTGGATGCT
>NZ_AJLK01000219.1 GCF_000317205.1 Fischerella muscicola PCC 7414 | reverse complement strand
GGGGGAGTGGGGGCCAGTGAGTTCCCCATCTCCCCATCGCCCCTAATCCCCACCAGGGGCCGGTGAGTTCCCCATCTCCCCATTCCCCAATAAGGAGTTTTTATTCATGCGAATTGCTCGTGATGTGACTGAATTAATTGGACGCACTCCATTAATTCAGCTGAATAAAATTCCCCAAACAGAAGGATGCGTGGGCAGAATTGTTATGAAGTTGGAAGGTATGAATCCGGCTGCTTCTGTAAAAGATCGGATTGCTGCAAGTATGATCACAGCAGCAGAAATTGCTGGATTAATTGAACCAGGAAAAAGTATTTTAGTAGAACCAACATCGGGGAATACGGGAATTGGATTAGCGATGGTAGCGGCGGCGCGTGGTTATCGTTTGATTTTGACTATGCCCGAAACTATGAGTGTAGAAAGACGGGCAATGTTAAAAGCTTACGGTGCAACTGTGGAGTTAACGCCAGGAACAGAAGGAATGCGGGGGGCTATTCGCAAAGCCGAAGAAATTGTGGCTAACACTGCCAATGCTTACATGTTGCAACAGTTCCGCAACCCAGCTAACCCCAAAATTCACCGCGAAACCACTGCTGAAGAAATTTGGACAGATACAGATGGACAAGTAGATATTGTCGTCGCTGGGGTGGGTACTGGCGGAACAATTACGGGTATAGCTGAAGTTATCAAAGCACGTAAACCAACTTTTGTGGCGATCGCAGTTGAACCAAAAAATAGTCCCGTCCTTTCTGGTGGACAACCAGGATCACATAAAATTCAAGGTATCGGGGCAGGATTTATCCCTGAAGTTCTCCGCACAGACTTAGTAGATGAAGTGATCGCAGTCAGTGATGAAGAAGCGATCGCATTTGGGCAACGTTTGGCGAGGGAGGAAGGTTTGTTATCTGGTATTTCTTCGGGTGCAAATTTGTGTGCAGCGATACAAGTAGCCAAGCGTCCGGAGAATACCGGGAAGTTGATTGTGGTGATTCAGCCTTCTTTTGGGGAACGTTATTTGAGTACGCCGATGTTTCAGAATTGCTAATTACGTTGTAGCGATTTAAACGCAAAGGAAACGCAGAGTCTTTGCGAGTTTAACTGGTTAGAAATTTGTGGACTTACATTTAAGGCGATCGCTTTTTTATTAAAAGAATTGTTGCAGGTGGCTTTTATCCGCTTGCAGGCAAGTGTTATGGAAAGAAGTGGAATTAACTGTTCGCAATTTGGCTAAGTTTTCAATTGTTTTCATCCCCGTTGAGGGGAAGTGTTATGGAAAGCCAAGTTGCAGTTGCTCATAGCCCACTTATTCGA
>NZ_AJLK01000218.1 GCF_000317205.1 Fischerella muscicola PCC 7414 | reverse complement strand
AATTTGGTTTGGATGTGATTGCTTATATAGGAGCATTACGCTACCAGGAACATAGAAGTGTTACCCAAATACACGCTCACCTTGAATTAAAGGGTATATGTATAAGTAAACGAACGGTCACACACCTAATTGACAGATATGACGAGTTACTTTCTTTATGGCTAAAAGACCATAAAAGATTAAAAGCAATAGTGGCTAATCAAGGACGGGTGATATTAGCAATTGATGGGATGCAGCCAGAAATTGGACATGAGGTATTATGGGTAATTCGAGATTGCTTATCAGGAGAAATTTTACTTGCTAAAACCTTGTTATCATCAACAAATGAAGATTTAGTAGCGTTATTATTAGAAGTAACTAACACTCTGGATGTACCAATTGATGGAGTTGTTAGTGATGGGCAACAATCAATTCGTAAAGCTGTTGGGTTAGCATTACCTAGAATTGCTCACGGTTTATGTCATTACCATTACCTGAAAGAAGCAATTAAACCCATATATGAGGCGGATCGCCATGCAAAAAAGGAATTGAAAAAAAATTAGAGGATTACGGGACATTGAACGTAGTGTTACTAATGAAACTCAGGAAATGGTAACTATTATTGAAGATTATTGCTCGGCAGTGCGTAGTTCTATAACCAATGATGGTCATCCACCGTTAGAAGCATCTGGATTAAAGTTACAAGAAAACTTAACGTTGATAGAGCAAAGCTTAGAGCGAATGGAAAAAAAGTGTTTTACCGCCACCTTTAGTTAACTTAAAACACCTCCTAGCCAAGGGTTTATCTGCGACTGAATCTTTATTTTCACCTGTTAAGGTTGCGTATGAGTGGGTTGATAAAGCTAGTAATATTCTCAACAATAAAATAGGTCTAGATGCTGCTGGTGTCAAACAAAGTTATCAACAACTATTAACTCAAATGTCCCAACAAAAGCAGAAAGCTGGTACGTTGAACACCGCAATCGATAACTTTATAAAAACCACCCATAGCTACTGGTCTGGACTTTTTCATTGTTACGAAATTGAAGATTTCCCCAGAACTAATAATGACTTAGAACATGCTTTTGGTATGCTACGTCATCATCAACGTCGTTGTACTGGTCGTAAGGTTGCTCCCTCATCCCTCCTTATTCGTGGTTCTGTCAAACTTGCTTGTGCGATCGCTACTAAACTTCATTCTTTTACCGCATCTGATTTAGCTCAAGTTGATATTCATACTTGGCTTGAATTACGCTCTCAGTTGCAAAAACACCACAAAGCCAGAATTGAACAGTATCGATTTCGCCGAGACCCCAAGGCTTACTTAGCTAATCTAGAGAGTCGTCTTCTCTAGTAAGTTTTGCCACACTAG
>NZ_AJLK01000217.1 GCF_000317205.1 Fischerella muscicola PCC 7414 | reverse complement strand
CGCTTAGATGGAATTACTCTCTGTAAACGGTTACGTGCTTCTAATTGTAACGCTTTTATTCTGATGTTGACAGCACGAGATACAACATCAGATAAAATAATTGGACTTGATGCTGGTGCAGATGATTATTTAGTTAAACCATTTGAACTAGAAGAATTAGCAGCACGAATTCGAGCTTTATCTCGAAGGAGTCCAGAAACTCGCCAATTAATTTTAATTCATGGTGAGCTACAACTAGACCCTAGTAATTGTCATGTCACTTATGCAGATAAGCCTTTATCATTAACACCCAAAGAATACATGATATTGGAATGTTTTTTGAAAAATCCTACTCAAATTTTGACTCGCTCGGCAATTTTAGATAAATTGTGGGAGTTTGATAAATTATCTGGCGAAGAAACTGTTAAAACTCACATTACAAATTTAAGAAAGAAACTCAGAGCCGTAGGAAGTTCAGAAGATTTTATCGAAACTGTTTATGGTGTTGGTTATCGTCTGTGTCCTAAGTGAAGGCAAATTTAACTTATGTTTGAAAAAATTCGCCGTCGTTTACTGTTGTCTTATTTAATCGTATTGTCACTAATCTTAGGTGGATTTGCAATTGCTGTTCGGATTGTCTTTACCCATAGCCTCCATAAACAACAAACAGAGAAACTTGCTGCATTAGCACAAGTTGCTGCTGCTAATGCAGAGCTTGATAACGGTCAAATTAAAATTGAAAATGATTTACCTCAAGATAAATTGCTTGAAAAGCATCAAGGGTTACACTGGTTTGATACTAAAGGTAATCTGATTGGAAAACAGGGACGAGATATTTTAAGTTTACCTGTTCATGTAACAGAAGGAGAACAAATAAACACAATTGGTAAAAATCGTATTCAGTCTGTTACCCTGCCAATTATTAGTAGTGATGATAAACAATTTATCGGGTATGTAAGAGCCAGTCAATCTTTAGAAGAATTTGATGAAACTTTAAATAAATTAGATTTGGGGTTAAGTGGTGGGATTATTGTAGCTTTGGTTATTAGTGGTGTGGGTGGAGTTTGGCTAACTCGTCAAGCTATGCAACCAATTGAAGAAAGCTTTGAACGCTTAAAACAGTTTACTGCGGATGCTTCCCACGAACTCCGCAGTCCTTTAATGGCGATTCAAAGTAATGCAGGGGTAGCACTAAAGTATCCAGAAGGGATGCGAGAAGCTGACGCAGAAAAATTTCAGGCTATTTCTAGTGCTACGAACCAAATGACTCGCCTTACAGAAGACTTACTATTTTTAGCTCGTCATGATAATATTCCTAACCGCAGTAAAGAAACTGTTAATCTCAGTTCAATTTTAAATAACTTAGTACAACTATATCAACCGCAAGCAGTCGCTAAACAAA
>NZ_AJLK01000216.1 GCF_000317205.1 Fischerella muscicola PCC 7414 | reverse complement strand
GTGACTGCCTAGCTAGCAGAGTTAAGATGCAAAGAAAATAGAAATATTACCTTGTAGTGCATCAATAAGTACTGACAAGAGATTAAAGCCCTGCTTGGATGCAGTGGAAAGAAAAGAGCGAATATTAGCAAATGAAACAGCATTGGAGAACGAGCGGAAACCACCCGAAATTTTCTGCTTACATTTCATCATCCGCAGGTCTCTTTCGGCTTGATTATTTGTGAATGGAACATTTGTGTCGGTCAAAAACCTCAAAACATCAATTTTAAAGTTTTGAAAACGCACGAGCAAATTATGCCCAACTCGTCGTTTTTGTCTTCCTCGATTACCTTTACGAGCTAATGGTGGTTGTAATTGATGAAAGTCTAGTCCTCGTTTGAGAATTTGTTCGTATAGTTGATTTAGACGAGCAACTATATTTTCGGGAATACCTGATTGGTAGCGGTTTTTGTAGTGGCAAGCTAGCAACAAAAGCTTTTTCATCGATTTTGCCCAAGATTCAAGCTCAATTTCTTCTAAGGCTGTTAGCTCACGTAAATGGTGTGCATTACACAATGCATGGTTAACCGAATTGAGTTGATAATAAGGTTTCCAATGGTCGTGAACAACTGTGCCCTTGAGTTCGGATAATATTTCTATATCCTTACGTTTGTTTGAGACTCGATACCAGGAAAGCTGTTCGGTTGAAACCACATGCAACCACTGGGTTTTTCCCCCGATCCGAAATCCTGTTTCGTCCAGATGCTTGACTGGTGATTCTTTGACCGATTTTTCAATCTTTGTTACTACTGGTTCTATGATTTGAGCAAGTAACTTCGTTGTATTTGCTATTGTTCCTGGGGTTATTTTACAGCCAAATATGTCTTGGAACACCTCACTTAATCTATCTTCAGGGATAAAGTGTTGATGATGTAGGTACGTTGCAACCGCTTTGATTCTCACCCCATATTGCACTGGTGCTTTTACCGATTCTGGAAACCTCCCTTGTATTGTCGATTGACATTGGGGACATTGTTTTACCCCTACTTGATGTTCTGTGACTATTATTTGCGGTGCTGGTATATCGAAGACTTGTCGCTTGATTATTCTTTCTACTGATATTTGAGATACATCACACCCACATCCATGACACAAACATGGTGTTGTGTGTTCGATGATTGTGTCTGGCTGCAATACTTGTTCTAATGTCTGTCCTTGATGCCCTAACTGTCCCCCTGATGGGCGCAATCCTTTTTCTCGTAAACTTTTCGTCCGATTTTTTGATTTCTTTTTGAGTCCATCACTTGACGGTGGCTTGGAACTTGTTTCACTATTTAGTCCCAAATACCTCTCTAGCTCTGCTATTCTTTCACGCAGTGCTTGATTTTCTTGTTCTAGCCTCTCTATTTTTCGATCTTTTTCTTCTGGACTCATGCCTAGAACATTACCATAATCATGCATGTCAATGGAATAATACTTGCTGCCCTACCTGGGCAGTTAC
>NZ_AJLK01000215.1 GCF_000317205.1 Fischerella muscicola PCC 7414 | reverse complement strand
TTACCAAAACTTAGCGGGAGCGTGAAAGCCCCGGAGGAACAGGCACGTAGTGCCGTATTGCGTGCTTTAGACCGGGGATGAAACGCGACGCGGCAGGTTTTAACCTGCTGTATCTTCTTTCTCAAGCACTAGACTATCGATCCACTCTTCAATTAAAGCAGTGATAGTCCTATCTTTCTGGGCAGCATATAAATAAAGTTTATTTCTTCTACGCTCAGACAAGCGTATTGTTAATGTCTTCCCTTTCATATTGTACATACATTGTTAGTATTTAATGTTAATATACATCAAGGAGGTGAAATTAATGTATGGATGTCAACAAAATCTAATCAACCCCAATGAAGAGTTAAAAGCAGTTCTTGAATTTATTTGCTCAGAGTCTCATAAACTGACTAATTGCGGTATCTACTATGCCCGTCAGCTATATTTCAAGACTGGGAAGTTAATTGGCAAGTACGACCTAGAGAAGGAATATAAAACCAATAAACACTACCAAGTACTTCACTCGCAAGCTGCACAACAGATATTAAGGTCTGTTTCTGAGTCGTTTAAATCCTTTAAAGAGTTAGACAAGAAATGTCAAAAAGGTGAGTTGCACTTTAAACCAAGGCTGCCTAATTATCGCAAAGGTGCAGGCTATGCGTTGGTAACTTATCCCAAGCAAGCATTAAAGCTTGTGGGTGATAACATCAAAATCCCCTTGGGAAACACTGTTAAGCGTTGGTTTAAACTTGATAGTTTCCTGCTACCAATGCCTTCAAATATGAATTTTGCTGATATTAAGGAATTGCGGATACTGCCTAGAAACAAGTGTTTTTATGCTGAGTTTGTCTATGAGAAAAAATCAGCACTCCTATTAAACTTAAAGCCTCAATATGCTTTAGCCATTGACCCTGGTATCAACAATTGGTTAAGCTGCGTTTCTAATGTTGGAACTAGTTTCATTGTTGATGGACGCAAAGTTAAATCGCTTAACCAGTGGCACAACAAGCGTGTTAGCACTCTTAAAGAAGGCAAACCACAAGGGTACTGGGATGAACAGCTAGCCCACATAACGGAAAAACGCAATCGACAGATGAGAGATGCGGTGAACAAAGCAGCAAAACTAGTTGTTGACCACTGCATCAAACACCATATTGGTACTGTAGTATTTGGCTGGAACCAAGGACAGCGACAAGAAGCAACACTTGGCAAAACAACTCAATCTTTTGTCCAAATACCAACTGCCAAAATGAAAGAACGAGTTAAACAACTGTGCGAGTACTACGGTATCAAGTTTGTTGAAACCGAGGAATCCTACACCAGTAAGGCTAGTTTTCTAGATGATGATTTTCTACCAACCTACGGCGAAAAACCCGAAACGTGGAAGCCATCAGGAAAACGAGTTAAACGTGGGATGTATCGCACGGGTGCTGGGAAACTCATTAACGCTGATTTAAATGGTGCAGCGAATATTCTTCGCAAAGTAGAGACACAATTAGGCTTGTGCAGAGTCTTGGTCTGTAGGCAAGTTTTGACCCTTGCTACCAGATTTCGCATCTGGGAAACCAAAACTAAAACGCGCGCGAGGTGTGGATGGGTGCCCACCTCGTAGCAACAGTTTAGAATCCCCGCGTCTTTAGACCGGGGAGAGGTCAA
>NZ_AJLK01000214.1 GCF_000317205.1 Fischerella muscicola PCC 7414 | reverse complement strand
ATCACCACAACAGATGTGCCGAAAGTAAGTAGACGGCACTGAGGAAACATCAAAATGTCAGAAAATTTTAGAAGCAAAGTAGTCACCCAAGGAGTGCAGCGATCGCCCAACCGTGCCATGCTGCGTGCAGTGGGTTTTCAAGACCAAGATTTTACAAAAGCCATAGTTGGCATTGCCAATGGTTACAGCACCATAACCCCTTGCAACATGGGGATTAATAAACTAGCACAAAGAGCAGAAATTGGCATCAAAAAAGCCTCAGCGATGCCACAAATGTTCGGCACAATTACGATTAGCGATGGCATTTCCATGGGAACCGAAGGGATGAAATACTCTTTGGTATCGCGAGAAGTAATAGCCGATTCGATCGAAACAGCCTGCAATGGGCAAAGCATGGATGGAGTACTGGCAATCGGCGGTTGTGATAAAAACATGCCAGGGGCAATGATTGCGATCGCCCGAATGAACATACCTGCAATTTTTGTTTATGGCGGTACGATTAAACCAGGACACTACAATGGACGGGATTTAACCGTTGTTAGTTCTTTTGAAGCGGTAGGCGAATACAGCGCTGGCAAAATAGACTCAAATGAACTATTGGAAGTTGAACGCCGCGCCTGTCCTGGTGCAGGTTCCTGCGGTGGCATGTATACAGCTAACACCATGTCCTCTGCCTTTGAAGCAATGGGCATGAGTTTACCCTACTCCTCAACAATGGCAGCAGAAGATGAAGAAAAAGCCGACAGTACAGAAAAATCGGCATTTGTCCTAGTAGAAGCAATTCGTAAGCAAATTTTACCGCGTCAGATAATCACTCGTAAATCAATAGAAAATGCGATTTCTGTGATTATGGCAGTGGGTGGTTCTACAAATGCCGTATTGCATTTTTTGGCAATTGCCCGTGCAGCTGGGGTTGAACTTTGTCTTGATGACTTTGAAACAATCCGTGCCCGTGTGCCGGTGTTGTGCGATTTAAAACCAAGTGGGAAGTATGTAGCTACGGATTTACACAAGGCTGGTGGTATTCCCCAGGTGATGAAAATGCTACTCTTGCATGATTTGCTGCACGGTGATTGCTTAACAATCACTGGTCAAACGATTGCAGAAGTATTAGCAGATGTGCCAAACGAACCGCCAGCTAACCAAGATGTGATTCGGACTTGGGATAATCCGATGTATAATCAGGGACATTTAGCTATCCTGAAGGGGAATCTAGCAACAGAAGGAGCAGTAGCAAAGATAACTGGAGTCAAAACCCCGAAAATTACTGGTCCAGCACGAGTTTTTGAATCGGAAGAATCTTGCTTAGACGCTATTCTCGCCAAAAAAATCAATGCTGGTGATGTGATTGTAATTCGTTACGAAGGCCCCAAAGGCGGACCAGGAATGCGGGAAATGCTTGCTCCCACCTCGGCAATTATCGGGGCTGGTTTAGGTGATTGTGTGGGATTAATCACCGATGGCAGATTCTCTGGCGGTACTTACGGTATGGTTGTGGGACATGTTGCACCAGAAGCTGCTGTGGGCGGTGCGATCGCATTAGTAGAAGAAGGTGATACCATCACCATTGATGCTCATGCTCGTTTATTGCAACTGCACCTGTCAGATGAACAATTAGCTCGTCGTCGTCAGAATTGGCAACCTCGTCCACCTCGTTATACTAAGGGTGTGTTGGCCAAATATGCCAAGTTGGTTTCTTCTAGTAGTCTTGGTGCGGTGACTGATTTGGATTTGTTTTAA
>NZ_AJLK01000213.1 GCF_000317205.1 Fischerella muscicola PCC 7414 | reverse complement strand
TTTACCAGCAAGTTCTCTTAATTAATGTTTATAAAAGTGTCTAACCAAGTACGATAGTACAGCTAGATTAACCATAAATACTAAAAATTTGAAAATCGTTACACCTTTAATTAACTCATAGATTTCGGGAGGTATACTAATACCAACTAATCCAATAACTAATATCTTTGCCCAAGTTTTTTCATACCATAAACCGATAGCCTCAATGGCTGTCACAACTGCGTATATTGCAGTGGCAATTCCACTAAATTTTAAAGTTTGTGGTTTGATATTAATAATTTTTTCTAGTAACCATTCAATAACTTCGCGTTTACCTTCCAATATGTAAGATTCGGAAAAGCCCACAAGGGTATCATGTTTTTTCAAAGCTAAAAGTAGAACAATAGATGTAGCTGTAAGTAGTAAAGCAACAAAGCCTTTATAAACAACAATTGCTATTAATCCTGGAGGACGTTTCTCGATCATTTAATTTTCCTTACTTGTTACTTTATTGCTTGCTGAAAGCTAAATAGTTTGTCAATAAAAAGGTTGACAATCTAAATCTGTGATTGATTTATGATAATTATATTCCCAGGTTGGATAATTAATTGATAATATGATAAAAATTAAGTATACTGTTTGTCAGTTTTTGTGTTAAAGCATTCATAATGTAGGTTGCTTAAATCTATGTTTTTAATTTTTTTAATATCAATATATTTAATAAAAGTCAAGAATTAGAAAAGACTAATTGTCAATATTTTTTATTTAGTATCACTAGTATAGTAAAAATTAAGGGATGGGTTGTATTCCCATCCCTTATGTAACTAATTTTAAGCAATCGACCTCACATTTTAATCAAAATGTTCTCTGATGGCTCTGACATAAGCAGCGTCAGTATCGTTGAGGTTGTTAAGCTCGTTTTCATACTCAACGTTTAAAGTTAATGAGTCAGATTCAGGATTAAATTTACTAGTTGCTGCTAGAACTGCCACATCTGGACTTGCTATTAATCCAAAACTAGCAAAAATAAAGATAGGAATTGAACGGCTTATTGAGAGATACTTGTCCATAACTATTAAGCAAAGTTTATTGAGTATTTTCACAGTAACTAAGAGTTGTGATAATACTGTGTTAACTTTGTTTCAATTACTTGCTTTTTAGCAGACATAGACACAACAAAGTGCGATCGCTCACCAAGATATAATTACTAAATGGGTCAGTCTTCAAATTTATAACCAATACCAGTGACTGTTTTAATAAAAATAGGATTTGCTGAATCAGGTTCTATCTTTTTTCGTAACCGAGCTATAAGTGTATCGACTACTCGTTCATCTCCATAAAATTCACTACCCCATAATTTATCTATTAGTTGTGTGCGATTCCAAACTCGATTGGGATAGCGAACAAAAGCAGTTAGTAAGTTAAATTCCAAGTTTGTTAAGTCTATTATTTCTGAAAAATTAGGGTTCATTTGACGCAAAGCAGAGTGTTGCTCTATATCGAGCAGAAAATGTTGGGTACGGTAAATTTGATGTTGCTCTGGTTGACGCAAGCTACGTCGCAGAAGTGCTCGAACTCTGGCAACTAACTCTTTGGGGCTAAAAGGTTTGACTAAGTAATCATCAGCACCAGTAGACAAGCCAATAATACGATCAATTTCCTCACTCTTAGCTGTCAACATTAAGATGTAGGGGTCTTTTGCACCAGGTTTTTGTCGAATCCTGGCACACAACTCTAGTCCATTGAGACTAGGAATCATCAAGTCGAGGATGATTAAGTTCGGTTGA
>NZ_AJLK01000212.1 GCF_000317205.1 Fischerella muscicola PCC 7414 | reverse complement strand
AGAGCTAGAGGGAAACGCGTAAAATCTACGAGCCGAAACGTGGACGCAGCGCTAAGGTAAAACCATTCATGGGTTAACGAGAGTGAACCTTTGACGAGGCATCGTGAAGCGGAATTACTGAAAACGGCTGATACAGTAAATGGGGTTAGATATTCCGCCCTGTCCTCGGAATATAAGACATCAAACAACCCCCGGTGTATAGAAGGAACCCAGAGTGGTTGTATCTCTTGTGTGTGATATGAAGGAACCCCAACGGGGTCTTACAGCTAGAAACGATGCTGTAAGTAGAAATTGAATTTTCAGTTTGAATCCCCCAGTGGGTATAAGACGCTGCAAGAAGCGAAAGCTGCCACGCCCAACGGTAAACAGGAAATCATAACTGGGCAGATAGGTTAAATAACCAACCCGAAAGGATGCTGACGTGCAGCGAGTGAATCCCTTGACTTCGATGCAACAAGGAACCGAACTCTTCGGGAAAAGTTATGATGCAATCAACAATTGTGAACGTAACCGAAAGGACTACCGACTGGAATAGCGTCAACTGGAAAAGCGCCAACCGAGTAGTCAGGAGACTTAGACAGAGAATTTTCAAGGCGACCAAAGACGGTGACTTGACGAGGGTTCGCAACCTTCAAAAACTACTAATGCGTAGTTACTCTAACATTGTACTTTCTGTTAGACGAGTCACACAATTAAATTCGGGCAAGAAAACAGCAGGTGTGGATAAATTACTGGTTTTGACACCAACAGCAAGAGGAACATTGGTAGATATTCTTACCAAGTTCATCCCCTGGAAACCATTACCAGTTAAACGGGTATATATCCGTAAATCCAACGCCAAACAACGCCCCCTCTCAATTCCCTGCATCATCGATAGGTGTCTGCAAGCCATTGTCAAAAATGCTCTGGAACCCTATTGGGAGGCACTTTTTGAGAGAACTTCCTATGGCTTTCGCCCCGGTCGAGGCGTACATGACGCAATAGAAAGAGTACATTCAATGTCCAAAGGCAACTCAACTAAAAGTTGGGTGGTAGATGCGGATATTGAAGGTTGCTTTGATAACATTGCCCATAAGCCTCTACTCGAAACCATTGGCAACTTCCCCGCAAGGAAGTTAATTCAACAATGGCTAAAGGCGGGATACGTAGATAAGGGCGTGTTTCACGATACAGAAACTGGTGTACCCCAAGGGGGGATTATTTCCCCTTTGCTTGCAAATATTGCTTTGCACGGTATGGAATCTGCACTTGGCATTCGATACAACAAAGATGGTCAAACACTTGGCAATCGTGGTATCGTGCGCTACGCAGATGATTTGGTAGTTTTCTGCAAAACCCAAGAAGATGCCAACAGGGCGGTTGATGAATTGTCCTGCTTTTTGAAAACTAGAGGTTTAGCTTTATCCAAGGCTAAAACCACAATAGTACATTTAACTGTTGGTTTCAACTTTTTGGGTTTTAACATCAGATGGTATCAAGACAAAAATACCAAAACAGGTTGGAAAGTATTAATTAAACCTAGTAAACAATCCTTGCAAGACGTACGGAATAATATTAGACAGGTTTGGCTGGAAAATAAAAGCAACAATGTCAATTATTTGATAGGTAAACTTAACCCTATTATTCGGGGTGTGGCTAATTATTACCGTACTGTGGTTTCCTCACATATATTCAGCAAATTAGATAGATGGATGTTTGTCAGAGGAAAAAGGTACGCCAAGAGAATGCATCCAAACAAGAGTACTAGCTGGCATAATTATCGCTACTGGGGGAGACTAAACCTAGATAGAAACGATTACTGGGTGTTTGGTGACAAGCAAACAGGACAGTATCTTCTTAAGTTTAGTTGGTTCAACATCAGAAGGCACACTATGGTTAAAGGTGATGCTTCGCCTGATGACCCAGCTTTAAGGGAATACTGGGATTTAAGAAACAACAGGAAATCTCACTCTTTAATTCCTAGTTACCAAAAGTTAGCCCAAAAACAAGGATATAAGTGTTCTGTTTGTGGAGAATCGTTATTTAACGACGAACCTCTACAAAAACATCACAAAATTCCTCGTTCTAAGGGTGGCAAGGATAGTTACGCTAATCTAGAACTGATGCATTACTACTGTCACCAACAACTACACTCAGTAGGGCAAAAGTCTGAAGGCGAGGTATTTGTGCTAAATTGTCAAGAATCGATACCTCTAGTAGGGCGAGAGTCTGAAGGTGAGGTATCAAGTCTTTGGTAAGCGTTAGGATTTACGTTTAGCCGGATGCTTGGTAACTTGCTTGTCCGGTTTGTCGGGGGGAAAGGGGTAGTGATATCCCCGCCCCACCCATTAAAC
>NZ_AJLK01000211.1 GCF_000317205.1 Fischerella muscicola PCC 7414 | reverse complement strand
CCTGGCATCGAGCTATTTTGACAGGAGGCGACCCTCCAACTATCGTCGCCGCAGCAGCGTTTCACAACTGAGTTCGGGAAGGGTTCAGAGTGGTTCCACCGCGCTATAGACACCAGGAAAAGATTGTAGGTGTTTGTTGTTTGTTGGTGGTTGGTTGTGAACAACAGCAAACAACAAACAACCATCAACAGTGAACAAAACCCTGAAGACTGCATAGAATGTTGAAGCGAAACAATGTAAAAGGTGAGGTCAAGCCCTCGGTCTGTTAGTACTCCTAAGCTAAATACATTACTGCACTTACACTGAGAGCCTATAAACAGGTGTTCTACCTGTGACCTTACTGGATTATTCCATGAGAGTACTCATCTTGAGGTGGGCTTCCCACTTAGATGCTTTCAGCGGTTATCCGCTCCGCACATGGCTACCCAGCGTCTACTGTTGGCACAATAACTGGTACACCAGCGGTGCGTCCTTCCCGGTCCTCTCGTACTAAGGAAGGCTCCTCTCAATACTCTTACGCCTGCACCGGATATGGACCGAACTGTCTCACGACGTTCTGAACCCAGCTCACGTACCGCTTTAATGGGCGAACAGCCCAACCCTTGGGACGTACTTCCGCCCCAGGTTGCGATGAGCCGACATCGAGGTGCCAAACCTCCCCGTCGATGTGGACTCTTGGGGGAGATCAGCCTGTTATCCCTAGAGTAACTTTTATCCGTTGAGCGACGGCCATTCCACGCTGCGCCGTCGGATCACTAAGGCCTAGTTTCCTACCTGCTCCACTTGTTGGTGTTGCAGTCAAGCTCCCTTTATGCCTTTACACTCGTCGCACGGTTTCCAAGCGTGCTGAGGGAACCTTTGCGCGCCTCCGTTATCTTTTAGGAGGCGACCGCCCCAGTCAAACTGCCCGCCTGAAACTGTCTCCCGACCGGGTCACGGTCGCGGGTTAGAATCCTAGCTGAACTAGAGTGGTATCTCACCGTTGGCTCCGCATCCCCCACAAGGAATGCCTCAACGCCTCCCACCTATCCTGCGCAAGCTCAGCCCGGACACCATTCCAGGTTACAGTAAAGCTTCATAGGGTCTTTCTGTCCAGGTGCAGGTAGTCCGTATCTTCACAGACAATCCTATTTCGCCGAGTCTCTCTCCGAGACACCATCCAGATCGTTACGCCTTTCGTGCGGGTCGGAACTTACCCGACAAGGAATTTCGCTACCTTAGGACCGTTATAGTTACGGCCGCCGTTCACCGGGGCTTCGGTCGTCAGCTTTAGGGTTGCCCCCTGACCAACTTCCTTAACCTTCCGGCACTGGGCAGGCGTCAGCCCCCATACATGCTCTTACGAGTTTGCGGAGACCTGTGTTTTTGGTAAACAGTCGCCTGGATCTCTTCACTGCGACCCACTGCTGAGGTGGGCACCCCTTCTTCCGAAGTTACGGGGCCATTTTGCCGAGTTCCTTAGAGAGAGTTATCTCGCGCCCCTTGGTATTCTCAACCTCCCCACCTGTGTCGGTTTCGGGTACGGGTAAAGTATGCTCAACACATTACTAGCTTTTCTTGACACTCATTTCGACTACCCGGAGTTCGTAAACTCCTCCCAATCCAGTTAGGGTGTAGTCCCCACTTGTGCGTCCCTAGTAATGCTCCCATACCTTAGTCAGGGATTGTTGACCCTGTGTCCATCGACTACGCCGTTCGGCCTCGCCTTAGGTCCCGACTAACCCAGAGTGGACGAACCTGGCTCTGGAACCCTTGGGGTTTCGGGGCATTGGATTCTCACCAATGTTTGCGCTACTCAAGCCGACATTCTCACTTCTATACAGTCCACACCTGCTTGCCGCTAGTGCTTCTTCCCATATAGAACGCTCCCCTACCGATTACAACTAAATGTAATCCCACAGCTTCGGTACATCGCTTAGTCCCGTTCATTTTCGGCGCAGGAGCGCTTGACCAGTGAGCTATTACGCACTCTTTCAAGGGTGGCTGCTTCTAGGCAAACCTCCTGGTTGTCTATGCACTCCCACCTCCTTTGCCACTTAGCGATGATTTGGGGACCTTAGCTGGTGGTCTGGGCTGTTTCCCTCTTGACGATGAAGCTTATCCCCCACCGTCTGTCTGGCTGTGTCTTCCTCGGGTATTCTGAGTTTATCTCGATTTGGTACCGCTCTCGCAGCCCGCACCGAAATAGTGCTTTACCCCCCGAGTTTCACCACAACCGCTGCGCCTCAACACATTTCGGGGAGAACCAGCTAGCTCCTGGTTCGATTGGCATTTCACCCCTAACCACAACTCATCCGCCGATTTTTCAACATCGGTCGGTGCGGACCTCCACTTGGTGTTACCCAAGCTTCATCCTGGTCATGGTTAGATCACCAGGGTTCGGGTCTATAAACACTGATTCACGCCCTCTTCAGACTCGCTTTCGCTTTGGCTTCGTGATTTTCACTTAACCTACCAGTGCCTATAACTCGCCGGCTCATTCTTCAACAGGCACGCGGTCATCCGTTTAATCAGACTCCCACTGCTTGTAGGCTTGCGGTTTCATGTTCTTTTTCACTCCCCTTATTGGGGTTCTTTTCACCTTTCCCTCGCGGTACTGTTTCACTATCGGTCACACAGGAGTATTTAGCCTTACCGGGTGGTCCCGGCTGATTCACATGGGATTTCACGTGCCCCATGCTACTCGGGATTCAGCTACTATCTTCAAGTTTTCGACTACAAGACTTTCACTTTCTCTGGTGCATCTTTTCAATGCTTCGTCTAACTCTACGATTTGCTCATGCTGTCCCACTACCCCAACAAGCTTCGCTCGTTGGTTTAGGCTCTTCCCCGTTCGCTCACCACTACTTGGAGAATCTCGTTTGATTTCTTTTCCTCGGGCTACTAAGATGTTTCAGTTCGCCCGGTTCGCTCTTACCTATCTATATATTCAATAGGCAGTTCTTGGGGTTCCCCCATTCGGACATCTCCGGCTCTTAGCTTGCTTCCAACTCCCCGGAGCTTTTCGTTGGTAACCACGTCCTTCTTCGCCTCTGTGTGCCTAGGTATCCTCCGCAAGCCCTTAGTTGCTTGACCACTCTGTCACATTGGTGTCTGTTCACTTCTCAGTTGCCTGTTCACACTTTTCAGTAAAAAACTGATTACTGTTCACTTTTGACTGATAACTGACTACCTACTTTTCGCTTCTCTATGCAGTTTTCAAGGTTCTGGCTGGATACTTCACCCAGCAGTCT
>NZ_AJLK01000209.1 GCF_000317205.1 Fischerella muscicola PCC 7414 | reverse complement strand
ACTACCTACCGTCTAAATCAAAGGATAATACCTGAATGATGCAAAATTGGAAGCAATGTTAAAAAAATTGTTTCATAAAATATTAGGATAGCCATACAATATTTTATTTAGTGCTTTGAAAAATGACGTATTAAGTAATACAACACAGCAATATTTATTAAAAAAACTATTATTTTAAGTCTAGATATTCCTTTAATTAATTCATAGATTTCGGGAGGGATACTAATACTAACTAAGCCAATAACTAAAATTTTTGCCCAGGTTCTTTCATACCACAAGCCAATAGCTTCAATAGCTGTTACAATTGCATATATTCCAGTGGATATACCGCTAATTTTTAATGTTTGTGGTTTGATATTGATAATTTTCCCCAGTACCCATTCAATAATTTCGCGTTTACCTTCTAATACATATGACTCAGAAAATGTTACTAAAGTGTCATGCTTTTTCAAGGCTAAAAGTAAAACGATAGATGTAGCTGTAAGAAGTAGAGCAACGAAGCCTTTATAAATAACAATTGCTATTAAACCTGGAGGACGTTTCTTCATCATTAAATTTTCCTTACTTGTGCGTTCATCGCTTACGGAACGCTAAATAATGCGGTAGTTTGCGAAAAATAAGACCAGCTAATGGATAAGATGGTCTTGGTAGTATGATGTTACCTACTTGGGAATTAAATAGATAAGTTGAACTACCACCATCAATGGTGATAATGTCACCTTTTACGCCCATTTTACGTAATCATTCGGCGGCTGCATCTAATGTGGCTCCCTTCACAGTCAAAATCAACAGTAACTCATCACAATTCACTCCATCCCTATTAAGTATGCCAATGACATGGTATCTATTGACTTGATTATGGGCTAATACTTTTGCCGGATGGTCACTGTATTGATAAGTGACTATAGCATTTTGAACGTTGGTTTGATTCAGAGGTGCGCCGCTAACTGGTTCATAATCTGTAATATAGACGTGCTTCTTATCCCAAACCAAAGCTTTTAGACAAACTTGGCTGTAGAACTCATGTTTTGGTTTGCTGATAAGTCCGTAAGGGCTATTACCAGCAGTGATAATTTTACCATTAAGTTTGATAGGAAAAGATAGTTGTGTACTCGGTTTATATTGCTCAAAAAAAGCACAGTTGATAATAGAAAAAATTTGGTTTTTGTACAGTTGTTTATATTCCTTTGTTATTTCAGAAAATAACTTCATTTTAAAGAATAGACTGTAATAGTTACCTTCGCCATGATAGTATTTACCCTGGTCGAAACCAATATTAGCTACTTCGCCTACAAGTTGGTCAATTTGGATTTTGCTCAGGTCAATCATTTGTAGATAGGCTTGATTGCCATTAATAAGTGTAGTTTGATATAAACCAGCACCGTCTATGACATGAAGAGGCTGATAATCGGAATATGAAATTAATTTTCTGGCAGTAACACAGCTATTGGTAGTATTAAATATACTAAGGAGATGAGAAAAAGCAAATATCTTGCTTGTCAGTTTTGTAGCTGAAGTATTCATGATTTGGATGACTTGAATATATATTTTTGTTCTTTGTGCTTTCAATATATTTAGTAAATGTCAAGAATTAGAGAAGATTTGTTATAAAAAATGACTTATATCGCAGTGTTAAGTAGAAGACATAAGGATTTTTTCATAAATAGGTTTTTTGGTCAGTATTATACATTTATCTTTACCTGCTTAATTACTCTAAAAAAGAAGGGATGGAAATACTATCCATCCCTTGTAGTTAAAGTTAACAATCGACCTCACAGTTTAATCAAAATGTTCTCTAAGGGCTTTGACATAAGCCGCATCAGCATCACTAAGGTTGTCAAGCTCGGTTTCAGACAAAATGTCTAAAGCCATTGAGTTAGGTTCAGGATTGAATTTACCAGTTGCTGCTAGAACTGACACATCTGGACTTGCTATTAATCCAAAACTAGCAAAAATCAAAACAGGAATTGAACGGGTAATAGAGAAATACTTGTCCATAGTTTTCAAGTGATTTTTATTTAATATTTTCAAAATAGCAAGCGATTGTGATAATCCTGTGTTGAATTGATTTCAATCGTTTGTGATTTATCAATAATATGCACGAACAAGTAGAAAATAAATAAGTATGTTGCCAATCTGCTTTTTGATAGCTAAATCGGGTCATCTTCAAATTTATAGCCAACACCAGTAACTGTTTTGATAAAAATAGGATTTGCCGAATCAGGCTCAATTTTTTTCCGCAACCGAGCTACAAGTGTATCGACTACTCGTTCATCACCACAAAATTCACAACCCCACAATTTATCAATTAGTTGAGTGCGATTCCAAACTCGATTGGGATAGCGAACAAAAGCAGTTAGTAAGTTAAATTCCAAGTTTGTTAAGTCTATTATTTCTGAAAAATTAGGGTTCATTTGACGCAAAGCAGAGTGTTGCTCTATATCGAGCAGAAAATGTTGGGTACGGTAAATTTGATGTTGCTCTGGTTGACGCAAGCTAAGTCGCAGAAGTGCTCGAACTCTAGCAACTAACTCTCTAGGACTAAAGGGTTTGACTAAGTAATCATCAGCACCAGTGGACAAACCAATAACACGATCTATCTCCTCACTCTTTCCACTCAGCATTAAGATATAGGGGTTGTTTGCACCCGGTTTTTGCCGAATTCTGGCACATAGCTCCAGTCCATCCAGACCAGGAATCATTAAGTCGAGAATGACTAAGTCTGGTTGC
>NZ_AJLK01000208.1 GCF_000317205.1 Fischerella muscicola PCC 7414 | reverse complement strand
TGCTCTTGAATTATTTGGAATGCTTGAAGCCCATCACCACAATTATGGCAAGAAAATCCTTCGTCTTCCAAAGAAAACTGGATTAACCGAGAAATTTCAAATTTATCCTCAACAATTAAGATTTCCATATATCAAGATATAAAAACACTTTATTCTCGTATGGGCTGATTTTTGTATTATGCGGATTGAGTTGTAATATATTGTAAATTTCTGGCAGCGTGAATTTTGTCAATATATTCAAGTATTAGGAATAGATTTACTTAATATTAATGATTGTTAGCAAGGGGAGAAGGCGAGCAACATTCGCCTCCTCCCTCTTTTGGTAAACTATGCTTAAAAAGCAAACTGTACTATCTAAGTAATTAATGAATTATGGCAGACCAAGTTTTTACTCCAACAACTCCATCAGCTTTCAAATTATGAGACTTTTGAAAAGCAATAATGGCAGAACGTGTGTTTCTACTGTAAACTCCATCAGTTGCTCCATTGTAGAGTTTTTGGGTTTTCAAGAATGCCTGAATCTCTTTTACTGCTTTGCCTTTGCTTCCTAATCGGAGAATTGGTGCTGTTTGAGGTGAATAACTAATAAGTTTAGTTGATTTGGAAGCAGCTGTGGTTGCCCGCATCATTTTAGTAGCCTTGACATTTTTGGGATGCACTTGCGTTGAAATATGTGTGCCTGTTTTTTGCATTTGTGCGGTAGATGTTTGGGCATTAGCTGGTGCTATAGAAGAGAATAACAATGGACTTAAGGCTGCAATAGATAAAGCAAGTTTCACAAATTTATTAGTCATAAGAGAGTATCTCCTTGTTTGGAAAATATATTACAGCAGATTTAAAGTTAATGAAGTATATTTTCAAGGTTTTAAAGTCAGTTACAAAGCTCATTTTTCTACTCTACCCTTCTCTACGAGAGGCTGCGCCAACGCGAACTGACTTTTGAATTCTGCTGTAATTTCAATTTAGTTAGTAAAAGTAAAGAACTTGGAAAGATTTATCAGGATTTGAAAAAATTATTTTGTCTTTCAGAAATACTTGTGAAAACTTGCAAATATCATTTGCAAATCAGATAAAGAGAAAAATGTGACTGTTTTTTTATAGTTTTGTAAAGAATTTGTCACATCTGACTGATAGAGTCTAGAGGAAGCAATTCCTAAAGTGCTTTGCTGGTGATAGATACAGAGCAAAGTCACAAAACCACAGTCATGGAGGTTTTAGCATGAAATCTGTTATCAAACTTATTTTGAAAGCTAGTTTGGTTGGAACTTTGAGTTTAAGTTTATCAGTACAATCAGTTTACGCATCTCCATCACCGATTAGTGTCCCTATAGAAGTTAGTGACAGTAATGATGATGTTAATGCTAAAAAAGTATTTGCAATAGTGAGCAAAGATGAACAAGTAGTAACTCTAAATCAAATTGGCGAATATAGCAAGACTATCTATAACCTGATTAAAACCAACAATTGGACATAAGCAAAACACCATTTATCGCTACTCAAAGCTGTATCAGATAGCTTCAAAACACAAAAGGGAAGAACCGATGTCAACTTAGCCAAGCTTGACTCAAGTATTACTGTTTTGCAAAGTACAGTTGCAGCAAAGAACCATCAAGCGATGTGCGATGCTAACCAAGTTAGTGCGATCGCTGCTCAACTAGCAATGCAGTTAGAACCTAAGATGCCTTTGGAGGTTGCAATGCTCGACTACTATGGTCGTGAACTGGAAATTTGGGCAGCCGATGAGAATACAGCTAGATTAAAAAATGTTGCTGGTAAAATTCGAGAGACTTGGGAAGCTTTACGTCCTGCAATCCAATCTCACGGCGGTTCACCTCAATTACAGAAGTTTGACGATAACTAGTTGCTTTAGTTGAGACAGCTAGCT
>NZ_AJLK01000207.1 GCF_000317205.1 Fischerella muscicola PCC 7414 | reverse complement strand
CCCCTACTGAATATAGTCTGCTAGCTGCACCTGTGCAAGGTGAAGTCAACAACCTGAGAAAGATATTTCAAAGGTAGACCTACTCTTTAATTAGGCAAATAGCTGACCATTGGTGACATAAATCTCAAGATTTGTGTCACCTTCGATACAGTTGCTTCTGGCCCTTTGGTGAAGCCAGTCAACTTGACAGGGAAGTATTGGCTGTAGTTACCCCGTACTCTAGTGAAGAAAATATTGCCTAGTCCCACTGGTACAGACTGATCGACCCCGAAGCGGAGATAGGAACCACTAGTGGGTTGCAAGGGGTTATTACGGCGATCGCGTTGCGCCCCTAGTTGCAATAGCAGCAAATCGTCTTCACCTTGTCCAGATGCACTTAGTGGAACTACTTCTGTAGGTATTCCATTCTTGAACACTGTTCCTTCTTTTCTAATATTGCCATTAGCATCACGGGTAGAAACTCGTTGATATTGCAAACCTGCTGAAGCTGTCCATTCGGAAGATTTATAGGGATTGGCGTTCAGGGGACGAGTAAAGGTGACACCGCCACCTAAACGGAGAATGCGGGGGCGATCGCCATCTGTTTTTCCTTGTTCAAAGGTTTTAATGTTGTTATTTTTACCATCAAAAATCAACGAAATAGAGCTACGGCGAAAAAGATTGGCAGTGTAGGATGTTCGGTAAGGATCTCCCGCGATCCAGGGATCTGTAAAGCTGAGGTCAAACAGCAGATCCCTCTGTCCCACTTGTACCTCTGTACCCAATTTTTGATTCCTTCCGTTTAGGTTCTGCTGTTGATAGCTAATAGTGCCAAACAGTCCACTGGCAGAACTAATGCCACCCCCAACTGCTACCGAACCACCACTGCGTTCGGCCACATTCACCACTACATCTACTTTGCTGGGGTCAGTGCTAGGATTAAGGGAGACATTTACATCTTCAAACAATCCTAGCCCATATAACCGTTGCAAGTCTTTTTGCACGGTATTACGGTTGAATACTTGTTCTGGCTTCAACTCCAATTCACGCTTGATCACATAATCCTGTGTTCGACCTCGTATTGGTTGTCCCTTATTGTCTGTTTCTTGACCGTCTTTATTGCGGAACCGGACTCTAATATTCTCCACAACTCCTTGTGCTACTTGCAGGGTAACAACTCCGTTTTCAGAGACTTGTGGTGCTCCAATCACGTTTGCTAGCACGTAACCCCGGTCTTGATACTTCTTAGTTAACTGCTTGATGTTCTCCTGTAAGTCATGCAAGTTGAGGATTTTGCCATACTGCTGGCGAAAGACTTCATCCACAGTATTAGGAGGTAGTACTGAGGGAACATTAGTACCAGGATTGGCTTGTACTTCTACCTTAGTCAAAACGGGATTAGGCTGCACTACAAAGCTTACTCTTACTCCCTTGGGAGTATCTTCTGGAATTGCTTGAACATTGGAGAAGAAGCCAATACCAAATATAGCGTTAATATCTTCTTGTAGTTGGGAGCGAGTTGTGATTCGTCCTGGTTGAGTACGAATTACTGTGTAAACTTGGTTTTCTAGTTCTGGTGAGATTTGCCCTGTTTGAGATTTAACTACTACTTCAGATACCAGTACACGAGGTTCAGTTGCTTCTGGAGTTGTGGGAGGTGTTTGTTGTTGAGTGGGGTTTGAGCTTTTTTGAGGGGTTTGTGCAATTGTTGAAGTTGTGGAGGTTGACACTATCACCTCTGGTGAAGCCAACGATACTGAATTGACTATTAATGCTTTGACCGATTGAGACTTGATATACTCCGAATTTGGAACATCTGTTGAATTAGGGTGAGATTCTAGACTTTGAGTTAAGTAACTCTGAGTGGTGTCCTTTTCTGGCTGGTGATTTATAGTTGTGTGTTTTAGATTGTCAGCAGTTTGTGCATTTGCACTTTCGCATCTGCCCAAAGGGGCTGCAACTGCCACCACTGCTATCAATACGGGGGATAAACGCATTTTATTTACATTCCTCTTCAGTACCACATGCGATGCTCCATAGAAGTCGCTTCGCGATGCTCTCAAAGGGAGCCGCGCAAGGCGCGATCGCAAGATGATTATGGTCTCATGCAAAGTAATTGAACACTGAAGCTAAAATTGCTGACGAAAGCTACAGCTAGAGACAGTTTCGTTGAAGTATTCATAGTGTAAAGTCATTTGAAATCTAGGTTTGCGATTATAAGCAGCAAAAGTCAAGAACTTGGAAAGATTCAGATGAACGACTTAATTTTTTTATGACCTTATTACTGAAGCGATCGCAGCATAATTTTTTAAATTGAAGCAAATCTTTCCAAGTTCTTCACTTTTAGTGTGTAAACTACAACCGCTAATCAAAGGCGATTAACTGAATAAGCATGAAATTGAGTTTTACTCGCACAATTGAACAGTGGTTGATTAACACAGGAAAGCGTTCATTTGTGTGCGATCGCTCAGTAAACCTGTAAACAAGCGCAGTCTATAGCCAATTAGTTCGCCTAAGCCTGCAACCAACCCAACAGTAATACCACTTGCTCTTAATGTTCCCAAATATGCTCTTGTAATACTACGTGTACCTTCATAGGTGGCATCTGCACAAAGACTGATACCATTTCACGTTAGTCGCGATACACATAAACAATGTAGAGACGTGTCATGGCACGTCTCTACAAAGAAATATGTTTCACTTTTAAAGGAAATTGGTATGACAACTCCAAGTACGATTACAAACCTCAAGGCAATGTTTTTCTGTGTTACTTCCATTACCGCTCCAAATTTGGTACATGGTGAACAATTTCCACAGGATAGAGAGTCACTAGCCCATCTGTGACCATTTCCTGGACTTGGGGCAAAAAGGTTGCGATCGCTTCTTCCCGGTCGATAATTGTCACTAAAATTGGCAAATCAGATGATAGTTCCAAAATCTTTGTAGTGTGAATGGTACTGTGTTTACCAAAACCCGCAATTGCCCGCGTTGCAGTTGCTCCTGCGAGTCCTTGTTTACGAGCCAGTTCAACCAGTGCCATGTAGAGAGGTTGGTGATGCCAATGATCTGACTCACCAATGTATATAGTTAGTTGTTGCCATTCAGTCATAGCATAATCCTACTTTAGTAATCGAGCTAAAACTGCCCCCAACTGAGCGAAAGCGATACCCAAAAAAGCACTGCCAATCCAGTAAAAAAAGGCAGCTTCAGTATTACGGGTTCTCAGTAGCATCAGAGAGTCGAAACCATAGGTGGAAAAAGTTGTGTAAGATCCTAAAAATCCCACTGCAACTAGTAATCTAACTTCTGGAGAAATGACAGCAATTTGTTCCAATGTCAAAGTGACAAAGAACCCCATCACCAAGCACCCACTCAGGTTGATAAAAAAAGTACCGTAAGGGAAACTGCTACCAAACTGTTGAGCAAACCATAGACTCAAGTAGTAACGTATTAATGCTCCAGCTATTGCCCCCAAGCTAACTGCAATTGGGTTACGAACCGTTGGTTGCTGGAGTACTTCTGGTACAAGAGTTGGTGCAACAGTTAGCAGTTGGAAAATCTGTTGGAAGAAACTGATTAGGTTAAACCGCACTCTTCAATCCCATTTTTTGAAGCTTATGGACAAGAGTAGGAGCCATCAGCTTCGGTAGGTGAGAACCTGATACCAGAAGCGGTTTGGGTGAGCTCCATCACCCTACACCTGGGGACTTGAATAGTTTTATCCTCAAGACCCTAAACTTTCTAAATTATAACTGCTCCAACTAAATATTAAAGCTCAATTTTTGTAGACATTGACTCTTAAATACTTTGACATAAGTCTGTCACACTAAGATTTTAACTTAAAAATATATTAACTTTCCTATTAATACCTTATATCTCCTGTCTTCATATAAATCTTTCCAAGTTCTTGACTTTTACCACTTAAAGTGAAACTAAAAATAGAGTTTACATAAGCTAAAAGCAATGAAAAGTTTAAAATATGACTCCTCAGAGCCTCCCAAATCACCTGATAATTTTGATTTGTACTCATCAGTATCAAAACCTTACAAACAACGTATCAAAACCTTACAAACAACGTGGCTCAACCTGGAAAAAACCCATTACTTATCTAGCATTAGTCTTTGCAGGAGCGGGAATTACCGTTTTAAGTACGCGGTTATTTCCAAATAATCCTCTCCTGCCTCAATCAACTAAACCTACACAAACAATAACAGCAAGCCAACCACCTGTAAATTTAGCAACAGCTAATAATTCTAACTTTATTACTACAGTAGTTGATAAAGTTGGTCCTGCTGTGGTGCGAATTGATTCTACTCAAACGATACAAAATCCTACATCTGGGATTTTTAATGACCCTTTTTTCCGGAACTTTTTTGGTTCTCAATTCCCTACGCCGCCATCTAAATAAATTGTTCGTGGGATTGGCTCAGGCTTCATTATAAATTCTAATGGAGAGATTCTGACTAATGCTACCTGGATGTGTTTTACGTAGTAGTGATTGGGCAATTCTACAACAAAAAAACTTGGTGACATCTGAACAGGTGAGTGACTGTAAAAAACGCTTGAATACTTTTGCTTTTACAGGCAAACTAGAAAATTCACCTGATATTTCCTGTGTTTATCAAAATGATGCTGCTGAAAATTTATTTATAAGTCAAGCTAACAACGCTGCAATTAATCACTAACTATTAGCTGCCAATTGATATGGATGAAGTTTCTACTATCTCTTTTTCTATTTCTAACATCGATTTAAGTAAGTTATCTGCTCTACTTTATTAAGCTTCTATCTCATTTGTAGATATGAGGTTGTTGAAGAGATAATTTTCAACAACCTTGTACTTAGTTAGTTATAGCTACGCTTCACTTGCAACCAGTGGAAATTAAGGGGTTAAATTACCCCTATTTGCCATTTTCATTTGTTTCCTGTTCGTGATTACTTTGCGGAACTTGAATGCTACTTTTGGGACGAGAAGCTTCATTTTCATTGTTTTTTTGGTTGGCATTCTCAGTATAGAGAACATTGCCATTACCAGCGTCAACTTTTACTTCTTGCTGACCAATTTCCACTGCATAAACTAAGTTGCCATTTTCATTTTCGAGTTTTACACGGCTAGCTTTAGCGCCATTCCCAACATGAGTTTCAGCAGCTTGTTGGGCTTGCTCTGGGGTAATTTTAGCTAAAGATTGTAGTTTTGCTTGCTCCTGCTGTTCTTGTTGATCATCATTGGTTTCACCATCACCGTCACTTTTCTGAGCTATTTTGGTTTGATGACCATTATTCATTACCATCATTTGCCTAGAATGCTGACCATTTATCAACGTAGACTGATGGTGAAGTTGCATATTTTCAGGCGCTTCTGTAGCGTCATTAAATTCACCATCTCCATCACTAGCTTGAGCTACTTGTACACTGTTTTGAGAAGGGGAAGCGTTCACGGTTTTTAGCACTGCACCAATACCCAAAACACTCATTAAAGCAGCTGCTAAAGCGATTTTTATTGAAGTTTTCATGTGTGTCTATCCTGTAAATCTGTGTTTGTTGAGCAATCCAAAATAATTAGCGGATACAAATCTTTGATTATGTTGCTCACATCTGTTTGAGGGTTGCTACAGTTTCACTTTAGGAATAAAAAGTCAAGAAGTCGGAAAGATGGTTTGAGATTATAAAAATCTAGCTGAGTAAGTATATATAGGTTGCAGTAGAAGTATTTTAAAATTTTTTTCATACTCCATCAAATCTTTCCAAGTTCTTAACAAATGCGGTCTACAGTGAAACTACAAACACAAATTGAGATATGTAAAATTTATGAATAACTCAACAAAAATTATTATTGTCGGCTCTTTGCTTGGTAGTTTAGGTATCGCTGGTTTGGCAAAAGCTATCTCTGCAAATCAATCCCAATTACCTGTTGCAGTCATACCGCAGCATCACAGTAGCACTCAAATGATTATTAATAAGGATAAAGATGTGAAAGTCGATGAAAACAGAGAAAAGCCAGATGCAGCTAATGATGCTGATACTGAGGTAAATGATGATAAAGTACCAACTTCTCTCAGCCAAGTCGGTGAATACGGTGAAAGCGTCTACGATATGGCTAAAGCCAATGATTGGACAAAAGCCACAGCTAATCTTACCTCGCTTGAAAATACAGCAAAAAATCTAAATACTGAAATCAAGGGTGAAAATAAAACAGAATTAGCACAGTTGAATTCCAAAATAGCAGCACTCAAGGGTGCTGTCATCGCTAAAAATCGCATATCTGCAATGCGCGATGCTAACCAAGTAACGTTAATCGCTGCTAATATTACTAAGGAATTTGAACCAAAAGTACCAGTTGAGGTAACGCTGCTTGACTACTACGGACGCGAGTTGGAAATTTGGTTGATAACAGGAAATACAAGCCAACTGAAAACGACTGCGTCACAGATGCGCCGCACCTGGAATACAGTCAGACCATTTATCTTAGCGCGTGGAGGAACTACACAAGTACAGAAATTTGATGGACTTGTTGCTAGTGTTGAGGTGGCGAAATCATCTAAAGATTACGCTCCTCTTGCCACCCTTGTGCTAGATGAAGTGGACAATCTGGAGAAGGTCTTTAAATAGTAAACAATAGTTCTGTTGAACTAAAACTTGGTTAATTATACAGAGGATTGGATAGATGTCAAATGCCAAAGAAAGTAAACCGTTACTTGAGCTTCTTGATCTAAGAGCACCATCCTGCCTAGAAGAAGCGCTGGGGTATGCTGGAAAGTCACGCTGGTTGGGACTGTACTGGGAGCCTAAGTTAAACCAAGTTTGCTACACCGATGGTCAGTCATTAGGAATGGGTAACGAAAAAGTATGGCAGCTACTTTACACCCATCCTGAAGTCAAACCATTACTCCAGCCCTACCACTTTGGCGATCGCAGTCAACCTACGGAGCATCATCATTCTCTCCTACTAGACCGAGAAACCCGCAAGCTTTATGTAGGAGAAAGTGAGGTGATTGAAAGTTGCCTAACAGAGCCACCAACATTAGCATTATTGGCAGCTTTGGATTCCCCTACAGATGTCTCCATGATGGACAATGACCAGAAACGGTGGCTGAATTGGGCAAATGTACAGACTCGTCCAATAATTATTGGTAGTGCTTTATTAGTATTACTCGGTCTACCCGCAATTGGATTTGGTGCTGCTGTAATTTTAGACGAGAAAGATTGGGTAGAGGTGGAACTGCCTGAGTGGATGGATTAATCAACTTGGTAGGTCTAAGCTCGTAAGTTGATACTAGGTTTGGTAACTGAAAATTGTGTTGGATATTACTAATTGGGCGTTGCTGAATCACGATATGAATTGTGCGATCGCCTTATCCTCGCTGCTTTCCATTTTTACGGATATGATTGGAATCACAACGTCTCCATTCCATGGAGATTCACCCTAATTCATATTCTCATTATGCAACGCCACTAATTGAATTGTTACTTTGCAGTACAAGTGGCTTGAGTTCCATCAAGTTGCATCGAAATGCTATCGTTTCGGTGTGTACAATCTTTCAAAGAGTTGTATACATCTGACATCATCAGTTGCTATTACTAGCAAGAACAGAAGTTAACTTGAAATTTAACGTTTAGTCCCAGCAGTATACTAAATATGCATTAAGAACAAACAACTAGGAACCGCAACCTTCATGCAAAAAAAACCTTTACGCGCCCGCGTTAGTACAGAAGAGTATAGACTACTACAGCGTCTGCGCGAACGCAAACCTGCACAGAATCCACCTAAGTCTCCGACAACTCTGGGCGACAGGTTTGCTGATATAGTAGCTGATACCGTCGGTTCTTGGCGATTTATTATTATTCAAAGTGCTTTGCTCATACTGTGGATTATTCTTAACGTCACAGCCTATATCAAGCATTGGGATCCTTATCCGTTTATCTTACTTAACCTAATGTTGTCCTTTCAGGCAGCTTATACTGCACCCATCATTATGATGAGTCAGAATCGTCAAGCTACCATCGATCGCCAGGATGCGAAATATGACTATGAAGTAAATAAAAAAGCGGAATTAGAAATTGAATTGCTACACGATAAAATGAATCTGTTACGAGAAGATGAAATTGTTGAGATTATGCGACTTCTGAAAGCACATCAAGAACAGTTACAACTTATAGAATGTAAGTTATCAGAAATATCTGCTCGTCTAATTGATAATTAATTTTATCTATTATCTATCCAAGATAAATAAGCTGAAAAATTTAACATTTTTAGGAAATTGACAAATTCAGAAACTGTACTTTAAATCATTACTTCAGCAGTCAATTTCATTCTAATTTCATCTGTGTATGAAAACCTAACGAAAGGAAGCTATATTCAATCTCAGTATAATTTTCGGAGAGTTATCATGAAACGCTTAATCTACATCATACCCCTGACTGCAATTGGCTTACTGACATTAGCAGGATGCAACAGCGCTCAACAATCTACTACCCAGACTCCTGCTACTACTGAAACGACTGGGGGGACAACAGTATCTGGAACTCTTGGTACTACACAGGGAGGTTTTGATGGTTTAAGCAGTGTAGTTTCAAATACAAAGACTGCGGTAGAAGTGGGGAACTTTGACAAAGCTCAACAGGAATTTGACAAGTTTGAAAACGCTTGGGTCAAGGTTGAAGATGGTGTCAAAACTAAATCTTCCAAAACCTATAATGCAATCGAAGATGCTGCAAGTCAGGTGAAAAATTCACTTAAAGCAAAAGATAAAGTGAAAGCTCTTGAGGGATTACAGACACTTAACACAAATATCGCCACTGTTTCCAAGGGGTGAAAAATCACTAAGATAATTTCCACTGGAGATTTTTGATCATGCGTTCATTTCGCAAGTACCACCGCACTCTGGCGATTATTCTAGCTTTACCACTTTTTGTAACATTGCTAACTGGTATTGCAGCTACACTGGTGGGTGAGTGGTCAGCTAATATTGGAGTTCCGCGTAGTCTTTTGCTTTCGATTCATCGCGGTGAAATCTTTGGCTTACAAGGAATTTACCCAATTTTGAATGGACTGGGACTCTTAGGATTGTTGGTAACTGGGTTAAGTATGACTAGTTTGTTTGGCAGGAAAAAGCCAAAATCTAAGCAGTATTAGATAAAGTTATAGGTTAACTCAAGAGCGATCGCAATAGTATGGTATGTCTTTGTAATATCTAATTGCAGTAGATAGCTTCTTTACCAATGTAGTATGGCATCTTTGATGTTTGAGCAAGCTTTGGATTTAATTGAGAAAGACAAGGCTTGCTTAATGATATTTCACTACTTTACATAGCTAATGTTACAAACCTTTGATTGAGTCTGAAACAGCATTATATTTTTCGTGTGTAAATTTTTTTAGTTGCATCACATACTCTACAAAACTTTCCAGTTTCTTGACATTTGTTGTTTAGAGTCAAACAAAGCCAAATCACTACGATTAAGGCTTCATCACTACTCTAAAAAAAATCAAGCAGCACAAATATCATGAAAAAAGTTTTAAACAGGGTTCCAGAGGTTACAGGTTCTTTCTGGATTATTAAAGTCCTGGCGACCACAGTAGGTGAAACTGCGGCTGATTATTTGTCAGTAACTCTGAACCCTGAGGGGGTGACAAGGGGGATGTAACTTAGGCTTGGCTTGCCTTTCACTTTAATCACTGCTGAAAAGATGAGAATTAATTGAGCGCGATCGCGCTTTGTGAAAATAGGAGTTTTGAGTGCTGATGAATAAGAAAAATCTTGCTGTTGCTTTTTATCTTTGAGGGCGTCCGTCACCTGAAAGGCTTGCCCTGCCACAAGTTGACTGCGGTTGTCACCCCCTCAGGGTATCGACTATAACAACACTGGTTGCATTATTTGCTTTTGGTTTTGTAAAAGGACACTTTACTGGAGTAAATTCATTGCGTAGCGGGCAGCAAACAGTTTTAGTGGGAGGACTAGCAGCCGCAGTTGCTTTTGGTATTGCTCGGATGATTGGATAGTGGTGAATGTGCATCTTTATCTTTATAGATATGTGGCAAAATCTCATTTCCTACACTGTTGGAACATTGGCTGCACTGTTTCCAATCGCTAATCCTGTAGGTGCAGTGCCAATCTTTTATAGTCTAACGGCTGCGGATACTCCAAATTACCGTCTTCGACAAGCGCAAAAGACTGCATTGAATGTCATTTTGGTATTGGCTACTTTTTTACTTGCAGGTAAGCTAATCCTCAATTTCTTTGGCATTTCATTAGGAGTTTTAAGGATTGCAGGTGGTTTAATTGTTGCTCATACTGCTTGGGAGATGGTAACTGCGCGTCAGCGACTAACTAGCCAAGAACATAAAGAGGCAATAGATAAAGAAGATGTATCTTTTACACCAATGGCTGTGCCGATGGTCAGTGGTCCAGGAGCGATTGGAGTTGTGATTGGATTTTCAACTAGAGCTAGTCAATGGGTTGATTATTTGGGTTGTTTAATTGGAATAGCTCTACTGGGAATCTTACTTTACCTATGTCTTGCTTTAGGGGAGCCATTAATTGAGAAATTAGGGTCAACTGGTATGGGAGCGTTGAATCGGATACTAGGGTTTTTAATTTTAGCGATCGCAGGGTATCCGGTGCTTGCTTGGTTTATTCCTAGCCTGATTTCAGGCGGGATGGTTTCTCTCAGCTTTTGGTTAATGCGTCGATTTGCCCCAGAAACCTCTGGGAGTGGTATTCCACAAGTGGAGGGAGCGTTGGATGGCGTTTTGACCTTTCGCGCTTTTAGGGTACTCCCGGTGAAATTATTTGGTGGCATCTTGTCAATGGGTGCTGGTATGGTGGCAGGATTTGAAGGTCCAACGATTCAAATGGGAAGTGCGATCGCCAAAATAGTCGGCAGTTTGGCAAAAACATCTCCGGAAAATATCAAGATATTGATTGCTGCTGGTGCTGGGGCTGGATTAGCAGCAGCGTTCAATGCGCCCATTTTAAGCTGAACTTTATCCTAAACAAAAAACACACCAAACTCACTTATCTAATTTGAGCAGACTTTGCCTCAATAATCCTTCTATTCAAAAGATTTATGCTAGTGTAGGCAACAAGCAAACTTAATAATTCTAGATTAAAAAATGCAATAAATGTAGCACCTCTAAAACTATTAAATATATCCCACAAAGCATGGAGTAAGACAGCTGTTAAAAAAGCTCCTAAAATCTGCCAATTTAATACCGCACGTCCCGCTTTTTCCCGTTCCCTCCACAGTACGGCGCAGACAAGCCCAGTCCAAGCTGCGTGTCCAGCAGGAGATAAGAGTCCGCGAGCAAATAATACGCCATCAAGGACGAGTAGATTCCCTTGCGATCGCAAAAGTGTAACGAAGGCATAACCCATCGTTTCCAGTGCAGCAAAACCCATTGCAGAAGCAGTTCCTAAAAGTATTCCCGTTGCCTCAGAACGCAGGCGACCTTTAAGATAAAATCCTAAAGGAAAAATTAACTTAGCACTTTCCTCAATTAATCCCACGCCAAGCATTGGTAAAAACCCCAGTGTTTCTAGAACATTGTACTCAAGGGTTCCTGCTACAAGTGTTCCTACTGCTCCGCCCCAAAGAAAACAGATCGCCATTGCCGGAAGAGACACTTCCCAATTTGGTAGAGTTTCGTAGAGGTAAGTTACAAAAGTAATAGGTATTAAAAAAGACCCAAGCAAAATGACGCTAGGGACAAAGTTGAGGTTATTGGTTGCTATGAGCGTTTTTTCCATTGCATACAGGACGAAAAGCCCACTAAGGAATATTTGAAACCACTTGCGTTTAATGAAACCCATATTGAAATGATGAAAATCAGTATTAATTTAGGCAACCTCATCCATGCTAATTAAATCAGATATGCTGATTGAGGACTATTGCAACATAATTTTATTTACTTAATTACACTAGCAATCTCTGTGTAACCAAAGTAAAGTGATAGGCCGATTAAAAAAATGCTGTACAAAAGACTCAAAATTTGACCTGGCAAATGGAGGGCAAGCTGACTTCCCAAATAAGTAGATGGAAAAACTCCCACAGCTAGCCAACCAGTCAACTCCCAGTCAATATGTCCCAAGAAAGCATGAATTATTGTTGAAGGGATTGCCATGAGTGTAACGGTTGCGAGGGAGGTTGCTAAGGCTGCTCGTAACCCCAACCCAATACCCAATTGATAAAGAGGGACTAACAAAAGTCCGCCACCATTAGCAAGCAAGCCATTGATTAATCCCAACAAAGGCGACCAATAAGGAATGATTTTCTCATGCAGCTGTGCTTTCGTTTCAGGTAAGCTGCGATTTCGGAGTCCACTTAAACCGTAAACTCCCACGGACAGGATAAACCCTGCTGTTAAAAGCATCAGGATTGTCCCTGGAAGAAATTCAGTAATCCAGGCTCCCAGTAACACACCAGGGAAGCCCCAAAGACTAGTTAGTAAAGCAACACGCCAGTAAATGAGGTGTTCCTTTCGATAGGCGATCGCGCCTCCGATTGCACTCGGTAATGTAAGTGGAAGCGGACTAGCCAGAGCAATTAAAGGTGGTAGTCCTAACAGCCGTAGAATGGGCGTACCAATTGAACTCCCGCCTAAACCAAACAGCCCAGAACAGAAACCCATGCCGACTCCAACCAATATTTCTAAAAACCAAGGTAAGGAAGTCATGTTAAATAGAACCTGATATTTTTCATAAAGACTGAGTATGCTTACTGAATGCGTGATTGTAGTTATTTAATTTGGATAGACATCACTTTTTCAACTTTTTGACAAAATCCTGTAACATCAAGCTCTTAACTTAAATAAATATCAGTTTTTGCTGAATTAAGCACATCTGCTCTCTATCAGAGAAATCTTTTCGAGTTCTTCACTTTTACCTCTTAATATGAAGTTACAAACCGAGATTACAGGAATTAAAAGTTATGAATAATTTAGACTACGATTCTCAAAATTTTACCACAAAAGATTTAATTTATGACTGAAGCCAACATCAATACATTTGCTCACTAATAACTTTCAAGACTTATCTCTGTCTAATGCTTGTTATTTATTATCAACACTATGTCTAACATTCATCACCAACAATCATCCCCATCAAAAAATGAAAATATTTTGCTAGAAACAGTTAAAACAATTGGTTTAAGCCTAGTTCTTGCTTTCGGTGTTCGCACATTTGTTGCTGAAGCTCGTTATATACCCTCTGGCTCAATGGAACCAACACTCCAGATTAATGATCGCTTAATTATTGATAAGGTTAGCTATGATTTTATCTCACCTCAACGAGGTGATATTGTTGTTTTTAATCCGACCAAAACACTGCTTTCTGAAAACTACCACGAAGCTTTCATTAAACGTGTAATTGGCTTACCAAAAGAAACAGTTAAAGTTAAGAATGGACTAGTTTATATTAATGGCTCGCCTTTAAAAGAGAATTACCTTGAAGCTAAACCAGACTATCAATGGGGGCCTGTAATTGTACCAAAAAATTCTTATCTAGTTCTGGGAGACAATCGCAACAATAGCTATGATAGCCACTATTGGGGTTTTGTCCCCCACAATAAAATCATAGGTCGAGCCATTGTTCGATTTTATCCTCTCAACCGAATTGGATTTTTCAATTAACCTGTTTACATTCTCTAGTCAAAAAAAGTCAGCAATTTAATCAATAAAATTCATTATTTCATTCTAATTTCATTTCTTGATGTCATACTAACTACACAGAGTCAAAATTCATTTACTCTAAGTCAATCAGTATTTACGAAGGTTCAAAAAACTATGAAAAATATATCTCATCTATCTATAGAAGTAAGCGATAAAAATGAAAAATCTTTATCCAATGCTGATATTGTGCGTACCTATCTGCATGAAATTGGACGTATTCCTTTGTTAACTCATGAACAAGAAATTGATTTTGGTAAGCAAGTTCAACAAATGATGATTTTACTTACTGCCAAAGAAAAATTAGCTATTCAATTAAAGCGTCAACCTACACAACAAGAATGGGCTGAAAAAGTTGATATTAGTGAAGAATTACTAGTGCAGCAACTACGCCAAGGATATCAAGCCAAGCAAAAAATGATTAAGGCTAATCTACGACTTGTAGTGTCTATTGCTAAAAAATACCAAAGACGTAACCTAGATTTTCTTGACTTAATTCAAGAAGGAAGTTTAGGTTTAGAGCGAGGAGTTGAAAAATTTGATCCTAGCAGAGGGTACAAGTTTTCAACTTATGCTTATTGGTGGGTTCGTCAGGCAATTACACGAGCGATCGCCCAACAAGGACGTATTATCCGCTTGCCTATTCATATTACAGAAAAACTGAATAAAATCAAGCGAACCCAACGTGAACTAGCCCAAAAATTAGGTCGTACTCCTACCGCAGTTGATATTGCTGAAGCACTATCTTTAGACCCCAAACAAGTTCGAGAGTATTTACTCTTAGCACGTCAACCTGTCTCTCTGGAATTACGAGTTGGTGCAGAAAGAGAGACGGAATTACAAGATATGTTGGAGGATGAAGGAGTTTCTCCGGAATTCTACTCCGATCAAAAGTTTCTCCAACAAAATATCCAAAATTTATTGTCAAAACTAACTCCCCAGCAACGGGAAATATTAAATTTACGTTTCGGTTTAGTAGATGGAAATGAACTGTCCTTAGCGGAAATTGGTCAACGCATGGGTGTTAGTAGAGAACGAGTAAGACAGATAGAGCTACAAGCTTTGAGTACTCTACGCAGGTATAAAGAACAAGTACGTAGTCATCTAGCTAGTTGATGCTGAGAGCATAATACGAGTAGGAACATCAATTTCAGCTAACAAAAAATTCTGTGAGACTAGCAAAAGTACATTAATTAGGAATAAGTTTAATCATGACTAATATTTGGCTTTGCATAATTTTGGGATTGATAGCAGGAATTGTTAGTGGCATGACAGGCATTGGTGGTGGAATAATTATCTTACCTGCTTTGATTTTTTTCTTAGGATTCTCTCAGCACCAAGCACAAGGAACAACATTGGCTTTGTTAGTTCCACCAATAGATTTATTAGCAGCATGGACTTATTACAAGCAAGGATATGTAGATATAAAAGTAGCTGCACTTCTCTGTCTAGGATTTATTTTAGGTGGGTGGTTCGGTGCCAAAATAGGAACGAGTTTACCGAATGGGGTTTTAACTAAAATATTCGCCTTGCTACTAATTATGAGTGCTGTTAGAGTTTTATTTGCAACTACTAACGATTCCGTGTAATTAATTATTTCTTAACTTGTTTACCATATAATGCAGGCGTTGCTATTGAGTTTTTCAATAAGCAACGTTTAATTCAGAAGTGAGGGTGCGTTGGCGTGACGCGCCCACCGGAGGTGTTCGCTTGAATGTTTTAGAATTTACCCTACTAGTCTGGATTAGTTCTGCTACCGCAGGCTTTTTGGGAGCGTTGACAGGCTTAGGTGGTGGAGTGGTGCTTGTTCCTCTATTAACTTTGGTTTTTGGTGTTGACATTCGTTACGCAATCGGTGCTTCGCTAGTATCCGTAATTGCAACTTCTTCCGGTGCTGCTTCTGCTTACGTTAAAGAAGGCTACACTAATTTACGCTTGGGAATGTTCTTGGAAGTAGCAACGACATTTGGAGCGATCGCAGGTGCAACCATAGCCGCTTTTGTTTCCACTAGAATACTCGCTGTGGTGTTTGGATTTGTTTTACTTTACAGCGCCCATCTCTCGCGTCAATCCCGTCCTGAACACTCAGCTGATACTCCACCTGATCGTTTAGCAACTCGTTTAAAGCTAAATAGCACTTACCCAACACAGTCAGGTGAACAACCTTACAATGTCTATGCTGTTCCTGTAGGATTTAGTCTGATGTTTGTCGCCGGAGTGCTTTCCGGGTTACTTGGTATTGGTTCTGGCGCACTCAAGGTACTAGCAATGGATCAATTCATGCGGATTCCATTTAAGGTTTCTACTACTACCAGTAACTTTATGATTGGGGTGACAGCAGCAGCTAGCGCGGGTGTGTATCTGAAACGAGGTTACATTGACCCTGGACTAGCAATGCCTGTCATGTTAGGAGTACTTTTAGGCGCATTGTTGGGAGCTAAGGTATTAGTAAAAGCAAGAGTAGGCGTTTTAAGAAATATTTTTAGTATAGTCATTGTGCTATTGGCAATTCAAATGATTTATAACGGCTTGACTGGGAGAATTTAAAATGTCCCAAAATCGACACAACTTGAGTGAAAGACAAGTCGAAATTTTGGTTGGAAATTTGTTAAGATATGGCGTACTTTTAGCTTCATCTGTAGTCTTATTTGGCGGAGCTTTATACCTAATTTATCACGGCAAAGAAACTCCTAATTATCAAATTTTTCGCAGTGAACCTCCAGCTTTTCGCTCTCCTGAAGGAGTCGCAACCTCAGCATTATCAAGTCGCCGTCGTGGCATCATTCAACTTGGATTGTTGTTATTAATTGCTACTCCTGTTGCTAGAGTTGCTTTTTCTCTATTAGCTTTTATGCGTCAGCGAGATATCACCTATATTATTTTGACTTTGATTGTTTTGACTGGGCTAGTTATTAGTTTTATAGGTGGTTAACAAATAATTATCTACTGTTTTGATTTTGAGCAATTATAGAGAAGTTTAATTTTAATATTATTTTGAGATAATAACCAAGGAAATTATAGATGAAGTTACGATGGTCAAATATTTTACTAGCAGGTATAGCTATAGTTGCTACCTTGTTGGCAACTGGCTATTGGTATGTATTCATTGCTGGTGCGCCGCAACTCGACCCTCCGCAGGTAGAGAAAAATACAGGATTGTCATTTGAGCTAAAGACTTTCAACAGCAAAGCAATGGGAGAAGTGCGACAATATGGCTTAATTCTCCCTCCCGATTATGCCAAGAACCTAAAGAAGCGCTATCCAGTAATCTTCCTACTCCACGGGGGACATGGCGATGCTCGTGCTTATCAGGATAAAGCAGCCGTCACCTCCGTACTACATGACCTTTACAAAAGTGACAAATTAACTCATTCAATAGTGATTACCCCAGATGGCAACGACAAGCGCGGTACAAGTCCGTTTTGGGATTCAGATTACTATGATGGCCCCAATGGTAAAGTTGGCACTTTGATTGGTTCAGAGTTAGTCAAAATTGTGAAATCTCGTTATCGGACGTTGAATGAACCGCAGTTTTGGGCAATGGGAGGACAGTCAAGTGGTGGTTGGGGAGCGTTTAATATTGGTTTACGCCACCTGAATAACTTTAATGTTTTCTTTAGTTCTAGTGGCTACTTTACTGATATCAGTGGTACGGCAAATAGTCCCCAAGATTTTATTGAAAAAATACCAGTGGCAGAACTTAAACGCATTAGAGCATATTTGGATGCTGGAGAGCAAGATAAAGAATTTCTTACCTCAACTCAGCAGTTTCATCAAACTCTAGATAAGTTAGGAATTGCAAACGAATTCCATGCTTTTCCTGGCGGTCATGGTATTGTTGGCGCAGATGTTGGCTGGAACTATTGGCACAAATATCTAGCAGACCAACTTACTTATGTGGGAAAGCAATTTCAGCAAGCCTCAGCGCAGAAGAATTAATCAATCTGCTTTCTAGGTTAGGGTTGTTCTACCGTTTTCAAAAGTTGTTTTTATGTCTTTTTACTCTAAAATTAAGCGTCAGCTGATTGGATCATCCCTACCAACTAGCTCTCATTCTACAGAAAGATTAAGCAATGCGGCTGCATTAGCAGTTCTCTCGTCTGATGCACTTTCCTCTGTTGCCTATGCGACTGAGGAAATTTTAACCGTGCTAGTTTTGACAGGTAGTAGTACGTTAGGCTTATCTCTTCCTATTGCTCTAGCCATTAGTCTGCTGTTAGCGATCGTTACGCTTTCATATCGGCAAACGATTCGTGCCTATCCTACTGGTGGCGGAGCTTACACGGTAGCAAGTGAAAACTTGGGTCTTTTCCCTGGTTTAGTTGCTGCTGCTTCTTTACTAATAGATTATGTCCTGACGGTAACGGTAAGTGTTGCAGCTGGGATTGCTGCTCTGACCTCTGCTTTTCCTCTTTTGCAAGACTTCACTGTTGAGCTTTGCGTGATTTCTATTTTTTTATTAATGTTAGCTAACTTACGAGGCTTGCGAGAATCTGGCAATTTATTTATGGCTCCCACTTATGCTTTTATTATTTGCATATTTATCCTACTAATTTTAGGTATTTATCATCAAGTTACAACATTAATTCCTCAAACTTATCCAGCAATTCCAGCAAAAGAACCTCTAAGTTTATTTCTGATTTTGCGAGCGTTTGCGGCAGGTTGTACAGCAATGACGGGGGTAGAAGCTATCTCTAATGGAGTCATGGCTTTTAAACAACCAGAGTGGAAAAATGCTCGTATGACAACGTCATCATACCCGTTTTTGTTACACGTCATTGGTGGGAAGATTTGCTGCACAACCAAACATCTTTGTTTTTACGCAGGGCTTTACGCAAGAAACACAGCAGCGTAGTTACAAGTGTTAGGTATTATTTGTAACAGATAGGAGAAGTTGAAAACAATCCGAAAATTATAATAATTAGTTTGACTTTATAATACGATTTCCATCAATTGCTACAACACCCTTCCTTCTCGTGGTAGATGAGTTAAGGACAGGATGCTTCTACTATAAATTATATATTAAGTATGTATAAGCCAAAACAGAATAAGTTGTTAATGACAGTAAATTACTGTTCTTGACTTTAAAGATGAATCGAAAACGCCTTTCTCAAATTAGTTTATCTGGTTTTGGCTTGTTGTTGTTTGCTTTATCTCTTTGGACAATCAACAACGAACTGCGGCAGCATAACCTTAGTGATGTTCTTCGTAGTTTGACAGAAATTCCCTCAAATCGCTTGTTTATAGCCATTGGATGCTCCATCGGAGGCTATCTAGTACTCACTAGTTATGATTTTCTCGCCTTCCGCTATATCCGTCATTCACTTCCTCCTAATGCAATTATTTTTACAGCTTTTATCAGCCATGCTATCAGTAATTCTGTTGGCTTTGCTCTTTTCACAGGTGGTGCTATCCGCTACCGTCTTTATTCAAATTGTGGGGTATCAGTAGGAGCGATCGCTCAAGTAATTGCCTTCGAGAACCTGAGTTTCTGGTTAGGACTATTCGCCGTAAGTGGGATAATATTTCTTCTTGAGCCACTCACCATCCCTACCCTACTAAATTTACCCTTTGTCTCTGTTCATCCAATCGGAGTTATTTTTCTACTCGTCGTAGGAGCATATTTACTAGGAAGTTATTTTTACCATCAACCTTTAAGGATTCGCGGACAAATATTTTCTTTCCCTTCCTTTCGGCTTTCCTTGAAGCAAATAGGAATTTCTTTAGTGGATTGGGGATTGGCGATCGCTGTTCTCTATCTTCTCTTACCCCCAAGTATTCCTTTGTCCTATTTCGGCTTTGCTGGTATCTACTTACTAGCAATGATTGCAGGCATTGTTAGCAATGTTCCTGGAGGCTTAGGAGTGTTTGAAACCGTAATACTTTTGCTACTGCCATCAGAAGTAACAGCCCCAGCAGCTTTGGGTTCGCTAATAGCTTACCGAGGAGTTTACTATATCCTGCCCTTGATAGTTGCAGTGGTGTTGCTGGGTTTGTATGAAATTAATCAACGGCTAAAAGCGCGTTCCTAGCTTAATTTATGTTTAACCCAACTTGAAATTAAACTTGCTCCACGACACAATCAAATAGTTAAGCAAAGTGAGGAAAAGCAATTGCTAAATAAACGTCAACGGATTGGATTGTGGACAGCCTCTATTTTAACCGCTATGGTAGGGATTGTTAACTTGATATCTGCGGTTACTCCTAATTCACCTAGACGCACAGAATTAATAGAGCAATTTGTTCCTTTTGATATCCGCGTAGGTGGACATTTTTTTGCAGCAATTTCTGGATTTATATTGTTAACTCTGGCAGTTAATTTATTACGACGTAAGCGAGTAGCTTGGTTACTAACAGTTGGGTTGTTAATTGTAACTATTATTAGCCATTTAATCAAAGGTTTGGACTATGAAGAAAGTTTATTAGCTGGAGTTTTACTAGCTCAACTTATTTTAATGCGTAATGTTTTTACAGCACAATCAGATTGTCCTTCTATTACTCAAGGAATTCGAGTTTTAATTGGTGCATTGCTGTTTACATTAGCTTACGGCACTGTAGGTTTCTTTCTACTAGATAGGCAATATACAGTTAATTTTGACTTACCAGAAGCGTTGCTGCAAACTTTGGCAATGTTTTTCACAGCTGATAATGCAGGGTTAGAACCTACAACGCGATTTGGACAGTTTTTCGCTGATTCAATATATTTCGTAGGTGCTTCTACATTAGCTTATGCTTTATTCATGCTCTTGCGTCCGGTATTATTAAGAAATCATGCTTTAGAAGTAGAAAGAAAACGAGCAAAAGAAATTGTAAAACAATATGGAAAATCTTCTCTAGCAAGATTCACTCTCTTTGATGATAAAACTTATTATTTCAGTCCTTCTGGAAAAAGCTTCATTGGTTATGTAGCAAAAGGTAGAGGTGCAATAGCTTTGGGCGACCCCATAGGCCCTCTTGAAGAAAGACAAGAAGTAATTGTTGGGTTTCAGCTATTTTGTGAGAAAAATGACTGGTATCCCGCATTTTATCAAACTTTACCAGATGATTTAGATATATATAAATCTTTAGGCTACCGTACTGTTCAAATTGGTGAGGAGGCAATTGTTGACTTACATAGCTTCACCCTTCAAGGCAAAGCTAACCAAAACTTAAGAAATGCTCTAAATAGACTTACTAAGTCGGGTCATCAAATTAAATTTTATCAACCACCCATTGCAGATGAATTATTAAAAGAATTGAGGTCAGTAAGTGATGAATGGCTTCAGATGATGCAGGGAGCCGAGAAAAAGTTTTCTGTTGGTTGGTTTGATTATGACTACTTGCATGAATGCGAAATTGTGGTTGTATATACTCCAGAAGGAGCAATTAGTGCCTTCGCAAATGTGGTATCAGAGTATCAGAAAAATGAAATTACTATTGACTTGATGCGACGACGTACAGACATTGAAAAAGGGACAATGGAATTTTTATTTGTCTCAATGTTTCAGCACTTCCAGCAACTCAACTATGACGGTTTCAATTTGGGATTATCTGCACTTTCTGGAGTTGGAGGAACACAAGATTCTCCCGCTTTGGAGAAAGCATTAAAATATCTCTACGAACACTTAAATAAGTTTTATAACTTTAAAGGTTTGCATACATTTAAGGATAAGTTTAGTCCTCGTTGGGAACCTCGTTACTTAGTGTATCCGAATTTAGCTGCACTACCCGATATAGTGGTAGCTCTGGTAAGAGCAGATTCAGGGGATAGATTACTAGATTACTTTAAACCAGGTGCTTAAAAGCTTAATTTAAATAAAGTAACTGAATTTTTGATTTAAAATTATCTTTTCAGTTTCTTGACTATTATTCTATAAGCTATAAATCAATAACAGATTTAGACATAACTCAATGATACGAGAAATTTCTACCTTTTGGTTACGCCATGTATATCGTCGTTTAGCTCCTTTAATTGCCACGATTGGTATAGTTGGACTTACTGTTTGTCTGCTGATTTTGTTTGTTGTCGCCAAGCTTGCTGAAGAAGTTCTGGAAAAAGAAGCTTTTGCCTTTGATACATCTTTTTTATTATGGCTACATCAATTTGCCAATCCGAGTCTTGATAATTTGATGCTATTTATTACGAATCTTGGTAATCCAAAGACAGTAGTAGTAGTCGCAGCATTTACTTTAGGAATACTTTGGTGGCGACGTTACCGGATAGAAACATATATTTTTGTGCTTACTTGTCTAGGAGGGTTAATTCTAAATACAGGTTTAAAGTTATTTTTCTCAAAACCCCGCCCGCAACTTTGGACACTTTTGATTTCTGAAAAATCTTTCAGTTTTCCTAGTGGTCATGCACTAGGTTCTATGGTATTGTATGGTTTTATTGCTTATTTGCTAGCAATTCACTATCCGAAATTTTCGCAAATTATCTATGGTTTAGCAGTTATTTTAATTGCGACAATTGGTATTAGTCGGTTGTATTTAGGAGTACATTGGCCGACAGATGTAATTGCAGGTTATGGAGTCGGTTTCTTGTGGTTGATGATATGTATAACTATGCTGAAACTACAAAGATTGAGACAAGGGTAGTTTTTTGCTTAAAACTACTAGCTCATCAGCCATATTACTACACCCGCCACTTCCAAATTTTGAAAGGGTGCGATCGCTACTCTTGTCACTAATAGCAGGCTCAGGACATTTATTGTCAGATTTAGTGAGTCTGGGATTGACTGTTTTAGTAACCTGGTTAGTAAAGCATCGTTTGGAATTAAGCTGTACACCAAAGGCTGAAAGTAATTTCAAAGCGTTTCAGATGAAGTATGATCTCACTGTAGCAACTGGTACTACATCAACACCCAAAGCGGAAACATCGCCACAGAAAAACATAGCTAGCGCAACAGAGCAAGAACAAGAGAGCCGAGAGTGGAAAATTCCTGCACTAGTTCTAGTAGCGCTGTTAGGATTAGGAATTTTTGAGTAGTACGGCATATCGTGAAACGCTGAGATTTACCACTGATGCAAGTAGTCAAGAAGACAAGACCAAACGAATAGATAACCAAGCTAATAAATCATAGGATTTTGAAGAATTGGCTAGCAAATTTTGCGCTGATCAAAGTTGTCAATTATTAAAGCAAAAAGCGATCGCATTGGCTAATAATTAACAATTACTTTTTACTCTAAGTGTAGAAGCGTTGTAGACATCTATGACAGTAAATACGTTGTTGCTCTGCCTAAAAAATAGCAGTCGCCATTCAAAATTTCACCCGAATTTCATATCGATATGAAAGACTGAATAAAGAACGCTAGTTAAACTTCCTAAACTACTTGTAAAAACGACGTAACTAGCTCAAGACAGTGCAAGATCCAAATTCCTCCTAAAAATACCAACATTCAAGTGTAACTCTGATTTCTCCTAACTCACAGGACATAATTAGCGATGGTAATATCTAAGCGTTATCAACCTTCTACTCCAATTCGTTGTGCTTCTTCCGCAGTACTCAGTTTGCTGCTGCTATCTTCTCCCACGGCTGTTTTCGCCGGCGGTGGACACGATCACAGTGGTGCAAGTGACTTTCAAAGTGGAAGCGAAACAAGTGGTTCAATTGAAGTTGATGCCGAAACAGCCCAGCAGTTAGGAATTAAAGTCGAACCAGTCAAAAGTCAACCATTAGCTTTGGGTATTAAAGCCACAGGACAGATTGAAACTCTACCTAGCCAAAGAGTAGAAGTAACTACCCCAATTTCTGGAGCAAAAGTAGTTGAACTTTTAGTCGAACCTGGTGCCAGAGTTCAAAAGGGGCAACCTGTAGCTGTTTTGACTAGTCCTGACCTAGTGAGCTTACGTGTGGAATCTCAGGAAAAACTTGCTCAAGGACAAGCAGATTTGCAGCAAGCCCTAGCCGATCTCAGACTAGCCCAGCAAAACTACGATCGCTACCAACAAATCGCCACAGCAGAAATCACTCAAACACAAAGCCAAGTGGCATTTGCACAAGAAAAATACGACAAAGACAAGCAATTAGCTGATGCTGGTGCTTTGCCACGTCGTAACGCTCTCGAATCCCAAACTCAGCTAGCAGAAGCCAAAGCGAAACTTGTAACAGCTTCAAGCTGCCGGGACGTTATCGAAGCAGAAAATCAACTCAAACGCGCTCAAGCAGCAGTGGCTGTAGCAAAACAGCGTATAGGTCTTAGTAATAGCACGTATCAAACTCGACTGTCTCAACTAGGAGCGATCGCTAACGCCAAGGGACTAGTGACAGTAACAGCTCCGATTTCAGGTAAAGTTGCTTACCGAGAAGTTAGCATCGGTCAATCATTCCAAGACGCCGGTGGCAGATTGATGACTATATTGAATGACAGTCGGACATTTGCCACAGCTAATATCTATGAAAAAGATTTGAACAAGGTAAAAATTGGTCAACCACTCAGAGTAAAAATTGCTTCTTTTCCCAACCGTAGCTTTACTGGGAAAATCACCCGAATTGGCTCAGTAGTAGAAGGCCAAACACGAGTAATACCAGTGCAAGCAGAAATAGAGAACTCTGGTGGACAACTCAAACCCGGAATGTTTGCTGAACTGCAAGTATTAACAAACGAAACATCTGCACCTGTCTTAGCAATTCCTAGCTCTGCTGTGGTAGACGCAAACGGCAAAAAAATGGTCTATGTCAAAAATGGTAATGCCTTCCAGTCAGTTGAGGTGAGTTTAGCTCAAACATCTGGAGATTTGGTAGAGATAACCAGTGGTTTATTCGAGGGAGATTCAGTAGTTACCCAACGTGCGCCACAACTTTATGCACAGTCATTACGGGGAGGTAGTAAAGCTAAAGAAGAAGAACATAAGGAAGAAGGTGGTTCCCACACAGAAGAAACTGAGGCTAAAACTAACAGCTTGCCAATACCCTTATGGTTGCTAGGTGCAGGGGGAGGAGTGGCGATCGCAACTTTGGCTTTTGTCGCTGGTAGTTTCTGGTCTAGCCGTCGTATCCGTTCCCGTGTACTACCAGTAGGTGACGGGTTCAATTATGAAACTGAGGTTTATATTGACAACCACAAACAACCAACCGCCTCTATTTCTGCCGAAGAACAGGAAAAATCTCGCGTTCAGACAATCATTAATAGTTCACGAAAAAAACAATCAAAAATTAACAATTAACAACTAAATCAATAATAAATAATGATTAGTGCAGTCGCTAGATGGGTAATTTCTCGACGTTGGTTAGTAGTAATTGCGGCACTTATTTCCACAGTAATCACCTTGGTGGAAGGCAGCATAATTGCAGCACTTATCCTCATTCCTTTTTTGATGAATTGGCGGACTCTGGGAGTTGTGCTGTTGAATTTTGCTCTGACTTTTATATTTTCATTGCAAGTATTATCTTTTTTGGGCTTAGGGCTGAATACAATGACTTTGGGAGGATTAGCCGTAGCCATTGGGACAGCGATCGATGATGCCATCGTCTATGCGGAAAATGTTTTTCGTTTGTTGCGACAAAATAAGTACTCTTCCAAACCTCGTCCAGTACTAGAAATTATTTTTGAAGGAGTACAGGAAGTTCAAGAATCTCTAATTGGGGCAACTTTAATTACTATTGTCGTCTTTTCTCCAATATTTGCCCTCGCAGGTGTATAAGGTAGAATTTTTGGCCCAATGGGCATAACTTATCTAGTAGTGGTCATGGTTTCTAGTTTAGAAGCATTACTGGTAAGTCCGGCATTGTGTGCGATTTTACTTCCACACGGAAAAATGCCGTTAAAAGAACCATTAATACCCCGAATTTTCAAGCGGCTATACTATCCTTGTTTAGATTTTGCTATCCGCAGTCCCATGATTATTATCTCTGTGGCTGTGGCAGGAATGATAGCGGCAATAGTGATTTTTCCAGCTTTGGGACGGGCTTTTCTACCAGAATTTCAAGAAACAACTTTGGTCAATACTTTAGCTCTTTATCCAGGTTCATCTTTAGAAGCTACTAACAGTGCCGCCTTTGTATTGGAGAATAAACTTAAAGATGATCCCAGGTTAAAATATGTGCAATTACGAGCAGGACGCGCCCCTAATGACCCAGATGCAGCACCCGTAAATCTCGCTCACCTCGACATTGGCTTAAGCGACAAAGGAATGGAAAAACGTAAAGAAACGGTAGAATGGTTGCGAGAAGAATTTAATAAAGTACCGGGTGCAGCTGCGAATATTGGTGGATTTATTTCTCACAGAATTGATGAAATATTATCTGGGGTCAGAAGTCAAATTGCTGTGAAAATATTTGGCTCAGACTTAGAAGAACTCCGCAGAATTGGTAAACAAGTTGAAGGTATAATGTCATCTGTGTCTGGGCTAGTGGATTTACAATTAGAACCGCAAGTTCCCATCGAACAGATTCAAATAAAATTTGACCGTGTTGCCGCATCACGTTATGGTTTAACTGTTGGGCAATTATCTAACATAATTGAAACTGCGCTCAATGGCAAAACAGTATCGCAAGTTTTGGAGCAGCAACAAAGGTTTGATTTAGTGGTATGGTTACAACCACAATACCGTAATAATTTACAAACAATTGAAAATTTATTAGTTGATATCCCTTCTCCAGGGGGAAATGAAGGGGGAAATAAAATTCCTTTAGCTAAGGTGGCTAAGGTTACTTATGGCACTGGCCCCAATACAATTAACCGGGAAAATGTCTCCCGTCTAATTGTAGTATCTGCTAATGCTCAGGGCAAAGATTTGCGATCGCTAGTCAATAAAATTCAAAACAAAGTCAAGGCACAAGTGCAATTGCCCTCTGGTTACTTTATTCAGTATGGCGGTCAATTTGAAGCCGAAGAAAGAGCCTCACAAAATATTTTGATTTTCAGTGCTATTTCCTTCGTAGTGATTACGGTATTAATGTATCTTTCTGTCAAATCCATTGCTTCTACAGCAATGATTATGATTAACTTGCCCATCGCTTTAGTCGGAGGTGTAATTGCTGTAGCTTTAACAGGGGGCGTTGTCTCAGTCGCTTCCTTGGTAGGTTTTGTGACTTTATTTGGTGTAGCCACTCGTAACGGACTGCTTTTAGTAGATAATTACATGACCAAGTTTGCGATTGGAATGTCGTTGAAAGAAATTCTCATAGCTGGGTCAATGGAACGACTCAATGCTATTTTAATGACATCATTTACTTCAGCTTTGGGATTAGTACCGTTAGTAATTGCAGTGGGGCCAGGTAAGGAAGTTTTGCAACCACTTTCGATAGTAGTTTTAGGTGGTTTGTTTACTTCTACAGCGTTAACCTTGCTGGTTTTGCCAGCTTTGTACTCAAAATTTGGTAAGTATTTGTTACCTAAGCGAAGTGCGGCTGTTGTGGATAATGGGAAGGTAGCTGGGGTGGTTTTGGAAAATTAGTTGGCATTGCAATTTTGATCAAGTACAGTCAGTGAATTCGTTTACTGGCTCATAGTATCAAAGGTAATTTCTAGGTGTAAGCAAATCGGTGAAAATAAATCAAACTATGTAAACAAGTATGAATTGCTACTTTCTCCCCACCAACAAACAACAACCAACAATCAACAGCCCCAACGCAAGATATATTTATTCAAGCTGATTTATTTACATAAACTGCTGATAGTGTGTCACTGCTCGAAGAAATACTCTGGATTAATTTGTGTTTATTTATGATTTGATAAACATTTGAATTTATTCAATGGAGGCTAACTTATTCATGCCTAACTCAGCATCTCAACCAACTAAAGTTAAGAGCAATAATAACGAATTTTCATCTATAGCAGATACAGTGGGTATCTATCTGCATAAAATTGGACGTGTACCTCTGTTAACCCCTGAGCAAGAAATTTTTTTTTGCTAGACAAGTTCAGCAAATGATGGCAATGGTGACTGCGAAGGAAGAACTATCTGAAAAATTACAGCGTGAACCTACGCTACAAGAATGGGCTGACAAGATGCAGTTGAAAGAAGAAGTGCTGCTGCAACAACTAAATCAAGGACAAATTGCCAAGCAGAAGATGATTCAGGCTAATCTGCGGTTGGTAGTGTCTATTGCTAAAAAATACCAGAAACGCAATATTGAGTTTCTAGACTTAATTCAAGAAGGTACATTGGGGCTAGAACGAGGGGTAGAGAAATTTGATCCAACTCTGGGATACAAGTTTTCTACTTATGCTTATTGGTGGATTCGTCAGGGAATTACACGAGCGATCGCACAACAATCCCGCACCATTCGTTTACCCATTCACATGGTTGATAAACTGAACAAAATTAAGTGTGTTCAGCGAGAGTTATCTCAAAAGCTTGGTTACATTGCTGGCGTGACTGAAATCGCCCAAGCACTCAATCTAGAACCCAGTCAGATTCGAGAATGTTTGCGACTGGTTCGTCAACCTGTTTCCTTAGATATGCGAATTGGGTTTGAGCAGGATACCCAATTACAGGATATGCTGGAGGACGATAGAATATCTCCCGAACGCTACGCCGAGCGAGAATTTTTCTATCAAGACATTCACAATCTATTAGCAAAGCTGACTCCCCAGCAAAAGGAAGTATTAATCTTACGCTTTGGTTTAGCAGATGGATACGAACTTACCCTAGTACAGACTAGTCAACGCATGGGCATTAGTCGGGAACGAGTCCGACAAGTGGAAAAACAAGCGATCGCCCTTCTACAAAAATATGGAGTTAACTCACGCAGCTATTTAGCTGACTGATGCTCCCTAATTTTGAAAGCTTGTAGTGTTTGTCAACTGGCAAGTGAAAAAACGCCTGTTGCCTATCTCTAGTGTAAGTAATATCGTCATATTTGGTGGGAATGAACGTCAGTATCAAGTGTTCGTTAACCCAGATAAAGAAATACTATGCACAATATCATTTATGTGAGATTTTTTGAAAAAAGTATAGGGAAAAATATTTCAAGTTATTCCGTCGCCTGCGATTGATTTTGCTAGGTTTAGTAATTAGTGTATTAGTAAAACTTTTAATAGCAACTGCTTATATAGGTTTAATGACGAATGGCGATCGCTACGTTCAACCAGAATTAGTTCCAAAAGAACAGGTTGCAATAGTATTCGGTGCAGGAATTCTTCCGAATGGTAATCCCACACCCATGTTGTCAGACCGTGTAGAAGCTGCTGTCAAACGTCCCCGACCTACTTTTTTAGGACGGTTTGAACCAATTAATTGAGTATTTTGCAAATTTCACTCAGTAGTTAGACGCAGAGTTAATCACAAAACTAGCATTAATAATAAATCAAAATCTAATGAATTATCGAGATATGGTGGCTTGTAAATGATCGCGATCGTCCACACTCTCCCTTGTAGAAATTTCACCCGAATTTCATTCCAACCTGTCATCCTAGATAAAGTGAATGCTGAATTATCTTCAGTAAAGCTTTATCTTACCAGTAATGCTTAATTCTATTGTTAAATGGTCGATCGCTCAACGCTGGCTAGTAGTTATTGCCTCCATTCTTATATCTGTTTGGGGCTTTTTTGTCTTGACACAGATGCCATTGGATGTATTTCCCAGCTTTGCTCCGCCCCAGGTCGAAATTATGACGGAAGCCCCAGGACTTGCACCAGAGGAAGTGGAGTCCTTAGTTACTCGACCGATAGAAAGTGTGATTAACGGCACTCCCGGACTGGAAGCATTGCGTTCTTCCTCGGCTGTCGGTCTTTCGGCTGTGAGGGCTACTTTTAGTTGGGATACAGAAATTTATCGCGCCCGCCAATTGGTAACGGAACGGTTGCAACAAGCACGTAGCCAGCTACCACAAGGTGTGGAAGATCCAGAGGTTCTTCCGGTTAGTTCGCCTTTAGGATGGACTGTTAAATACGCCTTCATCTCCGAAACTACTCCTCTAATGGAGGTTTGGCGAATTGTCAATTGGCAAGTGAAAAACCGCCTGTTGGCTGTCCCTGGCGTTAGTAATATTGTCATATTTGGTGGAGACGAGCGCCAATATCAAGTATTGGTAGATCCTGCGAAGCTAAGAGCATTCAATGTTTCCCTGGATGATGTCACTAAAGCAGCACAAGCAGCCAACGCCAATGCACCAGGGGGATTTTTAATTACTCCCGACCAAGAAACTTTGGTGCGAGGGGTTGGGCGGATTGAATCTATTGAACAGCTAAAAAAATCGGTTATTAAAGCCAGTAATGGCACACCTGTACTTCTCGAACAAGTGGCAGATGTGCAAATAGGATCTGCACTCAAACGCGGCGATGGTAGTTCTGCGGGTAAAAAGGCGGTAATTTTGACTGTCAATAAACAGCCAACTGCTGATACACCAAGCGTTACGAAGGCGGCTGAAGCGGCAATGGAAGAGCTAAAAGCCAGTTTGCCTAAAGATGTGAAAGTAACTGAAACCTTCCGTCAAGAGGATTTTATCGAAGCCTCTATCAAAAACGTTGAAGAAGCTTTGCGCGATGGCACGATCATTGTTTGTGTCATCTTGATTCTATTTTTGATGAATTGGCGCACGATCATCATTACCTTGAGCGCGATTCCCGTATCTTTAGTTGTTGGGAATGATGATCCTCAATTGGACGGGACAAGGTATCAACACGATGACTTTGGGCGGATTAGTTGTGGCGATTGGTTCGGTAGTGGATGATGCAATTGTGGATATGGAGAACGTCTACCGCCGTTTGCGAGAAAACCAGACAGCAGGCAATCCTGTGTCACCACTGCAAGTAGTTTTTAATGGCTCAGTAGAGGTGCGGGTGAGCGTGCTGTTCTCGACAATCATTATCGCAGTCGTCTTTGCACCAATCTTTGCGCTTTCTGGGGTGGAAGGTCGGATTTTTACACCAATGGGTATAGCTTATTTGCTGTCGATTGTGGCTTCTACCTTAGTAGCACTGACATTGACTCCGGCACTATGCGGCCTTTTGCTAGTAAATCGACGTTTACCAAGTACAGAAACTTGGGTTGAACGATTTTCTCACCGCCTGTATCGCCCGCTTTTGAAATTTTCTCTACGTCGCCCCAAGATTATTTTGACAGGTGCGATCGCTAGTTTTGTCGCTTCAATATTAATTATGACCTCGTTAGGGCAAGTTTTTTTACCAGAATTTCAAGACCGCGCCCTAGTGATCACCACGATTCTGATGCCTGGTCAATCTCTAGATGCTACCAATCAGGTAGGTTTGGCGATAGAGAACACTCTCAAAAAAGACCCTCGGATTCAAGCAGTTCAGTTCCGTTCTGGGCGAGCGCAAGGTGATACTGAAGTAGCTGGTGTCAATGTCGGAGAACTAGATATTCAACTGAGTGAAGAGGGAGGAAAAGACCGAGACAAAGCGATTGAAATGATTCGGGAGCAATTTGAGAAAATTCCCGGTGTAGTCCCCAATATCGGTGGTTTCATTTCACACCGCATGGATGAAGTGCTTTCTGGGGTACGAAGTGCGATCGCTGTAAAAATTTTTGGCCCCAATTTAGAACAACTCCGCCAGCTTGGTCAACAAGTACAATCAGCAATGGGTGAGGTTTCCGGTTTAGCAGACTTGCAATTAGAACCGCAAGTACCAATGAAACAGGTGCAAATTCAATTTGACCGTGACGCAGCTGCTCGCTATGGTTTGAGTATTGGCGAATTATCAGAGACGGTAGAAACGGCTCTGAATGGGCGAACTGTATCTCAAATCTTAGAACAGCAACAAACCTTTGACCTGATTGTCTGGTTACAAGAAAAATACCGCAGCAATATCGAAGTCATTCGCGATTTGCTAGTTGATACACCCAACGGACAAAAAATCCCCTTAGCTCAAGTTGCAAAAATTGACTACGGTACAGGCCCTAACACCATTAACCGTGAGAACGTCTCCCGTTATATTGTTGTCTCTAGCAATGTGGCTGGACGCGATTTAGGTTCTGTGATTAAAGAAATTCGGAACAAAGTTAAACAAGAGGTGCAATTGCCTCCCGGATATTACATTGAATACGGTGGTCAATTTGAAGCGCAAGAGGGAGCCACAAAAACTCTACTTTGGGCTGGTGGATTAGCTTTTGTTGCTATTGCAGTCCTGATTTACTTTGCTGTCAAATCGATTCCTGCCACCATCATGATCTTGCTAAACTTACCCTTGGCGTTAGTGGGTGGAATCATTTCCATTGCCTTAGCTGGAGGTATTCTATCTGTGGCTTCGATGGTAGGATTTATTACCTTATTCGGCGTTGCTACACGCAATGGACTATTGCTGGTTGAGAACTACAATTCTAGGATGGCAGAAGGACAACCTCTGCGACAGGCTTTGATGGAAGGGTCGGTAGAAAGGTTGACTGCTATCTTAATGACAGCTGCCATCAATATGGGAAGTGCCTTGATGTTTCTGTCTGGTCGCGAAAGAGACTTAAACATTAGAGGAGCCTTTATCCACTTAGTTGCTGACGCAGCAGTGTCTGTGGGTGCAGTCCTGGCTGGGATTGCAATTGTAACCACTGGTTGGCTATGGTTTGACCCTGCTGTGAGTTTGATAATTGTTGTTGTGATTGTTGTGAGTACTTGGCAATTGTTCCAAGAATCTTTCAACTTGATCACAGATGCCGTACCAGCAGGTATTGAACCACTTGCAGTCCGTACATTCTTAGCTGAACTTCCCGGTGTGACTAGTGTACATGACTTACATATCTGGGGTATGAGTACCACCGAAACAGCTCTGACTGCTCACTTAATTATGCCCGCAGGATATCCTGGCGATGCTTTTTTAGTCCAGGTAAATCAACAACTCCACGACCATTTTGGTATTGAACACACTACAATTCAAATAGAAACGGGCAATCCAACTTATCCATGTCCTCTTGCTCAAGAAAACGTGGTTTAAATTTATTTAGTGAGCATATGGACAGAGAATCTGGTGGCGATCGCATTTGGAGCGATTTCTGTGACTAAATATCCAATCAGATTAGCTTTTTGAGAACGAATTCTCAAAGTAATAACTTTACTTGAGATTGGAAATTTGACGCTTAACTAACCAGACAATTATAGGTGGTATTAATATCCACTGAAGCAACGGAAGTAAGCCAGTACCAAAAAAAGGAAGTATTGGCATAGTAGCAGCATATTCCCATCTATCAAGCACTCCAGTAGCTAGAGCTTCAAAAATAATCGTAATTACAACACCAACTAAAATAAAGTTGCTTACCTGCCACCAACGTGGCTGACGAAACCACTGGCGTGACTTCGATACGACTGCAACAACCCAAAAGGCGATAAGTGAAATTCCTACATCCCCTACGGTAGCAATAGTACAGTTTCTTATCATATCAAGGCAAGAAAACTCAGAGGTAAGCTGAAAAAACGGCATTTGCTGCATCTCCCAAAGAAAATTTAGAAGAAAGGAGAAAATAGCAATATTCAACTCTGGTAAATTAAGCAAGCGTTGGAAGTGAATGGTATTTAAGGAATTTGACATAAAACAACCACTTTTATTTCATATCATTGTTTACTTATAAAATATTGAGTACCTAAAAGAAAATTACATTCAGGAAAGCCAAAGAGATGCTATTCAACACCAATAACTCTTGCAGCTTAAAACCAGGTTCCTGTAAACCCACATCCTTCTATGGAAATAAGTACAGCATTATCTACTGTATTCCAACTAATGGCGATCGCTGATTTCGTGGCACAGAAGCGTCTATGTTGTCGTTTTTTTCGTTTTCAGTTGATTGTAGAACCGGATACAGGTTCATTTTGGCTCGATGTATCTGGAGCAAGTAATATCACCAAATTCTTATTGACAATTTTTAACTTTGATGAGTAGCATTCTGATTCGTCTTCTCTAATCAATTATACAAATGCAGAATTGTTTAAATTAGAGAGAATATTTTTTAAAATACTGATTTTTCATCTTAATTTCATCCCAATTTTATAAAGTGGAGTTTAGAGACTTAAGCTTTAAATATTTTAGCTCTTTAAAACGCTACAGATGTGCCACTAACTTATTGGTGCAACTGGAATTTTGAATGCTTATTACAAGTTAAGATGAAATTAAAGCCATCATCTCAAAAGATGAGTTTTATTCCCCGATCTATCCTGCGAACCATAGGAAAATTTCAACAGACGTTAGATCCAAATACTGAGACAAAGGTTATTGAAGAGTTTCGCGCTTCTCGCCGTCAAACGATTTTATCTATCCGTTTTTTATTAATTCTGATTGTAGTTCCACTACTTATAAATCAACTTTCTAGAAACTTTATAATTACTCCCCTAGTTGAGAAGTTTTGGAGTTCACAAGAGTCGGATATTTTCATAAACTCTTCTCAAGAAGAAAAAGCCTTAGCTGAATTAAAAAGATTTGAGCAAGGTCTTTACTTTGAAGCTCGAATTGGAAAAATTCCAGTATTATCTAGGGAAGTTGTACAAAAGAAGCTAAAGGAAAAGGCTAGTATTATAGTAGAAGAAAATAAAATTGAAAGTATTAATGCAGTGACAAATGTCTTTGCAGATATACTTACGGTCATCACATTAATTATTTTAATTTTAATAGGTAAGCAACAACTATCTATTCTTAGGTCTTTTGCTGGCGATATAACTTACAGTTTAAGCGACTCTGCTAAGGCTTTTTTAATTATTCTATCTACAGATATATTTGTCGGTTTTCACTCTCCCTATGGTTGGGAAATAATTCTAGGAAGTACTTTAAAGCATTACGGCTTGCCGGAAAACAAGAGTTTTATTTCTCTGTTTATTGCTACTGTTCCGGTGATAATGGATACTATTTTCAAATACTGGATATTCCGCTATCTCAATCGCAGTTCTCCCTCAGCTGTGGCTACCTATCGAAATATGAATGAATAATTTTTATTAAGCTGCAAAAATTTCATCGTAATTTCATAGCAAGCTGTCATCCTTTTTAAAGGAAGATTCATGTACCAAGTATTAATCTGTAATAAGTTGACATATTTTACTACCTGACCAACCAAAATTATGAATAGAATGCTGATCTATACTGCTACATTTGCTTTGGCGATCGCATCTGTAATTTCTGTTGGCTATGCAAGTGCCAATGCAGATGATGAAGTTTCCAATGTTGATAATAGTTTGCAACTTCCTCCTATTCAATGGCGGCTTGTTAAGCATACTTTTCGATTACATATAGCAACTTGAATCGCTTGGGCGACTTTGGATGGTGCATCAGTCATAATCACCACGTCAGCCGTTTCAATGGCAGCATCGGAACCTAACCCACCCATTGCCATTCCAATATCGACTCTAGCAATGACAGGAGCATCATTGATGCCATCACCCACAAATACAACCTTGCCTTTACCCGATTTCCTCAATAACTGCTCAATTGCTTCGACTTTGCCTTCTGGTAACAATTCAGCCACATAGGAATCTAAACCTAATTGATTGGCTACACCCTGAGCAACCACCTTGTTATCACCCGTAAGCATAACCGTTTGCTCAACTCCAACATGCTTGAGATCTCGAATAGCTTGAGCCGCATCTTCTTTGATTTCATCGGCAATTAGAATGTAGCCTGCATAACGTTGATCTACAGCAAGATGAACAACAGTACCTTCTACATTGCAGGTATCATGGTCAATGTTTTCTCGATGCAGGAGGCGATCGTTCCCTGCCAGCACCGTTTGATTATTCACTTTAGCCCGGATGCCATGACCCGCAATTTCTTCGTAATCGGTCACATCTGCATCATCAACTGGTTGACCGTATGCCTCTCGGATAGATTGTGCAACGGGATGGCTAGAATGAGCTTCGGCTTTTGCTGCCAGGGATAGCAATTCTGACTCTGAAAAACCATTTTGAGTCACAATTTGCGTGACTTTGAACACGCCCTTGGTCAGTGTTCCGGTTTTATCAAAAACAACGGTTTTAACGGCGGTGAGGGCATCGAGAAACGCTGAACCTTTGACGAGAATGCCTCGTTTAGCAGCCCCACCAACGCCTCCAAAGTAACCCAGTGGAATACTGATCACTAACCCACAAGGGCAGGAAATGACAAGTAAGATTAGGGCACGATAAACCCATTCTTCATGAGTTGCACCGACAATAAATAAGGGGGGCAACAGAGCAACTGTCAGCGACAGAATGACGACAATCGGCGTATAGTAGCGGGCAAACCGAGTGATGAATTTTTCCGTCGCTGCTTTCTTGTTGGTAGCATTTTCGACTAGATCAAGAATTTTGGCGATCGACGATTCTCCAAACAGTTTCGTGACTCGAACGGTCAGCACCCCCGTCTTGTTAATCATGCCTGCTAAAACGGTTTCTCCAACCTTTACCGTGCGTGGAACAGATTCTCCTGTCAAGGCTGAGGTATCAACCTGAGAATAGCCCTCCAGAACCTCACCATCTAGAGGAATTTTTTCTCCTGGTTTCACCAGAATGATATCTCCCACCCTAACCGCTTCTGGTGAAACAGCTTTTACTGAACCATTAACTTTGAGATTGGCAGTGTCAGGGCGAACTTCTAGTAAGGCTTTGATAGAACGGCGCGATCGCCCAACAGAATATTCCTGAAATAGTTCTCCAACCCGATAGAACAGCATGACAGCGACGGCTTCAGGAAGTTGGTGAATGGCGATCGCCCCCACAGTTGCAATGGTCATCAGAAAGTTTTCGTCAAACACCTGCCCTCTAAGAACATTGCGTCCAGCCGTCTTCAATACAGTCCAGCCACTTAGCAGGTAGGCAGGAATGAAAACTGCATATTCACCTAGCCAATAAGGCGTGTTATGCAAGGGTTCCTCAAAAATCATTCCTACTGCAAAAAGAGCCACAACTAAAAGCACTGGAAGGAGTTCTGCCCTCAAATTAAACTCGCCTGTGCCATGACTATGCCCGCGATTGTGGTCGTGGTCTTCGTCGTCTGTCAGCTTTGGAGTGGGACTGATAACGGTATAGCCTAAAGCGGTGATGCGATCGCGAAGGGTTGCCTCATTCACCTGCTGCGGATCGTAGGACACTCGCAACTTGCCAGTACTAAAATTTACGGATGCTTCTGTTACACCTGACAATTTTTTGAGGGATGTCGAAATCTTGTCTACTTATGAAAAAACTAACATTGCCCAAAGCGAAGTCTCTTCACTCTGAAGACGCGCCCAGTTGTGATGCTTATCTGGTTCATCTCGATCGGGTGCGCCAGGTGCAACCAGAAATTATTTCTGTTGAAAAAGCACAACAGATGTCAGAGTTTTTTAATGCATTAGCCGATCCAAATCGTTTGCGATTGATGTCTGCTTTAGTAAATCGAGAATTGTGTGTTTGTGATTTAGCCGCAGCCGTAAAGATGGGTGAGTCTGCGGTATCGCACCAACTGCGAATTCTGCGATCGCAACGGTTGGTTAAATACCATCGTGAAGGTCGGAATATATATTACAGTTTGGCAGACAATCATGTTATGAGCCTTTACCAAGAAGTCTCCGAGCATCTGAAAGAAGCGAAGACTTAACCTGTAGACGGAGGATACCTCGTCTATTAGCAAAGACGAGAAGGAAAAAAGGACTGGCGGGGTAAATCGCTCCTAACCTTTATATCTGAAGAAGGTTGCTCAACTTTTCTACCCTCTTTAGGTTTGGGTTAATTCCTTATGTTATTCGGCAAGTTGAGGTGTGAATGAGTTCCTAACTGTTCTGGAATTTGCAGGATTACCCGCATTAGGAAATTTTGCGGATGGGACACTGGCAGAGTTTATTATTATGTCCGCTCGCACATAGTTGAAATTTCATCCTAATTTCATCTTTATCTGTCAATATAAGATACTAATTACTCAATATATCCTTGTAAACTACTAAGTTAATCAATTTAAGTAAGTAATTACAAAGATTGATTTTTCCTCATACTACTTTTTCATGCAAGGTTTATATTGAGTTTTTTTATTTCTTCTAATTGTTAGAAAATTAAATGTTTGTATTAAGCAAATCTGTACTTTAGTTTATTAGGAATTATTATAAACCCATATCGAAAATTCAAATAAACAAATATCATAGTAAATAGTTAAAGAAATAAAAATTCACAAAAAAGCTATTAGCTTACAATTATTTTAATTTGTAATTAAATTTAACTTCAACCTACATCTAAATTTTTTGGTCAATAAATACTAAAATCATGTCAGCTTCCGACACCAGCACAACAACTTCAAATACTAAATTTACCACAGATATAGTTCGGAGTTATCTGCGAGATATAGTTCGTGTACCATTGTTGACTCATGAGGAAGAGATTTTGTATAGCAAACATGTACAGCAGATGATTGCATTACAGGAGAAAAAGGAAACTTTGAAGAAACAACTCAACCACGAACCAACCCAAAAAGAATTAGCTGAATATTTACAGTTTAGTGAAACGAAAGTGAAGGAAATATTTCAGCAAGGCGCACAGGCAAAGCAAAAAATGATTGTAGCAAATCTGCGTTTAGTAGTTTCTATCGCTAAAAAATATCAGAGACGAAATTTAGAGTTTATGGATTTGATTCAGGAAGGTTCATTAGGTTTAGAACGTGGTGTAGAAAAATTTGATCCCACACGTGGCTACAAATTTTCTACCTATGCTTATTGGTGGATTAGTCAGGCAATTACACGAGCAATATCTTAGCAAGGACGAACTATTAGACTGCCAATTCATATTACTGAAAAATTGAATAAACTTAAAAGAGTGCAAAGAGAATTATCCCAGAAATTGAGGCGCAGTCCCAGTGTGTCTGAAATTGCAGAAAAAATGAAATTAAACCCTGCCCAAATCCGCGAACTTTTGATGATCTGTCGTCAACCTATCTCGTTAGATAAACAAGTGGGCGATAATAAGGACACAGAATTGCAGGAACTTTTAACAGAAGTTCCAGAAGCCTCGCTTGAAACCTACATAACTCAAGATTTTATGCGTCAAGATATCCATATTTCATTAACAGAATTAACTCCACAGCAGCAAAAAGTCCTAATTCTGCGCTATGGCTTGGAAGATGGTTGCGAACTCACATTAGCGCAGGTGGCTAAACGGTTGAACATTAGTCAGAGGAGAGTTCGTTACATAGAACAACAAGCACTCAGTTACCTCCGTCGTTGTCAAACAAATCTACGAGAGTATATAGTTAGTTAAATGTATGGAAAAATATCAGTACAAGTACCTTGCTTCTTTAAGTGTTTACTCAAATCTTGCACCTGGAAATCTGAATGTCAAAACCACAACTACGTGCAAGGGAAGTTAGACGTTCAACATTATGTAAAAGAAGAGACACAACTATTTCGGGGAAAATAGATTCTCTTGCTGTTTGTGCAGCTTGCCCCCAATCAGGTGGTGATTCAGGCTGAATATGCAGATAAGTCCAACGAGCAATCAGGTAAGCAGTCAGAGAAAGAATCAGCCAGCGATACATACCCAGCAAAGTTCCTTGCCCAAAGCGATGCAAACCGAAACGATGCTTTGCGGTTTTAAACCATCCAACAAGGCTGCCCTTCGGGTACTCTTCGAGAAGCCGCCTTCGGCGTCTACGCCAGTCGCTTTATGCCGGGGAACCCGTCCACCGCGCTGGCTCACCATCGGCGCTTACCCCACCACTTAAGGGTAGAAGCTTTAATAGGTCGAGTAGATAAGACAAAGCGTTTTTCTAGTTTGCCATTATCGCGTTTTAAGTAATACCAAGAAACAGTAACAGGAAACTTTAAACCAAATAAATAAACCTGTTGCCCTTGTTTATGTAAACGTCTTAAAAGTCTACCGTCTGCTAATTTACGGCTAATAGCTACACCTGTAACAACATGATATTTCAGACGACGCACACCCTCAAGGAATTCTACGCTGCCAAAGGCTGTATCAGCCAAAATAATTGTCTGGAAGCGTTGAGTTAAAGATTGCGGTAAACGTTTAACGCTCTTTCAGCCCAAGAGTAGCTGGAGATGGAGTTCCTTTACCTCTCCAAACCCGAAAACTCCACGGAATACGCCACTTTCCTACAACTAAGTAAACTACAACTAAATGTAAACCTCACTTGCCGTTATAGACTTTTATCAAATTCTCAAAGCATTTAAATTTACCACGTTTTTCTAGAGTAGTTAGGTCAACAATGACCTGTAAAAAAGGTTTACGTCCTTTACTAGATGACAATAGCATTTTTAAAACTGTTTGCAATGTGTGGGTACGAACTACACGAATCATCTCCCTTGTTGACCAAGGATTGATATTTAAAAAACGACTCAATGCACTCGCAGATTTGGTTTGAGAGTGTTCGGGTAAGGGGTTCCCTTTCGCCTCCAAAAATAATCCCAGCATGGCATCAAGATTATCTTTTTGATATTGGGTAGGCATCAATTCTTTCAAGCTATAAACTAGTTCTTGGGCGTGGGCAAGCATTGTCTTGCTAACTTACGAATACATTTCACGCCCTTTCTCTCATGTTTTGAACCAACCAAGCAAATCAAAGTGCGATCGCACTCTTGTTGAGGCAGAATACGTCATCCCAGCATCTTGTAGTTTTTGAAGCTATCTATGTATTATTGCGCTTGATTTTAGTTTTATTATTAACTCTTTTGTACTGAAGCGGCGTTCTTCTTCCACTGTTATATTTTGCCCTCTTTATTTACCTTTTGCGGATTTATTCGGTGAGGTGCAAGATCTGAGTTTACCAATATCGTTGTCATCTGAAATGAAGTTAGAAAGAGCTTTGAATGTAGAGCCAGACTATAAAAAATATGAGTTTACGAAAACTTTATGGCTCTATTAAATACTACTTATTTATTTTTATTTTTGAAAAAATTTCTTTAACTGGCTAAAATTTCATCCAATTTTCATCTCACTTTGTCAAGCTATTAAGAGGTAACTTCAATTTACCAAAAATGTTTTGATGATTGATTGACATAGTGAAGTAGTTACGAGAATGAAATGGATAAAACACTAATATACGCTGCTGTTTTCATCTTGACTATGGTAGTTTCAGTTCCAAGTACTTATGCAAATCCCTCACTACAATCTGATAAGTCTCCTCATGTTATTGGCTTCATGGAATTTCCTCAAGGTATTCGCCACTGGAGAATTCTCAGACATACCTTAAAAATAGAAGTTCCTCAACAAAGCAAGGCTATTTCCCAACTAATTATCCAAGCTCCAAGTAACATAATTCTTAGAGATGATATTGATGTATCTGACCAGTTAGATAAAAAAGTTGATGCTAAGATTTCTATTAGTGGTCAAAAAGCTACATTAGTTTTTGTTGGACAAGTTGAACCAGGAACTACTTTGACTATAGATATGAATAAGGTCAAAAAAACAGCACCAACAAATGGTGACAAAATGTACAAAGTTTCTGCTGTTCTCGCTGGTATTAATGCTGAATTACCAGTTGGTATAGCTCAACTGCGTGTACGTTAATGGACAAATTTTTGAGTTATATTGGCTTGTTATGAAAGTTCTGCTAGTTGAGGATGAAACAGACTTGGGTGCGTCAATTCAGCGAAAACTGAATCAGGAAAGATATATTGTTGACTGGATTTTGGATGGTGATGAAGCTTGGACTTGTCTAGAATCTCATTGGAGTGAATATACACTGGCAATCTTTGATTGGTTACTACCAGGAATATCAGGTTTAGAATTATGCAAGCGGTTACGAGTTCGTGGTAACTGTTTACCTGTACTGATGCTAACAGCAAAAGATAGCATGAAAGATAAGGTAGCCGGACTAGATGCAGGAGCAGATGACTATCTGGTAAAGCCATTTGGCATGGCAGAACTGCTGGCACGGTTGCGGGCTTTGCAGAGACGTTCTCCCCATTTTCAGTCTCCACAGTTGCAAGTTGGTAGTCTAATCCTAGACTACAGTAATTTTACATTTTCTTGCGAGTATCCCAATGGGGACAAAAGGGTAATTTCTTTAACAAAGAAGGAATTTCACCTACTAGAATACTTCATGAAACGTCCCAACACACTTGTTACTCGCGATCAACTTCTGAATCATTTGTATACGTTTAGTGCAGAACGCGTTAGTAATGTAGTAGCTGCTCAAATTAGACTTTTACGACGCAAGTTGTCGGAATCTGGTTGTGATAGTCTAATCGAAACTGTCCCTAGTATGGGTTATCGTTTTAATCCTAGCAATGCAGATTCGACTTTTTCATAAAACCCGTTGGCAATTGGCTACCTGGTATGCGCTGGCTATGGGTCTAATTTTGAGCCTGTGCGGTTTTGCTGTGTATGAAGTAATTATTGATGCTTACTCGATTTCTATCAGCCGGGAACTAGAGTCTATAACAAGCACGCTGCACGATGTCATTGAACCAACACTAAAACAACCCAGCCGCATAGAGCCGATTTTTCAACAGGTTTTACCCAATCTTTGTCAAATAAACTCTACCTGCCCTGCTCAAAAAATCTTTGAACACAGCCAAGGCACCCTTGCTGAACACGGCATCTTTAGTCCTGTCTATAAAGATAAGCAATATTACATTCGTTTTATCGATGCTTCAGGAAGATTAATCGCTGTAGCGGGTTTTCAGCCCAACGAATTACCACCAATTGTGCGAACAGATGTGTGGCAAGCAGTCAAAGACGCACAAGGCAATCGTTACCATCAAAAGTCCCTGCCACTACATACTAAAGATCAGGTATGGGGCTATATACAAGTAGGGCGCTCTCTCAAAGAACTAGATAATCGCCTTGCAGCTTTGAAATTAGTTTTGGCGTTAGGATTACCAATTACGGTACTGCTAGTTGGTGGTTCTAGTTGGTGGCTGGCAGGGTTGGCGATGCAACCAATTGACAGGTCTTATCAACAAATGCAACAGTTCACATCTGATGCCTCCCATGAATTGCGTACTCCCCTAGCAGCAATTCATGCAACGGTGGAAACCATACTCGATAAGTCACACCTGTCTGAACAAGAAGCGCGAGATGTTCTAGCATCGATTAAACGTCAGAGTCATCGACTGGCGGAACTAGTTCAAGATTTGCTGCTACTTTCGCGATTGGAACAGCACACTCTGTCGATAGAACGGCTACCTTGTTGTCTCAACGTTTTGATTGATGATTTGATAGAAGAGTTTTCAGCGTTAGCGAGTGCAGCTTCTTTGCAATTAACATCCTCAGTTTTGTGCCATCAGCCTCTGTATGTGATGGGAGATGAAGACCAACTTTTACGTTTGCTTTCTAATTTAATTGCAAATGCTATTCAATACACGCCTGCTGATGGTTATATAACCGTCATTCTCAAACGCAGCAATAGTGATGCCGTAATTGAAGTTCAAGATACAGGTATTGGGATTGCACCACAGGAGCAAGAAGCGATTTTTGACCGTTTTTATCGAGTCAATAGCGATCGCTCGCGTCGTACTGGTGGATCTGGATTGGGATTGGCGATCGCTCAAGCAATTGCCCAGACGCACGAGGGCAGCATTCAGGTGCAAAGCCAAGTTGGTAAAGGTAGTACTTTTATCGTTCGCTTGCCCTTAACAAAAGAGTGGAAACAACTGACCTGGGTATCGACAGGTGAAAATTAAATACCCTCCTATGGGATATAATAGAAAATATTAATATATAAACAATACAGAAATATCCCCTCTTTAAAAACAGCAATAAAAAACTAGCTTTAAGAACATGAACAGGAGATTTCATCTCTTTGGCAGCCTGAGAAATCCCATTTTTGCGCGGCTCTATGCAGCTCAAACCACCAATTTGTTGGGAGATGCCCTCACCTGGGTAGGTTTAGCTTTACTCGCCTTTGAGTTAGCTGGAGATAATAGTGCAGTTGTACTTGCCTTGGCTTTGACGTTGCGGATTACTGCGTTTGTCTTGCTATCTCCCTTAGCAGGTGCTTTAGCTGACCGTTTGGATCGCAAGCTGATACTGATTACAACCCACTGTATACGCATGGTTCTGATTAGCCTGTTGCCTGTACGACTCGCCTCTTTACTGATGCATATATCCGCTATGCATTATTCATGCAGTTGTTAGCATCTATTGCCGGAGCGCAGATTTTGGTCAATACTGTCAGTTACGTCAAGGGAACGCTCAAACTGGGAGATGTGGAGTATGGCTGGGTCATGGCTGCCTTTGGTATCGGTGCAACGCTTTCAGCAGTCGCTTTTGGTGCAATAAGTCAACGCTTTAGACAGGACAACCTTTGTGCTGTTCGGTGCGATTTTGATAACCTTATCCCTCCTGCCAGCAAACTATGCCTCTGTTAGCATATTAATGGTTTTGTGGTTAGTGGCTGGTATCGGACAAAACTTTGTAAATTTACCTACCCAAACTTTGATTGCAGACCGTATTACCACTGCTATGCAAGGGCGAGTTTACGGCGCACACTTTGCTTGGAGTCACTTGTGGTGGGGGATTTCCTATCCTCTGGCTGGATGGTTGGGAAGTAACTTTGCAGAAGGCGAATTCTTCTACGGCAGTTTGATTGGTTTAATGTTGCTAGGAGTGGTACAACTCATCCTTTCACCTCCTGCGGATGAAAATGAACACGTTCATGCAAACCTTTGGCATGAACACGAACACATCCACGATGAACATCATCAGCACAATCATCACCCAGGAATACCATCAGGAGAACCTCATACCCATCCTCATCAACACAAACGTATCCGCCACTCACACCCCTGAAGGGGTGACAAAGAGGCTATAAAGCAGACTGGATGAGAGCCATAGCCCGTAGACCTTGATGAAAATAGGGTAGTTTAGCGGGCTTCAAACGCATCAATTCCTGAGCTAAATTAGCCCAAAATTCCATCGCACCTACCCATAATTGACCATACAAACCAACCCAAAAGGCGCTATGTCGGCGGTGTAATCGCTTTAATTCTTTCAGACGACCGACATATTTTTGCATTCCCATATTGCGGGAATTACGACCAACTAACACTGCACTTGTATAGGCAATAGCAATTAATAAAATCAATGCAATCAAGCGTTGACCATTACTCTTAAGTAGATTCGAGATTATAGCCCCCAGTCTTGCAATCCTTAAACATTGCCTCAATGCCACTCCGCAACTTAAATGCTTTAATGGCATCTGGAAGATTATCAAGGTTAGTTAATAAAAACCAACCAGCAGGTTCAACAACTCCACGATATTTACGTTTGTAATATCCGGCGAGATTAAATTTAGCAAAACCTTTTTGTTTAGTCGCCTGAATACCCGTTAAGAAGAAGGAGATACCAGGAGTTAATCCCAAAGATTGTAAGCGTTGATGTGACTGGTTTTCTTGCCGAATATAAGTACCTTGTTTTTGACGCAATACAAAGTCAATGCCCTTGCTATGTAACCAATTCGCCAGTTTTATACTGTGGAATTCTCTATCTCCCAGTACCAGCATTCGATATCCCTTAAATAACTGCAACAGTGGACGAATTAATTTTTTCTGCTCTGCCAAATTACTACATCCTCTTTTGGGTAACAATCACCAGTACACAGGTATTGCTCTTTTTTGTTAGATTAAACTAATTACAAATACATTTTGTGAACGCCATTGGGTTCTATCAATTGCAAATATCAGCCGCTTCTCTCATGTTTTGAAGCTATTTTTTACCCATCGTTTGATTAGGGGAAACCACAAATATTCGTTTCTGTTGGCTCTGGTTCTACTTTAATAATGCGAACTCTACCCACCATTTGTTTTATATTTCTGTTGACGTAGAAATTATTCCCAATTGCCAGTCCGTAATGGCACATATTGCAAAGTTCTTTATCCATATCAATGTAAGAGCCTTTAAACGATTTGGTTCTAAACCCCAAATTATTCTGAATTTTTGCCGTGTGTATGTGCCAAACTGTTACGCGCTCATAGCACTGTTGTTTGAGATATTCTTGCACTAATCTGTCTGTACCTCTGGCATCACTGATGTGGATTTCTGCCCCCAGATTAATAATAGTGTTAAGGCGTGCGATCGCATCTGTTGGAAGTTTGGTTCTGGATGTATCTCTGTCACCAAATATGTAAATTTGGATGCGTTGTGACGGAAGAGTTTGGTCTTTCATGGTTGATATTTCAGCTTTTGATTATGTTTTAAGCCAACCTTTGGTTAAGGGCGTTTTCAACTTGATAAGTCCCAAGGGTACAGTTTGTATTCAAGGGAAATGTAGGAAATTCAGGATAATTATTCATAGTTTTTGTTACCCTGCACAATATCATTATTCCCTTCCTACTCTTTTTTTCTTGATTGTGGTAGTAGCCAATAACTTCAAACTCGTTGTTACCAGCTTCAAATCTGCTGCCTGTATATTCAGAAATAGCTCTTTTCCAGTCAGGTTGCCAAATCATAAGAGTATCTATTGTCATTGACCTAACAACTGGATTGTCGAGTTTGGTAAGAATGTCTGGTAAGTAATTGCACTCTTTAGCAATAACGTCTCGTGCATAATTTATCAACCAATATTCGGCTTCTTTCAGGAGAGTTTTTGATTCGATGTTTTGGCATACCTCATGGTAAACTCTAGACATTAGATATGCCCTTTGTTCAAATACCATTCCATTAGTTAGTAGCTTTAAATCCGATGGATAATTAATCATCAAATCAGCAAGCTCATCGCTGACTTGAGGAAGAGGATATTTCTCATTGTCTTGAACTGTTGGATGGGAGATTTTGACCTCATATCCTAGATTGACAGCATGATTGATAATAAAATCAATGCTGCTATGTTCAACAAAATCTCCTATGTTTAAGTTTGTTTCTAGTAGGAGATATGTTGGTGCATAGAGAATTTTAAACCGTTTGGGATTTTGACTTGAATCAGCTAATAGCTCTACGTGCATCACTATATGACTACAAACTTTCATCAAGCTCGTGCGTAAGCGATGTGCGTGGTTTTGTTACTTAAAAATAATCCTACCCAACTAGGGTAGGATTATATCTGTTATTGATTAATGGTGCGTGTTTGTGTAAAGTTGGTGATTTCTTCTAGTAGAGATAACCCGACTGATTTAAACAATGCTTTATTATCATCAGGGCAACGGTGGATAGTTGTACAAGATGAGCAACCATATTTACAGGGGCAATTATCCACTAGAAACTTTGCTTGAATAAAAGCAGTTTCTAAATATTTGACAAGGGTATCGCACATTCCCGTCCCGTGTTCACATGTATCGAAGAAATAGCCTACAATGTTATGGTTTGATGCTACCTCCACTAATATGAAATCGATATCTCGACTGTTTGCCCCATGTTCGACAAGTGGTAGACTGAGGATGACTTGGTGTGCGAGAGTATGAACGCAAATGTCTGTTTCATTGCTCTCAAATAGTTGTTTTTCTTCATTGGAAATATACTTCTGTTTGTTAAGTATATCTTTTCTGAGTTTTTGACTAAGCTTTTCCTTCGTTTAGGTTAAGCTCTTGAGAACTGTACCATACTGGGTTGCCATCGAAATCTTGGGCTGGATATATAGCACCAGGGTAAACTTCTCGTAGTGCAGAAGAAGCTGCGCTTTCTTCAAATTCTTCCCCACTATTTTGATTTATGTAACTGACATTTCTATCAGTATTGCCTCTGACTTTGATATTTGAGTGGACATAACCGAGGTTTCGGTTAACTGCAAGCCTTTGGTTGTAGCTAAATATAAGTTGGTTATCGGCGATTAGTTCTCGTGCGATCGCATCACCAAGACTACCAAAATGACGGGTAATTTGGGCTAGTGTCGGCTTACTTTCTTTGCAGCAGGCGAGAATATGCTGTTATAAGATGGTTTCATAATTGTGGTTAAAGTTGATAACTTCTGGAGGGTCAGATAACAAGCGTTCCGGATGCTTGGAGTAGTAAGAGTCCATGATTGACCGCTTTGACGGGATAAATACCAATAGTCCCGCTTCCTTCCTACCTGCGCGTCCTGCCCTTTGGCGAAAGGCGAGAATTGAGCCTGGATAGCTGTGTATAACAGTTGCATCGATGCAGCCGATATCTAACCCAGCTTCTAAGGCAGAAGTTGATACGATGAATTTGACCTTTCCCGACTGTATATCTGCAATAATTTTGTTTCGCTGGTTTGGCTTCATACTTCCATAAAATGCAGAGATGGTTTCTCCTAAGTGGGGTAGTTGCATCTCGGCTAGGGCTTTACGGATGGTATTGGTTAAAGTTTTGACCAGCTCTCGGCTATCGCAGAAGCAAATTCCAACTATCCCCTTACTCACAAGCAAGGCTGCTACCTGGGCAGTTTGGTAAAGAGTACTATTTTGCGGTCTGAGGCTGAGGAAAGTGATTTCTGATCGTTTTGCGCCACTTTGGTCAATGATAGTGAGGTTGTCTTTTTCTACTGGGTTGGATAGCTTTTGGGCGATTTCACTGCTGTTACTAATTGTTGCAGAGGCGAATATGTACCTCAGTGTAGAAATATCGTTACCAGCAGACTCCATCATCAGTTGAGTGCGACGATTAAGTAGTGCAAAATGAGCGCCAAATATACCCTGATAGAAATGCGTTTCGTCGCAAACAATAATTGAAATTTTTCTGATTGTCTCAATAAATCCCCAGTTTGAATTGTACTGAAATGTTTGTTGGGTTGTAACCATTCCGGGTTAGTCATAAAAAATTACCTGCTTGCTATTTGAGCAGACAGGCGTTAGTCAAAGTGGTGGTTTTTACTGTTACGGTTTTTTTCTGGTAATTATGACTGCTAACTGAAGTGCATTCCGCAACCAACAAAAAAAGTTTGAATCCAAGCAAATGTTTGAAGGAGATAAAGGATATACTGGAGGAGAAAATATTACGACCCCTCAAAAGAAACCACGACGCATGGGAATTAACAGCAAAGCAAAAAGAAGAAAATAAAAAATTGTCCAGTCAACGCATCTTTATCGAACACGTAATTAGACTCGTAAAAATCTTGCGCATTGCTCAACAACGTTTTCCTCTGAATTCCCGAACTTATGAGCAGATAATTCTTACTATTTGTGGATTGGTCAGGTTAAGAATTGGGGCGCTAATTTTACCAGTTTCATGAAAGTTGTAAATAGGAGAACACTTATGCTTGAGCTATGAACATTTTTACAGATAGTTGCTATCAGTAACTGTCTCAAAGCCTTATTCTGACGTTGGTTCTGGTTTCATGCTAACACTGTGCAAAGCCAGATATGGACTGCTTTGCAAATTTCCGGACGAGTCTATTTATATTCGCCGGATTTGATGCTTGCGCTTGCATCTTATGAGCTAGTCACAGCAATGCTTTGATAGTTTTTGGAGATGTCTCTTGGTTCAAAGTAAGTTGTTGTACAGCCATTATTAAAACCTATGCAATTACTTGGATCGCTGTTTATGTATGCATAGTGGTGGTTTTACACTCGCTGACTACCCGATTACAGCAGCCAGCGAAAAGAGTGACTTATGCAGTTGCCATTGACATTTGCCGACAAGATTCAGCACAACGACGGCACATATCAGCACAAGCCTTCATCTGAGCATCATCGCTCATGCGATCGCAATTCTCCGCACAGCGCTCACAAACTTCTGCACAAACCCCACAGGTACGAGCGTGTAACTGGGAAGTCCGCAGCATAAAATTAGCGCTGGTTTCACAAATTTCAGCACAGTCGAGCAGTAGTCGAATATGAGATTGTTCTGCGTGATTGCCACCTTTTTGTAAGCAATATGTCACAGTATTCAAGCAGATACTGTGGCAGTCTAAGCAGTTTTGAATGCACTCCTGCATCCCTTGATTAACTTGGTTCAAAGTAAGTTGTTGTATTGCCATGATTTTTACATCTCCAATTGCTTAGGTCAGAGGCAGAATTTCCTCTAGCCTCACCTTAAAAATGTTGAGGTACATTTACCTCTACCTAATGGATTAACGAGTATTTATTACCAATGAAATATAAGGATTTCATACTAATTTCATTTCTGTATGCATATCTAATTTTTTGTACTTAGGATTACAAGGATTTCATGCAAATTTCATCTTTCTACGAAAAGCTAAATATATAAGGAAACATAGCAATTTTTATAAACAAGGTTAATAATTATGAGCTTTGATTACGACCTTTTTGTAATTGGCGCAGGACCGGGAGGACTTGCTGCCTCAGAACGGGCTGCTAATTATGGGGCAAGGGTGGCAATTGCTGAACAAGACCAAGTAGGCGGTACTTGTGTCGTTCATGGTTGCATTCCAGAAAAAATGATGATCTATGCTGCAAGTTTCTCCCAAATTTTTAGAAATGCTGATGAATACGGCTGGGGAAAAGTTCAGAAAAACTTTGATTGGTGCCAGTTTATTGCAGCCAGAAACCGTGAAATCAACCATCTAAGTAAGGTGCATACTCAGCATTTACAAAAAGCAGGGGTTGAACTGTTAAAAGGACACGCCCAATTCTTAGATGTTCACACCTTAGAAATCGAAGGAAGGCAGATTACGGCTGACAAAATTTTGATTGCAGTGGGTGGAAAAGATGTAAAGCCAAACATCCCAGGAGTTGAATATGCTATCAGCACTCTTGAAATGCTACAACTTAAACAGCAACCAGAACACCTGGCAATTATTGGTAGCAACCATATTGCTGTAAAGCTAGCAGGAATTATGAATGGTCTAATCTCAAAGGTTACGCAGATAGTAACTGAAGACAAAATTCTGCCAGGCTGCGATGAAGATATTCGCACAACTATTCAAGAGGAAATGACTCGATTAGGAATCAGAATTTGCTGCAATAGTTCTGTTGAAAAAATTGAACAAGCACAGAATTGTTTGAATTTAATCGTATCAGGTGACAGTGAGCCAGTTACTGTAGAAACAGTTGTCTTTATCACAGATCGTGTCCCTAATTTAGATAGGCTGGATTTAGAGAATGCAGGGGTTAAGGTAGATGAAGGGGGGGTTGTTGTAGATGAATACAGCCGTACTTCTGTGGCAAACATTTTTGCTGTTGGTGATTGCACTCCTAGACCTCATTGGACTCCAGTGGCGATCGCTGCTGGTCGCGCTTTCGCCGATACAGAATTTGGCAAGCGTCCTCGCACAGTTAGTTATGAAGCTATTCCTCATGTATTGGCTTCCCAACCTGAAGCCGCTACAGTTGGGTTAACAGAAGCTCAAGCCCCTGCAAAATTTGGTGAATCTGTACGCTGCTATTCTAAAAAGTTTCAACCACTATTCAACTTAATAGGTGAATCGGAGCAACAAACCTTGATTAAATTAGTGGTTGATGGCAACTCAGACCGAGTTCTAGGCGCTCATATGGTAGGCAATTGCGCCGCAGAGGTGATTCAAATGATTGGTCTTGCTATGAAAGCAGGTGTCACCAAGCAACATTTTGATCACACAATTGGTATTCATCCGACGGTTGGCGAAGAGTTTTTCAGCTTGCGGTGAGTCCTGATTAGGTATGGCAGCGATCGCACTCACAGGCTGTTTCTGTTCTTTTCCTAAGTAAAGTAAATCTACCATAGAGATGATTCAAGGCATTGTTCTTATTTTTAACATGGGTGTTACTAAGAAAGACTTTGACATAACCATCAGCATTCATCCTCAACTAAATAGTTTGTACATTGAGGCGCTAAAGCTAGGTTTATGTATTCTTCACTAATGGTTGTAGATTGTCAGCTAAAAAGGAGTAAAAATGGCTAATATTGGCTTATTCTATGGTAGTGAAACAGGCTACACCCAAATAGAAGCAGAAATGATTCAAAAGGAATTTGGTGGGGAGTCTGTGGTGGAGGTTTTTGATATTGCAAGGGCTGAAGCAAGTGATTTTGAAAACTTTGAATACATTATCATTGGTTGTCCCACTTGGAATGTTGGTGAACTACAAAGTGCTTGGGAATATTTTTACGATGAGCTAGACAACATAGATTTTAGTGGCAAGAAAGTTGCTTATTTTGGACCAGGCGATCAGGTAGGTTATCCTGATACTTTTGAAGATGCACTCGGCATTTTAGAAGAAAAAATTTCAGAGCAGGGCGGTACAACAGTAGGGTACTGGCCTACTGATGGTTATGAGTTTAATGAGTCTAAAGCAGTTAGGGTTGAAAGTTATGGTTGCACCTGCACCACCGAAACCAGTGCGATAGATGGGACTGAAGCGACCGTAGCGAGATAAAGCGCCTTTTCCGTCACTTGCAAGGTCAGGGTTAAAGTTGTTGATGTTGTCATATATATTACCACCAGCAGCATCAACTTTTACCTGTACTGCGTCACTCAGGTTAAAAGTATAGTTGACTTTATCTATGACAGTGTCGTTGTCCTGATTTCCATCAAAGCCAAAGCGGGTCATGTTAGTACCCGTTACATTTGTGTCATACGGAGTGATGTTCCGAGACTGTAAACGGATTTGCAACAGATCTGAACCTGTAAAGCTGCTGTTCAATCTTAGACGAACCCGATCGGCGAAGATAGTGTTGGAATCTAAGTCGGGAGCTGTATCTGAATCTACACCAGAGGGAACTGCCCTCTTATCGCTACCGAAAACGTCAGATACATTGAAAATCGCTTCTCCAACCAATTTAGTAGTAGTTGAGAACTGATTGGCTTCCAGTTCAGCAGTACGAGCTTCTAAAGCATCTACACGGCCACGCAGGGTAGCAAGTTCCGCAGAGAATTCTTCTTGCAGGCGCTGTAGGGTAGCCAGGTCTTCTTTAGTTACCAAATCAGCTGTCGCTGTGGCAATCAGTTCGTTAACCCGGTCTAAACAAGCATTCAAACCTGCGGCAAATTCATAACGAGTCATCGGACGGTTACCGCGATAAGTACCGTTTGGATAACCTGCAATGCAACCGTAGCGCTCGACCAAAGACTGCAAAGCTTGGAATGCCCAGTCTGTAGGTTGTACATCAGAAAACTGCGAAACGGATGTGACTTGGCTAGTCTCACCACTATACTGTTGGATTTGGCTTAAATAAAAATCTTTTGGAAGAGAGTTTGCTTCTTGTTTAACTTCAGTTTGAATTGGAATTTCAGCAGCTATTGTTGATCCTGAAAAAGCTAAGTTGACTAATAAAACTCCGGGACTAATTAGCAGGCATTTCCACAATAACTTAGACATGATTGTTTACTCTTCACACCAAAGTAAATATTTAGAGGGGACACCCCTATAAATAGGTTCTCAAAGCATGATGAAATTAAGATGAAATTTCAAATTTTGAATAAAATAAATTAGTTAAGTAATGCAAGCATTTTACAGAGGTTTGTCAAGTTTAATTTAAATAAAAATAAAATCATAGCATGATGAAATTAGGATGAAATTACAAGTTATTGAATTAAACAAATTCAACGAGTAAAAAACCACTTAATAAACAACTTTTCTAGTTCAATCCAAACAAACATCAAAGCACTAAATCCGATAGAAATAGCAAGTTCTATGGAATTTAGCCAGTGGGTATCAAAAAATTTCGTAGCGGTGCAACATAGATCAACATGATCTGTAATACTGTGGTCAGGGTAATTGCAGCAAGTACATAGGGATTGGAGAAAGGATTTAGCTTGCAACCGTCCAATGGCTTGCTGATTTGTTAGACCAACATTGCGATCGCTGTCTAGCAATAAGAGAGATTCTTCTATTTCTATGGTGTGCCAAGCTGTTGCCGTATCCGATACAGAATTGGAGTTAGAAGTAGTCATAGGAGATGGCATATAGTACAGTCTTACACCTGCTTAACTATAATTATTGGTTCACTTCTACACTTAAGATTGACAGAACTTGATGAAATCAGGATGAAATACCGATTTCTTCTCAAAGAAATTTTTTAATATCTTCAGAGGTGAAATAAAATAAGTTTGCCAGCACCCAAGAGACTAGTAGTTTAAGCCTCGCCTGCCTACGGAGCATTATAAGTAACAATTGTGTCTCACAGATTGGAGAGTAATAATTTCCTATTTGTGGTTAAGCAGATTTCATTCTCATTTCATTTTTTCGCGCCAAACTAAATAGTATGTACGGTAATCACGGTACATCACAGTCAACTCTCTATCTAACTAGAGCTTTCAATAATAGAGAAGGAAACTCTTTAATTTCAAAAGTCAAAGATTAATTTGATGTCTATGCGACCTATCTCTTGGAAAACTGGATTTTTTGCGTTTACCTTTGTAGCACTTGCATCCCTAACAGGCGGCGTGCTTACAGCTTGTTCTACAACTGCTTCCCAAAACCAAAGCCAAGCACCAAATACCATAGCTAGCGGTACTAGTGACAACAAACAGATAAACCATGATAGCGACATGATGAATCATGGTGGAATGAACCACAGCATGGCAATGGATTTAGGCCCAGCTGATGCTAACTATGATTTACGCTTCATTGATGCAATGACTTTGCATCATCGAGGAGCGATCGCTATGGCGAAAGAAGCTGAGCAAAAATCTCAACGCCCTGAGATCAAGAAATTGGCACGCAACATCATTGTTGCTCAAAGTAGAGAAGAAAATGAGCTATTACAGAAGTGGCGAAAAGCATGGTATCCCCAAGCAAGTGCTGAGCCTGTCGCCTACGGCGGTGAGGGTAAATCTGTGGTTCCTATGTCCAAAGAACAACAGAAAAGCATGACGATGCTTGAGGATCTCGGATCTGCCGATGCAGAATTCGACCTCCGGTTTATGAACGCAATGATTGCTCACCATGAAGGTGCTGTAACAATGGCCCAAGATGCTTTGAATAAGTCTAAACGTCCTGAAATTAAGCAATTGGCTCAAGAAATTATTGATTCACAGCAAGCTGAGATTAATCAAATGAAGCAATGGCGACAAGCTTGGTACAACAAGTAAGTTAATTGTGTATTGCTTTTGCAGCTGAGCAAAGTGCTTGAAAATTTAAGCTATGTGTTTCTTGATTTAAGGAGTAGTTTAACTGCGATTTCATCCTAATTTCATTTCTATATGAAAAACTAAAAAATGTGTGTATATCTAACGCGCACTAATAACATAAATACGATACGCAATTCCCTTCCCCTGGTACTCAAGGACTTGAAGCACCATGCCCAACTCCTATTTCAAGCCACCTACAGCAATTGGTAGTGTTTCTGGGACACTCCTAAGCCTGATATTACTGGCAACTCCCGCAGTAGTTCTAGCCCACGGCGGACACGGAGACGAATTTCAAGGTCCAAACCAAGCTACTCAAACTGCTAATTCTATTCAGGTTGATGCCAACACAGCAAAACGATTAGGGATTAAAGTCGAGCCAGTCCAACGTCAGCGCCTTGCTGTTGGCATTAAGACTACCGGACAAATTGAAACCCTTCCCAGCCAAAAAGTGGAAGTGACTACCCCAATTACTGGGGCGAAAGTGGTTGAATTGTTAGTGGAACCAGGTGCATCAGTCACAAAAGGTCAACCCGTTGCTGTTGTAACCAGCCCAGACTTGGTGACATTGCGAGTTGAATCACAAGAAAAACTAGCACAAGCTCAAGCTGATTTACAACAAGCACAAGCAGACTTGAGATTAGCTCAACAAAACTACGATCGCTATCAACAAATAGCTGACTCTGAAATCGCTCAAGCACAGAGTCAAGTATCATTTGCTCAAGAAAAGTATGACAAGGACAAGCAATTAGCTGATGCTGGTGCTTTACCACGTCGTAATGCCCTTGAATCCCAAACCCAGCTAGCAGAAGCTAAAGCAGAACTAACCAAAGCCAAGAGCCGCCGGGACGTGATCGAAGCGGAAAATCAACTCAAACGCGCTCAAGCAGCAGTAAATGTAGCACAATCACGTATCAACCTCAGTAATACTACTTATCAAACGCGACTGCAACAACTAGGAAACAGTGCCAATGCTAAAGGACTGGTGACAGTAACCGCTCCCATCTCCGGCAAGGTTGCTGATAGAGAAGTGACTATTGGTCAAACTTTTAATGATGCAGGTGGCAAATTAATGACGATTGTCAACGATAGTCGGCTTTTTGCCACAGCTAATATTTATGAAAAAGATTTAGGTAAGGTAAGAAATGGTCAAAGAATTAGTTTAAAAGTCGCTAGTATGCCTGAGCGTAACTTTTCTGGACGAATTTCTCGAATTGGTACAGTAGTAGAAGGAGAAACACGAGTAGTACCAGTACAAGCAGAAATTAATAATACTGGTGGGCAACTCAAACCGGGAATGTTCGCGGAGCTAGAAGTTCTCACAGATCAAACATCAGCAGCTATGGCTATTCCTAGTTCAGCAGTGGTTGACGCGAATGGTAAAAAAGTTGTCTACGTGCAAAATGGCAATGCTTTCCAAGCTGCTGAAGTTAGCTTGGGTCAAACATCCGGTGATATGGTTGAAGTCAAAAGTGGTTTATTCGAGGGAGATATGATTGTGACGCAGCGTGCGCCGCAACTTTATGCCCAATCATTGCGGGGTGATACTAAGCAAAAAGTAGACGAACATACACAAGCTCCTTCGCAGACAACGGAGGTTCAAACGTCTAGCTTACCAGTACCGCTGTGGTTGCTAGGAGTAGGTGGAGGAGCTGCAATAGCCACTATAGCTTTTATAGGTGGTGCTTTCTGGTCTGGTCGTCGCAGTAAATTGCAGCAGCTAGTACTAGTAGGCAGTTCGTCGGAGTTAGATGCTCCTGTTCATGAAACAGAAAGTTATCATAATAACTCTAAATCGCCAGCTTTATCTGGTTCAACCACAAATATAAATGAACATGAAGATCCTCATTATCCACAATCTTAACTAAATTCTATTGTCCATACTTCACCAGCAGCACGCACTTTCTTAAATTGAACAAAATATGCTAAATGCCATTCTCAAGTGGTCGATTATCCAACGCTGGATAGTGGTGCTAGGAGCAATTGTTGTGACATTTTTGGGTGCGTATAACCTTACCCAGATGCCCCTAGATGTCTTTCCTGATTTTGCCCCACCTCAGGTAGAAATTCAAACCGAAGCTCCAGGACTTGCTCCGGAAGAAGTCGAGTCTTTAATTACTTTACCAATAGAAAGTGCAGTTAATGGTACGCCGGGAGTAGAAACGGTGCGTTCTTCTTCGGCAGTGGGTATTTCTGTTGTGAAGGTGATTTTTAAATGGGGAACTAATGTTTATCAAGCACGGCAATTAGTCACAGAACGGTTGCAACAGGCGCTGCAAAAACTACCAGAAGGGGTGGAAAATCCGCAAATTTCCCCTATTTCTTCCCCGATTGGTACAGTTGTGCAATATGCTTTCACTACCGAAACAACTCCAATGATGGAAGTGCGGCGTTTGGTTGATCGAGATATTACCAACCGACTGCTAGCTGTACCGGGTGTTTCTCAGGTGATTGCCTATGGTGGTGATGTTCGCCAGTATCAGGTTTTAGTCGATCCAGCCCAGCTAAAAGCTTTTAATGTCACTCTCGAAGAAGTAACAGCAGCAGCAACAGGTGCAAATGTCAATGCTGCGGGTGGCTTTTTGATTAATCCCGATCAAGAAATTGTTATTCGTGGAGTAGGGCGTATAGATTCAATTGAGCAACTGGGAAGTTCGGCGATCGCAGCTCGCAATGGTACGCCGATTCTACTCAAAGATATTGCTGATGTGCGCATTGGTGCAGCCCTCAAGCGTGGAGATGGTAGTTTAAACGGTCAAAGGGCGATCGTAGTGATGGTTAACAAGCAACCCCAATATGATACTCCGACTGTCACACGAGCCATTGAAAGAGCAATGGAGGAAGTCAAAGCTGGTTTGCCCAAAGATGTCAAAGTTACAGAAACTTTTCGCCAGGAAAACTTTATTGAAGCAGCAATTGAAAATGTTACCAGTTCTCTACGTGATGGTACTATCATCGTTTCGATTATCTTGCTGATGTTTTTGATGAACTGGCGCACTGCCATCATTACCCTCAGTGCAATTCCTTTGTCAGTTCTAATTGGTATGTTAATTTTGGGTTGGTTTGGTCAAGGTATTAATACTATGACACTGGGAGGTTTGGCTGTCGCAATTGGCTCGGTGGTAGACGATTCGATTGTAGATATGGAAAACGCTTACCGAGGCTTGCGAAAGAATCAGTTAGCAGGAACTCCTGTACACCCATTTAAAGTAGTATATGATACCTCTGTCGAAGTAAGAGTTAGTGTAATTTTTTCTACTATAATCATTGCCGTTGTCTTTGCGCCGATTTTCTCGCTGACAGGCGTGGAAGGTCGGATATTTGCACCGATGGGAGTTGCTTACTTAGTGTCAATTTTTGCTTCTACCTTTGTAGCAATGACCCTTTCCCCAGCCTTATGCGCGATTTTATTGGCGAACAGACGCTTACCTGCAGATGATACTTGGGTGAGTGCTTTATCGCAACGACTCTATCGACCAATGCTGAATTTTTCTATTCGCTTCCCCACAATTATTTTGGCAGTTGCTGGAGCATCTTTAGTAGCTTCTTTGCTTATTCTACCAAGTTTAGGGCGGGTGTTTTTACCGGAGTTTCAGGAACCATCTTTAGTAAACGCAGTTCTGCTTTATCCAGGGAGTTCTCTAGCAGCAACCAATCAAGTTGGATTTGTGATGCAGGATGCGCTCAAAAATGATAAACGATTTAAATCAGTGCAGTTAAGATCCGGACGTGCCCCTGGTGATGCAGATGCAGGTGGAGTTAACTTGGGACATTTAGATGTAGAACTGAGTGCAGAGGGATTGAAAGATAGGGAAGGAAGTATTGAGAAACTGCGAGCCGAATTTGCGAAGATACCCGGAGTTGCACCGAATATCGGCGGTTTTATTTCTCACCGCATGGATGAGGTATTATCTGGCGTAAGGAGTGCGATCGCGATCAAAATTTTCGGCCCCAATTTGGAAGAACTGCGTCGCCTTGGCACTGAAGTGCTAGCGGCTGTAAATGGAATTGAGGGACTTGTTGACTTACAACTTGAACCCCAAGTCCCGATTAAACAGTTGCAAATTCAATTTTTAAGAGAAGCAGCAGCTCGCTACGGCTTAACTGTCGGTAATCTGACTGAGATGGTAGAAACTGCTCTCAATGGACGAGTTGTTTCCCAAGTTCTCAAAGAGCAGCAACTATTTGACTTGGTGGTTTGGTTAAAAGAAGATGCTCGCAATAACTTAGATATTATCCGTAACTTACTAATAGATACTCCTACAGGTCAAAAAATTCCTCTTGCTCAAGTTGCCAGTATAGACTACGGCACTGGCCCCAACACAATTAACCGGGAAAATGTTTCTCGCCTAATTGTTGTGTCTGCAAACGTATCAGGCCGAGATTTAGGCTCTGTAGTTGACGAAATTCAAACCAAGGTGCAGCAGTCAGTACAATTGCCCACAGGTTACTTTATCCAGTACGGTGGTCAGTTTGAATCAGAACAACGAGCTACTCAAAATTTGCTGGTATTTGGAGGACTGGCAATTGTCATTATTGCAGTCTTAATGTACTTCGCTGTTAAATCTGTTGCGGCAATGCTGATGATTATGATTAATCTGCCTTTAGCAGTGGTGGGGGGCATATTTTCCATTGCTTTAGGGGGTGGAATAATTTCTGTGGCCTCGTTGGTAGGATTTATAACTCTGTTTGGAGTAGCGACACGTAACGGATTGCTACTAGTAGATAACTACAACAACAAGCTTGCACAGAAAATGAGTCTGCGGCAAGTCATATTTGAAGGTTCAATGGAGCGCTTAGTTGCTATTTTAATGACGGCTCTCACCTCAGCTTTGGGAATGATCCCTTTAGTCATTGGTACGGGCGCAGGTAAGGAAATCTTGCAACCTTTAGCAGTAGTAGTGCTGGGAGGGTTGTTTACTTCTACAGCATTAACATTACTTGTATTGCCTGCATTGTACTCTAAGTTCGGTAATTACTTAATACCTAAGCAAACTTTGTCAGAAGTTGAAAAGGTGAATAGAGTGGGAACAGTACTGGAGTGGTAAACAAAATTGACATATGAAATTTCATACTGATTTCATTTTATTTTGAGAAACTGGGGTAAAGGCTAGCCAATGCACAAGCACTGCGATCAAACTACAATCTTTCCCTTGCCTAAAGTCTGAATATGCTCAGTTCTATCATTAAATGGGCGATCGCTCGCCGTTGGTTAGTCATCTTAGGTACAATTATCCTCACAATTTGGATATTTCGGACAATTATCCAAATGCCCTTGGATGTTTTTCCTAGCTTTGCACCACCCCAAGTTGAAATTCAAACTGAAGCACCAGGACTCGCCCCCGAAGAATTAGAATCCCTGGTAACTTTACCAATTGAAAGTGCGATTAATGGCACTCCAGGAGTAACAGCAGTACGCTCATCGTCAGCTGCGGGAATTTCTGTCGTCAAAGTCATTTTTAACTGGGGAACTGAAATTTATCAAGCACGCCAGCTAGTAACAGAGCGACTGCAACAAGCGCAAAGTAAACTTCCAGAAGGAGTTGAAACACCGCAAATTTCCCCTACTAGTTCCCCCATCGGAACTGTCTTACAATACGCCTTTACATCAGAAAAAACTTCTCTAATGGAAGTGCGGCGCATAGTTGATTGGCAAGTAACAAACCGCCTTTTGGCTGTCGGTGGTGTTTCTCAGATAGTAGCATACGGCGGTGATAATCGCCAATATCAAGTATTAGTTGATCCAGCAAAACTTAGAGCTTTTAATGTCACCTTAGAAGACGTAGAGCAAGCTGCCTCTGCTGCTAATGTTAATGCTCCGGGTGGTTATTTAATTACTCCCGATCGCGAAAAATTAATTCGGGGTATAGGGCGAATTGAATCTATAGAAGAACTACAGCAATCTGTAATTACTGCTCGCAATGGTACACCTGTAAAAATATCAGATATTGCCGACGTGCAAATCGGTGCAGCGATTAAACGAGGTGATGGCACCTTTAACGGTCAAAAGGCAGTGATTGTAATGATTAACAAACAGCCACAAGCCGATACTCCCACTGTCACCCGTGCGATTGAAGCGGCGATGTCAGAGATTAAAGCAGGCTTACCCAAGGATATTAAAGTTACCCCTACCTTTCGCCAGGAAAATTATATAGATTCTTCGATTGAAAATGTTCGAGAAGCGTTAATTGAAGGCAGCATTATTGTTGCTATTATCTTAATTCCATTTTTGATGAATTGGCGCAACCTGGCTATTTGTTTAACTGCCCTTCCCTTGTCTTTATTAGTAGGAGTGCTACTACTAAACTGGGTGGGGCAAGGTTTAAATACGATGACTTTGGGAGGATTGGCAGTAGCAATTGGTTCCGCTGTTGATGATGCCATTGTCGATGCTGAAAATGTCTACCGCAACCTGCGAGAAAATAAATAGGTGATGCAGATGCAGCAGGAGTAAATTTAGGTCACTTGGACATTGAGTTAAGCGAAGAAGGAATGAAAGATAGGGAGGGGACGATTGAGAAGCTACGGGAAGAATTTGCTAAATTACCGGGGGTAGCACCGAATATTGGTGGTTTCATCTCTCACCGCATGGATGAAGTGTTATCAGGGGTAAGGAGTGCGATCGCTGTCAAAATTTTCGGCAGTGACTTAGAACAACTTCGCACAATTGGTCAACAAGTTGATAATGTAATGAAAACCGTTAATGGGATTGTAGATTTACAACTAGAACCTCAAATACCGATTGAACAAATACAAATTAAGTTTAACCGTCCGGCTGCTTCAAGATATGGATTGACAGTAGGAAAACTTTCTGAAATTATCGAAACTGCCCTGAATGGAAGAGTAGTTTCTCAAGTTTTGGAGAAACAACAAACTTTCGATTTACTTGTGTGGTTAAAGTCAGATGCACGTCAAAACTTGGATACAATTCGCAATTTATTAGTTGATACTCCTGACGGTCAAAAGATTCCCTTAGCACAAGTTGCCACAATTGAAAATGGCACTGGGCCAAACACTATCAACAGAGAAAATGTCTCTCGTTTAATAGTTGTTTCTGCTAATGCTAGCGGTAGAGATTTACGCTCTATAGTGAATGAAATTCGCGACAAAGTTCAGCAACAAGTACAGATTCCTCCGGGTTACTACATTCAGTATGCAGGGCAATTTGAAGCAGAAGAAAGAGCTACTCAAAATATTTTAATTTTCAGTGCCATAGCCCTTGTTGCTATTACAGTCATCATGTATTTTTCAGTTAAATCTATTCCTTCTACTGCCATGATTATGATTAATTTGCCTTTGGCATTGGTAGGGGGAGTATTTTCAGTGGCTTTGAGTGGCGGTATTATTTCTATTGCCTCTTTGGTTGGCTTTGTCACTTTGTTTGGAGTTGCCACTCGTAATGGCTTGTTATTGGTGGATAATTACAACACTAAATTTGCAGAAGGAATGCCACTTAAGGAACTGTTAATCAAAGGTTCAATGGAACGGCTAAATGCTATTTTGATGACAGCTTTTACCTCAGCTTTAGGATTAGCACCTTTAGTAATTGAGAGCGGTCCAGGAAAAGAAATTCTCCAACCACTTTCGATAGTAGTATTGGGTGGTTTGTTTACTTCTACAGCGTTAACGTTAGTGGTTTTACCTGCTTTATATGCTAAGTTTGGTAAAATTTTATTGCCTAAGCAAAGTATGCAAGTAGTAAAGGATGGGAAGGTATCGAAAGCACTTTTCGAGAATCAGTCAATATAATTGCGATCGCCTTCATGATGGGGAATCACCATCATGATGAAATGCTGCTCCGGTTGTACCATCATGCCCCATACCGGGAACTGTTCGAGAGGATGGAGTCGTTGGAGAGAGGTCAGGATTCGCACATACCAAATTAAGTGGAGAGTGAGCCAATTTCTAACAATAGTTGAAATTTCATCCTAATTTCATCATTATCTGTCACTATAAGATACTAGTCACTCAATATATCCTTGCAAACTACCAAGTTAATCAATTTAAGTAAGTAATTACAAAGATTGATTTTTCCTCATACTACTTTTTCATGCAAGGTTTATATTGAGTTTTTTTATTTTTTCTGATTATCATGAATACAGATATTTACATTAAGTAAATACGTAATATTTTTATTAAAAACAATTATATTTCTATCTCTGAAAATAAAAAACGTCATAGTAAATACTTACAAAGATAATAAACTTGACAAAAAAGTTATTAACTTATGCTCATTTTGATTTGTAATTCAGTTTAACTTTAGCCGAAATCTAAATTTTTTACACATTAAATACTAAAACTATGTCAGCTTCCGACATTAGCACAACAACTTCAAATACTAGATTCACCACAGATATAGTTAGGAGTTATCTGCGAGATATAGTTCGTGTACCATTGTTAACTCATGAGGAAGAGATTTTATATAGCAAACAGGTACAGCAGATGATTATGTTACAGAAGAATAAGGAAACTTTGAAGAAACAACTCAACCACGAACCAACTCAAAAAGAATTAGCTAAATATATACAGCTTAGTGAAACAGAAGTGAAGGAAATTTTTCAGCAAGGCGCACAGGCAAAGCAAAAAATGATTGCAGCAAATTTGCGTTTAGTAGTTTCTATCGCTAAAAAATATCAGAGACGAAATTTAGAGTTTATGGATTTGATTCAGGAAGGTTCATTAGGTTTAGAACGTGGTGTAGAAAAATTTGATCCCACACGTGGCTACAAATTTTCTACCTATGCTTATTGGTGGATTAGTCAGGCAATTACACGAGCAATATCTTAGCAAGGACGAACTATTAGACTGCCAATTCATATTACTGAAAAGTTGAATAAACTTAAAAAAGTGCAAAGAGAACTATCTCAGAAATTGAGGCGCAGCCCTAGTATCCCTGAAATTGCAGAAAAGATGGAATTAAATCCTGTCCAAATCCGCGAACTTCTGTTGATATGTCGCCAACCTGTCTCGTTAGACAAACAAGTGGGCGATAACGAGGACACACAATTGCAAGAAATTTTAACAGAATCTCCAGAAGCCTCACCTGAAACCTACGCAGATCAAGATTTTATGCGCCAAGATATCCATATTTCATTAACAGAATTAACTCCACAGCAGCAACAAGTCCTAATTCTGCGTTATGGCTTGGAAGATGGTTGCGAACTCACATTAGCGCAGGTGGCTAAACGACTCAACATTAGCCAGAGGAGAGTTCGTTACATAGAGCAACAAGCGCTCAGTTACCTTCGTCGTTGCCAAACAAATTTACGTGAGTATATTGTCAGTTAAATGTATGAAAAAACAACAATACGTAAAAACTTAATAGTTAAGTTAACTCTTTCCAGGTCTTGCCCCCATCCTGTGATTGAAAGACGGCATTATTTTCGTTGACAGCATATAGCATTTGTGGGTTTTGGGGAGCGATCGCTAGTTTCACAACCACTCCATCAGTTTCCGTCCAAAGCTTCTCCCAAGTCTTACCACCATCATTACTGCGATAAACACCAGGCGCTGATTTGAGAAAACGATACCCATACATGACAGTACTGTTGCCATCTTTGAGTAAAGCTAGACTAACAACAGGAGCTTCCTGTGTATTTGGCACTAGCGCCCAGTCATTACCACCATTAGTACTCTCGTACAAACCCGTGCGAGTAGCTGCAAACACATGGTCAGGGTTTTGTGGATCAATTGCAAGGTCAAAGGGAGCGCTCCCTAACCCATTCATGCGGGGATTAGTCCAAGTTTTTCCACCATCAGTAGAAGTATGCAGCCCTTGCGCTCCCGAAGCAGGCCATCCATAGAAAACATTGGGGTTACTAGGAGATATTGCCAAAGCGTGAAAGTCTACCCCAGGCATAGAAATTTGTTTCCAATCTTGCCCTTGATTCTCACTTTTGATGAATCCTAAATTACCTCCCGTATGAGGGTGTCCACTAGCATAAAAGCGATCGCTGTTAGTTGGATCAGCGGTGAAACCCATGTAATCTGCACGTTGTTTTCCTATCCAGAACCACTCCCCAGTTTCAGAACGTTGCAGCAGCCCATTGTGAGAAGCAACATAAATTACTTTGGGATTATCTAGATTCACCGCCAAACCATGAACATGATTGTTGGTTTGCCAATTGACCGCTTTCTCTAGAGATACATTCACAGCCGTTGGTTGAGACTGAAGTTGAGGTGCTTCTTGACTGCTTAACTGATTGTTGGGAGACTGCTGGTTAGAACGACCAAATAAAAATCCCAAGCCTCCACCTAGAAATAAGGAAACTGCTATGGGGATAGCGCAGACTACCATAACAATTCCTATCCATTTCATAGATTGATTATTTGTATCTGGCTGACTCATAGGTAAGATTTCTCTAAAAGTTTTTGAAAGAGTTATGTATGCATTTTTGACTCTATAGCAGACTATAGAGTCAAGAACATTTGCATGGAAATAAAACTTTTACACACAAAATAAATAGGGATAGGGGAACATGATCGTACGGTCAAACGTTCTGTTGAAGAAGAAATGCCTATGATGGACAAGGTTATGAGATAGGCAACAGAGAGTCTTTACTCTAAAGTCTACTGTAGAGTTTAAGCTGTAGTTAGTAGACGACGCATTAATCCACACAAAACGCGCAACCCTTCTCAAAACGAACGGGATTGTTGCTACATTGCTCAAGATTGTTGCGAAAATCCGTTCGTTTTGAGAACCCACCGCGATGTAGATTGTTCGCCAAGCTAATAAACCAAAAGGGTTGCGCGTTTTGTGCAGGTTTTTCCCTCGACAGCAAAAAATTTATAGTGACTACCATGAAAAATACTTGTGAACCATCATCCCACAATAAACTTCTAAAAATCGGAGAGTTGGCACAACAAACTGATGTTGCTGTGGGAACGATTCGTTATTACGAAACATTAGGGTTGCTAGAACCCGTCCACAGAAGTGAAAGTGGCTATCGCTATTACGATTCTAATGCCATCAAGCGGATGAAGTTTATCAAAAAAGCTCAATCCTTACAGTTTTCTCTTTCTGAAATTCAGCAAGTGCTTGGTGTGCGCGATCGCGGTAATCCTGCGTGTCCACTTGTGCGAGATTTACTAAATCAGAAAATCGCTCATCTTGAGAACCAAATCTATCAGATGCAAACGCTTAAAGCTGAACTAGAAACCTATCGAGACCAGTGGGAAGATAAACCTCTTGATGACCCCTATAGTCAGAAACTTTGTAGCCTAATTGAACAAGTTGCTGATAAGGATATATCTTTGTGAAAAATAATATTTTTTCACTTAAACAAAGCTCTCACCGTTACTATTAACGGTGAGAATATATCTCTTCCTATCTAGACGGGTTGTTTTGATTATTCATTATCTTCTGCATATTGCTGTGATTCATTTGCTGCATATTGCTCATCATGGATTTGCAGCAGGCACATCCCTTCTCATTTGTCGGCTGTTGTGTTGGTGATGTTTGCGCTATTGTTTGATTTGTCTGCTCTTTAGCTAAATTTGTCTTGTTTGTAGATGTGGTTGCTTCTACAGTCTGGCTAGCAGTGTTTGCTAATGCAGGATGAGTTGCGAATGATAGCAATGCCGTTACAGTTACAATTCCGCCTAATAAGGTTTTTGTGGGAGTAGATATGCTCATTTCTGCTTCTTGATTATCTAGTTGGTCAAACAGTTCCTTAACAGTTAAAACAATACTAAACTCTTTAGTTAACTAGAGAGTCAAGTAATTCGCTTAAAAATTTTACTCAGGTAGGGTTGACTCTATAGCAAACTATAGGGTTGAGAATATTAGTGAAGTAAAATTATTGATGAGCAAAATGTCAAAACGTCAAATAGAGATTTTTACAGCTGACTGTCCTCTGTGCAGTGAAACAGTGCAAATGGTGCAAGAACTCGCTTGTTCAAGTTGTGAAATATTGGTCTATAACCTGGGACAAGAGCGATCAAAAGCCCAGCAGTATGGAGTAAATGCAGTTCCTGCGATCGCCATCAATGGAACACTTGTCCTGACTGGTAAACCGAGTCGAGAGCAACTTCAAGCTGTCGGTGTTGGTCAACCTTTGAGTTAAAAGACTTTAATAATAAATTCTTAAGCGACAAGTCTAGTGTTAGCTAAATAAAGCAAAAGCCACCCTTCATTTTTGAATTGGGTGGCACTTACATTTATATGGTTTTGTGTTTTTATTACTAATCTATTTTTATTTATAGTTTAGTAACACTGTAAATACACGCCGAAACCGACTTTCAAATATTTTGATATGTAGGCTCATTCCGACGACGGCGTAATATCAATCCTCCTGCTAGCCCTACAACAAAAATTCTGGTGAAATAACCTAAGCTAATAAAGCGTCTAGAAAGGGGAGGCTCAATTCCTTCAACTTCCACTTCTTGTACTACTTTAAATGATTGAAATTGCCGTGAAGCTTTCACCTGTGGTGAAACTTCCACAACTACTTGGTGCGGTGCGCCATCAAAAAACTGTTCTTGCCAAGTGAACTTACCCTGATAATTAGGAGTAGTTTTGTAAGCAAACATCAGTTCATTGTCTTCCAGGGCGATCGCCTGAATATTTAGCGTCACATCATTTACTGGCTTTCGGGTTACAGTGTCGGTTACTTGCACTGTCTGGGTTGCAGTTTGTCCAACAGTTGCATTAGTATCGCCAGACAAGCGAACTTCCAAACCTCCAGACTTTTGGATAGCTGGTGTAGTGGCGTGGCTATGTGCGGAGTGAGCGTGAGTTGATGCTCTTTCTGCGCTAATATTGACTATCAATAAGGCTGCAATAGCAGCTATTGTTGCTCCACTCAGCAGCACGCGCACTCGTTGTGGGGCAATTTCACCTGGTTCTACAGTTTGTCTGCCACCAATAACCCAACCACCACCAAATCCTGCTAGTAGCAAAATAGCAGCTAAAATCGCTACATTCCGATATTTCACAGGTTTCTCTGGGACAGAAAATGTCAGGGTTTGCTCAAATGGCTTAAAAGCACCCACAACCTTTGGCGTCACCTTGGCTTGCAATTGATAGGTGCCACGAATAGGTATTACTTGCTCAAACTGCAACTTGCCAGAAGGGGCAGTGGCATTGAACTCCAGTAACTTTGTTCCTTCCACAATTGGGAAATCGGAAGTTAGCCAAGGAGTCGGTGCAGGTGTTAACAATTTTAGTTGCAAGTTGGTGTTAGAAAGGGGTTGTCTTTGAGGATCAACTACTTGAAGAGTCAGTTTGACAGGCTCAGATGATGGTAAAACTTTATCTAGTGATGGTTCGGTTTTTAGTTGTACTGTAGGCGAGGATGCAACTGACGGTGATGGCAAAAACCAGTTTGTCAAACTGACTACACTAATAGCAGCGAAAAGTAAGCCTGTATTCCGTTTTTTCATTAAATTATTTGATTACGGAGTTTATTGCACCAGGGAATAGGGTGAGTATCGCCCACCACTATAGTATTTATGCGATCGCTATCTTTAGTGACACGCTACTGATTCAGTGCCGTGGCGCAATTTATGGAACGTGTCATGTACTGGGGGATAGGGGCTAAAATAGACAGTCCAGAGAATGAGCATAACCAGGCCAGTCAGTATGCTTGCTTGTCCAGGTACTGACAGGGTTAGTTGTTTTGTCCGTTGCCCAACGATAGAGATGGTATTCATAGTTGCTCCCTTTACTAAAACCCAGTCTCAAACTTTTTATCACGATATCTTAGTTTTTGCCACCTGGTAGTTATGTATATTTACTAACTAAATTGCTAAAAATCTTAACTAAGTTTTTAGGTAAAAATGTTTCAGTTGTTGCCACAGTACAAATTTGTACATTTCTTGATTAACTTTTAGATTTCATCCTAATTTCATCTTCATTTGAGAAATTAAGTACAGTGCCGAATCATTAACACACTACTCATCCCAACTGGATGAACAGTAATGTCCCTTGAGGGGTTTGAAAAATGCTCAATTCCATCGTCAAGTGGTCTATAGCTCAACGGTGGCTAGTTGTTATAGCCTCCGTCATTATTAGTCTGTGGGGATTTCGCGTCCTGACTCAAATGCCACTAGACGTTTTTCCTGCATTTGCACCCCCACAAGTGGAAATCCAAACCGAAGCACCAGGACTTGCACCAGAGGAAGTCGAATCCCTCGTTACCAGACCGATAGAAAGTGCTATTAACGGTACTCCGGGAGTAGAAACGGTACGTTCCTCCTCTGCCGTAGGTATATCTGTTGTTAAAGTGATTTTTAGTTGGGATACCGAAATCTACCGCGCCCGCCAACTAGTCACAGAGCGATTGCAACAAGCTCAAAGCCAGTTGCCCCAAGGAGTAGAACCACCACAAATCTCCCCTATTAACTCTCCTTTAGGGGCCGTCATTAAATACGCTTTTACTTCCGAAACTACTCCCCTAATGGAGGTGCGGCGGATTGTTGACTGGCAAGTAAAAAATCGCCTTTTGGCAGTTCCCGGCGTTACTCAAATCGTAGTGTTTGGTGGGGATGTGCGTCAGTATCAAGTGCTAGTCGATCCAAATAAGCTGAAAGCTTTTAATGTTTCTTTAAACGAAGTTACTGAAGCTACTGAAAAAGCCAACGTCAATGCTCCCGGTGGGTTTTTAATTAACCCAGACCAAGAAATGTTGGTTCGCGAAGTCGGACGGATTGAATCTATCGATGAATTAAAGCAATCAGCAATTACTGCTAGAAATGGCACACCAGTATTGCTGAGTCAAGTAGCTGATGTCAAAATTGGTGCCGAATTAAAACGCGGCGATGCTACTTTGAATGGCAAGAAAGCAGTTGTTGTTGTTGTTAACAAACAGCCACAAGCTGACACCCCAACTGTTACCCGTGCAGTTGAAGCAGCAATGTCAGAAATTAAAGCCAGCTTGCCCAAAGATGTAAAAGTAGACGTTACTTTCCGTCAAGAAAATTTTATTGAAGCTTCACTCAAAAATGTTGAGGATGCACTTAGAGATGGCATCATCATCGTTTCCGTAGTTCTGATTTTATTTCTGATGAATTGGCGGACTGTGATCATTAGTCTTAGTGCCCTTCCTTTGTCTTTGTTGTTAGGAATGATGATTTTAAATTGGACGGGGCAAGGTATTAACACGATGACATTGGGAGGATTGGCGGTTGCAATTGGTTCAGTGGTAGATGATGCAATTGTTGACATGGAAAATGTCTACCGCCGTTTGCGAGAAAATCAGCTAGCAGGAACACCAACCAATCCGTTGCAAGTTGTGTTTAATGGTTCGGTTGAAGTGCGTGTTAGCGTACTTTTCTCAACAGTAATTATTGCTGTAGTCTTTGCACCAATTTTCGCCCTTTCTGGTGTAGAAGGTCGCATCTTTACACCGATGGGTGTGTCTTATTTGCTTTCGATTATTGCTTCAACATTAGTGGCACTGACACTAACTCCAGCACTATGTGCATTGTTGTTAGTAAATCGACGCTTACCAGATGAAGAAACCTGGGTGGCGCGATTTTCCCATAAAGTATATCGTCCGGCTTTGATGTTTTCTATCCGTCGCCCTCAAATTATCTTAATTGCAGCTGTGGCTAGCTTTATAGCTTCAATGCTGATTCTGCCATCTTTAGGACGGGTATTCTTGCCAGAGTTTCAAGAAAGTTCCCTTGTCATCGCTACTTCTCTCTATCCAGGAGAATCTTTAGAAGCAACAAATACAGCTGATTTAGCAATTCAAGATGCTCTCAAGAATGATAAACGGTTTGCAGCTTTACAGTTACGCTCAGGACGCGCCCTAGGCGATAGTGATGTCGGCGGTGTCTACTTTGGGGAACTGGATGTTGAGTTGAGTCAGGAGGGGATTAAAAACAGGGAAAAGAGTATCGAGACGCTGCGTCAAGAATTTGCGAAATTACCAGGCGTAGCGGCTAATATTGGTGGTTTTATCTCCCACCGATTGGATGAAGTGTTATCTGGAGTCAGGAGTGCGATCGCTGTCAAAATCTTTGGTTCCGACTTAGAACAACTCCGCACTATTGGTAAACAAGTCGAATCAGCCATAAGCAATATTCCGGGAATTGTAGATTTGCAACTAGAACCACAAGTGCCAATCAAACAAGTACAGATTAGGTTTGACAGAGCAGCAGCTTCTCGTTATGGTCTAGCTGTAGGTGATTTAGCTCAAACAATTGAAACTGCTCTCAATGGACGAGTAGTATCTCAAGTATTGGAACAACAACAAGTGTTTGACCTTGTTGTTTGGTTACAAGAAAGCGCCCGTAACAATTTAGAAACTATCAGCAATTTGTTAATTGATGTCCCAAAGGGGCAGAAAATCCCTCTTGCTTATGTTGCAAAGGTAGAATACGGTACAGGCCCAAATACTATCAATCGCGAAAATGTTTCTCGTTTAATTGTTGTCTCTGCTAATGTTAATGGTCGAGATTTAGGTTCTGTCATCAATGATATTCGGAGTAAAGTTAAGCAACAAGTACAATTACCCTCTGGATATTACATTCAATACGGTGGTCAATTTCAAGCGCAAGAACAAGCCACACAAACTTTAATTTGGGCTGGGATTTTGGCATTTATCGCTATCACAGTCTTAATTTACTTTGCTGTTAAATCAATGACTGCAACAGTAATGATTATGATTAATTTGCCTTTGGCATTAATTGGTGGTGTGATTTCTGCCGCCTTGGGTGGGGGTATTATTTCTGTTGCTTCAATGGTGGGATTTATTACTCTATTCGGTGTGGCTACTCGGAATGGATTGCTATTAGTTGATAACTACAATCATAAGTTAGCAAATGGTATGCCTTTGCGGGAAGTTTTAGTTGAAGGTTCTATAGAGCGATTAGTTGCTATTTTAATGACCGCTTTATCATCTGCTTTAGGAATGGTGCCACTAGTAATTGGCACTGGTGCTGGTAAGGAAATTTTGCAGCCATTGGCGGTGGTCGTTCTAGGGGGATTGTTTACCTCTACAGCATTAACTTTATTAGTGATTCCAGCTTTATATTCTCAGTTTGGCAGATTTTTAGTTCCTAAAAAGAGTATGCAGATGCAAAATATTGAAGTCAGCCAAACTGCGGTATCATGAGGATGTTTTTCTCCCATATTTTCTCAATTGTTAACAGTTAATGAGGAATAAGACGATGAAATCATTAAAAATAAGTTTTGTTGTTTTAGCAAGTACAGTACTACTATTTTTAGGAGCTTGTAGTAATAGCAATCAAGCAGGTAATACAGAAAATAATCAATCTGATTCTACGAATAATCCGTCTTCTATATTAAGTACTAATACTTCAGCTTCACCTACTGCTAAAACAGAGGGGCAGCATGGAGAATCTCGTGGAGGTCAAGTTGTAGAGACAGGAGCTTATCACTTAGAGTTTGTACCTGAGAAAGAGGCTAATGGAACTCACATGGATTTATATTTGCAAAAAGGCGACAATCATCAAGCAGTTCCTAACGCTAAAGTGACGGCTGAAGTTCAGCTACCCGATGGCAAGCAGAAAACAATCCCTCTCACTTATGATGCCAGTGGCAAACACTACACGGCTGCACTTTCTGAAAAAGCTACTGGTCAGTATCAAGTAAAAGTTACTGCGGATGTTGGAGGTGAAAAGGTAAACGGTCGATTTAGTTTTAATCAGTAACTGCTTCCTGTTAAAGAATGCCGTAAGAAGCTTTTAAGCGTTGCTGATTTTGGGTATGAATTCAGTCAAGGGATGGCAGAAACGCTATGGTAAAGCGATTTCTGCTAAGTCCCCTGGCTTCGTACAAAGTGAATTGAAACGCAAAGCTGAGAATGCTGGTGGACAATTCATAGCTTTTTCTACCCAGAAAACTGCACTCTCTCAAACTCATTTAGACGGTAGCCGTATCAAAAAATCATTATCCCAAAGAGTTCATAAAGATGTTACTGGGCTTGTGATGAACAGGGACATCTGGAGTGCGTATCTGGCTAGATACATTAATGAGGATCAGTTGTCATTGCAGGATGCTCAATGTGAGTATCCGAGGTTGGAGTCACTTAAGATCGGCATGGCAGCAATATCAAACAAACTGCAAACAAGTAAGCGCGTCTGAAAGTAGGTTATCTCATTTACCCTCGGAGCAGTTCGATCTAAAAGGCAAAAGCGTTAACCAGATAGCGATAAAGCGCGAAAAGTTAACGTGACCTTTGCCTGAATCCACGAACTAGAAGTTCGTGAAGTGGCTCAACTCCTCAAATGCCATAACCTTGCGTCGAGTGCGGCTAGCTTAGATTTGATGATCGCAGATATTTTTCTAGTGGTTCAGCAAGCCATGACATTGTAAACAAATTTATATCTAGAAAGATATTTCATCTTGATTTCATTTCTAGATGAAAAGCTAAAAGAATAGGCTGCTGTTAAAGGAGTAACTCAAAACAGGTAAACTATGATAAGTAAAGTTTTGTTGCTGTACCTTGACCCTCCATCTGAGTAGAGAGTTGAAAATTGAAATTAAGAAGGAGTTGATTCAA
>NZ_AJLK01000206.1 GCF_000317205.1 Fischerella muscicola PCC 7414 | reverse complement strand
CGATAAAAGAGGTGATGTTATGAAAAATAGAATTCTAATTTATAGTCTCACAGGCTTATTGACTAGTAGTGTTCTTGCAGGACTATTAATTACAAATAAAACGCAAGCTCAGTCTCCAAATTCAGAACATAATACTCATCACCCATCTGCTCAAGCAACTCCTTCCCAACGAGGAATGATGACTCAAGTGGATCGGCATTTCATCGAAATGATGGTTCCCCACCATGAAGAAACTGTGAAAATGGCGGATCTGGCTTTAACCCGTACTAAACGGCCTGAAATCAAAAAACTGGCTGAAACAATTAAAAAAGACCGAAGCCGCGAAATTCAACAAATGCGAACTTGGTATAAGGCATGGTACGGCACAGAAGTACCTGCTAATGCAATGGCTGGCATGGGAATGATGAGAATGCAGCAGGGTATGGGTCAAGACAACCAGGGAATGATGAGGATGTCCGGGAAGCAGAACATGATGGGCATGGAAATGCATTTGGAAGACTTGAAGAATACCTCTGACTTCGACCGTGAATTTATTCGTCAAATGATTCACCATAACCAAATGGGAGTGATGATGTCGCAGATGGCACTTAACAGCGCTACCAAGCCAGAAATTCGCAACTTAGCTCAATCCATCATTAAGACTCAAACTGCTGAAATCGCACAGATGCAGCAATGGTATCAGGCTTGGTATCAGCCTACTCCTACACAAAGTCAACAATGAGTTTGAAAAGGTTAATGTTAATTTTATTGGCTGTAAGTCTTGGGATGATTGCTGGATTGCTTGTTGTGAATAGTATACAACCTCAAGCTTTGCAGCCGTCAAAACACCAAGACCCCTACCTCCATCCTCTTGGAAGAACAGCAGAATAATAATGCTGCATTGCAAAATAGCAGCAAGGAAGGTTCCAATGAAAGTGATTGTTTCTGTAAGTTCTGGTACAAATGACCCAACCCTTGCCACTCTAGGGATGTTGGCAGCAAAAGTTGCAGTCGATGAAGGTCATGAAGTAATAGTGTGGCTCCAGGGTGAAGATGTAACCATAGCCAATAAAAATGTTTACGACAAAATTCAGGGGCTAAATATGCCACCGATGAAAGCTGTAGTAGAAGCGCTGTTATCTGCAAATGTGCCTATCTGGGTTTGTGAGGCTTGTGCTAAGGATCGCAACATTACGCCAGAAAACTGGATATCAACCGCCAGTTACAAGAATATGAGCGATTATGTCAGCACGGCATTGAGTATGGATAAAAGCTTGAACTTCTGATACAGAGCAAAACAGGGTGTACTCACAAGCTCTAGAAAATTTGGAGCCACAATTGTGAACATCGAGCTTCGACACTTGCATTACTTTATAGCTGTGGCGGAAGAGCTGAACTTTGGGCGGGCAGCTGAACGACTCCACATTGCTCAACCTCCGCTGACTCGGCAAATTCGTCATCTAGAAGAGGAGTTGGGAGTAAAACTCTTTCACCGCACCACGCGCCGGATTCAGTTAACAGAGCCAGGCCGAGTTTATTTGGCGGAAGCCCGTCGAGTGCTAGCGCAGATTCAAGAAGGGATTGTTCTGGCACGGCTTGCCAGTCGGGGTGAGATAGGTCGGCTTGTTATCGGATTTGAGGGTTCCTCTGCCTATGACATCGTGCCGTTGTCGGTAAAGGTCTTCAAAGAACGGTTTCCTAAAGTAAACCTAATTGTATACGAGATGACCACAGGCGATCAGGTACAAGCTCTACATAATGCTCACATTGAAATTGGCTTCGTTGTACCGCCACTCTTTAATGCTTGCAATCTCATGGTTGAAAACATCTTGCGAGAGCCACTAGTCGTAGCTCTACCACAGACACATCATCTCTCTAACCAATCAGAGTTGAATATGGCAAACCTTAACGACGAAACCTTCATAATCTGTCCACGCCATCATAAGTGTGGCCTATATGACCATGTAATTGCAGTTTGTCATCAGGCTGGTTTTAGTCCAAGACTCACTCAAGAAACTTCGGAGGTGCAAAGTATATTGGGCTTTGTTGCAGCAGGGCTTGGCGTTGCCTTATTACCTGCTTCCGTCACGCATTTACAGAAATCAGGAGTAGTTTATCGGAGGTTACAACCCCCCACTGCGGAGCTTGAGTTGGCGATCGCCTGGCAAAGAGAGAAATCGTCCCCCATGTTGCCAGCCTTTATTGAAATCGTCAAAGAATTTGCTCGTCAAATGGCTAATGAAAACGGCTATCAAACAGGAGAGTAGTTTTTAAATACATCTGAATTCATACACAAAAATTTATTAATACTCATATGGTATTAATTACTTTCAAAATTAGATCCTGAAAGAGAACTCAAATCTATGCGGAACCGCGTCACCCTTGCGTTGACGGGGGTGTTGCTTTTGGCAATTCTCAGGGCTGCGGCTTTTCTGGGACTAGCGGCAGGTGTCACCCTTGTAACTTGGGTTCCCATTCCAGCCCTACCTTGGTTCACGTGGGGCGTATGGCTATTTCTTTTGA
>NZ_AJLK01000205.1 GCF_000317205.1 Fischerella muscicola PCC 7414 | reverse complement strand
AAAAACAAATGGCGATCGCCCCCGTGTTCTCCGTCTCGGTGGCGGTGTCACCTTTACCCGTCCCCTGAGCAATAATCCTTACAAAAATTCTGAATGGACGGCTTCAGCAGGCTTGCAGTATCAACGAGTTTCCACCCGTGATGCCAATGGAAACATCAGAAAAGAAGGAACGGTGTTCAAGAATGGAGCGCCCACAGAACTGGTTCCACTTAGCAAGTCTGGACAAGGTGAAGACGATTTGCTACTTTTGCAACTAGGGGTACAACGCGATCGCCGTAATAATCCCTTACAACCCACTAGCGGTTCTTATCTCCGCCTCGGAGTTGATCAGTCAGTACCAGTAGGACTAGGCAATATTTTTCTCAGCAGGTTGCGAGGTAACTATAGCCAGTATTTTCCTGTCAACTTTATTAGTCTTACCAAAGGGCCACAAACTTTAGCATTTAACTTGCAGGGTGGAACTATTCTTGGTGACTTGCCTCCTTACGAAGCCTTTACCCTTGGTGGTAGTAACTCCGTTCGGGGTTATCAAGAAGGAGGATTAGGTAGTGGACGTACTTACATACAAGCCTCGGCTGAGTATCGCTTCCCCATTTTCTCAGTCGTCAGTGGCGCACTATTTTTTGATATTGGTAGTGATTTCGGAAGTAATACCAAGCCAGCTGAGGTACTGAACAAAAATGGTAGTGGCTACGGTTATGGTCTTGGTGTGCGCGTACAATCGCCACTAGGGCCAATTCGCATTGACTACGGCATCAATGGCGATGGTGACAATCGCATCAATTTTGGGATTGGCGAAAGGTTTTAGGTTTTCAGCAGTCAGTAAAAATGTATTGTTTACACTGACTGCTGATTATTTTATTTGAGTTTATCTTTGCTTGCAAGCTCAAGTTTTCAATGAAGGGAATACCTCATTGAAAAAAATAATAACCAAACTAAGAACCTAATTTCAAGACTAAGTTTATAACGTCACAAGATTGACAAATAATTGTCATACTAAGTTTTTAATATACACAGTTTAGAAGGACATAGGAGAAGGTAGATTAAAAAACTGTAGCTTTAAAAAGTATATGAACGGATGACGCAGATAGCATTAGTAAAGAATTAGGATTGAGCATGGCTTATTTGATCAATCTCTGGCCGATTAGACAACTTTATCACCTGAGTCGCGATCGCTTAACTCGCTATATTGTTGCAGTTATATCAGTTGTAGTCGCACTACTGCTGACACTGCTGCTACAGTCTTTGGTAAAATCAACAGTAATTAGTCTTTTAGAAAATTATGAGTTAGCAGACTCAACACAAAAATTCGCTCAAATTCAGGTGAAAGATACAGGTATAGGTATCAAGCCTGAGTTTATACCTCATGTTTTTGAATCTTTTCGCCAAGCAGATAACGCTACAACGAGGAATTTTGGTGGGCTAGGTTTGGGACTAGCAATTGTTCGCCACTTAGTAGAACGTCACAGTGGTACTGTTGAAGCTCAAAGCATGGGAGAAGGACAAGGCGCAACTTTCATTGTCAGACTACCACTTCTACAAGATAGGGAGGAGATAGAGAAAAATCATAATTCAAAAGCCATTTCACATTTAACTTGTGCTTCATCACTTTTAGCAGGCTTAAAAGTTTTAGTAGTAGATGATGAACCTGATATTCGGGAGTTGCTTGTTTTTATCCTAGAACAACACGGGATGAACGTCTCTACAGCTGCATCGACTGAACAAGCATTACAATTTCTGGCAAATTCAGAGCAAGATTTACTTATCAGCGATATTGGTATGCCAAATGTAAATGGTTATATGCTGATACAGGAAATTAGAGCGAGTGAAGTAAGACAATATAGCCAGATTCCAGCGATCGCTTTAAGTGGTTATGCCCGTGAATTAGATAAAAAACAGGCGCAGTCGGCAGGTTTTCAAAAAAGTTTAGCTAAACCTGTAGAACAAGCTGAGTTAATTGCAGCTATTGCAAATCTCACAGGGCGGAGTTTTTAAGATTTATTGGGTTTAGACTGGCTTTACCTGGGCAATGGGCTACGCCTTGCTATGAGCGATGCTTCCGGCAACATCGCATTTTAAATATAGTTGAATCCCACTAAGCACACTGAAGATTCAGTTTAATTCACAGACAGTTTTTAAACTACCCATTCATCTCCTACCATACCTGCAAAATTGACAGTGAGATGAATGAGCCTTTTCAAATAAATCTACTGTTGAAATACTTTTCGGAGATTATTGACTTCACCTTGTACAGGTGCGGCAAGCAGACTATATTCAGTAGGAG
>NZ_AJLK01000204.1 GCF_000317205.1 Fischerella muscicola PCC 7414 | reverse complement strand
ATAAAGTCGGGTTACAACTTCAATTAATCCCTATTAGGGATTGAAACGCGTTGACGGCGCGCGAGGCATAGACCGTCACGTGCGTTACAACTTCAATTAATCCCTATTAGGGATTGAAACTTCAATAAAAAATTGCCAGCTGATGCCAGTGCAGAGTTGTTGCAACTTCAATTAATCCCTATTAGGGATTGAAACGACGAGAAATTTTGCTCATAATATCCGCTGCATCGTCAGTTGCAACTTAAATTAATCCCTACTAGTGATTGAAACTTAATTGCAAGAAGTTTGAGATATAGCATTCCTAAATCATTCGCCAGAGACAAGAACCCCGACTTTTTGGAAAAGTCGGGGTTCTGGGCTTTGCGATTCTCACAGAATGATATAGAAGTGCCATAGATAAACCAGAAGCGATCGCCCCATCGCCCCTGCTAACCACTAACAACCAACAAACATGCTGTCGTAAGGAACGTAAAAGCTGTCTTGACAAAGCGATCGCTTCAAAAGAGGAAGATATACACAATCTGATGCTTAGCAAAAGGTGGGTAGTATTTTAGGTTGTGGGCGACTGTTGAGTAGGATTTGTATAGGCGATCGCTAAACTTTTCGGAGAGGGCGTCGATGGGCTTGTAGGTTGAAAATAGTTGTTTATTTCTAAAATTTTTAGTTTAAATCACGCACCTCTTCTAGAAATCAAGATGACAAATCGAGTAATTTTCATTGGATTATCACTATTTGTATACGGAATAGCGCTTAGCTTGCCAGCCCTTGCCTTCAAAATAGTTGAAATCACTTTTGGGGGGCAAAACAATAAAGTTGAAATCGCTAGATTGACAGATAAAATTACTACAATGACAGTGGCTGAGTTAACTTTAGTTGGATTTTTTGGATTATTACTGCTTGTGATTCCACCTAGTATTGGGTGGTTAGCTAATCCAGCTTACTGGACATCGTGTGTTTTCTTTTTTCGACAGCAATATAATTGGTCAATTTTAACTGCATTAATATCAATTATCTTAGGCTTTTTAGGAACAATATCAGCATTTTGGGTAAGATTACCTGCTGGTATTACTCCCTTTCAAAAATTAGCATTACATGAACTACTTCCTGGATTTTGGTTATGGCTTGCGGCTCCTGGATTTATTATGTTGGTCAGTATTTTTAAGCTAAAAAAATGAGATTGAGAAGATTAAATTGCAGTTGGAAACATATAGTTGTTTTATATAATTTGTAAAAATTGCAAAGCCAAGATCCCCGACTTCTCTAAGAGGTCGGGGATCTTGTCTCTAATCAATGATTTATACCAATTCGCCAAAAGAATGCGACAGATGGGCCATCTTGTAGAGACGCGATTCATCGCGTCTTTATCCAAGGATGTGTTGCTATCATTAATTGAATTGGTATTAGGAATGCAATATTAAAAATCCCTAACTCAATTGTGCTACAAGTTGATTTTCCAACAGAGTTTCATTTGTGAGTAAATCCTCAACAGTGATTCGCAAAAAGCGCTGTTCGTCAACTAAAAACAGGATTTTAATGCGATCGCTTCCTGGAAATCCTGGTGGTGTGAGGTTGGCAATTGTCCTCGCGCCATCTTTATCGTTAAGGGGTTTGACAGTAGTGACACCGTCATCAAGACGACGGGTAATTAAGCGATCGCCATCAAAATAAACTTCTGTAGCGCCTGTGTCAGTCCCCAATTCGCCCATAATTAGCTCAATGCTAGGCTGATTATCGACAGAAGCACCCAAAAATAACTGTACTGGCTGAGTCATGGGATAAGGTTGTCCCTCTCTAATAATCGGATGCCAACTGTGCCGATTATTACGTCGATCCCAGTAGCGGATACCGTAGCTGTGGTAAAGAAAATCTTTGATTTCTACGCCTCGAGTTACTTGTAAAGCACCTTGGGCAATGGCTTCAAACGGGCGATCGCAACGAATTTTTTCTGGTGTAAAATATTGCTTTACCCAGGTTTGCACTGCTGGTATTTGTACTGTGCCACCCACTAACAGCACAGCATTAATATCCCCAACTTCTATACCTTGGCGTCGGGCTTGTTGTAATAACTGAGACATCGACTCATCAAGCCGTTCAAAAAATGAGTGTTCTCTGAGGATACCTTCAAATCTATCCCGATCTAATTCCAATTCATAACTTTCAAACGTTTCATCATTGAAATAAACTTCACTCGCTTGAGTTTGAGTTGATAGCTGAATTTTCACCTTTTCTGCCAGTCGCGTTGTCAAAGGACTGACAGTTAAACCTTGAGTTTTCGCAAAATAATCAACTATCCAATTGTCTAAATCAGAACCACCTAAATTTTGTCCTGCCTTTGCCAAGACACGGGCAGTTTTTACCTTTTGTTTGGAAGTTTCAGCTAAAGATTTATTACCAAACTTGAGTAAAAATCCCACGGGTTTACTAGCTGTTTTAACACTTTTATCCAACTGTACCAAAGATAAATCCAGTGTCCCACCACCAAAGTCAATTACCAAGAGAACTTCTTGGTCTGCCATACCATAACCTAAAGCAGCGGCAGTTGGTTCATCTATTATCCGCACCTGTTCCACTGGTAGTGCTTGACAAACTTTGCCCAACCAGTAACGATAAGCTTCAAAACTATCTACAGGTACAGTTAATACCAGTGATTCCAACCCCCCTTGCATCGGTGCTAATTGCGTAATTACTTGGTTGAGGAACCATTGTCCAACTTGTTCAAAAGTAACTATTTGCCTATCTAATTCCGGTAAGAAACCTTGGATATCCGTACCAATACCGCGTTTGAAAGTACGGAAAAATCGGGGGTCATTTTTCAAGTCTAACCCGCGATCGCGCACTTGTTGTCCCACCAAAACTTGTCCTTTGGCAGCATCTTCCACATAAAGCAAACTGGGAATAAGTGGCGGATTCAGACTTTGTTGAACTGATAAACCAGGTAAATTCAGAGTTTCTGACTCCTGGGTGACAGGATTCCAACGAGCAATAACTGTGTTACTTGTACCAAAATCGATTGCGATCGCCATATCTAGTAATTTTGCGCTTTTGTTGCCAACACGCAAACACCTACTTAACTTTTATTAAAAATTATTCTTTAAAAGCCAACAAGAACGCAAATGGGTAACAGCTTCTTCTTTGTGCTTCGCTTCTACTTCGATCCAAGGTGCTTGGCGGTAAACACTCGGCATAGCGGTAATTAAATCACTGTGCTTTCTATCGTTAAAAGCCTCTTCCCCATTAGAAATGTGAACTAATTGCCACTCAGGATTAGTCCAAGTTTGTTGAGCAGCATAAAACATTTCTGCCACACTGGGATGATCATAACTATCTAAATTCTCGTGACAGATATGATGATGAGCATCGAATACCATTGGTACGCCAGCACGTTGGCAAACTTCTAAAATTTCACTAGCACTGTAAGCATACTCATCATTTTCTAAAGTCAAGCGACTTTTGACATTTTCTGGTAGCTGCGAAATTACTTCCACTAACTGTTCCAATCGCTGAGATTTACCACCATGAATATTCATCAACGACCAACAGGAACGAGGTAAACCTAACAAATCCAACGTTAAAGCGTGTCGTTCTAAAATTTTAATACTTGCTGCCACTACTTGCGGAGAGTCAGAACTTAACACCACGTATTGATCGGGGTGTAGTACCATTCTGATCCCCAGTTGATTTGCTCGTTGCCCAATTTTACCCAACTCGGCACTCATTTCCTCAAGCACGCTAGCACCGACTTCATCTTCCCAATCACTCATAGGAAATAACCCAGAAGGCATCCGATACAATCGAAAATCGTGCTGTTGACAAAAAGTTAATGCCCCATCCAGACGCTGTAAGTTATCTTGATAAAGTTCTTTGAGGGCGTTGGCGCGTTGTTCTTCAGTTAATTGTAAATAGCGTGTGCGCGTAATTGTCCGAAAGCGCACCTGTTTAGAAAAGGTAATGCAAACCAATCCTAAATACGGCGGGGCATCTTTAGGTTGAGGCTGTGCTACTGTTAGATTGTCTAACTCGACTGAGGTCATTAACTTATTTATCTATGTTGTCATCTCTTCGATTTAACTAATTTCTACCCAACAATGATGAGTATCTAAAGGTAGAAGCTGAGTTTAGCTATCTGGATAACTAAGTACAGCTTGGCGTAAATTCGTAGCAACTTTAAACGCAGAGGATCGCAAAGGAGAACGCACCAGGTAGCAGAGTTTGATAAAGTAGAACGGCTTTGCAAAGGTGATTGGAAACAGCGATCGCATTTTGGTAAACTATTTGCTTAGTCAAGGTATTTATCTAAAACCTGACACCAGTCCCCATTTTGAAAATATTCAAATCACAGAAATTATTCCTGCTTTAGTGGAACTTGCTTGGCAAGTAGGAAATGTTCAAGCATCGGAAGAATTAACAGCGCAATGTAATCTTAATAATGCTTAATATAAATTAAATAACTAAATAAAGAATAATATTATGGCAAAAAATATATAGTCTAACAACCTCAGATGAACACAGATAAACCATCCGTGTGCATCGGTGTGCATCGGTGTTCGTTTTTCCTAAAAATTATTGGACTGTTGAAATGACTTCCAGCCACAACAAAAAATCAGTGAATGACGAACACTCATGGAACACCGATTAACACAGATAAACCATCCGTGTGCATCGGTGTGTATCGGTGTTCGTTTCCCCAAAAATTATTGGTCTATTGCTAATAAAATTTAATTTATTCTCGCTACTTATGTTACATTCTTTCATTCCTCCAGCCAGATTTTTTCCCTATCTTACTTGGCAAGATATTGAAAAAATGCCAGATCAACAAAACGTCGTCATCATTCAACCCATTGGTGCAATTGAACAACACGGATTACATTTACCAATCATTGTTGATTCCGCAATTAGTGTAGCCGTTTTAGGCAAAGCTTTATCCAAATTAGATCCAGATATACCTGCTTATGCTTTACCTAATATTTATTACGGTAAATCCAACGAACATTGGCATTTTCCCGGTACTATTACCCTAACTTCCCAAACTCTAATTACTTTATTAATGGAAGTTGGCGAAAGCATTTATCGTGCAGGTTTTCGGAAATTAGTATTTATGAATTCTCATGGTGGACAACCACAAATACTAGAACTAGTCGCTAGAGACCTACATATTAAATATGATGACTTTTGTATTTTCCCGTTGTTTACTTGGCGAGTACCAAATGTAGCCAAAGAATTGCTCACACCCAAAGAACTAGAATTAGGTATTCACGCCGGAGATGCAGAAACTTCCCTGATGCTGTCAATTTTGCCCGAACAAGTCAAAATGGCAGACGCAGTTACCGAATATCCACAAAATCTACCTACAGATAGCGTTCTGAGTATGGAAGGTAAGCTACCCTTTGCCTGGGCAACAAAAGATTTATCCCAAAGTGGCGTCATGGGAGATCCAACAACAGCCACAAAAGAAAAAGGCGATCGCATCTGGGAATCATTGGCTGACGGTTGGGTAAAAACTATCAAAGATATATATAAATTTCAACAACCAAAGACAACAACATAATAAAGATTATCTAAGCTTCCCAATAAGGTGGGTTGCCAAATTGTTGGATCAGGAAATCAATGAATGTTTTTACCCGCAAAGAATACCTACGATTCGGCAAGTAAAGCGCGTAAATACCCATGTCTGTCTCGGTGTGAGGAGAAACCTGAAAATCTGTTAGCACTGCTTGCAAGCGTCTGGCTCGAATATCTTCACCAATTAACCAAGTTGGCATTAGGATCAGACCTGCACCATCTAAACATACCTGACGCAGTATTTCGGAATTATTTGCCACCAGAGTTCCGCTGACTTTCACCTCACAAACCTCTGTATCTCGCTCAAACCGCCAGATGTTGTAGTCGGTGTAAGCAAATAATAAACAATTGTGGTGCGCTAAATCGTTTGGATGTTGGGGTTTGCCGTGCTGTTGGAAATAATTTGGACTAGCGCAAACCACGCGCGAATGGGAAGCAAGTTTGCGGACAATCAGGTTGGGATGGGAGCGATCAAGATTGCCAATGCGAATTACAATGTCTAGTTCCTCTTCCACCAAGTTTGACAATCCATCGCTAAGTCGCAAATCTAGTTTTACTTCTGCATACTGAGTTAAAAAAGTACTGATAATTGGTGCAATATGGAGTCGTCCAAATGCTACTGGCATCCCAACCTTCAATAGACCTCGTGGTGTGTCTTCTCGTTCCATGACACAAAGATTTGCTTCCTCTACATCTTGCAGAATACGCACTGCTCTGTTGTAGTAGTTACGACCTTGGGGTGTGAGTGTGATGCTGCGGGTTGAGCGGTTGAGTAACTGAGTGTTTAACATGGTTTCGAGCGAGTTCACCTGACGGGTAACTGAAGAAACTGCCAATTCTAATTGGCGCGCAGCTTCCGAAAATCCACCGGTCTCCACTACCTTTACAAAGGCACGCATCGCTGCAAATTGATCCATCGGTTAGGATGTCCTTTATCAAGAAAGGCAGAGGGCAGCTATGCTGGAGGCAGAAGGAATAATGTTTTCTACCCTCTGCCACGACCGGAGAGAGTAAGGGTTCCGTGACCCCCACTCAAACGAAGTTCAGTGGCCTCAATTAAGGAGGGGTCTGAATCCCCTTCTTAATTGTCCCTTCTGCCCTCTGCCTCCTGCCTCCTGCCTTCTTCAATTTTGCAAAATATGCAAAGGTGTTTGGCGTTGTAGCTATATTATCAATCTTTATGAATGGAGTTATGGTTGAACTAAAAGAAAAAGGAGAAAACCATGACTTTGACAGTAGAAATAACCTCGGATTTTATCTGTCCTTGGTGTTTGGTGGCAGAAACACGATTAAATCGAGCGATCGCACAACTCGACTCCTCAGTGAAAGTTCAGCGTATCTGGTATCCATTTGAGTTAAACCCTGATATGCCAAAAGCTGGTATGGATCGCAAGACTTACCGCAGCAAAAAGTTTGGCAGTTGGGAATACTCACAAATATTAGATGCAAAAACGATAGAGGCAACTCAAGCAGATGGAATTGAGTTTCGCTACGATTTGATGCGAGTTACACCTAATACTTTTGACGCCCATCGCTTAACCTGGTTGGCTGCGAAGAATGGCAAAGCAACCGAGATGGCTGAACGGATTTTGAAAGCCTACTTTAGGGAAGGGCAGAACATTGGCGATATTGAAACTTTAGCTAATCTTGCAGCTGACATTGGTATTGATGCTAAGGCTTTTCTTTGGTCAGATGCAGGGATTGAGGAAGTTAGAGAACTGGAACGACAAGCGAAAGTAAGAGGTATCCACAGCGTTCCAAATATCTGCATTGGTCAAGAAACATTGATTGGCGCTCAACCTATTGATGTTCTTTTCACTGCTTTGCAAAACGCTGTTAATGAATAAAGAGGGCTACTGCTTATGAAATCCACAGGCAACCATGCGATTGTCATCGGCGGATCATTGGGTGGTTTGTTTACCGGAATTATGCTGCGTTCCATTGGTTGGGAGGTCGATATTTACGAACGTTCTGCTCACACACTCGATAGTCGGGGCGGCGGTATTGTGCTACAACCAGATGTTATTGAAGCATTTGGGCGAGCAGGTGTTACCTATGAAGCACCGTTGGGAGTAGTGGCACAGGAAAGATATTACTTGAACCCCGATGGCAGCATTGCTCAAAGAATGCCGATGCGTCAAACTTTGACTTCTTGGAATTTGCTCTACAGTTCCATGCGTCGACATTTTCCAGCTGAACATTATCACCAAGGAAAACTCTTGACCAACATTCAACACAATGGTGAACAAGTCATGGCAATATTTGCCGATGGCACTCGTCAAATTGGCGATTTGTTGATTGGTGCAGATGGACCTAACTCTACGGTACGCCAGCTGTTTGTGCCAGATGCTCACTATCAGTATGCCGGATACGTTGCTTATCGTGGCTTAGTCAACGAAGCCGAACTAGAGCCAGACGCTGCGGCTTTGTTTACAGAGCGATTTGTATTTTACCAATTTCCCAATTCTCACATTCTTCAATATGTCATCCCAGGAGAGAATGAATCGCTTGTACCCGGAAAACGCCGCTTTAACTGGGTTTGGTATGTCAATTACGATCAAGCAACAGAATTACCTCGTATTCTCACAGACAAGGAAGGTAGACGCCGTGATTATGCCATTCCACCAGGAATGATAGCGCCGGCGGTTGAAGAAGAGATGCGAGTTTATGCTAATAGAGTTTTAGCTCCACCTTTTC
>NZ_AJLK01000203.1 GCF_000317205.1 Fischerella muscicola PCC 7414 | reverse complement strand
ACTAATTGCAGCTACTGAGGAACCATTTGTGCAAGCAATTCTGGATTTGGCAATTCCTCAAATGAGCTTTGAAAGAGTGGCACTAGTTGGTGATGCTGCCTTCATTCCCCGTCCCCATACAGCAGCCAGCACATCTAAAGCTGCGGCAAATGCGATCGCTCTTGCGGATGCTTTGATTACACATAATCACAATGTGCCAAAAGCCTTAGAGGCTTGGGAACCAGCCCAGCTTGCCTATGGCATACATCTACTCAAACACGGTCAAATGCTTGGCGATCGCTCCCAATTTAGCTACGGTTCAGGTCGATTCGGTGAGGTCATGATCCCCTAAAGTTGAGATTAATTTTCGTTTACAAAAAAATCACCGTAAATAGCACCTTTAGCTCAATTTGCCACCAAAGGCAATAAAGTTATTTAAAGATTTTGCATTCAGACTAGGTTAAAGCTAGAATAAGCATTACAATAAGAAGTTCATGAGTGAATGTAGTTTTTCTCACAACTGAATGAAGAAATGAACAATCACTGCAACTTTTCCCGTCGCAGTCGGGATGCTCTTGTTCGTGCATTGCATACTGCTGTTGAGGGGAGGGCTAGGTATAAAATCAATGGGTTGCAAGGTTCGGAGGCTCTCAAGAAATACCTAGAGTTGAAGTTGTCAGAGGCGCAGGGCATTAGACAAGTGAGTGCCAATCCTTCTACGGGTAATGTTCTGGTGTTCTACCAACCAGGACATAGTGTTTTAGCGCTGGCTGCACAGATTGAACGCCTGGTTATAGAGTATGCCAAACAAAGTCAACGCTCTATAGTCGGGGCAGCAAAAAAAATCAACCGATTTCAGAAAAAGCCGAAAAATTTACCCGCAAGCAACAAAAAATCTCATCAGCTGACAGCTAGTACTCACCAACAAGAAATTACGACTTGGCATTTAAAAGCAACTGATGCAGTTATTACCGAGTTAAAAACTTCTCAAGTATCAGGTTTAACCACCAAAAAAGCACAAGAAAAGCTAAAAAAATACGGACCTAATGCTTTACCAGAAGCAGATCCCCGCTCCGGGTTAAGTATGTTTGTTGACCAGTTTAAATCCTTACCCGTAGGACTTTTAGCTGTGGCTGCTGGCGTTTCCGTTGCTACCGGCGGCTTAGTAGATGCTTTGGTGATCATGGGGGTTGTGGTTATTAATGCTGCCATTGGTTACGCCACAGAAAGCAACTCCGAAAAGGTGATTCGCTCCCTCAAGAATCTAGTTAATCCCACAGCATTTGCACTCCGCGATGGCAACATTCAAGAAATCAGCGCTCAGGAAATCGTCATCGGGGATATCCTGATTCTCAAACCTGGTAGTTACGTGCCAGCAGATGCCAGACTTTTAGAAGCACGTCGCCTCAGTATTGATGAGTCGGCACTGACTGGCGAGAGTATGCCCGTGAGTAAATCCGCTCATACTCTAATTGGTGACAATATTCCCTTGGGCGATCGCACCAACATGGTTTACATGGGAACACTAGTCACCGGTGGACAAGGAACGGCGGTAGTAGTTGCCACTGGTAAATACACGGAAATGGGCAAGATCCAGATGATGGTCAGTGAAGCCACATTGCCCGAAACCCCGATGGAGAAACAGCTAGACCAAGCTGGTAGCCAGCTAGTCATGGTATCAGGTGCAGTATGTGCCTTATTCTTTGGGATCGGACTGTGGCGTGGTAACACTCTGCTACAAATGCTTAAGTCATCCATCTCCTTGGCAGTCGCAGCAGTACCTGAAGGTCTACCCACAGTAGCGACTACAACCCTGGCCCTGGGGATCGCTAACATGAGAAAGCACAACGTCCTGATTCGGCGTTTGGATGCAGTCGAAACCCTTGGTTCTGTCCAGACAATCTGCATGGATAAAACCGGAACGATCACCGCTAACCGGATGACAGTCGTAGAACTGTGTACGGATAACAAATGTATCCAAGCATCTGCTGACCAATTACTCTTGGGTAACGAAGCGGTTAATCCCTATGAAAACGAACAGCTGTTAAAGCTGATTCACGTCTTAACGCTGTGTAACGAAAGCGAAGTTGAAAAAGAAGGTGATCAATACACCGTCAGAGGTTCCGCCACTGAAAATGCCCTGATCGATGTTGCGATTAAAGGAGGAGTGAATGTCCCTAGTCTGCGGGCAAATTATCCGCGACTGAAGATCAATCACCGTTCCCAAGAACGCAATTACATGGCGACACTGCACGCCACTCCTAATGAACAGCAAAAGTTGATCGCAGTTAAAGGCAGTCCCTCAGAAGTTCTCAGTCTGTGTAATTGGCAAATCAAAAACGGGGAAAAAGTCCCCCTTACCGAAGCAGACAGACAAGCCATTGAAAACGACAACGATGATATGGCTGGTAAAGCGCTGCGGGTATTGGGGGCTGCTTACCAACTTGATGACTCCGAAAATATCCATACTCGCGACTTGATCTGGCTGGGATTGGTCGGCATGATCGATCCCATTAGAAATGGTGTGCAAGATTTGATGGGAGGTTTCCATCAAGCAGGGATCGATACAGTCATGATTACTGGCGATCAAAGCCCAACCGCCTACGCTATTGGCAAAGAACTAAATCTCAGCAAAGGCGAACAACTGCAAATTCTCGATTCCACCCACCTGAACAACCTCGAACCAGAGGTAATGAAAGGATTATGTGATCGCGTTCATGTTTTCGCCAGAATCAGTCCCGCGAACAAATTACAAGTTGTGCAAGCATTGCAAAGTAGCGGCAAAGTCGTGGCCATGACAGGCGATGGCATTAATGACGCCCCAGCATTGAAAGCTGCGGACGTGGGGATTGCGATGGGACACACAGGTACAGATGTTGCCCGGGAAGTCGCAGACGTCATCCTGGAAGACGACAATCTGGAAACCATGATTATTGCCGTCAGCCACGGACGCACAATCTATAACAACATCCGCAAATCTGTCCATTATCTGCTGTCTACCAACGCCAGCGAAATCATGGTGATGTTAGCAGCAACTACAGCTGGTATCGGTCATCCCCTCACAGCCATACAACTATTGTGGGTGAACTTGGTCTCAGACATCTTCCCAGCCCTAGCCCTGGCGATGGAAGCACCAGAACCGGATGTGTTGCTCACACCACCCCGTGATCCCAAAGAACCAATCATTAGAAATGCAGACTTTGGTAGAATCCTAGTGGAATCAGCAGCATTGTCTGCCAGTGCCTTGGCAGCCTACTGGTATGGTATCAGTCGTTACGGCTTCGGCCCGCAAGCCAGCACCATCGGGTTCATGAGTTTGACAATGGCCCAGCTGTTGCATACCTTCACCTGTCGTTCCCAAACGCACACGATCTTCAGTAAGCAAAAACTGCCGCCTAATAAATACTTAAATATAGCTATAGGTGGCTCTTTTGTTCTCCAGATCCTAGCTGCGATCGTACCTGGACTCAAAGGTCTACTGCAAATCTCGCCGATCAATCTTGTTGATACTGCGGTGATTGGTAGTAGTGCTGTCCTGCCATTCCTGTTCAACGAGGGTAGAAAGGAAATCGCGACTAGATATTTGCGAGGAGATCACAACTCACCACGTCTGCTTGCTGGTAGTCAAGATGACTCTGCTACTAGCTCTGTATTGGAACCAGGAGAACAACAAGAAGTTGAGTTACAAACTGTTGCTGTTGTTGTCTCTTAATTAAGATAATCAATAGCGCATTTAGTAGAGGTACGGTAATGCCGTACCTTTACGTTTAAGGTTAATATCCTAGCCTTTCAAGGTGGAAATTCTCGAAATCAACTTCTCTGTAAGGTCTTATCTCTGTGTTCTCCGTGCCTCTGCGGTTAAATAACTTTTAAACCGCAGAGAACGCAGAGAGCGCAGAGAGTAAAAAAGAGATTTTATGAGTCACCTTGAAAGGGCTGAGTTAATTCTTTGAGTCTGGTTTGGCGTCAAAATTTAGGATTAAATTTGAAACGCACAGAGAAGTTTGTAGACGCGCTTTGCGCGGCTTCGGTGAAGGGTGCGTCGGCTTCCGGCGATTAAAGCTTCGGTGGGAAAGCAGAGTTTTGGTTATGAATTAAGACAAAATTAAATATATGAAAAAAGATTTTATGTTTAGTTCGGAATCGGTGACTGAGGGACACCCGGATAAACTTTGTGATCAAATTAGTGATGCAATTGTTGATAAATTTCTCCAAAAAGATCCTTATTCTCATGTGATTGCAGAATGTGCTGTAGCAACGGCGCTGGTATTCATTGCTGCGAGATTTGAATCGGATGCAGTTGTAGATTTTACGAAAATAGCTAGAAAGGTAATTGAGCAGGTTGGGTATGATGAACCTGATTTTAATGCTAAAACTTGCAGCATTGTCACTAGTGTTAAGGAATTACAGTCCAGTAGCTATCGTTATTGGGATGCAAGAAAATTATCGGATGATGAAATGGAGTTAATTCCGGCTACGGATCAGGTGACAGTATTTGGTTTTGCCTGCAATCAAACTCCTGCTTTGATGCCACTTCCGATCTGGTTGGCGCACCAATTAGCTAGACGACTAACTACTGTACGACATGAGAAAATACTGCCATACATTGCACCGGATGGTAAAACTCAAGTCGGGATTGAATATCGCGATCGCAAACCCTACAGAATCCACAGTATCTCGATTCTAGCCAGTAAAAAGTCTACTTCCACATCAGACAGGAATAAGGAGAAAACACTCCAGCAAGAAGTTAAAGAGATGATTATTGATCATGTCTTTGCAGAAGAAAAATTTCAGCCTGATGCAAAGACGAGGATATTTATTGACTTCAACCAGCATTTTGCTATTGGTGGACCTTCTGTACATTCGGGGTTAACTGGAAGAAAGAATGCGATCGACACCTACGGAGAATATTCTCGCCACAGTGGTGCTGCTTTAAGTGGCAAAGATCCCACCCGGATAGATAGGGTTGGTGCTTATGCTGCGCGTTATGCGGCGAAAAATGTTGTAGCAGCAGGTTTAGCAGAAGAATGTGAAGTGCAACTGACTTACTCAATGGGACTGGCTAGACCTGTCAGTATTCAGGTAGAGACCTTTGGTACAGGCAAAATTTCTGATGAAGAAATTACGGTGCTTTTGGAAAAGAATTTTGATTTTCGGCTAGCAGGAATTATTAAGAAATTTAACTTGCGGTTGTTGCCTGCAATGTCCAAAGGGGGATATTACCGCAAATTAGCCGTCTACGGTCATGTTGGTAGGATGGATCTGGGAACCGTGCCGTGGGAAGAGACAGATATAGTTACGGCTTTACTAGGATGAAATCGTTGATGTCTTAGGATCTTGGTGGTTAAGCAAGCTGATTTTTAAACGACCAAATCTACTCTTAGTGGAGAAAACCTTGACCGCAGAAAACTTCAATTAAAATGGCAGTTAAAAAGCTGATCATGGTGTTTGCGATCGCTCCAAATTTCGGACTTCAGATTAAAGTCCCAGCGCTGAAGGGGTGACAAAGGGGCTAAAACCGAGGAAATATAAGAGTGTGACCGTTTTGGGGTAAAAAAAGATAGGTCAGGTATTCTCAACAAGACC
>NZ_AJLK01000202.1 GCF_000317205.1 Fischerella muscicola PCC 7414 | reverse complement strand
TTTCTTTAGTTAAGCAAATTGCTAGCCTAAAATTTTTCCCGGCTGCATATAGTTTGTTGTTATCTTCTACTTAAAAGCATATTTGCGATCGCTAATATTTTTGCTCCTTAAAACCTTACTTAGGGACAAGGACAAAATAAAATGCTTACTAATGATTTTCTGCTAAAACTCATTTTGTATAAGGATTATAGAGTTAAATAACAGATATTTACACACAGTTTACTTTTGTTTGATGTTATAATGAAATTATGAGAATTATTTCCGGCTATAAAAATGAACTTTATATCAAAACAAACACCTCTGTAAATATAAATATCTACATTTCTTAATTAAGGAGATATTTTATGTCAATTTATGTCAGTAATCTTTCTGCTGAAGTTGAAGAAGATGACCTCAAACGGATTTTTTCAGAATATGGAGATGTTAATACAATTCAACTATCTATGAACAGAAAAACTGGTGAAAAGAGAGGATTTGCGGTTGTCGAAATGGCTACTAGTGCTGAAGAATTAGCAGCAATTCGAGCTTTAAGAGGTATTGAATTGATGGGACATAGCCTCAAAGTTAATAGAGCTACGACTGAATACAGCATTTGATAAATGCGTGGGAAGTGGCTAACCAATTGATAATTTTTAAAAGAGTTTGCTCTAGTTAAATTAAATAAAATATTTGACAATCTATAATCTAGAGATTTTCAATTTTAACTATCAATAATAATTGTGAACTCAGTTACAAATTACTACTATACATATATGGTGAAATTCTCATCTGATTTCGCCAAAATTGAGGATAAAATGCAACTTTTATTAAATAGATCGAGTCAAGCACTGACTCATCTTACAACTGGCAACAGTCAAGAAAAAACAGGCACATACATCTGGGAATCTGTCCTGGGTAAGCATACTTGTCCTTGCTGTTCTTACATTCTACTCTCTCATATACGTTTGGGAGGTATTTACTGGCGTTGTAGTCATTGTTATCAAGAAATGCCAGTCTATAGCCGTTAGGAGAAATGAGATCTGCATTCGTCTGTTAGTGAAAGAGGTATAAGGCTAAATGTAAAATCTCATAAGCGTAAATCAATATTCTGTGTTAGGGTTAAACCATCGAGAATTATTTTCGGCTATGTGATTGACCACAATTAGCACCTCTCCGAATCTAAATCTCTACATCTATATGATTCTGGAGACTTTTATGTCAATCTATGTCAGTAATCTCTCTGATGAAATTCAAGAAGATGACCTCAAACAGATGTTTTCCAAATATGGATCTGTGGTCAAAGTTCGGTTGCCTATATATCGGGCAACTGGTGAGAGGAGAAGATTTGCTTTTGTAGAAATGGAAACAGATGCTGAAGAAGCAGTAGCAATTCACTCACTCTTAGGCACTGAATATATGGGCCGTAACCTCAGAGTTAATAAAGCTATTACCAAGGTAGGCAAAAGTTCATCGTCTAATTTGTAGGCTGTTTATTCCATTAGCATGTTTACCTCCTGCTGGTAACGCATGGTTTAATTTCTCAGCCCTATTCATGACCAATTGTAATTAATTTAACTAGTTTTATATTCCCGTGAGGTCTAAATGAATTTTGAAATGCCTCTAGTTGTCTCACCTAGCTTTGCTCGTTTTGTAGCTTTAGAAGTAGAGCCAAATTCATTAAGGAAGAAAGACATAATTAAATGTCTGAAAGCTTTGGAAATCAAAAACCCAGAAGTTTTAAATCTTAAATGGAAAGAAGAATTGTGGAGTTTGCTACAAACAGCTGCCAAATTACCACCCATGTCTCTAGTTAAGCCTGTAATTATGAAATACAAATCACAAGCCTGTGATAGTAACTAAATTTCCTCAGGAATCTCTTAAGGGTTTTTCAATGAAGGAATTACGCTTCCGAAGCAATTTGAATATAATCTGTATGTTTCTATCGGGCATTAGTCACATGATTTAGCATAGCCTACTTGTCCACAGCAACTGCCCAATAGAAGATTTACACTACGCATTTGTTTAGAAAAAATGGTGAGCTTGTGGCAACAGTAAAATATAAACAAACAGGGAAATATCTCCCACCTCAGATATTTATTTTGGGAATATGTTTTGTTCCTGGAGTAACTGAAATTAGCAGCGATCAGCTAACTGAAATACGGCAATTTATCAAGAGTGATCGTTTGCTTCAGCATTATTTGGAGCAAAAAATTTTGATTATCCAAGATTGAAGATCTGACTCCTTAAACTTGTTTCGCTTCAGCTTAAGTTGTTATTGGCTTTACTACAAATATACCGATACCACGCATGGTACAAGGTAATGAGAGTGATGAGTAATGTCAATTAAAAACTGTTTGGTTTTTGGCCTTTACGAATTAGTAGCTTTTAGTTACTAATTACTGTATGAGTTTTAGACACTCATGGTCTCTAACTATAGAACTGTAGTAGGAGTGTCAATCATTTTTGGTACAAATCAATATCAGTGTTGGGAATATCGTCTCTAATAACCTTACCCAGTACTAGGAACGGTAGTCTTAGTAATCGATGAAATTAAACTTGAATATAAAGTTGAGGCATTGCTTGCTCATGGGCTTTAAGTATAAATGGAAAAATGGCTCTGTACCTTCCCGTGACAAGGCAGCACGCGGCAAGTATCTACTGGAAGAAGGGCAGTTTAACAACGAAAAAGACCGAAACCTAGCAGAGCAAGAAGCTCGCAAACACTTAGGTGTACCAACGCGAATTCCAGACGATGATCGCTCTATACTAGGGCATTTCCAAGACTGGTAACGATCATTTAGCTAAATCGGACTTATTTTAGTCACACCACCAACCCTGTTTATCATAGATAGATAAGCTGAGTGGTGTGACTAAATTTTTGTGTAGCAATAAATTTTTAGATACGGCAGAAAGGCACTTACTTAAAGTTTGACTTTCGCAGCCGCCTTTCATGCACTAAAACCAACAGAACTATGAATCTACTAATAATGACATATGATGAGGATCTAATTAAACTATTTTGATTGCAGTTATTAAATATTTACTATGTAGCGATCGCATGTTTCTATTACGATAATTTCCTTCACCCACTACAATTGGATGTATAAATAAGTACATGACTATATTTATTAAAAGTTGATTAGTTTGCATGAACGACTTGCTGGTTTGTTAGCCAAACAATCACGAATTGTTTGGCTACATACTACCTTATACTAAGCTTTAGAAGTGAGCCAGTAATACGATTCCTTAAAATCGTTCAGTTGTACCTTATTTTTGTAATTTTGATTGAGGATTGAGCTATTTATAAAAATCTTACCTCTCGTATGGAGGCGGTGCAGTCGCCTATTATACCTGTAGTCGGCGAATTGATTAAAAACAATCCAGGCACAATTTCTTTAGGGCAAGGTGTTGTTGCTTACGCGCCACCGCCAGAAGCTATTGAAATTTTATCAAAATTTTTAGCTGAACCAACTAATCATCTCTACAAAGCTGTAGAAGGAATACCCCCATTACTAACAGCAATTACAGAAAAATTACAAACTTTTAACAGTATTGAAATCAACACAGACAATTGTATTGTTGTGACTGCTGGTAGCAACATGGGCTTTCTCAACGCCATTCTTGCTATTACTAATATCGGGGATGAAATTATTCTGAATACACCCTACTATTTCAACCATGAAATGGCAATTACAATGGCGGGGTGTCATCCAGTCTTAGTAGGAACTGATGAAAGTTATCAACTACGTCCCGATGCGATCGCCCAAGCTATCACTCCAAAAACAAAAGCTATAGTGACAATTTCTCCTAACAATCCCACTGGGGTTGTATATAGCCAAGCAGCCTTGCAAGCAGTCAATCAAATTTGTCGCGATCGCGGTATCTACCACATCAGCGACGAAGCCTATGAATACTTCACCTATAACGGAGTCAAGCATACTTCCCCAAGTGCATTTCCTAATAGTAGTGAATACACTATTTCCCTGTATAGCCTTTCCAAAGCCTACGGTTTTGCCAGTTGGCGCATCGGTTATATGGTGATCCCAAAACACCTGTTTGTCGCCGTTAAAAAAGTCCAGGATACAAACGTAATTTGTCCGCCTGTGGTTTCCCAGTATGCGGCGTTGGGTGCTTTGCAGGCAAAACCAGATTATTTGCGAAATAATATTACAGCGATCGCTCAAGTGCGAGAATTGGTAATAGATTCTCTCCAGTCTTTAGAAGGATTATGTAAAATTGCCGCTGCTGATGGTGCTTTCTATTTCTTTCTCAAAGTTAACACCGAATTAGAAGCCTTTGAATTAGTCAAAAGATTAATTGAGGAACATCAAGTGGCTGTTATTCCCGGAACTACCTTTGGTATGCATCAGGGATGTTATCTGCGTGTTGCCTACGGTGCATTGCAAAAACAGACAGCAAAAGAAGGGATAGAAAGATTAGTTAGAGGTTTGCAAAAGATTGTTAATAGTTAAAATTTGGGTGATTAACCATTAAGACACAAAGAATGAGTTTCTTGGAGTATTGGTGGTTAGTTATTATAATGTTACTATGAATTTTGGTAATATTTTTAAATAGTAATTAATTTTAAATTTAAAATCTACAAAGATGCCAATTATCAATAAATTCATTGAATTAGAAACTAATCAAGGAATTAATATTCATAATATTACTCCTCAAATTGAGGCATTAATTTCCTCAACTCTAATTCACAATGGTCAGGTCATAGTCTTTTCTCGACATACAACAACTGCCTTGGCTATTAATGAATATGAAGAAAGATTATTAACAGATATCAAAGTATTTTTAGAAAAACTAGCACCAGAATCAGACCGCTACTTACATAACGACTTGCATCTGAGAAAAAATATTCCTCCAGATGAACCAATGAATGCCCATTCTCATCTCATGGCAATGATGCTGAATAACAGTGAGATAATTCCTATTGTTGATGGCAAGTTAGCATTGGGAACTTATCAATCTGTCTTATTTTTTGAATTGGATGGGCCACGTAAAAGAACTGTATTTTGTCAAATTTCCGGAGAATAAACTTCATCCGTGTGCATCTGTGTGTATCGGTGTTCGCTTTCTCAAAAACTATCGGACTGTCGACGTGACTTCCAGCCACAACAAAAAATCCTTGAATGACGAACACCGATGAACACCGATAAACACAGATAAATCATCCGTGTGCATCTGTGTTCGATATCCAAAACCCGGTTTTTATATCCTTATATTGATATTGATCTCATTACTTACATTTCCATAATTGAATCAAAGTATTGGAATTATTCAATAATTGATTCAATTCATTAAATGCTTTCGGTTGATGGCAAACATGGGCATCAATAAAGAAACCAATTATGTCTGCTATTAATAACCGCAATGCTTCTGGACTTTGAGTCGTTGGAAAATCAAGAAACCCACTACCTATTGTGAAGTCAAACGGATCAGTAATAGTAAAATGATTTGCGCCCTCTAAAAGCACTAAATAGTTATCATTTCTTCCGCCAGCAATTGCTTCTTGGAATGTACGCCTCACAGCAGTAGTTGCATCGCCTGAAGCGATCCCATAGCGATCGCTACTATTGGCAATGACTCCATCACAAGTTCCTCCCATCAATAACATTGGTAGAGAATCTGGTAAAGGCAAAATCGTACCAGGTTCGTATCCCATTATTGTTCCTCCCATAGAATGGGCAGCATAAGCAAAAGATGCTGCTACCTGTGGGAAAAAACTGGGGTTAGCATTTTCTATCGCTACTCTGCCACCTGCGGAGTGTCCACCTAAAATTACCCTTTCTAAATCCAGCATTCCAGCCAGAATTCCCTCTGCTTGCAACTGTTCTAGTTTCGCTAGCAATGTAGGTAAAGCAGAAGCAGTGGGAACAGTACCATAAATTCCAGGTTTCCACATATTAAAATCCATTCCTGGAGTCAGGCTTACTAAACCTGGCGGGTTCTCTACAATCCAGTTAAATGTAACCACTACTAGTCCACGTTCAACTAGTTTAACTGCTAGCCATTGGTATGTATGGGCTTCACAGTTAACCCCGTTAAAAAAAATCACCACTGGAAAGGGGGCTTTTTGGCGATCAGCAGGCACAATTGCCATATTTTTTCCTGTATGGCTGCCTGACATCTGTGCTGGATACAAGATTTTGAGATAAATCCTATCGTAAGGAGACTCAGTACTCTCGACTTTTGCTGCTTGAAAAAAAGCACGAACAGTCATGGCAAATGGTATGGTTACGTTACTTAGATCAAATCTTTTGGATTTTGGATAAAAAAGAGTTGTTCGCGTAAAATATTCGTGAACTCATGATCCTCTTGATCATCTTAAAAGTAAAATAGAAACCATCCTGAGAGAAAAGTTGAATAGGTCTAAATTTTGAGGCGATTAATACGAGCGATCGCACTGCTGTTATAGTTTACTCTCAAATTCTCAGTAAGATAAAACTGAGACAAAATAATACAAACAAATTATGTCTAAACTCATGGAGGCACAGCAAAAAACTTGCAATGGCAATCATGCTATTGTCATTGGTAGTCGTATGGCTGGACTGTTGAGTGCAAGAATTTTAGTCGAACACTTTGAACGTGTCACGTTAGTAGAACGCGATCGCTTACCACAACAGCCAGAAATACGTCAGGGAGTTCCCCAAGCAAATCATGTCCGTGCATTGCTGACTCAAGGGTATCGCATTCTCGAAGAGTTGTTTCCTGGGATTGAAGAGAAACTAATTGCAGCAGGTGCGCCTTCAA
>NZ_AJLK01000201.1 GCF_000317205.1 Fischerella muscicola PCC 7414 | reverse complement strand
ATTGGGTGCGCCTTGTGTAAATTGGGCAATAGAATCATGTTTTTTTCATGCCTGGGGTTGTGCAAAGCGTAGTTCCTCAGACTTAATTACTCGTACTTGCAGCCGTCCTTTTCTGGAGTGGGTAGTTCGTGGTTATCTCAGTAGCGATCGCCAGGTGGAATTTTTATCAGCAACTCAGGTAAAAGGGTTACTGACTGATGCGAGTAATTCCAGGGTGACAGGAGTAAAATTAGGTTGTCTTGATGATGCACAACCACAAGAACTAACATCTGATTTAGTTGTTGATGCTAGTGGACGTAACTCTCAGTTACCCAAATGGTTGGAGAAAATAGGCTATCAATAAGTGAAGGCAATTGTCGATGCTGCGCGGACTCATCAAATGCGAATCTTCTTTTCACGTCACACCACATTACCCAATGAAGTTGCAGGAGTCTCACAACTCAAAGCTGCAATGGCGTTGCAGCGCGTTAACAATGTCTCAGAGGTGAAGCCGAACTTTTTGCCTGATTCTCCTTCCCATGCGATTGTCCCACAATTATCACCGTTGCCATCGGAAGTGGCTTTCGATAAACTCACGATGTCAGCATTTGTCGGTTCATACCTCGATTTAGCTCTACGCGATGTCCGCATTCAAGCGGTAGCGATCATTGGAGCAGTGTTAGAATTCGGCATCGAACCTACAGTGCGCCATGCGGCAGATCTCGGCTACGTTCCGGTGTTGATTCAAGATGCGTGCTATTCATTCTCAGAGCAAAATCGGGCGCGATCACTAGACAACCTTCGATCTATTGCTCTTATTACAGAAACTAATACGTTTAATAAAACATTAAACCGAATGTGATAGACAACGCAGCAGTGCGTCAGGTAAGTGTGGATGAGTTATTAGTTTATGCCAAAACGAAGGAGCGATCGCCTGATTGCAGCAATTAATGCGATCACCCGAACTCTTATCTATATACCACAATTCATGCGATCGCTCATATTAAAATCTAGTTATCAGTGCTTGTTGGAGTGCTTTCTATGTCCTTGCAAGAGTTGAAAGAACAAGCCCGTAACTTGTCTGTAAGTGATCGCCTTGAACTTGTTCGCGTCATTATTGAATCAATACAAGAAACTCCAAACTTAAATCCCAATCGAACAAGAGCAATCAGACAAATGAAAGGGTTACTCAAAACCGATCAACCCGCACCAACCCATGAAGAGGTAGAAGCAATGCTAGAAGAACGTTGGCTGGAGAAGTATTTTGAGTGAGAGTTCTGATTGATACTAATGACGAAAGGTAGGATGAGGAAGCTAACCGAACATAACATTAACTAACCTCGAAACTGCGATCGCCTTCCTCCACTACCAATAATTCCCGAATTAACCTGGCGGCTGCTTTTTGTAACAACTGTCCTGCTATTTGTTGTCCCAAACGTTGTACGCCTGGGTTGAGCGCAATTTGCACAACTTGGGGTGCAAGCTGGGCTGGATCAAAGCCACGGGTTTCCCGGAGAATATTTAATATCCGTTTGATATGCTCTAAAGTTTGTTGTTGTTCGTCGGTGGCGGCGGGAGTTTCGTTGATGGCTGTGACGCCGACTCTTTCCCGAAGTAGGTAGGTAAAGTTATGCAGAACATTTTTACTCAAAGCTTCTGCACTTTTGATTAATTCATCTATCAGGCGATCGCGAATAAATGAACCACGTTCGGAAGAGAGAAAATCAACTCCCTGATTCAACACCAAGTTAAAATCATAGTCTTGGTTATTACGGGCATTGCGTAACAAGTTTTCCAAGCGGTTCCAACGAAAACGCCCTTCTTTAAATAGTAAGTCTCGTAGAGATGCTCTTAATTCTGGTGAGGGATCGGTTAGTAATCGTTTAGCAACATAGGGATATGCTTCGCTTAATACCTTAAAGTTGGGATCGATATGAATAGCAATCCCTTCTAACGTCACCAAAGAACGAATAATTAAAGCGTAGTAGGGAGGAACACGGAAGGGATACTCATACATCAATTCTGATAGTTGATCAGTGATGCTTTTGATGTTTAGTTCTGCAACACTAGCACCTTGAGCATCAGCAAAGACTCTGGCAAATGCGGGAATAATTGGTGTTAAATCTGTATCCGGTGAGAGAAAATCTAGCTTAACGTAATCGTTGGCTAAACCTTCAAAGTCGCGGTTAACGACGTGGACAATCGCTTCAATTAAGCCATAACGCTGGGGTGGCTTAATTTCACTCATCATCCCAAAGTCGAGATATGCCAATTTGCCATCGCGGGTAGCAAGCAAATTACCAGGATGGGGATCGGCGTGGAAAAATCCGTGTTCCAACAACTGTCGTAAAGAACACTGTACGCCTACCTCAATTAAATAGCGGGCGTCTATACCTTCGGCTTTGATCTCTTGTGTATTAGTTAATTTCGTACCTTCAATCCACTCCATCGTCAAAACCCGACGATTGGTGTATTCCCAGTAAATTTTCGGTACGTAAACGTCTTTAATATGACCGTATAACTGATAGAATCGCTCAGCATTTTCTCCTTCGTGAATGTAATCCATCTCTTCAAAGATGCGATCGCCCAATTCATCGAGGATACCCACCAAGTCACTACGGATACGTTTAAAGTTTTTCTGTGCCCATCCCGCCAGCCGACGCAGGATATATAAGTCAATAGTAATGCGTTCTCGTAAGTCAGGACGTTGGACTTTAACGGCAACTTCTTCGCCAGTACTCAACTTACCTTTATAAACTTGCCCCAAGGAAGCAGCAGCAATTGGTTCTGGCGAAAGTTCAGTATAAATTTCTTGAGGAGGTGCGCCTAGTTCTTCTTGGATGAATTGGTAGGCTATTTCATTCGGGAAAGGCGGTAATTTGTCTTGTAACTGCGTCAGTTCCTCTAAATACGCGGGAGGAACCAAATCTGGTCGAGTAGATAAAGCTTGTCCAATTTTAATGTAGGCAGGCCCCAGCCTGGTTAGGATTTGTCGCAATTGAATTGCCCGGCGACGGTCATTTTTGACTACAATTCCCCGTTTACTATCCCACCATATACCCAAAGCAAATCTGATTGCTGGCGTTAAAACTGTGATGATGCGTCGTAAAACTTTCAGGGGACGGCTGCCGTAATATATGGCTATGTTCTGAGGGTTGTATCGTAAAGCCTCAGATTCGCTTTTTGAAATCACCAGCGCTGTATTGGGTTTTTGCATTTCTTCTGCTGCTGGTAAACTCACAATGGACGTTTTTGTACCATTTTCTGGAACTACTTCATGATCTATTTGGGAAGTAGGGGAAACAGTCTTCGCATTCATGAGCTTACCACCGCATCAGAGTTGACTTGTTAAGTATTGTAACAATTTGTAGGAAGGTTGGGAATTGGAAGGGACTCGGGACTAGGAACTAAATTATTTCCTGACCCCTGATCCCCGATCCCCGATCCCCTAACCTATGAAGAAAGTCTATTGTCTCGGCCAAGATCCAAAAATCCAACTAAACTAGTTTTGGTATCCCTAAAAAGGGCTTGCTTAATACATTTAGTTTCTCAGTATTGCAGGGTGCAAACACACAATCTTTAGTATGTTTTAAGTAAAATCTATTAGGCTTCTACCCTGACGGAGAATTTAACCAATAACTTCTGGATGGGAAAAGCCAGCAAATTTATTTAGTAGAATCAATCCACAATCACGCCACGTGCTAAATGGGAGAACCATTAGGGCGCAGTGGCTCTAAAATCCAAAACTCGGATGACTCAATGTTATCTCTTTTGCGAATAGAAAATTTTGCCCTAATTGACCAATTGGAATTAGAGTTTGGCGCTGGACTAAATGTGTTGACAGGCGAAACCGGCGCCGGAAAGTCAATTATCTTGGATGCGATTGATGCGGTATTAGGCGGAAAAGTTTCTAGTCGCGTGATTCGCACTGGTACAAATCGGGCAATGGTAGAAGCAACTTTTACTTCTAATTCTGCTTTAGCAGCCTGGTTAACCGAACAAGAAATAGACTTGATTGAAGAAAACTCTATATTTATCAGTCGAGAAATTACAGCTACTTCCGGGAAAGTACGGAGTCGATCGCGAATCAATGGAGTGTTGGTAAATCAGCAATTCATGTCAGAACTACGCGATCGCTTAGTAGAAATTACTGCCCAAGGGCAAACAGTCTTAGTCGGGCAATCTGCCCAAATTCGCGACTGGTTGGATGCCTACGGTGGTGAGTCTGTTTTGCAGCAACGCCAAGAAGTCGCCAATGCCTTTAGTGCCTATCAACAAGCGCACCAAGCCTTAGAAAAACGCCGGACATCAGAACGGGAACGCCTGCAACAGCTGGACTTACTGACTTACCAAGTCAAGGAACTAGGAGAAGTTAACCTCACTGAACCCGATGAACTAGAGCAACTCCAACAAGAACGGCAACGCCTGAATCATGTGGTCGAACTCCAACAGATGAGTTACAAAGTATACCAAGCTTTGTACCAAAACGATGGCGAAGCGCCAACTGCCACAGATTTACTAGGAGATAGCGAAACGGTCTTGAGTGACATGGTAGAATACGACTCCCAAATGCAAACGCTGTTGGACTTGGTGAGGGATGCTCAAGCAACAGTGGTAGAGGTAGCCAGGCAAATTAATGCTTATGGGGAAAGCTTGGAGGCAGATCCCCAGCGTTTGGAAGAGGTAGAAGAAAGAATTCGGGAATTAAAGCAAATCTGTCGGAAGTATGGGCCGACACTCGCTGAAGCGATCGCTTATTACCAGCGCATCCAAGCCGAGTTAGCCGAACTCAACGACAGTGAGCAATCAATAGAAAGTTTAGAAATACAACAAGCAGAGTGTTTGGCAAAGCTGACACAAGCTTGCCAAAAGTTAACACAATTACGTCGTACCGCCGCAGCCAAATTAGAAGCCAAACTGATCAGGGAACTAAAACCTTTGGCGATGGAAAAGGTACAGTTTCAAGTGGAAATTGCCATCATTCCTCCAACTATTGTTGGCGCAGACAAAATTACATTCATGTTTAGCCCCAACCCCGGAGAACCACTACAACCTCTATCAGAAATCGCCTCTGGTGGGGAAATGAGTAGATTTTTGCTGGCGCTGAAAGCTTGTTTTTCCCAAGCAGAGACGGCGGGAACAATGGTATTTGACGAAATTGATGTCGGTGTTTCTGGGAGAGTAGCACAGGCGATCGCTGAAAAACTACACCAATTAAGTCAATTTCACCAAGTATTATGTGTGACACACCAACCTTTAGTTGCGGCGATGGCAGATCGGCACTTCCGCGTAGATAAACAGGTGATCAATCAAATAAAAGGTAACAAAGAACACAATGGCTCTAGTGAAGAACGTACTGTTGTACGTATTACTACCTTGGATAACTTAACTAAACGTCGGGAAGAACTAGCTCAGCTAGCAGGTGGCAAATCAGCCCAAGAAGCGATCGCTTTTGCAGAATCTTTGCTAACACAGGCTGCGAACCATCGTCAACAGAAACCCTAAATTCCTGCTTGGCCAAACATGCCAGTCTTCCAGTCTCATTCACAGCCAGAGTCACCTTATATCAAGTTCGGCTTTACGATATAAAGCTTGGGCATTGGGCATGGGAAAACCATCAGTATCTTAATTACCAATTATTATGGTAAATCAGCCTAACAAGTGATCGCCTTTACAAAATTTATATTGACACAAGCTCTTAATTACCGTAGGAAAAGAGTAGGTATAGGTATACAGGGTTTAGAAATAGGTTTGTAAACTAACCCCTGTGAGAAGCATCTGAAGAATTCCGGATAGATTCTATGAAAGCTAGAAGAGACAGTAAGTTAACCGCTTGTGCTTATATGTTTATGTTAATTCACGAATATAAATGGTTATTTAAGATACCTATAAAAAATTTACATACAAAATTGAGCAATTAGCTTCCCATTTTTTCCGCAATTGCCCTAAGGACAACTGAATATACATTGTGTACGGTTTAACTAGGCAATTAAGTAATCGGCACCTTTTAAAATGGGTGCTTTCTAGTGCTACGAAGTTTGATCTTATAGTATTGTCCTGCTCCTATGACTCCAAAACACACCAAGCTCAAATTCCCTCTGTTGCAATATCTCAATCAGCCTTTGTTTAGTTCTAATACTAAATTAGTATTGAATCCTCGACGCTTCGCTCATCTCTACAGAATAGAACTTCTCAAAAAATGCTGGCATAGGGAATGTGACGCTAAGGGGCCTTTTTCAAGTTAGGGAATAGGTAATCGGGGATCGGGCATAAATCAGTTAACAGTTAACAGTGATCGGTTTAATTTGATAACTGATAATTGATAACTGATAACTGATTATTTGTCTCCCCTATCCCCTATCCCCTATCCCTCTTACCATCTAGTAAAGCACTGACAGTCATATCTCCCATTACATTAATAGCAGTACGGCAGCGATCTAAAAACCAGTCTACGGTTACAAGTACGGCAATATATTGTGTAGGCAAACCAACCGAAGTGAATACAAGAGTCATAGTCACTAGTCCGGCATTGGGAATATTAGCCGCACCAACTGAGGCAAAAATTGAAGTGAGAACGACAAGAAGTTGCTGCCCAAGATTTAAATGTTGTCCCAATACTTGGGAAATGAACAAAGCAGACATTGCTTCGTAAAGAGCCGTACCATCATTATTAAAATTCGCCCCGACTAATGCCCCCAAAGCTGCGGAAGATTCCCGTAAGCCAATTTTATCTTGCAAAACTTCAAAGGTGACAGGCATTGTTGCGCCGGAAGAAGATGTAGAAAAAGCCATCAAAAAAGCATCGGAACCACCACGCAAGAAATTCAGTGGTTTTACCCAAGAACCAAATCTGACTCTACTGAGGTAGTAACAAGCTTGCAAAGCCAGTGCTATTAGCACCGCTATAATAAACGCCCCTAAAGAGATAAACGGCTCGAATCCTTCTTTGGCAACAGTGTAAGAGACAATACCAAAAACAGCCAAGGGAACTAAAGCAATTACCCAATTAAGGATACGGATCACAGCCTCAAACAAAATGGCAATTACGTCTTCAATGGGCTTGAATTCATTTTTGCCTTGAGACACCATCTCTGATTTGATGGCACGCAGGACAATACCAAAAGATAAGGCAATCACAATTAGCTGGATAACATTGTTATTTACCAAAGGCTCAAGGATTGCTTTTGGTACAGCGTCTTGAATGAGTCCCCACGGATCAAATTTTTGCTGGGCTGAGCCTGTACCACCCGGATCTGACAAACGTCCCCATGTACCAGGACGCAGGACATTTGCCACCAAAAGTCCGATAAATATTGCTACTGTAGTGTTGGTGAACAGTAGCACCGCCAAGCGACGTCCGGCAGTACCAGGAATATTAGCCGTCATAAAAGTATGCAGCACTGCAACCAAAATCAACGGTGGAGCCAGGGCACGGAGAGCCTTAAGTATCAATTCTGCGGGAATCGCTAAATTTTTGATTAAGGCTTCATTGGCTGGGCTGGGGTTGCCTGCACCTAGTGCAACCCCTACTGCGATCGCTAAAATTAAGGCGATGATGATTTGCAATGTCAACGGGATTTTCTGCCACCAACGATGGCCTTTTTTTTCTGGCTGTTCGATGCTGTCTATTTCATTCATTGCTTAAGGAATAGGCTGGTCATGTCACCATTAAAACAACACTTTGCCAAGGTAATTTTTCTAAAAAATATAAGTCTTAATGTTGGCAAACTAAGCGTTATTCAGTGATCAGTTATTCAGTTTGATAACTTGGTTCGCTAGAGAGCTTTGGTGGCGTTTATTTGCTTCACGTCGTACACTGATAACTGTTCACTGATAACTGTTAACTGTTCCCTTATGTCCTTCGTTCCTTTGCACATTCATAGCGACTACAGTCTGTTGGATGGTGCTAGTCAACTACCAGATTTGGTGGATCGTGCCATCGAACTAGGTATTAAAGCGATCGCTTTGACGGATCATGGTGTCATGTATGGTGCGATCGAACTCATAAAAATCTGTCGCAATAAAAATATTAAGCCAATTATTGGCAATGAAATGTATATTATCAACGGCGATATTACCAAACAAGAACGCCGTCCCCGTTATCATCAAATTGTTTTAGCCAAAAATACTAAAGGTTATAAAAATTTAGTTAAATTAACATCAATTTCTCATCTCCAAGGTGTACAAGGAAAAGGAATTTTTTCCCGTCCTTGTATTAGTAAAGATTTACTTAAAGAACATCACGAAGATTTAATAGTTACTAGTGCCTGTTTGGGTGGAGAAATACCCCAGGCAATTCTAGCTGGAAAACTAGATGCAGCCCGCCGAGTCGCTCAATGGTATAAAGATGTATTTGGTGAAGATTATTATCTAGAAATTCAAGACCACGGTTCCCCAGAAGACCGGATTGTCAATGTTGAAATTGTCAAAATCGCGCGGGAATTAGGCATAAAAATTGTCGCTACCAATGATTCCCATTATATTTCCTGTTATGACGTCGAAGCACACGACGCCTTATTGTGTATTCAAACTGGGAAATTAATTGTTGAAGATAACCGGATGCGTTACAGCGGTACAGAGTATTTAAAATCCGCTGAAGAGATGAAACAGCTATTTCGTGACCATTTGCCGGATGATGTCATTGAAGAAGCGATCGCTAATACTGTAGAAGTAGCAGATAAAATCGAACCATATAATATTTTGGGTGAGCCTCGGATTCCCAATTATCCGATTCCATCTGGTCATACTGCTGATACTTACGTAGAAGAAATTGCCTGGCAAGGACTCCTACAAAAACTAAATCGTAAATCCCGTAACGAAATAGATCAAGTTTACAAAGAGAGGCTGGAATATGAATTAAAAATGATTCAGCAAATGGGTTTTTCCACCTATTTTTTAGTTGTGTGGGACTACATCAAATTTGCTCGAGATCATGATATTCCGGTTGGCCCAGGTCGTGGATCTGCCGCCGGTTCTTTGGTAGCCTACACAATGGGAATTACCAATATAGATCCTGTACATCATGGCTTACTCTTTGAAAGATTTCTCAATCCAGAACGGAAATCAATGCCAGATATTGATACGGATTTCTGTATTTCTCAACGGGATAAAGTCATAGAATATGTAACAGAAAAATATGGCACAGAAAGAGTAGCCCAAATTATCACTTTTAACCGTCTGACTTCCAAAGCAGTCTTAAAAGATGTTGCCAGAGTGTTAAACATTCCTTATGCAGAAGCAGACAAAATGGCAAAATTGATTCCCGTTTCACGAGGAAAACCAGCTAAGTTGAAGGTGATGATTTCTGATGATACTCCCGAACCAGAATTTAAAGCTAGATACGAAAACGATCCGAGAGTGCGCCATTGGGTAGATATGGCAATTCGGATTGAGGGGACTAACAAAACTTTTGGTGTTCATGCAGCAGGTGTAGTCATTTCTGCTGATCCATTAGATGAAATTGTTCCACTCCAAAAAAATAACGATGGTTCTGTTATTACCCAGTATTTCATGGAAGATTTAGAATCACTGGGTTTGTTAAAAATGGACTTTCTCGGCTTAAAGAATCTAAGCATGATTCAGAAAACCATCGAATTAATTGAAAAGAATCATGGATTTAAAATTGATCCCTATGTAATTACTGCCCAGGAAAGAAAAGCCCAGAAAATATTAGCAAAAGGTGGAGAAGGTGCAAAACTTCCCCCAGATGTGAAGAAAACCTATGAATTATTAGAAGCAGGTGAATTAGAGGGTGTATTTCAATTAGAATCTTCTGGAATGCGTCAGATAGTACGCGATTTGAAACCTTCCAATATAGAAGATATTTCTTCGATTTTGGCACTGTATCGACCAGGACCATTAGATGCGGGGTTGATTCCGAAATTTATTAACCGCAAACATGGTCGCGAAAAAATAGATTATGAACACACAATTTTAGAACCGATTTTAGATGAAACCTATGGAATTATGGTTTATCAAGAGCAAATTATGAAAATTGCTCAAGATATGGCTGGATATTCCTTAGGTCAAGCTGATTTGCTGCGGCGGGCGATGGGTAAAAAGAAAGTCTCAGAGATGCAGAAGCAGCGAGAAAAATTTATTGATGGCGCAGCAAAAAATGGTGTAAAACAACAAATTGCTGAGGAATTATTCGAGCAGATGTTAAAATTTGCCGAATATTGCTTGAGTTATGAAACTGAAATTTTGACTGTAGAATATGGATTTTTGCCCATTGGGGAAATTGTAGAAAAAAGAATTGAGTGTAGTGTTTATACTGTTGATAATAATGGTTATGTGTGTACACAAACTATTGCTCAGTGGCATAATCGCGGCTATCAAGAAGTGTTTGAATACGGTTTAGAAGATGGTTCAGTAATTCGAGCAACAAAAGACCATAAATTTATGACTATTGATAGGCAAATGTTGCCGATTGATGAAATATTTGCCAGGGGATTAGATTTACTACAAGTGAAAGGATTGCCGGAATAAAATTATAGAAGTAGGAGAAAAATTTTTATTCTAAGAAAACGAACACCGATACACAACAAATAAAAGTTTTTCCTTTGCTGAAATAATTCAGGATAAGTTCGGTAATTATGTAGCAAATTTATACGAGTTTCTCCAATCAGATATCAGTGATTATAAGGAGTATGATTATTTAACTACTGGTTGTCCAACTTGGAATCTCAATCTGATTGAGAGAGAAATATCGAGTTTGATAGACTAGCAATTGATGAAGATAATGAAAGATATTTAAAGAGAAAATGAGTAAATACGTGAATAAATAAGTTCAATAAATAATTTTGCTTATAAATCTTTTTTTTAGCTCAATAAGTTTCAAAGTACTAAATGTATATCTGTACAAAAGTTTAAATTTTGAGTAAGAAAAACCAGAATTTAAGATTTAAGACTTAGAATAATCTTAAACATTGAATTCTGAGTTGATTTATTGGATATATAAATTGAACTCAGAATTAATCATTCCGAAGATAAAATTGCTAGCTTATCTGATTTGATCGAGGAGTTTAGTAAAAAATATTTTCTTTATATTCCCACTGCAAATTTGAGGGAAGAACTCACAAAAATCTTGATAATGAATTCATAATTCCTAATTAACTTAGTCAGTCAGAAATTTTTTAAATACGCATTTGCCTTACCTACTAAAAAATAAAACTTCAAAACTCTTAATATCAAATCTAAATAGGTATTTATGTCTAATTTATGTAATGTTCTTTGGTTAAACGCTAGTCCAAGTTTGAAGGGTTTAGATAAACCATTACTTCAATACCTATCTAAGCATGTTGTGGTGGCACGATGGGAATACTTTCAAACCAAAGATGAAGCTTGTTCCCTAGATGCAGCAGTAGCACTGCTGTATGATTTTTTAAAATCGCACGATCAACCGGTGGATTTGGCTGGTCATGGTATGAGTGGGGCGATCGCTTTATTATTTGCCCGTCGCTATCCGCAAAAAGTGCGATCGCTAGCGTTGTTGGCTGTTGCATCTCAAAGCGCAAACACTTGGCAAGCGCATTATTATCAGCAACGTCTGTTGTTTCCTCTTAGCCGTGAGCAAGTTTTGGTAAACAGTGTTCGGACTCTGTTTGGCAATCAATCTCCCGCAAATACCAAAAAGCTACTGACTGCCCTGATTAGAGATTTAGACGAATCTCCCACACCCCATTCTCTGTTTCGATTGGTTCACTTACCCAAGGCTGGGGTTTCTATGCCGATGCTTGTATGTGGTAGCAAGAACGATCCAGTTGTCACCCCACCAGAGTTGCAAGATTGGCAGAACTGGTTGAAGCCAGAAGATATACTCTGGGAATGTCCTAAAGGGTATCATTTCTTTCACTACTTTTATCCTCAACAGGTAGGCGAACAAATGTTGAGTTTTTGGCAACGCTTCACCCAGAATTCAGAAACTACTCAAAATTCGGAACTCAGCCTGTCTGTGGAATAAGGACAAGGGAGACAGGGAGGACAAGGAAAGGGGGACAAAGGGAATTAGTTACTATATTATTCTCCCCACACTCCTCACACTCCTCACACTCCCCACACTCCCCACTGCCCCTAATCCCCACCAGGGGCCGGTGAGTTCCCCATCTCCCCACCTCTCCACAATCCCTACCTCCCCGATCCCCCAAACTAAACCTTAAAAGATGCCAAGCAAAAACGCGATCGCCAAATGAGACTGTCAGGATCGAAAAAGCAAACAGTAATATGTAATTTGCTTTAGTTTCTCCTTTGTTCAACTTCCCAGAATAGGAGGTAAATCTTGGCTAAGTTAAAAGTTGGTATCAACGGGTTTGGTAGGATTGGGCGTCTGGTATTTCGTGCTGGCATTACTAACCCCAACATAGAGTTTGTAGGCATTAACGACCTTGTACCACCAGATAATCTTGCTTACCTGTTGAAGTATGACTCTACCCACGGGATGTATAAGGGTAACGTTGAGGCAAAGGATAATGGCATCGTAGTTGATGGGCATTTTGTTCCTTGCGTATCAATTCGGAATCCAGCAGAATTGCCTTGGGGTAAATTAGGTGCAGATTATGTAGTTGAATCTACAGGACTGTTTACCAACTATGAAGGGGCAGCAAATCATCTGCAAGCCGGGGCTAAGCGGGTAATCATTTCTGCCCCGACTAAAGATCCAGATCGAGTCAAAACCTTATTAGTGGGTGTCAATCATCACTTGTTTGATCCAGCTAAAGATACTGTTGTATCCAACGCCAGTTGTACTACTAACTGTCTGGCTCCCATCGCTAAGGTAATCAATGATAATTTTGGTTTAACAGAAGGATTGATGACTACAGTTCATGCCATGACTGCTACTCAACCCACAGTCGATGGCCCTTCCAAAAAAGATTGGCGCGGTGGCCGTGGTGCTGCACAAAATATTATTCCCTCTTCTACCGGGGCAGCGAAAGCTGTGGCGTTAGTTTTACCGGAGTTAAAAGGCAAACTGACTGGCATGGCATTCCGGGTTCCCACTCCCGACGTTTCTGTGGTTGACTTAACCTTCAAAACTGCTAAAGCTACTAGTTATCAGGAAATCTGTGCAGCGATGAAAGCAGCAGCCACAGGCGAACTCAAAGGTGTATTAGGCTACACAGATGAGGAAGTAGTTTCCACAGATTTCCAGGGAGATAGTCACTCTAGTATCTTTGATGCTGGTGCTGGTATTGAACTGAATCCCAACTTTTTCAAGGTTGTGGCATGGTATGACAACGAGTGGGGTTATTCTAATCGAGTCATTGACCTGATGTTAGCTATGGCACAAAAAGAAGGCATTTTACAGGATCTGGCAGTAGCGGTTTAACAGGTATCATCACCACCCAGCATTTATCCCACCTTGGAATACATTGGGAGTCTCATAGTGAATTCACTATTAGCCCGGAATTTAAACTCCGGGTGGGATATTGGGCAATACAGTTCAGTTAGTACAGTACAATTCAATTTTTGGAGATCCCCCATTATCCCACTTTTCAAGGGGGTTAGGGGGAAGAAAAATCTTAACTAAACCGATTGGCCTTAAACGCACCAGGGACACAGAGTCTTTCCTAAAGAGAATTCGCTACGAATTAATCAAATGCTGTACTTAGTGCTGTTTTCGCAAAGCTACCACCGTTTTTGATTCCATGCAATAATCCACAACAGACTTGTCTCCTCACTTACTAACTTCATGATTATCGATCTAGAAAAAGTACCCACTGAAACAGGCTCAAATTACCCTGATGAATTTAAATCAATGGTTGCTGGAAGAATTCGCCAACGATTAGGCAATTTTGCTGGATTGAAGAACTTTGGGGTAAATTTAGTGAAGTTAGAACCTGGAAGTTCTTCTGCTTTGCGACATTGGCATTCTCATCAAGATGAATTTATTTATGTTTTGGAAGGCGAACTGACATTAATTACAGATGTGGGTGCAGAAGTTCTGAAACCAGGAATGGCGGCAGGATTCCCAGCAGGTGAAGCCAATGGACATCATTTGGTAAATCGTACATCAACGATCGCAGTTTATTTGGAAGTAGGCGATCGCACTCCCAACGATGAAGCTACCTTTCCTGATGATGATTTAATCACCAAAGCTAGTCCTGATGGTAAATCTAGAATTTTTGCTCATAAAGATGGAACATTGTATTAAGGGATCGGGGATTAGGAGAGTGTGGAAAGTAGTGAACAACTAACTGCTATTGTACAGACGCGATGTTCCTCGCGTCTGTACCAACTAACAACTAACTACTAACAAATGGCTGATTTTATTGCTACCTATGGTGCTTTAATTGTCTCTATGGTTTTGGGGGCACTGCTAGGACTATCGTTGTATTTACCATTAATGGCTGGGCAATTGTCTTTAGCTAGCCCTGGATTTTATGCTTTGGGTGGATATATAGCAGCGATTCTTTCCACAACAGTTTTTACTTCTAGCGGTAATCTTTTTCCAATTCCATTACTGTTGTTGGAAATGTTAATTGCTGGGGTAGTTTCGGGATTACTGGGGATAGCGGTAGGAATTCCTGCTTTGCGATTGCGGGGAATTTATTTAGCGATCGCCACTATTGCTTTTGTAGAAGTTTTGCGGGTTCTTTCCCTCAATTTGGATATCACAGGTGGTGCTGTAGGAATTTTTGGTATTCCCCAACCTTTCCAAACACCTATTGAATATTTGTGGATTGCCCTACCATTACTAATCATTAGTATGGTGTTAATTTACCGTTTAGAACGTATTCGTGTGGGTAGGGCTTTAACTGCGATTCGTGAAGATGAATTAGCAGCAAGTGCAATGGGAATTAACCCCACCTACTATAAAGTTTTAGCTTTTACACTGGGGGCAATTTTGGCTGGAGTAGTTGGTGCCATTAGCGCTCATTTCCTCAATACCTGGAATGCCCGCCAAGGTACATTTGATGCCAGCATTATTTATCTAACTTTCGTCTTAATTGGTGGTTCGAGAACTTTTTTAGGTGCAGTAGTAGGAGGCATGTTATTTACAGCCTTACCAGAAGTTTTAAGAAGCATCGCAGATACAGGCGGTTTACCAACTTGGCTAGCGCAATTTTTAAGAGATGGTAGATTAATTATTTTTGGTTTACTAATAGTTTTAGGAACCATCTTTTTCCCCCAAGGACTTGTCACCCCAGATATTTTTAAAAGACGTAAATTTGTGAAAATAAGAGATAGGAACCAAAAGGTAAATTAAAAGGGAACAGGGAACAGATAAACCAACTATTGACTAAAACCTAAAATTTAGTACAAATGACAAATGACCAATGACATTATTTTAGAAGCAAAAGCCTTGACTCGCCGCTTTGGTGGTTTAGTGGCAGTGAATAATGTATCGTTTCCAATTAAAAAACATGAAATATTTGGATTAATCGGCCCCAATGGTGCTGGGAAAACGACATTATTTAATTTAATTACAGGCTTAATCCCACCCTCAAGTGGACAATTAAGTTATCATAATCGAGAAATTTCTCAATTACGCCCCCACCAAATCGCTGCTTTAGGTATTGCTCGAACTTTTCAAAATATTCGCTTATTTGGTGAACTTTCAGCACTAGAAAATGTAATTATTGCTCGACATTTGCATATTCACAGCAATATACTTACAGGTGTAATAGGAGTACCACCAGCATCCACAGAAGAACGTAAAAGTAAGCAGAAAGCTTTAGAATTATTAGAACTAGTTGGTTTGCAACAGCGCGCGGAAGAAAAAGCTAAAAATTTTGCCTATGGTGATCAGCGTCGCCTAGAAATTGCCCGTGCTTTAGCCCTAGAACCACAAATTTTGCTGCTTGATGAACCCGCAGCCGGAATGAACCCCAGTGAGAAGCAACAACTGAGTGAGTTTATTCGCAACCTGCGCGATCGCTTTGATTTGACAATTATTTTGATTGAACATCACGTACCCTTAGTCATGGGATTGTGCGATCGCATTGCTGTTTTAGATTTTGGTCAATTAATTGCTTTAGGAGAACCAACTGTGGTTAAAAATAATCCAGCGGTAATAGAGGCGTATTTAGGGAATGAATAGTTCATATTATTTTTATGTCTTGGTGTCTTAGTGTTTTATTAACCACCAAGACACTAAGACACTAAAAGTTTTAGAAACCACAGATGCACACAGATGAACACAGAGAATCAAAAAAGCTACCCAATTTTGGAAATCAAAAACCTATATGTTAATTATGGTGGTATTCAAGCACTGCAAAATATTAATTTAGTTGTCAATAATGGTGAAGTAGTCACTCTCATCGGTGCTAACGGTGCAGGCAAAACTACTACTCTTCGGGCTATATCTAAAATTATCAGTCCTAAAAGGGGTGAAATTATTTATAGTGGCCGCAATATTACCCGTCGCCAACCTCATGAAGTTGTACATTTGGGTATCGCCCATTGTCCAGAAGGACGCAGAGTCTTAACGCGACAAACTGTTTATGATAATTTGCTTTTGGGTGCATACATTCGTTCTCAGCAAGCAGAGATAAAAACTGATATTCAGCAGCAATTTGAACTATTTCCACGTTTAGCACAAAGACGCAATCAACTAGCGGGGACTCTTAGTGGCGGTGAACAACAAATGTTAGCGATCGCCCGTGCTTTGATGAGTAGACCAAAACTTTTATTATTAGATGAACCAAGTTTAGGTTTAGCTCCAGCAATAGTTAGGGAAATATTTAGTATTATTGAGAATTTACGTGCCACAGGCGTGACTATTTTATTAGTTGAACAAAACGCCAATTTAGCATTACAGATTGCAGATCGGGGATATGTTTTAGAAGCTGGTTGTATTACTCTCACAGGTGCAGCTTCTAAATTAATTACTGACGAACGAGTGAAAAAAGCTTATTTGGGATGATTTAGTAAATAAAGATTTGGGAGACTAAGACATATGGTACAGCTACCAACTAAAACCCTAACTTTGGAAGAGTTTCTCAAGTTACCAGAAACTAAACCAGCTAGTGAATATATTAACGGACAAATAATTCAAAAACCCATGCCACAAGGAAAGCATAGCATTCTTCAAGGTGAATTAGTTAGTTCTATTAATGCCGTAGTCAAGCCAAAGAAGACTGCTCTTGCTTTTCCAGAGTTGCGGTGTACATTTGGTGGACGTTCAATTGTTCCGGATGTAGCAGTTTTTGCTTGGAAGCGAATTCCAATAGATGAAAATGGAGATATAGCGAATGTTTTTAAAGCTGCTCCAGACTGGATTATCGAAATTTTATCACCGGACCAAAGTCCGACAAAAGTGATTGGTAATATTTTACATTGTCTCAAACAGGGCTGTCGTATGGGTTGGTTGATCGATCCAGATGAGCGATCGCTTTTAATTTACCCACCAGGACAACAACCTGAAATTTTACAAGAAGAGCAAGAAATATTACCAGTTCCTGATTTATTTGGGAATTTACAATTAACTGTAGGTCAATTGTTTGGATTGTTAAAGCTCTAGATTCATTTAGCTAAAGCCCTGCTAGATAAGCATCATTTCTATGCAGCTTCACATATAATTGGTATTAGCTTACTAATACAGTAACAATCTTTTGTATAGCTTCTACTTGATTTCACTGATTGATCGCTGGTATCGATTTCCTAAGTAAACCTTATCCATCTTGAAAACTGGAGTTTCTCTAGAAAACAATTAGTGTGAATCACTGAGTTTAGTAGACAATGAAACAGGGATGCTCAAAGTAAAATGCGATCGCTGGAATGAAAAACAAAATTAAAGACACCCATAATGGGTGTCCCAAAATCAATAACTCTGAAAAAGCGTTGAATTGAATCCCAAACTATTTGCTGTTACCATTACCTCCATTACCACCGTTAGTAGTCAGAATCTTTTCAGCCAGTTTATCGGGAACTTCTTGGAGATGGTCAAATTCCCAGTGGAACGAACCAACACCGAGAGTTTGCGATCGCAACTCTACAATAAAGTTATGCATCTCGGCTTGAGGCAAGTAGGCTGTAATACTATCCCAACCTTGCCAATCATGGATGGCTTCGTAACCTAAAATCTGCCCCCGTCTACCAGTCACCAACTGCATAACTTTCGAGGTGAACTCGCTGGGGGTTGTGACTTGCACCCGCAGAATTGGTTCTAGGAGGGTAGGTTGACACTGGGTAATTCCGGTTTGCATTGCTACACGGGCAGCTTGCTTAAATGCTTGTTCGGAACTATCGACCGTGTGGTAAGAACCGTTGGTTAAAGTTACCGCCACATCTACAACCGGGAAACCCAAAGGCCCGTGTGCTAAAAATTCCCGCACACCCATTTCCACTCCGGGAATATACTGTTTGGGAACCACGCCACCAACAATAGTTTCCTTAAAGTTAAAACCTTCACCCCGTCCTAATGGTTTGATATCGAGATAAACATCGCCAAACTGACCGTGACCACCACTTTGGTGTTTGTAGCGTCCGTGAACTGATGAAGCTGGTTTGCGGATAGTTTCTTTGTAAGGTATTTGTGGCAAGTGAGTTGTCATCGGCAAATTATACTTGCGGCGCAGGCGGTCTAGTGCCACTTGTAAATGAATTTCGCCTTGTCCCCAGAGGATTACTTCGTGGGTGTCGCCGTGTTGTTCCCAAGCAAGAGACGGGTCTTCTTCTAACAACTTGGTGATCGCACCACTTAGCTTCACTTCATCGTTGCGTTTTTCGGGAATAATCGCCAGGGCATAAACTGGTTCTAGTTGTCCAGTTTTAGGCAATTCCTTGGCAGCATTATTAGAGACTGTATCTCCTGTCTTGATACCTTCCATCCGGCTTAAAGCGACAATTTCTCCAGCCTCTGCTGTGTTAACTTGTTGTAGCTGTTGCCCCATGAGACGATAAATACCACCAGCGCGGACACCGTTGAGGACTATGCCATCGGTTAATTTACCTTGCCAAACCCGTACTAGGGAAAGTTTTCCGCCTTGAGGAGTGTAATAGGTCTTTAACACCTGGGCTATGGTAGCGCCATCTTTTTGTTTACTTAAGCGACGTTCGGCTGTGGTTTCTGGTTCAGGTGCTTCTCGTACTAAGGCTTCTAGTAGGGGTCTAACTCCGTAATCTTGTTCAGCAACACCAAAGAATACTGGTACTACTAAATCTGCCCCTAATTCCATTTTTAAATCTTTGAGGATTTCCTCTTGGGGCGGTTCAATGTCTTCTAAAAGTTCTTCTAGTAAGTGGTCGTCAAAATTTGCTAAAGCTTCGAGCATTTCTGCTCTAGCAATGTGTTCTTCTTCTTTTAGTTCTTCGGGAAATGGAACTGGGTCAGCAGGCGCGCCAGAATGGTAATGATATGCTTGTTCAGTAACCAAATCGATAAAACCAATTAGCTGTTCCCCTGCCATAATTGGGTATTGGTGCGCGACGAGGGGACGGCTAGAAACCGCTTTGAGGGCGTGCAGCGTTTCCAAAACGTGGATATTCGCCCGATCCATTTTGTTGACAAAGACTAGGTGGGGAATTTCCCAGTCATCCAGGAATTTAAATAGAGGAGCAAGGGTGAGGACGCGATCATTGATGGGTTCGCAAACTACAATTGCCGCATCAACTCCAATTAGAGCGTTGTAAGTTTCTTGAGCAAATTCTACACTTCCAGGGCAGTCAATAAAGGTGAAGCGAGTGTCATTATATTCAGTGCTTGCACTGCTAACTTCTACACTCATTTGGCGATCGCGTGCTTCTTGAGAGCTATCGCCGACTGTGTTACCATCCTTAACGCTGCCTTTGCGAGAAATAGCACCTGTCACAAATAACAAGCTTTCTAGTAAAGTTGTTTTCCCGCTCAAATAAGGGCCGACAATTGCTACATTTCGCGAACCCGATTTCACTTTTTCGTTCATAAAAACTCCTTTGCGGTCTTATGTCCATAACCGCCTTATATTTGAGTTATGAAGAGTTCAAAACCGTTATTTAGGAAATTATCTCGCCTTTAAATTGACATTAACTCGCCTTTAACCAACCGGCAAACAATCGTATTTTGTTGTAAGATTTTGGTCATTAAAAATTAAAATCTACGAATTTATTTATATAAAATTAAAGTTTAGTAAAAAGATTGCAAAATCAAGCAAATATTTGTTAATAAAACGTAACTAAACGCAGTTGCGAGATAGCAAAGTATATGCGAGTTAAACTCTATAAATATCACTTCCAGACATGGGCGAGTTTCATATTTATAAGTGGAATCATTCTCTTACCTTCCCCTAGTCTTGCTCTTCCTCCCTCTTTATTAGTGCAGAATGCTCCTAGCAACGCTACAGACTATTTAAATCAGGGATTACAGGCTGTGCAGACAGGGAGAATACAAGATGCGATCGCCTATTTCCGCCAAGCTGCCCAATTAGATCCCAATCTCGCCCCAGCACATTACAATCTAGGTTTAGCACTGCGGCAAGCTGGACAATTACAACCTGCTGCGGATGCATTTTATCGAGCCACCCAAGCCGATCCCAAGTTTGCTTTAGCTTATGCGAATTTGGGCGGCGCGTTGTTAGAAGGCAATAATTTACAACAGGCAAATGATTATTTACAAAGAGCAATAGAACTTGATCCCAAATTGGGTGTGGCTCATTACAATTTAGGATTGGTGAGAGAACAGCAGCAAGATTGGGATAAAGCGATCGCATCCTTTAAAAAAGCGATGGAATACAGCAAAAATGCACCAGAACCAGCTTATCATCTAGGCATATGTTATCTTCAGCAAAACAAACTCGATAAAGCTAAAGATGCCTTTCGCAAAGCAATACAAATAAATCCCAAATATCCAGAAGCTTATTATAGTCTCGGCTCACTTTTGTATAGTCAAGGCAAATCAAAAGATGCCCTAGAAGCCTTTAGAAAATCTGCTGAAGCTAACTCTAATTATCCCAATGCTTATTACGGTGCGGGATTAGCTTTTATACAATTGCAGCAATACGCAGATGCAGTACAAGTATTACAATTTGCCAGAGATTTGTATAAAGCTCAGAATAATCTCGAATGGGCAAACAAAACCGAGCAATTGTTACAACAAGCGCAAAGGATGAATTAGGGATCGGGGATTGGGAGGTGGGTAGCTTCTCACACTCCTCCCACCTCCCCACTTCCTCAATCTTGGGGAGGTGAAACAACATCTGGTAATGGACGTTTAGCGATATATAGCCACGCTAAGCCACTCAATCCCAAAATAATGCCGATTAAGCTTACCACTTGTGCGATTCGTAATGGCCCAAGCATCAAGCTATCAGTCCGTAAACCTTCAATCCACAGGCGTCCCAGACTATAGGTTGCCAAGTAAACCATAAATAACGTGCCTGTTTTTAAGCGTGGTTTACCCCGCAGCCCTCTAAAAAACAATGTCATCAACAAGGCAAATACCATTAAATTCCACAGTGATTCATATAGAAAAGTGGGATGAAAATATTCAAAATTAGCTAATTCTGGTGGACGACGCTCTGGGGGAATATAAAGCTTCCAGGGTAAATTCGTCGGAGCGCCAAAAGCTTCCGAATTGAAAAAATTACCCCAACGTCCGATTGCTTGCCCTAAAATCAATGAAGGAGCCACTAAGTCTGTCAGCAGCCAAAAAGAGACCCGCTTGAGTTTAGCAAAGATTAAAGCTGCCAGAAGACCTCCTAGAATCGCCCCATGAATAGCAATACCACCTTGCCAAATAGCGATAATCCGCTCCGGATGCTGGGCATATTCTGGCCACTCAAACAAAACGTAATATAGTCTTGCTGCTGGAATTGCCCCAATCACTAGCCAAATTGACAAATCACTTAGTAACTCTGGATTCACATTCCGACGTTTTGCCAGGTATTGCGAAAGAGTCACGCCAATTAAGACTGCTGATGCAATTAACAAACCATACCAACGAATAATAATCGGCCCTATTTTCACAAAAATCGGGCCAGGAGATGTAAACACAAACGCCAAGGGCAAGGCGGAAAAATCCAATGCCATGCAGAAGTACCTAAAAAGAATATTTAAAAGTCTTGAGTTTTGAATTGTCTGTGGTGAGTAGATAGTGTTTGTTGGTAGTTGGTTGCGATAAACAACAATCAACAAACAACGAACAACTACTAACTACTAAAGCCACAGCTTAGATTCTAAGTTCTATTAGCTCAATCAGAAAGGAAAAAATTTCGGTAAAGATTAAAGGGTGAAGGAAAAAGGGTTTTTAAATTCCTTGAACCCTTATCCCTTCACCCTGAAGCAACTTTTGCAAGAGTTCCCCGGCTGAATATTGATTCGACCTAATTTTCCGACGATTCCAGCTGTTCGTTCGCGATCGCCTTAGGTAGATAAAATATCAAAACTAGTTTACAAAGTTTAATATTTTGTCTGGCGATCACCTAATTTGCAACCCTTTGGCCTTTTTGTAGGCGATTGTGAGAATTTCTAAAACAAAAACTTACCTCTGTGAATAATGAACTGTGATTAGATATAATCACCTAAACAACTGTGAGGCGTCGTTAAATTGTGATTGCCATTTATCCAGGAAGTTTCGACCCCATTACCTTGGGACACCTAGATATCATTCAACGTGGTAGTCGTCTATTTACGAAGGTAATTGTTGCTGTACTGCGAAATCCTAATAAAACGCCACTGTTTAGCATCCAAAAAAGGCTAGAACAGATTCGCCACTCTGTTGAGCATTTACCGAATGTGGAAGCTGATGCTTTTGATGGTTTGACTGTTAATTATGCCCACATGCGGGGAGCTGCTGTTTTACTGCGGGGGCTAAGAGCAATTTCAGACTTTGAAATTGAGTTACAGATGGCTCATATCAATAAAACTCTTTCTATAGATATAGAGACTGTTTTTCTGGCAACATCTAATGAGTATAGTTTTTTAAGTAGTAGTGTGGTAAAAGAGATTGCAAGATTTGGTGGCTCCGTTGATCATCTTGTTCCCCCGCACATTGCCCTGGATATTTACCAATGCTACGCCCAAAACCATCCCGTATCGAACCAAGTCAAAACGGAAGCAGTTTAACCCCACAAGAATTGAACGAACAGAGTTCCTATGAAGAATCTACACCAACGGCAAGCATAGATATTCAAATGGAACTCAATCGTTTGGAAGAAATGATTCTCGCTAGCTTTCACATTCCCCTGACGCGGCGCACGTTAGTAGATGAAGAAAAGCTGCTCGATCAGCTTGATTTTATCCGAATGTGTTTACCGACTGCTTTTGCCCAAGCAACAGATATATTGCAACAAAAAGAAGAAATCTTGTTGCAGGCAGAAGATTACGGACAGCAAATAGTAGAAGCCGCACAAGCCAAAAGAGCGCAAATATTGGATGACAACGACATTCTCAGACAAGCAGAACGAGAAGCCGCAGAACTACGGCGACAAGTGCAACAACAATGTGAAGCAATGTTACAAGAGACTCTCGAAGAAATTGACCGTAAACGCCGCCAGTGTCAGCAAGAATTAGAGGAAATGCGACAAGCAACGATCGCAGAAGCAGAAGCGATCGAACAAGGTGCAGATGAATATGCCGATAGCGTTCTCGAGAGTATCGAAGAACAACTTCACGATATGTTGCGAATAGTTCACAACGGCAGACAGCAGTTGCAACCAAACTTGCCACCACCACGAAGTTCTCAATTTCCGAAAAATGGGTAATGAAGGAGGCAGCTATGCTGAGGGCAGGAGGCAGAGGGCAGATGGCAGGAAGCAGAAGCATAAATACTAATACTTCAGCCTTCACCCTTTTGATAATTTATAATTAATAATTCATAATTAATCCTTAAAATATCCGATGTTGCAGACTAGGCATTTGACGGCGGACTTGTTCTAGTCGTGACGGGTTAATTTCTGCGATCGCAACTCCTGGTTTTTCTCCAGCATCAGCTAAAATTACTCCCCACGGATCGATAATCATTGCATGACCGTGGGTTTGACGGCGGTTATAGTTGATTCCTGTTTGAGCTGGGGCGATGATATAACTGGTATTTTCAATTGCACGGGCTTGCAGCAGCACCTGCCAATGATCTTTGCCTGTGAAAGCAGTAAAAGCCGCAGGTACAAAAATCACATCCACTCCCTTGGATGACATATAGCGATAAAGTTCAGGAAAACGAACATCGTAACAAACAGAAAGTCCGATATTTCCTAGCAATTCATCAGCATAAACTGAAGGTAGTTCTGTGCCAGCCATCACCGTGGTGGATTCTCTGTAAGTATTGCCATCAGGAACATTAACATCAAATAAGTGTACCTTGCGGTAACGCGACAATTCCTGCCCGTTAGGATCAATAAGTAAAGCAGTGTTATAAACTTTGCCTGTGCCTTCTACAGGAATGGGAAAGCCACCACCCAAAATGGTAATTTGATAACGCTGGGCCATCGTTTTCAAAAATGCTTCTGTTTTATGTGCGATCGCCTCAGCTTGAGCAAGTTTGTCTTTCTCTTCTCCCATATAAGGAAAATTTTCTGGCAAACCCACCAACTCAGCGCCCTGACGCACAGCTAAATCAATTAATTCTTCTGCTTGTGCCAAGTTTTTTTCTAGTTCAGGCACACTTGTCATTTGAATAGCAGCAGCTAAATAAGATTTCATAGATTTAACAGCTATTTAATAGTTAATAGTTAATAGTCAAGGGTCAAGAGTCAACAGTCAAGAGTTGGTTGTTGGTTGTTGGTTGTTGATTGTTGATTGTTGGTTGTTGGTTGTTGGTTGTTGGTTGTTGGTTGTTGGTTGTTGGTTGTTGTACCAGACGTGCCATGGCACGTCTGTACAGTAGTTAGTTGTTTACCACTTCTCACATCCCTCATACTCCTCACACCTCCCCATTGCCCCCCAACCACAAAGTGGGGACCCCTAGCCCCCCATTGCCCCTAATCCCCACTCCCTTAGGGGAGTGGGGGCCCCGATCTCCCCATCCCTCCACCTCCTCTTCCCCTGGATGCTTGGAAAAAAACCTACATTCAGGTTAGGTTGTTATAAAATTTTGATAATTTCTGTCTACTGTGGATGCGTCTGTTCTAATCAAAACTTTTGTTGCTGTTTTTGTGCTTGCTGATGCGATCGGCAATGTACCAGTAGTTTTAGTTCTCACTAAAGGTATGGAACCAGAACAAAGAAATAAGGTGATAGATAAAGCTATTTTGGTTGCAATAGCAGTACTCTTAATCTTTGCTTTTGGTGGTCAATTTATTTTAAGTTACTTGGATATCAGCATGGGATCATTAAGAGTAGCTGGGGGTCTACTACTATTGTTAATTTCTTTACAAATGCTCCAAGGCGACTTGGATACTCCAGTAATCGACAAAGAGCGTGATGTGGCAATTACTCCTTTGGCTTTACCCCTCCTAGCAGGGCCTGGTACACTTACTACCGTGATGTTACTGATGTCAGAGTCTCCCAATCCGCATATTAGCGTGATCGTGGGTATTGTTGCGGCAATGTTCGTCAGTTGGTTAATTTTGCGACAGGCAAATTTTATTGATCAATGGTTTGGTGCTGAAGGAGAAGTAATTGTGACTCAGCTTTTAGGCTTTTTACTAGCAGCATTGGCAGTGGAAATTGGTAGTACAGGGATAAGGGAGTTATTTTTGAGTTAAATTTTGAGTAGCGATCGCTCTGTTGCTAACTGGAAGCACTAGTATAAAACCGTAATGCAAATTGCCAAAACTTATTGGCAACAAAAAATAGCAGCAAAGCCAGCACTCCCGCACCAAGCATCCAAGTAATTTCGCTGCGACCTAGCATAGCTTCTGCTGGTACTGTAGTTAAAAAGGCTACAGGTACCACAAATGTGAAGAAAAAGCGATAAGCAGCCGGATAAGCTACCATTGGATACCTACCAGCTTCCAACAAACCGCGCAGTACCTCGGTAACATTATAAATTTTGACAAACCAAATACTGGTAGCTCCCAGCATAAACCAGAGGCTGTAAAGTATGATTAAGCCAAAACACAACGGCACAGTACTTAAGAGGTAGTCACCTATCCCTAAATGCAACTTTGTACCTGCGTAGGCAACCAATATAGAACCAAAAACCAAATCTGGTAGTCCCCAAGGTGAAAGAGTATGGGTAGAAAGCCAAAATTGACTGGGGATTGGTTTTAATAAAACAAAGTCGAGGGTTCCTTCTTGGACATGACGAACAATGCGATTGAGGTTAGGGGCAAGAAAAGTTGCCGAAAAGCCTTGCAACAGAGTAAAAATTCCCAGCACAAGCAAAGCAGCTTCCCACGACCAACCAGCAAAGGTGTAGCCTTGTCCGTAAAATAAGAATAATCCAAATAAGCTGCCTGCTAAATTGCCCAGGCTGCTGAGGGCAGCTAAAAGGAAGTTAACACGATACTCCATCTCAGCCGCGATCGCTGTACTCCAAAATATTCCTAGTAATTTTAGGTATTTTGACATTACTTATGCCTGTATTCATCACTTATCATTAATTTAATTGGTATTGTTTTGCCAGTGATCTAGCAGCCTAACTTGCTGGGAGAATTAACTTCTCAACTTCTCTTTTTCTCTTGCTCTTGGCGCACTTGGCATCTTGGCGGTTTATTTCTCTACTCCATAAAGTTTCCTTACTAGACCACTAGTTCCATTATTTGATGAAAGAAAATAGAGCTAACACATTAAAATTTTAATTTTATAGATTTGACATTGAGTAAATTGTCGGAAAGCCGTAAAACAAAAAAGTACAGTAAAGAAATATAAATTCATTTAGTGACTGCGTAAATATCTCATGCAAGCAAGATGAATACACAAAGACCTAAATGAAGATAAAATTATGGCTTTACAAACATTACAGCAAATAGATCAAAGTAAAGCAGAAGCCTTTGCTCAAGGGATGTTGGGCATTCTTAACAGTAGCGCGATCGCACTCATGACTTCCATTGGTCATCGTACAGGATTGTTCGACACTTTAGCACAGTTGCCAGCATCAACTAGTCAGCACATAGCAGACACTGCGGGATTGAATGAAAGGTATGTACGCGAATGGTTAGGGGCAATGGTGACGGGTGGGATTGTGGAATATGATCCGAGCGATCGCACTTACTTGTTACCCCCAGAACATGCCTTATTCTTAACACGATCTGGTGACATCAATATGGCGGCAACGCTGCAAATGATCCCAATATTGGCAACAGTTGAAGACCAGATCATAGAATGTTTTTATAAAGGCGGAGGAGTTCCCTATTCAGCTTATAAGCGCTTCCATCAAGTGATGGCAGAAGAAAGCAACCAAACAGTGGTAGAGGCTTTGATCGATTCTATTCTTCCCCTTGTCCCAGGTTCAATAGAGGCACTACAAACAGGCATTGATGTATTGGATGTTGGTTGTGGTAGTGGTCATGCTATGAATAGACTAGCCCAAATATTCCCCCAAAGCCGATTTACAGGCTATGACTTTTCCACAGAAGCGATCGCTACAGCCAAAACAGAAGCCCAAAATCTTGGTTTAACCAACGTTCAGTTTCAGGTAAAAGACGCCGCTACTATAGACGAAATTGCTCAATACGATTTAATTACAACCTTTGATGCCATCCACGACCAGGCCAAACCTGATGTAGTACTATACAACATTGCCCAAGCATTGCGTCCTGATGGTACATATCTCATGCAAGATATTCGCGCTTCTAGTTATGTGGACGGCAATCTTGAGCATCCTACTGGCCCGTTTCTTTATACTGTCTCTTGTATGCATTGTATGACAGTTTCTCTCGCCATGAACGGGGCTGGACTTGGTACTGTCTGGGGTGAGGAAAAAGCACTAGAAATGTTAAAAGCAGCAGGCTTTAACAGCGTTGAAGTTAAACGCCTGGAACACGACATACTAAATAACTACTACATCGTCAAAAAAATTAGTTAGTAGCTTTAGCGAGGTACTTCAGGCAATATGTGTAAAGTATGTGCGCTAACTTTGCGTTACCAACAACCCAGTTCAACTAACTCCCAGATCCCAAATATAAACCAATTTTCTACCTTGATCTTGGCCAAACAATCAAGATTCCAACCAAACAAGACATCTGATATTGTGTCTGGTTAAACACTCACAGCACTTTGTATTTAAACAGAGTACACTCGTGCCTAATCCTACCCTTGATAAGTTACCGTGTATACACAAGGGGGTATCACCTCTCACTGAAATTTTTCGTTATTCCACCAGATGTAGAGACGTGCCATGGCACGTCTCTACAAACTAATTTTTGGGCTAAAGTAAAGGTCAGATCCACTATTCGCAGCTGCAAGATCACACGTCTCTACAAACTAATTTTTGGGCTAAAGTAAAGGTCAGATCCACTATTCGCAGCTGCAAGATCAGGGGAGAGTGCGCTGTCTTCGGGGTTGTTTAAACTGAATAACTGTTAAAAAGCGCTCCATTCAGTACCGACTTGTGGTAGAAAGACACCATTAGCAGTTGTGCCATTCATAAACCAAACTGCAACTTCACCAGTTTCACCATTGCGCCAGAAGACATCTGTCTTGCCATCACCATCATAGTCACCGATGTTTGGTTGCCAAGATGCACTAGTCGCAGGTAAGAAAGCCGCAGTCCCGATTGATGTGCCATCCATTAACCAAGCGGTATTTTCACCTGTCGTTTGATTGTGCCAGAAGACATCTGTCTTGCCATCACCATTGAAGTCACCAATATAGGATTTCCAAGCAGAGTCCTGTTTAGATAAATTACCCTCACTGATGAAGATACCGCTCATCAGCCAAACTTTATTCTCGCCTGTTTCGTAGTTACGCCAGAGGATATCACTGTTGCCATCGTTGTTGAAATCACCAACGTTAGCCTCCCAGTTACCTTCCAATTTGCTGAGAGCATATTCTGATGTATTGGTGCCATCCATGAACCAGACTTTATTTTCACCAGTGATGTTGTTGCGCCAAAAGATATCGTTTTTGCCGTCAGCATTAAAATCAACCACACTAGAAGTCCAGGTTGTATCAGTAGTAGGTAAAAAAGCGGCAGTTGTGACATTTGTACCATCCATCAACCAGGTAGCATTTTCTCCAGTTTGAGTATTACGCCACAAAACGTCACTCTTGCCATCACCGTTGAAATCCGCAATGTTATAAGTCCAGGCTGGGTTGATTGTTTGTACACTAGCTTGAGCAGCAATGTTTGTGCCATCCATTAGCCAAATTACATTTTCACCACTGTTTTTATTGCGCCAAAAGATATCTGTTTTGCCATCACGGTTAAAATCGGCATAACTAAAGTCCCAAGAAGCATCTACTGTAGTTACAGTAGACGCTCTGGGGTTGCTGCCATCCATCAGCCAAATAGCAGTTTCACCAGTTTGGGAATTACGCCAGAATTTGTCAGCTTTGCCATCTCCATTGAAATCTGCAACAATGGCTGCGTTACTGAATCTAGGATTAGGATTAGGATTTTTTGCTGCTATTGAAGATTGATTTTCATCATTGACACTTGAAGAACGCCCCAGGTTAAAACTTAGATTGGGAACGGTATTGTTATCAAAAAGATTTGTAGAAGCATATTTTGATGCTGTAGTTTCTATAGACAAATTCAAGGAAGAATTGGAGTTAGACATAATGTTTGTGTATGGCTAGTAAAAGGAGTTAGAGTCTAGATCAGAATTTAGAATTTGGAATGCCGAATTGTGAATCGTGAATGCACAATTGTTCATCAAATTTTCACTTGTTTTTAATGTTTTTTTTGTCAAAAAATAACATCTAACACTTTTAACAATGTTGTTTATGATTAACATTTTTAAATTCAATAGAAAGTCAAAAATACGTAGATGTGGAGCTGTTTTCTATCAGGAAAACCTGATAAAATTTTTAAACTTCTGCCTTCTGCCTTCATTCGACAATTCAGATAAGAAGCGGGTGGTAGATGCCTTTATACTTGCACAAAATTGCGATCGCTCTATCTAGTGGTTAGTCTCAGAACTTTATTCCTGAAATTTTCAAGCACTAAAGTGCTGACTACAAACTTTGAGCTAGTCATTGAAGATATTTTTATCACACATATCTTGCACTTTGTTTTGAAGTACGCCTAGAACTAAAGTTCTAGACTAATAGCAAAAGTCATCTAAAGATGACTGAGTAGTAGAGTTTAGCTAAAAGCCCTGGAATTTCATTTCTTGACGTTCAAAAATAGGTGCAAGAGTGATTCTCCAAGAAAATAACCCGCTATGAATGAAAATTTTTTGGCAGTGTAGATATTTATTTCGGCGCTTACTGTCAACGAGCAGGTATCAGTGATCAGTTATCAGTTATCAGTTATTAAATTCAATTCTCACTGTTGACTGTTAACTGTTCACTGTTTACTGGACTAAAAGGTATACCATTCTTTGCCAAGGGTAGGTAGAGCTGTAGGAGTAGAGTCAGTACCAGTCACAACTACAACGGCGTTTTCACCTGTTTCGTAATTCCGCCAGAAGATGTCGGTTTTACCATCACCATTGGTATCACTGATACTAGGTGTCCAAGCCCCACTGGGTGCATCGGCAGCAACTGTAGTGAGAACATTGCTACCATCCATGATCCATATCTGGTTTTTGCCAGTTTCCTGGTTGTACCATAAGATATCAGTCTTACCATTACCGTCAAAGTCACCAATTAATGGTTTCCAACTAGAACCTTCGAGCGTAGGTAGAGCAGTATCACTAGCAACGGTTGTACCGTTCATTAACCAAACTTTGTTCTCACCTGTGGCTGTATTGCGCCAGAGAATGTCGGTTTGGTAATTGAGGTCAAAATCACCCAGGGTCGGTTGCCATTCAGTGCCTAGTGTGGGCAAAGATGCACCAGTGGCGTTTGTACCATCCATCGTCCAGACGGCGTTTTCACCTGTGGCTTTGTTGCGCCAGAAGATATCTGTCTTACCGTCGCTGTTGAGATCAACAATGTTGGCTGTCCAGTTGGAATCGACAGTCTGGAGAAAAGACGGAGTGGTTACTTGTGTACCATCCATTAACCAAGCGGCGTTCTCACCGGTTGTTGTGTTCCGCCAGAGGATATCGGTTTTGCGATCGCCATTGAAATCTGCGATCGCTGGTGTCCAATCTGGACTTAGTGTTGCCAAGGACGCTTCAGATACAACAGCTGTACCATCCATCAGCCAAACTTGGTTTTCGCCTGTGGCTTTGTTGAACCAGAGTAAGTCTGTCTTGTCATCACCGTTGAAATCGCCGATTTTAACATCCCACTCTGTACCCATTGTCTTGACAAAATCCGCAGAGGCGACGTTTGTGCCATCCATTAACCAAATGGCATTTTCACCAGTTTGAGAGTTACGCCAGAACTTGTCGTTCTTACCATCACCGTTGAAATCCGATACAATTGCCGCACTCGTGAATACAGGATTAGGATTCTGTAGATTTGGAAGATCAAGCTGAGAGTTTGCATCTGAAGAACTCCTATAGCTTGAGTAAGTCTCTGTTTCTAATTGACTTTTGCTTGTGTATTTGTCTGTTGAGATTGGAGCGCTACTAGAAGTAGAAATCTGATCGGACATGGCGTGTGTTTGAGACAAGTGGTCATAAACCTTTTAACTGTTTTTTTCTCTTTGATTCAAGTGTTAGTTAATAACATATTTAGCTTCTTAATATTTTCTTAATAAATGTCATAAATTACCTAAAATACAAGCTTTTGCTAGCTATTTTTTAAAAAAAATAAGTTCAAAATAATAACTTTTTTTAGATTTGAGTGCTAATTATAAACAAATTGTTAACTAAACAAACATCTACAAATTATCAACTGTTTTTTTATGGAGTCTAATAGTTAAATAATAAACATGTACTAACAATCTTTGAGTATTTATTATTTTTTATACACTTATAGAACAATAAGTAAATCTTAAGTAGGGGAGGCAAAAAGCGGCGTGGATGTTCCTCCCGCTTTATTGCCGTTGCGTTAGGCACTCACATAAGTTTTTTCGTGAAAAACTAGATCAAAATACGCACCTAACACACCCTACTGGCTTTATAAATAACCTCTAATTAGAAGAAGAACGATAAATTTTCCATTTTGTTGCTGGTAATTCTACTAAGTAGTATGTAACAGTAGCTAGTATTACTGATAAAATCAGTGTTGCTACTAGTCTATGATAAAAAGCTTCAATAGGAATATTTGATGTAAATAGTGAATAAATTTTTCCTAAAATTGGCATATGCCAAATATAAACTCCATAAGATAATTTTCCAAAAATTTCTAATGTTCGGAGAGGATTTTTTAATACAGAAGCAAATGATAGTTTTTCATTTTTACTGTAAATCTGATAATTATCTGATTCAAAAGCAAAAATCAAAAAAGATGTAATAATTGCGGTTAATGGATGAAAAATAAAGATAGTTGTGATTGTTCTCCAGCCACCAGGACGATTAGGTAGTCCCCATAATTCTTGATGATATAAGTGATGAGCAGTGAATAGATAAAGTAAAATTATCAAGATAAAGGCTATATATTTTTGATTCCAAAATAGCCTGTAATTAAATCTAGATTCTATGTTGTGAGATTTTGGCTTTTGATATTTAATCAATGCATTGACCAAAAAACCACATAAAAAGACATCAAGATTATTAAAGATGGGAGTATACCAATATTTAAATGCATATCCCATTTGATTAATTATTTGATAAGAGAAACTGAACCAAGATAAGGTTTTGATGAAAAATACTATTAATATAATTAAGATTGCTGTTGCAATAACATGCTTTTGTTTGAAGACTAAAGATTTGCTCAAATTATAGATAAAAGGAACGAGTATATAAAATTGTACTTCTGTAGAGAGAGACCAAAAAACATCATTAAATGCTACAGGTGAAGATGCAATATAAGGATTATAAGTGAAAGTACAAACCCGCAGTAGATATCCCCAATTATCAAATTTCAGAACATCAGGATAAACAAATATAGATAAAATCAAAACAGCAAAATAATAAAGAGGTAAAATTCTAATAGCACGATTACGCCAAAAATGAATTACTCCTGTGACATCGCTAAGATAACGCTCAGTGTAAAAGGCTTTTCCCATTAAATAGCCAGATAAACAAAAGAAAATCCAAACTGCTACTGCACCATGACTAAAGATGAGCCAACTAAAATCGTAATGTTGATAAATCAATGCATTTCGGGGAGGGGCACAATGGATAATTACTACCATTAAACAGGCAAAGCCGCGTAGAGCCAATAGGACATCTAATCGATTGTGATTTTGAATAACCTTTGGCAAATACGAGTAATGTATTGATTTTTCCATTGACAGTTTTAAATCAGTTAACAGTGAATAATTGAATTTGATAACTGATAACTGATAACTGACTTAGCATGTTGCCAAATTGGCAAAAATATAATTTTAAGTTTGTTGGTAGTTAGTGGTTAGTGGTGAGTCCCCCATGAGCGACTGACGAACCCGTAGACACGTAGTGGCTTCCCGTAAGGGTAGGGTTAGTAGTTTTTAGTATCTTCTACCTACCATACCTGGCTTAAATCCAAAACAAATCCTGGTAATAAAGACTCTCCACCCAGTGTTTGAGGATTATCTAATTCCTCAATAATATTGCCAGAACGGTAAATAAAAACCTTGCGTTGTTTTCTGTCAATTAACCAGCCTAATTGTGTTCCATTTTCAATGTATTCTTGCATTTTGTCTTGTAAAAGCTGCAAACTATCACTATCAGAACGTAATTCAATGACAAACTCAGGACAAATAGGTGCAAATTTTTTCCGCAACTCTACTGGTATAGCTTGCCAACGTGTACTTTTTATCCAGGCTGCATCTGGCGATCGCACTGCTCCATTTGGTAAAGTAAACCCACCACTAGATCCAAAACCAACTCCTGTTCCATCTTGCTTTGTCCATACCCACAACTGACCAATTAAGTTAAAGTTACGTTCATCGGTTTCGGAACCCGTGGGGGGCATAATAACTAACTCTCCAAAGGCATTGCGTTCAATGCGAAAATCCCGGTTTAGCTGACAGAGTTCGTAAAATTGGTCATCTGTCATTTGAATCGCTGGATGTAACTGTAGCACCATTGGTAGAATTTCTGTAGCTACGGCTGAGTTAGTCATCATAAGTATGCAAGCACGCTACCTGTCTTTACGATATCTCTTCTGCGATCTGAGTTGCAAAATGGGTGCAAAAGCTGCGCTTAATTAAAAATGAAAGATGTAAAATTTATAATTTATTCGCCTAAATTTTTAATCTTGAATCTGTAATTTTTCACTCCGTAAGGTTATGGCGGTGTCAGTAAAAAATACTAACGTGGTTGTAGTTAACTAGTATTAACTTTAGACAAAATTAGATAAGTTCTTTATAGCGGAATCATGCAGACAGAATATAAACAGCGTCGGGAAGCATTAATGGCCAAGATTGGTAATGGTACTGCCATCTTTCGCAGTGCGCCAACAGCAGTAATGCACAACGATGTCGAATATAACTTTCGTCAAGATAGCGATTTCTTTTATCTGACTGGGTTTAACGAACCGCAAGCAGTAGCAATTTTAGCACCCCATCATCCAGAACATCGATTTGTGTTGTTTGTGCAACCCAAGGATAGGGAACAGGAAATTTGGAGTGGTTATCGCTGTGGAGTAGAAGCAGCCAAGGAAATATACGGTGCGGATGAAGCTTACCCCATTGCGGAACTAGATGAAAAACTACCGCAGTATCTTGAAAAAGCCGATCGCATTTATTATCGCTTAGGACGCGATCGCGCTTTTAACGATAAAATCCTCAATCATTGGCAACGCTTAATGCGGACTTATCCGAAGCGGGGTACAGGGCCGATCGCGATCGAAGATACTAGTCCCATCCTCCACAGTATGCGTTTGATTAAAAGTCAAGCAGAATTGGAGTTCATGCGTAAAGCTGCTGACATTGCAGTGGAAGCACACAACCACGCCATGCAATTTACTGCACCAGGACTTTATGAGTACGAAGTTCAAGCAGAAATTGAACACATCTTCCGCAAGCGGGGTGCGATGGGGCCTGCTTATCCTTCGATTGTTGCCTCTGGTGTCAATGCTTGTGTACTGCACTATGTAGAGAATCATCGGCAGATGCAGGACAACGAGTTACTGCTGATTGATGCTGGTTGTGCCTACGAATATTACAACTCAGATATTACCAGGACATTTCCTGTAGGAGATAAATTTACCCCAGAACAAAAAATCTTGTATGAGATTGTTTTGGCAGCCCAAAAACAAGCGATCGCTCAAGTGCAACCAGGTAATCCTTATAATCTATTTCATGATACCGCTGTCCGTGTTCTCACAGAAGGTTTAGTAGAAATCGGCATCCTCAAAGGCGAAATCGACAAATTAATAGAGGAAGAAAAATACAAACCATTTTACATGCACCGCACTGGCCATTGGCTAGGCTTAGATGTGCATGATGTAGGAGTTTACCAGCATGGCGACAACCCGCAAATTCTGCAACCAGGTCAAGTGGTGACGGTGGAACCAGGACTTTATATAGTACCAGATACTAAACCAGCAGAAGACCAACCAGAAATAGATCAACGTTGGGTTGGTATTGGCATTCGGATTGAGGACGATGTCTTGGTGACTCCGACGGGAAATGAAGTTTTGACTGCTGGCGTACCCAAAGAAATCGAAGACTTGGAGAGTTAAAACTCTAGTCACCAACGGGTAATCATATCGGTGTTCATCGCCTTGTACGGTGGTCGAGTTTTCAAAAAGATTGTGGCGTAGCGGCAGGGATAATGATTGTCGAACACGGATGAACACAGATGAACACGGATGGTTTTTATCGCTGTGTATAGGTGGTCGATTTCTAAAACACCTAGTAGTTCACCAAATTGATTTTGACAGTTTGGCTAGATCCCCGACTTTTTAAAAAAGTCGGGGGTCTGAGGTCTCGCAAGCTGTCAAAACTTGTGTGGTAGAGTACTAGAAGTATAAAGTAAATAACAAGTACATTTACTTATCTACCTCTGGAACGAAGGAGATCAGTTTGGGTCTTTGTCATAATTTAAGTAAAGTTAAGATTTTTAAAATTTACTTTAACAAACACCTAATTATGATCTCGCCTTTGAAAAATCCCCTGCCATCGGGAGAGTATGCGGCTAGCAAAGTCCTGATCTCTTTTTATAAGGACAGATGGGTTCCCATTACCTTTTGTCGTTTCGTAGATGCGATCGCTCTGTACCGTAAGGCAGTACAATCAGGAAGCGAAATTTTTATTTTTCCACCTGATTGCAAACTTTCTTAATACAGGAAACTTTGAAGCAGGCGATCGCGCTTTCTATTTCTACTGCTTTCATTGTGTGTAAAAAGCTTTGCGTCATACGTAAACATTACCAAATCGTAGCCGTAATCATACTCTATAAGCTCTCTAGAATAACCGCATAAGAAAATATATCTTCAGCATAATTAATACTTAAATCAGCAATAATATGCTCTCGTGGTCGCTTTTGCTTGACTATTTTACTGATGTTTATTTTTACTTTTTGCATCATATCAAATTGTCAAAAGGCCAGCGAGGTTAACAGATGCTGAATCAGACATACACAGCCGATGTCTTAGTAGTCGGTGGTGGAACAGGCGGAACTGCTGCTGCTATCCAGGTGGCGCGACGGGGAGTAAAAACTATTCTTGTTAGCGAATTTTCTTGGTTGGGAGGAATGCTGACATCTGCGGGTGTGTCTGCACCAGATGGCAATGAACTAGAAGCTTTTCAAACAGGTTTGTGGGGTGCCTTTTTACGAGAATTGCAGCAGCGACAACCAGGAGGATTAGATAATAGCTGGGTCAGCTTTTTTAGTTATGATCCGCGTGTAGGTGCGGAGATTTTTGCAGATTGGGTGCGGGAATTACCGAATCTGCTTTGGATTTCTGGATATGTGCCTTTGGAGGTTTTACGGGAAGGAAATTGTATAACTGGCGTTAGGTTCGCAGATTTTACTGTTAAAGCCCAGGTGACTCTCGACGCTACAGAATTAGGAGATTTACTGGCTTTGGCAGATATATCTCATCGCTGGGGTTGGGAATTGCAGTCGGAGTTTGGAGAAATTAGCGCCCCAGCTGAGTTTAATTATCTCACAGAAAAATATCCTGTGCAAGCCCCAACCTGGGTAGTGGTGATGCAAGATTACGGTGAAGTTGTTGCCCCAGAAATTCCGCCTGCACCAAAGTATGATCCATCACTGTTTGCTGGTGCTTGGGATGACTATGGTGCTGAGAATTTTTTGAACTATGGTCGCTTACCAGGAAACAGCTTCATGATGAATTGGCCGATTCACGGTAACGATTACGGTGAAGGTGTAGGCAGATTAATCCAGTCTGAAGCAGCAAGACAAGAATTTCAAACAGAATGCTTTTGGCATAGTCAGAATTTTGCTCATTATATTCAAAATCAGCTTGGTTGTCGCTACGGTTTAGCAAATGATATCTTTCCCCAAATCCAAAATCGAACAAGTGCTTACGCACTACATCCCTACTACCGCGAAAGTCGTCGTCTAGTAGGGCTAACTACTATTAGAGAACAGGATATTTTGCCTGTAGCAGGAGGTAGTGTAGCAGCGTTAAATATAGATGCGATCGCGATTGGTAACTACGCCAACGACCATCATTATCCTAGTGTCAAGTTCGACTTACAACCAAAATCCATTCGTTGGGGAGGGCGCTGGACGGGAACTCCCTTCACTATTCCTTACCGTTGTCTAATTCCGTTAGAGACAGATGGTTTATTGGTATGTGAAAAGAATATTTCTGTGTCTCATATTGCCAATGGCGCGACTAGATTGCAACCTGTTGTTATGGGTATTGGTCAAGCAGCAGGGATGGCTGCTGCTATTTGTATAGAGTTGAATTGTCAGCCCAGAGATTTACCCGTTAGAGTCCTACAAACAGCTTTACTACTAGATCAAATAGCACCTGCGGCAGTGATTCCGTTATTCAACCTTTCACCCACCGATACGAATTGGTTACACTGGCAACGCTATTACTTAGACAATCCAGAAGCCTATCCATGTAGTGGATATTGTCCTGCTGATTGTGATTATCAGTATTTTTACGACAGTATAAAAACTGGACATGAACAACATTTTAACTGTTTTCAAGGTATTTTTCACTGCTTAGATCAGCAAGATTACAGATTCACAATTACGATCCCAGCTTCATACAAAGGCCAAATTTGGCAGCTTGTGACTTTGCGATCGCACATCAACGAGCAGCTACAAGCTTTCTCCCACGGGCAAAAACTCAATCTTTGGGGCCGCCTCAATCATGCTGGACATTGGTTACTAGTAGAAAATACTCATTGCTGAACAAAATATTTTTTTAGTTAAAAACAATACTTTTTTCCCTAAATCGTCCGGAAGCAGTAAAAGAAACTCAGTATCAGTGAAATGAAGAGTTTTAAAATAGACACTTGTTATGCGTGCTGCCATTTCACTTTTGGTTACAGGTCTGTTACTGAGCAGCTTAGCTGCCAACAGCCAAACAGTTACCAATTCCCTATCCAATATGTTGCAATCTCACTCTAGTTCCCACCTATTAATCTCAGCAAAATCTAAACAGCCCAAATCTCCTTATCGGGGTAGTGGACGCGATCGAGACAGAGAAAGAGTGTCTTATCTGTTACTGTCTTCAAAAGCCAATCCTCCCAAAAACCGTCCCGCGAAGGGTGGTTCCCGTAGAGATTTAATGGAACATCCTGGTAAAAAGCATGTTGTTGTCTAACAACCACATACTCAAAATCATCTTTAGGCTAGTAGTTTTGTTGGTAGCAAGGAATTCAGATTACACCCAAACACGATGTTTTACTTAAACATCTGTTACACACCTTCTATAGCAAGTATATAACAATTAAGACACAACAAAATCAGGTAATAGCTCTGTATCCATTCTGTAATCTCCGTGTAAATAAAGGGTCTTCCACCCTTGCGAACAGAAGGCAAAATCAACTAAAATCCGTACTGCAAACAGCATCACTCCTCAAAGCAAGTAAATATATCCCGATCACAAACCTCAAAGAATCAGGAAAAGGGTGTCACTTCGTCTACCAGTTCCGCGCCAGCACATCTGTTTCAGATATATGTAGATCATTAGGGAAACAGGCAAAAAAGCAACTCCCTAATATCCTACTCAGGCTTTTATATGTGTTGAGCTACTGGTATCTTGCATCGGGAAACTAGAATTTTGTTGAGGTTGCAAACAACATTACTATTACCAAATAAAAGAAATAGGGGCGTGGGTGTGTAGGGAAAAGAAAGCAGCTAGTTCTTCCCCTTACACCCTTACGCTCCTCCCAAAGGGGCTTGATCAAAATGGCTTGTGAGCAATCAAATATTTGCTCATGAAGTGAACTTGCACTTCTACATTCTCAAAACCAGCTTTTTCTAAACGCTCTACTAAATCATCAGTCATGTAATGCTTATAGTAGGGTTCATGGTAAATTTCGTGGAAATTCTCCATCAGAGGTTCCATTTCTGGAGAATCGCTCATCTGAATAGAGTCACAAATTATGAATACTCCTCCTGGTTTTGTTACCCGGTAGCATTGTTCGATGACTCGCTGGCGTACCGCCGCCGGCAACTCATGGAAAAGAAACACAGAAGTCACTGCATGAAAATAATTATCCAGGTAGGGTAACTCTTCAGCATTCGCCTGCAACAGTTGTGGTAACTCTCCTGGGATTTGGCTTAACAATTCATTTGCCTTTCGCAAATAAGCTGGTGACAAATCCGTACCAAACAGTGATGCTTGCGGTAAAGCTGCACGAATCATCTTTAAAGTTCGGCCTGTTCCACAAGCTACATCTAAAACACGTACCTGGCGGGATGGTGTATCAGCAAAAAATCTTAACCCTTCTTTGAGAGGTGCAAGAATTCGCCGTCGCATTGGATCGGCTGTACCGCCGAACAGAATTTCTACCTGCAAATCGTAGAGATTGGCTGACAAGTCACTCAAGTAGCCATCAGTTTGGTGATGGAAATTCTGTACATAGTAACTGGGATAACCAGAAGTTTCGACATTTGGGGGAAAGTCTTGATACTTCTTCTGCTTAGCCCGTTCCCACATTTGGAATATATCTAGGCAGACTACTGGATAGTATTGGAAAAAGTCTTGCCAAGGATTATCAAACAGCAAGCTCGTAGGATATACACCCTGCTGTGCATCCTGCCAATCAATTTCCAGTAAATTATCCAGCCTTTGTTGAAGTTTGGGTATAACTTCAGTGGGAATGGGTTTGGTTTGCTGCTCAACAGGAGAAACTAAATTCAACAACCGTGCGCTCAATGTTTTATGAGCCAAACCAAAGTAGTTTTTGCTCTGCTGAAAAGTTTGATAAGTCAGCTTCGTCAATGTGTCGGACATGTGAATGGCTAGGCTTTTATTTATTTTTATTTATGTAACTTAAATAATTGTAACTATGAATTCATTAATCTTGAATCTTGAGAATGATCTATTAACCAGATTTTTTCTCATTAACCAATACTTAGTGGAGTGGGCAAAGATTCACCACTCCAGCCATACCAATAAAGGGCTATGAAGATGAAACAACAGTAATAAAAATTTTTTCTTTTGCCCTTAGCAGTCATTAAAATATGAATTTTTATTAAAATGTATCATTCCGTAACTTATTATACAGATTTTTACTGCTATCTTATTAATAGGGATAAACAAATCAATCAAATAAAACAACAGGGAGGACTCTGGTATGTCTACCCAAGACAAAGCTCGTGCTTTAATGGTGCGTCATTATCAGCTGATCAAAAATCGGCAACAATCGATGCTAGAACGTGCAGGGGAAGAATTGGGTCTTCCTGGAGAAATGTCTCACTACTGGAACCCGACTCAAGGGAAAATAGACCCCAATGCTCGCATAACCTATGACCGCAGTAATGCTGCGATGAGTTAAATAATTGTTGGTAGTTGATGGGTAGAGACGCGAGGAACATCGCGTCTCTACATTTAGTAACCTGAGTTCGGGTTAAGAACTTTAAGATCAAAGCCATTCCATCTGAAGATACAGCTGGCGAATAAGGGGTCAGACCCCCCAAGAGTGAAGAAACAGAGGAAACAGGTAACAAACAGCAAGTAAGATGAAAAAGGTACCCGGTCGAGGGGTATCTTTTTTAGCAAGAGAAACTGTGACCAAAGTACAAGCAAGTGTACCTGGAGAGTCAGCAAATGATTAAAGAAAATAATTTGCTAGTTAAGCACAATGAAAACGTAATCTAGCAAAAGAACTAGTGCGAGTGTGAACTGGAGCCAGATGATTTGACCAAGCAAAAAACCGACTTAGATTGATTGCACAAGCACTAGCAATATGTTGTAAATGAGTTTTAGCGAGTCCAAAATAGCGCGTGCGTCGTAAATCAAATCTGCCCACACCTTGGGAACGGGGATCTTAATTTTTATAAACTAATCTGCAATCAGTTCAACTGCATCTGTTCCATCTATATCTTGTAAATAAACCTTGACAATTTCTTCTTTGGCCGTGGGTAGCTGTTTACCGACAAAATCTGGATGTATTGGAACCTCGCGATGGCCTCTATCTACCAGTACAGCTAGACGAATTACTTCTGGTCTACCATACTCGTTTACAGCATTTAAAGCAGCACGAACTGTTCTTCCTTTAAAGATCACATCATCTACAAGTACGACAATTTTATCTGTTAAATCAAAAGATATCTCGGTCTTTGCAGGAGTCCGCAGCCCTATCTGGTCGAGGTCGTCGCGATAAAATGTTATATCTAAGGCTCCTACCGGCACAGATACACCTTCAAGTGCTTCAATTTGACGTGCTAGTAGTTGTGCTAAGGGTACTCCTCTGGTATAAATACCAAGCAGCACTAACTGGGATAAATCGCGCGTCTTTTCCACAATTTGAGAAGCAAGGCGATTTACGGTACGACGGAGTTCCTCAGATGAGAGAATCTCAACCACTTTAGCTTTGGTAGAAACGGTAGAAATTGTCATATACCAGTATCCCCCGAGCAAATTTTATACTAAAAAACTGAGTCATCAGGAATCGTAGGAAATGAGAAGCAATCAAGCTACCAATTCCCTATTCCCTATTTTCATGATTACCTTTTTATGGCAAATAACAACAGAGTCATTACCCCTAACCATAACAAAAAGCAATATCGAGTTATTTGCAACGCTTGCTCAATACTAGCCGGGGTGATTGGATGAGTAGCTTCTCCCAACAAAGGTTTATGTTTAGCCACGCCGCGATACCAATTAGTTCCTCCTAGCTGTACACCTAAGGTAGCAGCATAAGCACACTCACTCCAACCAGAATTGGGACTGGGATCATTAGGTGCATCGCGCTGACAAATGTGGATGACATGCAAAGGTTTACCCGACAGCAGTGCTATGGTGATGACTGTTAATCGACAAGGAATCCAAGTGAAACCATCTTCTAAGCGCGCACTAAACCAGCCCAAATAGGTATAGGGTGCTTGTGGATAACCTACCATTGAATCAAGTGTACTGCTAGCTTTATATGCCAAAGCTAAGGGAACTGGGCCAATCAATGGCAAAAATGCACCAACTATTGCATAAAAAAGAGGAGCTGTGACTCCATCAATTGCATTTTCTGTGACTGTTTCCAGAACTGCTCGTAAAATTTCTAATTCTGTGAGATTTTCCGTATCTCGACCAACATAGTTACTCAGGGTACAACGAGCATCCTGGATTTTTCCTAATGTTAAAGGTTGTAAAACTGTTTGGGCTGCGACTCGCAAACTTTTAGCAGCAAAACAACTAGCTAAGAGAATGATTTCTATGGCAATTCCCAACAACGGGTGTAGGGATTTAGTAGTTTGTATTATCAAATAGCCAAAAATCCCGCTACCAATGACCAAGAAAATACCTAATAATATTCCTGCTAAACGTTGTGTGAGAGGATTGTAACAATATGTTAAAGCAAATTTGCTGAAGCAAGAAATTATCCACCCCATTACTCGCACAGGATGAGGCCATCCCCAAGGATCGCCAATGATATAGTCTAAATAAGCTGCAAGGATTAAAACAATCACAGAATTCATTTGTCATTTGTTATGTTGTATGTTGTTTTGTGTTACAACCAACAACCAACAACCAACGAATAACTAATGACTAAATAATAAAACTGGCTTCTTCTCCAAGGGAGGCTTGCCAACTGCGAGCATCGTAATAAAGGTCTGCCAAAGTAATACTGTACAATGCTTCTTTCAATTTTTGGTGCAGCCTTTGCCAAAGAGTAAATGTTACCCAATCTTCTGTTTGTCCTGGGGAAGCTTGATGATGAGGTAAAGGTTCTATTGTTTCACCAACTGCTTCTAATATTTCGCCTAAAGATATTTGTGCTGGTTTCCTTGCTAGTTGGTATCCGCCGATGCTACCACGAATAGATTTTACTAACCCAGCACGACGCATTTCTATTAGCAGTTTTTCTAGGTAAGGAGCAGGGATATCTTGACGAGAGGCGATCGCTTTAGTGGAAACAGGCCCATAATTCGCTTGTAAACTCAAATCTAGCAAAGCTTTGACACTGTAATGTCCTTTGGTAGTTAGTTTCATTCTCGTAAAGTTTTTATTTGTTGTTTGTTGTTTGGTGTTTCAATCAACCACCAACAACCAATAACTAAGGATCAGTTTTACTTATCGTTCTGTGTGCCAATTATCAAACAAGTGTAAGTAGACTACTTTTTTAGCTATGCTTTAGGAAACTTAAACAAATATAGATTACAGTGTAGCAGTCTTTCATAAACTAGAGATATTTATCAGCTTCAGCCATATTCTTTAAATTAGATTGCATAGTAAATATTAATAGACCTGCAAAAATTTGCTGATTTGTGTAATATACTTTGCGGTAGCTGATATAAAAATAAAAGGATTGTGTTATCACTTCCTCAAGGTCAGCTAAAATAAAATCGATTCAACTCACTCAATCGTTCGTTCATTTTCGCTCTAAGTTGATGGCTAAACAGAAAAAAATTGAACCCCTAACCGGCGAAGAGTTGCTCAAGAAAGTCAAAGAACTAGAAAATCTGAGCAAAGAAGAAAAAGCTAAACAGTGTGGCTACTATACTGTGACAAAAAATGGTATAGAGCGCGTCAACATGATGAAATTCTTGAATGCTCTAATTGATGCCGAAGGCATTCAGTTAGATAGCGCACCTAGCGCAAATGGCCGTGGAGGACGCAGTGCTAGCTACAGAATTAGTGTGCAGTCTAACGGCAATTTGTTAATTGGTTCTGCTTACACCAAACAGATGAATCTCAAACCCGGAGATGAGTTTATCATTACTTTGGGTAAAAAGCACATTCGTCTGAGACAGATAGACTCAGATGAAAGAGAAGAGGCCGAAGTTCTAGAAGCAACAGCATAATATAGTTAATGGTCAAGTGTCCAGAGTCCATAGTCAATAGTCATAGTCAATAGTATTGACCATTGACTATTGACCATTGACTAATAACTAATGACTAGCGACCACATCTGTTGTTGTTACCAATGGTAGATAGTGGCAGAGAGCTTTACGGGTGACTGCCACATTACAAGTTAAAGCAATTTGTTCCCGTTCTAGTAATCCTAAAATTTGTTCGGGGTTATCTGACGCTACTACTGGTAACTGATGCAAGCCGCGAAGAGACATGCGATCCAAGGCTTCAGATAAGGGTTCATCTTGATGAGCATAGAGAATATCAGTGGTACAAATATCAATTAGGGTTTGATTGGATAGATCGCCTTGATTTGCAGTTGATGAATCTGGGTAAGTTTGCCAAGCAGAAAGGGTACGGTTGATATCTTCTAAAGAGAGGATACCAACTAATTGCCCTAATTCATTTACTACTAAAGCACTGCGGGTGCGATCGCGTGTCATTTCTAAAGCTGCCTCGATCACTGTCATGGTTGCTGGCAGTTTTTTCGGACAAGGATGCATAGCTTCTTGGACAAGAATTTGCTGTAAAATTTCTGCTTGTTCGTCTTTCAATTCCGAAAGACCTATTTGTTGAAGATTGGAGTTGGAGTTTGAATTGGGCCTTATCCGCTCCACTAGCCAAACACTTAAACCGACAGCTGCCATTAACGGTAACACAATGCGGTAATCCCGCGTTAATTCAAATAATAATAAAATTGCCGTTAATGGCGCTCTCACACTAGCAGCAAGTACGGCAGCCATTCCTACCGTTGCATAAGCAGGGGGTGCTGCCATAAAACCACTCATTGCAGGCGCTACATTTGCCAAAATTTTTGCATAGGCAGAACCTAAAGAAGCACCCAAAAACATTGCGGGTGCAAATACACCACCAACAAAACCACTGCCAACACTAATTGCTGTTATAACCAATTTTACTACCAACAGCAAAATTAACAGCTGCAATGAAAACTCTACATCTTGTAGCATTGCTTCTACTGTTTCATAACCAATACCTAAAATTTGCGGTAAATATAAAGCGCAAATACCAATAATAAGTCCACCAATAATAGGATGAATAGGTAATGGTATTTTTCCTAAACTAGAAAAACCAGGAACTTTACCTGCAAAGCAAGCTTTTGCGAGGCGAATTAATTGCGTATAAATTAAAGACACCAAACTTGCCCATAAACCCAAGCCAAGATAGAGTGGTAACTCTAATGGACTACGGACTTGGTAAACAGGTAAGGCAAAAGCGGGTTGTCCTCCCAAACCAATATGAGCAATTAACGCTGCGACTACTGCTGCTAGTAGCACTACACTTACCGCAGAAGTCGCAAATGATGTTGCTCCCAATACTACTTCTAATGCAAAAAAAACACCTGCGATCGGAGCATTAAATCCAGCTGCTAAACCAGCAGCTGCACCAGCACCTAATAATAGACGCTGACGTTCTTGTGATACTTGTAAAACCACAGACAGCAGCATCCCAAAATTGGCGCCAATTTCTACACTAGGCCCTTCTGGCCCCAAAGAAGCACCACTTCCCAAGGAGACAGCTGCTGCTAACATTTTGGTGACTGGCCGCAGCTGTCGTTTGATTTCTCCCTTTTGAGAAGCAGCAATCAATGATGAAAGTCCGGGGCCAAAGTCTTGGGTTCGCCAGCGCATTAAACCAACAATTAGTCCACCTAAAATAGGAACGCAAGCTAAAGTCCAAGCACCCCAAACACCGATCACACTCATTAAATTTTCCAGCATCAAATGATGGATCAGCTGGATTAAATAATGAAATGTCACCACACCCATACCACTACCACTGCCAATAAGCAAGGCTAGAAGTAACACAACTGTTTCTGGAGATGGTTGAAAACGATTAACTAAATAGGTTAAACGGAAGGAAGGGAAACCAAAGGTAGGTTTTTCAGTCACCTTCCTGAGTTCTGTCGGAGGCAGGAGAGTCATTGAGTGAGGAGTAAATCTAATAAAAAATTTAAATTTTTATGTCTTACTTTTCATTGTGAGTGATCATTTAGCAACCAGACAAGTCAGGAGATAGGGTAAAGGAAAAAGGTTATACCAATTTTGGATTTTGGATCGGGAGTCTTTGCCAAAAGGCTAGATCCGAAAGATCAAATAATACTAACTATCCCTATTTGGTTAAAGGTACAAATAATGACTTTTACCGTTCCCCCTTCACCTTTACCCTACTACTGGAAAAAGTCAATTTGGGCAAAGTATCTATATATCTTTGCGAAATTTACAAAGCTTTGGTTAAAAATTTTCTAGTGTGCGACATTTATGTGGCGATAATGCTTAAATGAGAGAGAATTATGGTCGGGGAAATCTACACGCATTTTCAGCAGGAATTCAATATAGCTATTGTTATGAAGCCAGTAAGTGGACTAAGCGGACGAGGTAGATGAATACACACACTTTTGATAATCATTATTTAACTTGCCCCATTTGCCAGAATTCTACGCCCATACCAGTAAAAAGTTATGTTGGATTGTTTAGCTGCCCGTATTGTCACCAAAGGCTAGTTGTTTGTAAAAGCGGCCACTATGTCCGTGATCCGTTCACCTTAAGACAGATGATGATTTCTTCGACATTACGCCGTCAAAGCCGACCTCTAGCCAGGATCATCCGAGATTTCTTCGTTGTCAAAAGTCCTTTGCTAGCTGTGGTTGTAGGAAGCGCTATTGTTTTTGGTATAATTTCTATGTATCAGCAAAATCGTAACAGCGACATCTCGTCACCAAAGATAGAAATAGAGGAGGGAAGAAAATCCCAGTGAGTAATGCTCCTGGGATGGATATCCTCTTCCACAGTTTTCAGTATTAGTATATCAAAAAATATACTTGATGATTGTTGGTAGTTGGTTGTTAATTGTTGTTTGGAACAACCCTACTCTACCTTGAAGCCTATGAACGCGTCTACGTGACAGGAACCGCCTTTGGTAGTGGGCTTGACTCACCAACAACCAACAACGAACAACCAACAACTAACTATTTAATATCTTTTGTCACCAGTTTCCACCCTTCTGCTTGGCCTATAACCTTGAGTGAATCAAGTTGAAGAGCATAAAAAGCCGATTTGTCAAGTAATAAATAAGGTTGTTTTTGATTTTGCCAATAATCTTGCAGTTGTTTAAAAGAAGCAGGAACAATATTACGATCGCTATAAAAATTCAATGAGGGACGGTGTTCAGGGTTAGATGTATAAATTTTTGCGCCGGATGGTGTTGCTTCGCGGATCATGTTGGCCACTGGTTGAACTGGATAACGTTCTGCCAATTCCCAAACCCAGTAATTAGATTTCATAAATAAGAATAGCGAAACATAAGACCCCCAAAACAAAACTTTGAGAAATTGGCGATCGCCTCTTTCTGCCAAAATCGCTGCTAGGGCCATTGTCATTGCTACGGCTGCAAAAATTAGCTGTAACTGTAATTCGGATTTTGCTGTTGGTACGAAACTGAAATAAATACTACCAGCAGTTGCTACCAAAGCCAGCAAGGTTAAAGTTACTACCCAAAATCGTGGGTAAGATGATAGCACAGGTAAATCTTCAATTTCCCCTAGTTTCGCTCCGATTACCAAGGCAAGGCTAGGATAAATAGGAAATACATACCAGGGAAGTTTTGTTTCCATCAGAGAAATAGTAACTAAATAAACTCCCATCCATACCAACACAAGTTTTGCCCAACTGAGGTTACGGTTTTCTGTGGCTAAATGCAAACTGGATGGTAAAAAAATTAACCACGGCCAAGTATATTTAAGAATTTCCAATAGATAATACCAGGGTGGGCCGGAATGGCCTTCAACAGATGACCAAATGCGATTGAGAGATTGGCTGAACATACCAACATTGGTAAAGGTGCGACCATACTCCCACCATTGAGCTACATACCAAAAAGCCACGGGTATACTACCTATGAGCATTCCTACCCACATATAACCACTAGTCAGCAGTCGTGGTGTATCCCAAAACAGAAATGCGACTGCGACAGCAGCTAACAGTAGGCCTAACATACCCTTGGTAAGGCAGATTAAGCCGAAAGCGATGCCGACACCAAGGCAATAACGTAAATTGCGCCGCGATCGCAACACGCACAACATCATCAATATAAAAAAACATACCACTGCCCCATCCAACATGGCTAAGCGCCCGTGACGCACCACTGGCAGCATTGTTAAGTAAACTAGAGCGCTGTAAACAGCGCAAGAACGTTGACGAAATATTTCTCTACCTACACAATACAGCAATGGTACTGATATTGCTGTTAAAATTGATCCTGGTAAGCGGGCTGTCCACTCGTTCACACCACCCAAGGAGTAAGCCCCAGCAATCAACAAATGCATTAACGGTGGTTTGTTGTGGTATGGTTCACCTCCTAAGGTTGGGTAAAGCCAAGCCATTGAACCAGCAGGGGCGTACAAAATCTCTTTGGCAACCTGTGCCACAGTTCCTTCATCCCAGTCTCGTAGCGGTAATCCGCCTAGATTTATGGTAAAAAGTAATACAGCTGCTACCAGCAGCACTATTATCCATGTCCAATCAATCCATTTGTTTAGCGATCGATATTCCTTTTCCAGACGACCCCAAGTAAAGCTTCCTTCTTGCATATTCTAGGATAATAATTTGGCTTGCTGGTTCGATGAAAAAAAGACGTTCGTGCATCTTCATGTGTTGCCATTTTGCAACAAATAGAGTCTGAAGTTCCTCCTTGTTTTTAAATTAACTCAATTTTTGCTAATTAATCATAATATTTTTTGACAACTTTTCTGACGTTACTCTTAAATTGATTTCAAGAGCATTTATGGAAGAATTGACACGAAAAATACTAACTATAAATCTTGATTTGGTTATCGTGGAGAAAATAAATGAATCTACCTTTTATTTTAGATGTAGTAATTGGTTTAATTTTTATTTACTTAATGTTGAGTTTATTAGCTTCAGAAATACAAGAATTAATTGCTACTGTGTTTCAATGGCGTGCTGAACACTTAAAAAAATCAATAGAAATTTTATTAGCTGGTGATGTTGATAGTGCAGAAGAAGCTCACGTCATCCAACTCGCAAATAGAATTTATGATAACCCCTTAGTTAAAAATATTAATCAAGAAGCAAAAGGATTATTTGTCACCATACCTCGTAAGATTACTTGGGCAATTGGTTCACTTTATCGGATGGTGAAAAAACCTAGACCAGGGACAGATAAAAGCACAAGTATTTTTGGAGGTAAAAAACATACCGGGCCTTCTTATATACCTGCTGATGTTTTTGCGACAACTCTTGTGGAGACTCTACAAATACCAGCGTTAGTGCAAAAATTAACAGAATCAAGGCTGAAAAAATTTAAAGAAGAAAGATTAGCTGAAATCGAAGAAATTATTATCAAATTACAAGAACAAACAAGTGGTGACGAAAGCCTCGCCAGTTTTTTCAGTAATATTTACAAGGAATTTGCGGAACTCCGTTCAGAATTTGAAAAAACTTGTTGGAACTTTCACCAAAAAAAAGCTAGCTTGCAAACAAGCCTGAATCGTATGGCGGAAAGTTTTGATAGATATATAGAATCTTTTCAAGCAGAGATGCCTGAGAATGAATTATGTGGTAAAGCTTTACGAAGACTAAAGTTTTGGAAAAAAGATATTTTTGATGATATCGAACAAGCAATATTACTCGGAGGATTACAACCAAATATTAATGAAGTTGTCCAAACAATTGACCAAAGTAGCGATATATATAAAGAAATCAAAGCCGCAATCCAGGATCAAGACAGCGAAACGCACCAGGGAGTTAAGAAGGCATTCCAGACAATTGAAACTACAGCCATTGAAAATTTACCACCGTCTGTAGTTCAAAATCTTGCCGTTTTAGCAAAGCGCGCTCAAGCAAGAGTTAAAACTACAGAAGAAGGAATGAATGCACTGCGCTTAGAAATTGAAAATACATTTGATAGTTCCATGGAAAGAGCTTCTGGAGTATATAAACGCAATGCGAAAGGAGCAGCGATTTTAATAGGTTTAGCGATCGCTATCACTGCAAATGCAGATGCAATTCATATGATAAGCAGATTATCGAAAGATTCTGCTCTCCGGGATACTATTACCAATAGTGCTGGAGAAATAGTACTACGGAATAGTACAGTTGATTTAGATCAACTTAGGCAAGAAGCAGACGAAGTTTTAACAAATATTTCTTTACCAATTGGTTGGAGTGATGCGAATTTAGAACAGCAAATTAAATGGACGCGACAATCAAAAACTACTTTCCCTTATCTCAAAATATTAGCTTTGATTCCTGGCTGGTTACTTAGTGGGATTGCTATTGCCATGGGTGCGCCATTTTGGTTTGATTTACTGAGTAAAATTGTGAATGTGCGTAATGCAGGTAAACGTCCTGATAGTTATGCAAGAAATGTAGATGAGAAGGAAGAAGAATAGGGAAGTTAAGTTTTTTAATTTGTAGTTTTTTTAAACGCGGAGGAGCGCGGAGTAAGCGCAGAGGTACGTAGAGGAGTTGCTTTGTAGAGAGTTTGATAGGATTTTAGTTGGATTATTTATACTACCCCGGTTTGAAAGCTGGGGTTTTTTTGTAATCCCAAAAGTATATCAACGGCTTGTAAAAGGGTTATCTTGTCCGCCATAATAATGCAAGTTAAATTTTTAAATTTTGGACTTACCAAAATGAAAAAAATAAGCAACATTCTTCCTGTGGTGTGTTTAATATTTGTGAGTTTATGGTTGAGGTTGATTAATTTAGGCTACTCGAATTATCAAGGTGATGAAATTAAAGCACTATATAGACCGAAAGTAGGGCAAAATATGATTGGTTTTTTACTCAATCAAAGAAAGGGACCAATTCAATTTTTTATTACATATATTATGAGTATTTTTAATCCTGAGTATGATAATGAGTTTCTACTTAGGCTACCTTTTGCCATAGCGGGTATATTGGCTATTTATTTTTTTTACAAGTTTATCAAACTAGAATTTAATAAGAAAATAGCTCTTTATTCATCTTTATTTATTGCAATTAATGGATTATTTGTAGCTTTGACAAGAATTGTTCAGTATCAATCATTTGTAATCTTATTTTCTGTGTTGACTTTATATCTAATCAGTTTGTCCACAAAGTTTACAAGATGGAGAATTTATGGTTTGTATTTAGGTATGTTTTGCTGGGGAATTTCTATTCTTGCACACTACGATGGTATATTTATTACACCATTTGTAATTTACTTAATTTACAGATGGTATCTTGACTGTGAGCCTTCCCATAAAAATAAGCAACTCCTGTATTTACTTTTAGCAGGGACTATTTTTTTAGTATCAATATCTATATTTTATCTACCCTTCTTTTTCTCCTTATCAGAATCTACTAAGGCTTACTGGTTGGAAAGAATAAGTAAGCAGTCGGTAAGTTCTACTCGAACATTTATGACTTATAATCCGTTGTTTATTATATATGTATATGCTGTTTTAGGTTTATTAGGTCTATTTAAAATTAAAGAAAATTTTTCAGTAGTATTGTGGTTCTTGTTTCCTCTTTTAGCTCTGGAGACTTTAGTTAGTAATCCTGGTACACACATCTATACCTATATTTTGCCTTTCTCTGTTTTAACGGCTTTTGGTTTGGAAGTTTTTCAAAGTTTCATCTTTAATAAATTTCCTGCAAAATATCAATATATTCAGAGTTTTTGCTTAACTTTGTTATATGTGCCGTCCTTTTTACTATCTCATGTATTATTTATAGATAACAAGAAAGAATATCCTTGGGAAAATAAAAGGGTCTTATTTTTAGAACTAAAAAGACAAAGTAGACAAAGTTTATTTGGATTTCCCTATTATAGACATTGGGAAAAAGTAGGCTCATTTTTAGAAAATACGGGCAGAAATGGTTACTTTATTACTAATGAAAAGAAAAGTATTACACGATATTATATACCGACAAATTATAAAAATATAGAATTACATCCATATGATGACAAAGTTCCCGGTGATATTTACATAATATTTATACAAAATCCTCAAAGTGGTAACAAAAAAATATTAGATAAAGACCAAAGTTTTTGGGAGGAACGATATCGACCTGTAAAATCTTTTTCTAATTATGGAAGAGTTGTCACGACAATTTATCGCTTATCATCTGCTGATTGGCAAAAAATAGTCACTCAATAGTAGTGGTTAGTAGTTAGTGGTTAGTAGGGGCGAAGCATTTGTATGAGTATCTTTACTGAAAACTAAATATCTTGGTACAAATGCACGCGGCCTACAGTGGTTAGTAGTTGTTCACTACTCCTCATACTCCACCCTACCCTACGGGAACGCCTGACGGCGAACGGGAAGCCGCGCAAAGCGCGTTACACACCTCCCCATCACCCTATCACCCCATCACCCCATCCGCATCACTTCACCACTTCAACTTCACCAATCACTTGTCCCTTTTTGAAGGAGAATCCCTCTACCTCTAACTGATAGCGTTGTGGTGATGTACTGGGAGAAATTTTCAGCTTGTGGACATCTCGTAGTATTGTACCTGGAGTGATATTTTCTGGAAACACGTACCCATCTATTAGGGGTGTGCTGGAAAAGTTGGAAATATGATTTTGGCGATCGCGCAAACTGATTTTAATAGAAATATCTCCTGGCAATGGTGCAAGAAATTCCCAATAGAATGTGACAATCAATTCATCATTGGTAGATATCTTAGTTTGATTTAAGTCGTAACCTAACAAGCGTACTTGTTCGCCAAAAGACAAAGATAAGGGAAATTGGATGCGCTTTACATCTTCAGCTAAAGCTAATGGTCCAGGATAAACCCATGCGTAATCTATATTTTGCAGCCGTACGGTATATAAAGGTTGCTGCTTGGCAAAGTAAGCCAACATCTTGGGTTCTGGCAATTGACGTTGCAATTGATTCTTGTAGAATACTACTCGATTAGCCTGTGTCCAAGGTTGAACACCAGATGGAATCCGCTTATCTACTGGTAAAACTTGACCGTAGAAGTAACTAGAAAAATAGCGACTATACCAACTTGCTACTTTGATTTCCTTTACATTGGGAGACTGGTTTAACCATTGGGCAGCTTGTTCTAAACCCTCTCCTTGACCAATCATAAATATATTTTGGGCTGCTACTGCACCCCCAAACAAAGGATTGTAGTAAGTCAAGTAGTAGGGATGATAGGGGAAAAGTAAGACAAGTTGCAACGCAAAGATGATCAAATAACCCCACTGCAAACTCTTCTCCCTTAAGGGAAAGAGTTTGTTTAGCCAACGTGTCACCCCAGCAATGATTTCCAACCAACCAACCGCGGCAAGTATCGCCAACATTGGCAAACAAAGATTGATATAACGGTCGATTTTGTTGTCACTGGCTGACAATATCAGTATCACCCAGATAGCGATTAAGGCGATCGCTACGATCGCAGGCATATTTTTTTGCCGACATCGTAGCTTGGGTATCAGCAATACTAGACTTGTAGCCACCAAACCAACTTGTAATATTGGTGAGAGACGATATACCAGCACTAGGGGATAAAATAGAATTCCTGGGGAGTGGGTAAGTTGTCCTAAGAAAAACAGAAATCCCCGATCTGACTCTTGCAAAACACCATCACGTATCCTGTCAAGAACATATCCAGGTGAAACCCACATTGCGGGAAAAATCAGGATAAATGTAACTAAAATTGTCGCCAGCCAAAGTCGAAAACCTCGCAACTGCTGTTTCCAGCCTCTTGAAGGAAAAGTATCTTGCCAAACTCCTAACTCAATCAATCCGATAATAATTGCAATCGCAGGTAATAAAAACAATGCCGTGATTTTTGCCGCCGTTGCTAGTCCTAGAAATACCCCCGAAGCTAAAATAAATTTGCGTCCCCTATCTTTTTGCAAATAAAGTAGAAATAACAGCACAGCCAAAATAGCAAAATCAGCCTGTAACGCATCAGTAGTAATAAAACGCTGATATGCCAAAAAGAATGGTTCTAATAACAAAAGAATAATTGTGCAGAAAGCGATCGCTTGCCCTAATAACCGCTTTATGAGTAAATATATACACACCATACAAGCAGAAGTAACCACTGCCTGCACCAAACGGGGAATAATATATAAATTGATCGGAAATTGTTCTAAATTCAGACAAGCCCCAATATCTGGTGGTAAATCTACACCCAGAAAACCAGGAAAAAATTTGTTTAGCCAACAATTCGCCAACATCCCACTACCAGTTAGCCACATATTAGGAACCCCTGGATGGTGCTTGAGAATTGTATGAGTTAAATCTCCCTCAAACAAACGTTTGATAAACTGACTACCACGATAAATCCATAATCCCTCATCAGTATTGAGAGAAGCGGTAATTGCTAAAGTACGTGACACCAGTGAGATTAGGAAGATGACAAGTGACATTAGTTAGTGGTTAGTGGTTAGTGGTTAGTGGTTGTAGAGACGTGCCATGGCACGTCTGTACAGTTGTTAGTGGTTACATATACTGACGTATAAATATTTAGCTATTTTTCAACCCAACGGCAATCGCTGTATTCCTTCTCTGTTCCCTGTTAAGAGTTCCCTTTCCTAAATAGATAATTTATTTTGCATGACTACTTATATGTACCACTAACCGCTACCTACGTTAGATTAACTGCTTTGATAGTTTAAAGCTATAGTAGAAATCATAAAAGATATCCATTGGATAGCCAAATGAAAAGAGTAAAGCAATATAGAATTAGACTCACAGAAGAAGAAGATGAATTATTAAAACAAGTAGCTAGAGAAACAGGTCTGAGTGTAGCTGATGTCATTCGACTAGGGATTAAGTATCAAATTAGAGATTTAGAGTATAAAAGACTTACAAAACTCCGAGAAGACTCAGGCTTTCTCAAAAACTGGGAACAGTACTTTGGTCAATCCATTATTCAGGAATTTGGCAGCAGATGGCAAACAGCTTTGCAAACAGCTTATCTGCAAACTTTGATGGAATACAAAGACTCTATTTGTTACATAGATGAGAAATTTGAGATTATTTCTAGTATTACCGAAGTTGAAAAAAGTAGCGATACTACTCCCATCGTTGAAGAAACATCCCCTGAAAGCATATCCGAACAGAAAGTAAAAGAAGATATTTGTCAGTCTTTGGCAAAATATTTAGGGGGTGAGTGGAATGGTGATGAGGGAATAGTGCAGATATTTCTCAATGGTCTCAAAGCTGACCTGCTATATAGAGAATAAAATGACGCGATCGCATCGAATCAAACTATGTTCCCAATGCAATCAACCCGCATCAGTTCTTTATCGTGTCAAACATGAACAAGACGGTGAATGGGTATTTGTTTGTCCTCAATGTTGGTTTTCTGTGAGTGAAAATAACCCATTTTATGTTTATGGTGGGACGTGGAAGGCTAATAAAAAGCGGTAGTAGAGGTTTGTAATTTAGTCCAAAAGAGGATAAAAAAACGAACACAGATGGACACAGATTAACACAGATGAATATTGATAAAATTACTATATTTCTAAAGTTCATATATCTCTAAAGGTAAAGCATCAGGGTCTTGAAAAAAAGTAAATTTCTTCCCTGTAATCTCATCAATTCTAATCTCTTCAACCTCAACACCCTTAGCTTTTAACTCACTGACAACTTCCTCAATATTCTCCACTTGAAAAGCTAAATGTCTTAAACCACAAGCCTCCGGCTGACTAACTCTTTGCGGAGGATTCGGAAAAGAAAATAACTCAATTTGATCATTCTCCCCCACCCGTAAATCTAACTTATAAGAATTCCTCTCCCTCCTAAAACTCTCATTAACAATAGAAAAACCTAAAACTTCCGTATAAAACCTCTTAGAACATTCATAATCAGAACAAATAATCGCCACATGATGAAACCCTCTACTCTTCATCCTCTTCTCTGGTGCGTCCTCTGCGTCTGGTGCGGTTCATTTTTTATCATATAGGGTAGGCAAAAAAGCCCACCCCCATAAACAACTAATCCTGCAAAACCGTCTTCGAGACAATCCTAGTTTTCTTGCGATCGCTTTCCGATAACTCTTCCCCAGATTGCAACCTCGTCGCAGAAGTTTGTAACACCGTCGCTGCACCCACATCTCCCATTTGCAAAGCCGTTTTAGCAGCAGTTTGCAACATCGTTGCAGCCCCAGCGCGATCGCCTTGTTGTAATTTTGCCTCAGCCAACTGTGTTTGCCGATACTTAGCTAATGCCAAAATATGCTGTTGTACCTCTGGATTTGCTTCACCTTGATAAGCTGGAATCACATTCACCTCCACAGGCATATTTTCTGAGAGTAACCCAGTCTGATTTTGTGCCGGATCATCATAGCGTACTTGCACACGAGCAATTACATATTTACCAGCAGGGAACTGTCCCAAATACATATTGGCTAAAACCACTCTTTCTGTGTCCTTCATCAAATCTCCCAGACGCACAGCAAAACGCCCATCAGCTTCTTGTTGTACTGGTAATTCAATCGTATCTGGAGACACTTGGGCCACAGGTTTAAGTTCTGCTAGCCGCACTTTTGGCATGAAAGAAAATAGCAAATAAGCATTAGTTAATGCCACAGCTTGCACTCGATTAAAAAGGCGGGCAAACTCATCTACAGCCTGTTCTGGTCGTTGAATATAAGATAAAGTTCCACCACCAGCATCGGCAATTTTTTCAAGAATATCTTGGTTCCAATTGTCACCAAATCCCAAAGTATTCAAAGTTAAATTGTAGCCTGCGGCTAACTGAGCAAATTTCAAACAACGTTTGTTGTCCCCATGTTCATTTTCACCATCTGTTAATAAAAAGGCTTGAGAAACAGTTTCTTTTTTGCCCTTTGCTAGTTCCTCAATACCCAAACGTAATCCTTCATCGATCGCAGTACCACCATCAGCAGCAAGGCGATTTATTTTCTGTTTAATAGCCTCCCGATCACTAACAATTTGATTAGGTACTAATACTTTAGCGCGGTGATCAAAAACAACCACACTCAGGCGATCGCCCTCCTTAAGGCGATCAACAATTTGGTTAGCCGCTTTCTTGACAGTTTCTAGCGGTCGCCCACTCATTGAACCACTATGATCAAGGATTAGGCATAAATTCAGTGGTACATTACGATCACTAACTTCTGCGATCGCAGACAGCGAAATTGCCAACTGACGTTGGCTGTTCATTTGATTGGCATCCAAATTGCCATCATTTAGCGTCGGCAGCAAACTAACCTTCATAACCTCAGGTTTCCATCCAGGATATACATATTTATAAATAACTTCAGGGGACAATATCCCCTCTACGGAAAAGATATTTAGCAAAATAGTTATTTGTTAGTGGTTGGTAGTTGGTGGTTATTCCAAACAACAACCAACTACCAACAAACAACAATAAGGACTAATGACTAACCTAGCGAGAAATCCACACCTCCAACAACACTAGCATCGCGTTAGGATGTATTACAGTTAACGGCATTATTTCAAGCAACAGTTCCTATGGACGTTTCTCCCATCAAGGCTGTGCAAGCCCCCTACTACGGCGATAACTTCTACCGCACGCCGCCACCAGATTTGCCCTCTTTATTATTAAAGGAGCGAATTGTCTACCTGGGAACTCCCCTATTTGCAGAGGTGACAAAACTCATCATTGCTGAACTGCTGTATTTGCAGTCCGATGATCCAGACAAACCAATCAAAATTTACATAAACTCTACGGGTACTTCTGATGGGAGTTCTGGTCAAATGGGGCGGCTATTTGGTTTTGAAACCGAAGCTTTCGCCATCTATGACACGATGAAGTACATTAAGCCCCCTATCCATACTATCTGTATCGGGAAAGCAGTAGGTATGGCTGCGGTACTTCTGAGTGCTGGTACTAAGGGTTGTCGTGCTAGTTTGGCCCATTCCAGCATTGTCTTGCACCAGCCCAGAAGCTTTGCCCAAGGACAAGCAACGGATATTCAGATCCAAGCCAAAGAGGTACTCAACAATAAAACGGCGATGGTAGACATCCTCTCACGTAATACGGGACAACCCAAAGAAAAAATCGTGAAGGATATGGATCGTCACTTTTACATGACTCCCCAGCAAGCTGTGGAATACGGTTTGATAGACCGAGTTTTTGAAAAAGCCGACGAAGTCGCCAACACCCCAGCAACCACTGCTGGAATTCTCTAAATAGTTGTTTGTTGATTGTTGTTTGTTGATTGTTGTTTGTTGATTGTTGTTTGTTGATTGTTGTTTGTTGATTGTTGTTTGTTGATTGTTGTTTGTTGTTTGAAAAAACCAATAACTAGCACCCAACAACCACCAACTACGAACAAACAACCACCAACAACTAAATAGTTGATTGTTGATTGTTGTTTGAAAAAACCAATAACTAGCACCCAACAACCACCAACTACGAACAAACAACAAAATTGGTTGTTTGTTCTTCCCAATCAACCACCAACCACCAACAACTAACCAAATTAATATTGACAAACGGAGTAAAATATGCCAATAGGCTATCCAAGTGTTCCCTACAGATTGCCGGGGGAACAATTCACCCAATGGATTCACATTTACAGTCGTCTTGCCCGCGATCGCATCATTTTTCTCGGCGAAGAAATTGATGATAAACTCGCCAACGAGATTATCGCCATCATGTTATATCTCGATTCCGAAGATCCAGGCAAAGATATTTATTTATATATAAATTCTCCTGGTGGTGCGATTGACTCTGGATTGGCAGTTTACGACACTATGCAACACATCAAATCTGATGTGGTGACTATTTGCGTAGGTTTAGCTGCTTCCATGGGTTCTTTTCTCTTAGCGGGTGGTACAAAAGGCAAACGCCTAGCTTTACCTCACTCCCGGATCATGATTCACCAACCCTTGCTTCCCGGTGGTATGCGTGGACAGGCAAGTGATATTGAAATTGAAGCTAGAGAAATTCTGCGTATCCGCCAGCAGATGAACCAAATTTACGCCCAAAATACTGGTCAACCGCTAGAGAGAATTGAAAAAGACTCCGAAAGAGACTTTTTCATGTCTGCTGCGGAAGCAAAAGAATATGGCTTAATTGACAAAGTGATTGAGGAACGACCGAATTAGAGATCGGGGATTCGGTGATCGGGAACTAGGGACAAGGAGGACAAGGAGGACAAGGAGAATTAGTTACTATATTATTCTCCTCACACTCCCCCCACCTCCCCATCTCCCCACTGCCCCTAATCCCCAACGCCAGGTGCTTTATGCCGGGAAACCCGTCCACCGCACTGGCTCCTCCGTGTCGGTCGTGGGGTCCGGTGAGTTCCCCATCTCCCCACCTCCCCACCTCCCCGTTCCCTAAAAATGGCAATTTGGTCTTTATGATTGGGTACTTCAAGCATTAAGCTATATGCTGATAGCTGATACTAATGCTTCTTGTAGATCACGATGGATCTTGGAGATTGCTACCGTTTGTTAGGTTTAAGGTCGGGTGCTTCCTTTGCTGACATTAAAGCGTCTTATCGACGATTGGCGCAGCAGTATCATCCCGATATCAACCCAGATGACAACAAAGCCAAAGATAAGTTTATTGCCTTGACTGAGGCATACAGGTTGCTATTGCAGGTGGTAGATCCACAGGAAATAGCCCCCCACCAAACTCAGACAGCAACTGTAACTCGCCCAGAACCTACTGTTACAGAAAAGCCGAAAACAACACCGAAAACCAAACCGACGCCACAACCGCCTCAAGTGTCGGAAATAGAACAGCAATTGAAGTGGCAAACTTACGAACAATTGCAAATATTTTTGAAACAAAGAAGGTTTCCGCAAGCGATCGCCTTAGCGGAAGCTTTAGCAGCACGTTTACCTGAAGACGCAGAAGTACGTCAATGGCAAGCGATCGCTTATCAAATTTGGGGAAGGGTGTTAATCAAAGAAAATCAACCACTTAAAGCCAAAATATATTTGAAAAAAGCCTTGAAAACAGACCCCCACAACAAAGCTTTGTGGAATGAGGTGCAGCGTGACTTTCAAAAATTAGAGTAGATTTTCTGAAGTTTCCTTCACCTTCACCAAAGCATCTTCAGCAGCAGCCTTCTCTGCATCTTTTTTGCTGCGTCCCCTACCTACTCCATAAACTTTTTCACCCACAAATACCCTAGCAACAAACTCAGGCGCGTGCGAAGAACCCCCTACCTGTTCTGTGACATACTTAGGTGGAGTAGGGGTAATATTCCGTTGCACCCATTCTTGAAAGCGATTTTTTGAGTCTACATTGGCACGAATTTCAACAATATTATCTGGTACAGCATCAAACAGTGGTTCCACAACTGCCCGAATCGCCTCGATGTCAGAATTATTATCTAAATAGTAAGCACCAACCACCGCTTCAAAGGTACTACTGAGTAAATTCGGATTTTGAAAACCGCCATCAAGAATCGCACCTTTACCTAACCGCATTCGTAAATCTAAACCTACCTCAATTGCAAACTTAGCTAGTTGCTTCTCATCTACCAACGCTGATCGCCGCCTAGTTAATTCATCTTCTCCTTTTTCAGGGTAACGGCGATAGAGATACTGGCCACTGAGGAAATTGAGTAAAGCATCACCAAGAAATTCCAAACGTTCGTTGTGTTCGCCTTCAGTTGGGTTTTCATGGACATAGGAACGATGTGTCAGCGCCTGGCGTAGAAGTTTTTCATCACGGAAGATTAAAAGTTTGTGCATCTCGGGCAATTTCTCTTTCATGCCATTATTATCGAAAAATTTCAATATCAATATTGTTTTAGAAAAGTTAGCTTAAAATGTAACGCTATTGAAAAGGAGAGCCGTTATGAACCAGACAGCAAGCGATCGCGTGCGCTGGACTACCACAGACATAGACCTCCTACCTGAAAACGAGGGTACGCGCTATGAGATTATAGACGGAGAATTATTCATGACCAGAGCGCCCCACTGGAAACATCAACGTACTTGCTTAAATATCACTTTAGAACTTGAGGTTTGGTCACGAGCAAGTGGTTTGGGACAAGCAACTATTACTCCTGGTGTGCTGTTTTCGGAAACTGATAATGTCATCCCGGATGTGGTTTGGGCGAGTCATGAACGTTTAGCGGTTTTGCTGGATGAAGCGGGACATTTGACAGGCGCACCGGATTTAGTGGTAGAAGTGTTATCCCCTGGTGTGGAAAATGAACGCCGGGATAGAGAAGCGAAACTCAAACTTTATGCTTCGCGGGGAGTCAAGGAATATTGGATTGCAGATTGGCGATTGCAACAAGTTGAGGTTTATCGGCGGGAAAATGCAAGGTTAACATTAATTGCAACGCTGCTGGATAATGATGAATTGAGTTCACCATTGTTGCCTGGTTTTAGTTGTGCTGTAAGCCGATTTTTTGTGTAATTAATTTTTACTCAACTGTTAATAAAAACCCAGCTTTAGATTTGGATTCAGCAAGTAAGTGTTATATTTTTCAGTAATTTAACTCTTAATAATTGCCTGAATGAACTGAGGTATATTCTACTCAAATGCAAAGTGGTAGCAAAGTGGTATGGTGCGTTATGGACATTCATCCTAACGCACCAGGAATCTAGGATGGTGCGTTGCGCTACGCGACAACACATCCTACTACTACAAAATTTTTAATACAGTTGTGCGATCGCTCTACTTCTGTGGGAACCATAACAACAGATGACTCTTTTGCACCTGGGCGTAGCAAACTAGTCATTTCTCCAGTACCATCACCACAGAAAATTGAGTATGGCTTATCAAAATGTTACTGCTACCCTTTCAGAAGCGGATATCCAAGAAATCAAAGCAGCACTACAAACAATTCAACAAAAGTTACCTTTTTTGATTACCTTGAGTAACGAAGAAAGACGCAAGTTAGTCAAAATGGGTGATAAAAGTCTGGCTTTTGTCAACAATAGTCTCACTGCTGCTCAGTCCAACCGCGACATTCTACCACCGAGTTTTGATTTAGAAGAATTTGTCCGGGATTATCAATTAGCCAATTCTCTCACAGAAGTTTTACTCAGACTGCGCCAACTAACAGAACAAGTCGATGATACCCTTTTGGCAGTTGGTAGCGAAGCCATGAGCAGCAGTTTAACGGTTTATGATTATGTCAAAACAGCTGCGAAAAAGACTCCTGGATTAAAAACCCTGGCTGAACAGTTAGGCGAACGCTTCAAAGCAATTAAAAACAAATCCGTTAAAGCTAATTCTGTCTCGTAAGCAGAAAATAGACTCGTTGATGAGTATTATGATCTCATCAATGAGTCTTGGCAACTGATGAGCGAGGAGCAAAACCTGGTTGATGAGTCTTTGCATGTCGTGATTGAGTCTTTAAGTCTCATATGCGAGTATTAATAACTTTGTAAATGAGTATTTTTAGCTTGTGCGTGAGTATCAGAACTTCGTTAATGAGTATTTTTAGCTCGTGTATGAGTATCAGAACTTCGTTAATGAAAATAAGATCCCCGATTTCTCTAAGAAATCGGGGATCTGGGTATATATAGATAGTAGCTATAACCCTATCTGGAGATTAGGAGAGGGTTTTTTATGAGTACTGAATAATTCGGTAGACTCGACATCAGACAAGTTTCACACTTGGAAGCATAATGGAAAATAGCGCTTTACGTTGTTCTTAATTTGACAGCAAAAGGATGTCAAACAGATGCTGCTCAATAACCGCTATCAAGTTCTTAAGACTTTGGGAAGCGGTGGATTTGGTGAGACTTTCTTAGCGGAAGATACTCAAATGCCCTCCCACCGCTGTTGTGTAATTAAACAACTCAAACCCATTCAGAATAACCCCCAGATTTACCAACTCGTACAGGAGCGGTTTCAACGGGAAGCAGCTATTTTGGAAGACTTGGGTGGTTCTACTGACCAGATTCCCACATTGTATGCTTATTTTCAATTAGATAGTCAATTTTACTTAGTTCAAGAGTGGATTGAAGGTGACACGTTAACGTCGAAGATAAAACAGCAGGGCTTATTTAGTGAAGGTGCTGTCCGGGATATATTAGTACATTTGTTACCAGTTTTAGAGTACGTACATTCCCGGCAGATTGTTCACCGCGATATCAAACCGGACAATATTATTTTGCGTCATCGCGATCACAAACCTGTACTAATAGATTTTGGTGCAGTACGGGAATCGATGGGAACGGTGTTGAATTCTCACGGTAGTCCCACTAGTTCGATTGTGATTGGTACACCGGGTTATATGCCTAGTGAACAAGCAGCAGGTAGACCAGTTTATTCTAGTGATTTATATAGTTTAGGCGTAACGGCTATTTACTTGCTCACTGGTAGACAACCCCAAGAACTAGAAACAGATCCACGCACCGGGGAAATCATTTGGCACAATCACGCTGTGAATGTTAGCCCCACACTGAAGAATGTAATTGATCAAGCAATACAGTATCATCCCCGCGATCGCTTTGCTAGTGCCAAAGAAATGCTAGATGGCTTACAGGGTGTAGTAAGTCCAATTCCGCCAACAGTACCTGTCCTGACTCAACCACCGACGTCGTCTCCACCACCTCCCACTATCAGTTTAGATACACCACCCAACCATAAAAGTACTAGTCGCAATAGTATCTTCATGGCAAGTGCGATCGCAGGCGGTTTAATTGGTGGATCTGTGATTATTGGTTTGGCTTTAACGAAGTCTTCTCAACCGTCTTTGGAACAGCCAGTAGTAAGTTCACAGACTCCGCAAACCTCCAAATCTCAAGTTGCAGAAGAAAATAAAGCTTCTTTATCACCTTCTAGTTCATCTATAAATAAAACCCCTCAACTTCAAAAAGAGTCAAATCCTACCCCTGTTCCCAGTTCTTTTTATTTCTTAGCAGATTCTGCTTACCCAAATTCACAAACTGCTGCTAAGCAAGTCCAAGCTTTACAAACAGCAGGTTATCCCCAAGCGGGAATGTTTTGGATACCAGAATATCCAAATTTGTCAGGACAAGAATTATTTGAAGTTTACGTAGGCAAGTTTAGCGATCGCAACAGTTGCATCAACCTATTGAAAACTTACGGACAGGACAACTCCCAAGCCTATTGTGCTTTCGCCAGTCAAGATACAAATACATCACCAGACAGGTTGTATTTCAAGGATATTTCTACTCCATCAACACCATCAGTTGCTAGTACCACTGTCAAAGATTATGCCTGGCTTTCTCAAAGACTCGTAACAGACTCAGATTTAGATGCAAAAGATGGATTTGAGTTGGATATTATGCGAAATTCTATTTTTGCACGTCACGGTCGGCGTTTTGACACTCCCGGCTTGCAAAAATATTTTGATAGTCAGCCTTGGTATCGTCCCACATATTCACCACAGGAATTTCCTGCTAACTTACTATCAGAAATAGAGCAGCAGAATGTTGAGTATATTGCAAAATATCAAGATCGTTATCAGCGCAGATATTTTAAGAAATAGTTATTAGTGTAGGACTTACGCGAGATGTGACCGAAAACCTTATTCTTGCGTAGCGGTAATTCATGAATTACCGCAAATGCGCGTTATGTTTTGCGTAAGCCCTGTAGTCGTTCATGAACTTGTAGTACACACCACCTATTAAAATTAGGATTCCTTCTGCCCTCTGCCTTCTGCCCTCTGCCTTATTTTCAGAGTAGTGTAAATAACGAAAAAGCTCCTGCTTTGACACAGGAGCCTGTTAGCTATTGATTGTCAGTGATGAAACTTTAAAACCTAGTCGAGGTCTTTCATGAACAATACTGGTTCAGTTTCACGGTCAATACCTTTCTCGAAACCACCAGCAGCAGCACGAGCGCGACCAGCGTGCCACAAGTGACCTACTAGGAAGAAGAAAGCTAATACGAAGTGAGAAGTTGCCAACCAAGCGCGGGGGTTGACGTAATTGAAGGAGTTAGGCTCGGTAATAACTCCACCCACGGAGTTAATAGAACCATTAGGAGCGTGGGTCATGTACTCAGACGCACGACGAATTTGCCAAGGCTGTACGTCGTTCTTGATCTTGTCGAGATCCAAACCATTAGGTCCACGCAGAGGCTCTAACCAAGGGCCACGGAAATCCCAGAAGCGCATGGTTTCACCACCAAAGATGATTTCACCAGAAGGAGAGCGCATCAGGTATTTACCAAGACCGGTAGGACCTTGAGCGGATGCAACGTTAGCACCAAGTTTTTGGTCACGAACCAAGAAGATGAAAGATTGAGCTTGAGAAGCTTCAGCGTTGGTTGGGCCGTAGAACTCGCTAGGATAAGCGGTGTTGTTGAACCAAACAAAGCAAGAAGCAATAAAGCCCATCAGGGACAAAGCGCCCAAGCTGTAGGAAAGATAAGCTTCACCAGACCAAATGAAAGCGCGGCGTGCCCAACCAAAAGGCTTGGTGAGAATGTGGAAAATACCACCGAAAATACAGATTAAACCAACCCAGATGTGACCGCCGATGATGTCTTCCATATTGTCAACACCAACAATCCAGCCGTCGCCACCGAAGGGAGATTTAAGCAGATAACCAAAGATCACAGCTGGGTTTAATGTGGGGTTGGTAATCACACGCACATCACCACCACCAGGCGCCCAAGTGTCATAGACACCACCAAAGAACATTGCCTTCAGCACCAACAAAAAGGCGCCAATTCCCAAAATGATCAGGTGGAAGCCGATGATGTTGGTCATCTTGTTCTTGTCTTTCCAGTCGTAGCCAAAGAAAGAGGAGTACTCTTCTAAGACTTCTGGACCACGGATTGCGTGGTAAATTCCACCAAAACCCAGGACGGCGGAGGAGATCAGGTGTAGTACACCGATGACAAAGTAGGGATAGGTGTCTACAACTTCACCACCAGCACCAACTCCCCATCCCAAAGTTGCCAAGTGGGGTAGTAGGATTAAGCCTTGTTCGTACAAGGGCTTTTCGGGAACAAAATGAGCGACCTCAAATAAGGTCATTGCACCAGCCCAAAAGACGATCAAACCGGAGTGGGCAACGTGCGCGCCCAGTAGTTTACCGGAGAGGTTAATGAGACGGGCGTTACCAGCCCACCAGGCAAATCCGGTGGAATCTTGGTCACGTCCGGCCCCCAAAACGCCAGGTCTAG
>NZ_AJLK01000200.1 GCF_000317205.1 Fischerella muscicola PCC 7414 | reverse complement strand
GATTGCGATGGTCATCGAACTAAAATCCTCTTTTTTACTAAAATTGCAACGTTATTGAGGAATTAACGTTTTTTTTGACACTATCACAGATGCTGTTATACATCTGAATTTTATGAGAAACTACTGCTGAATCAGTCAGTTTTTCTCAGGGTTGCGTCATTAACCACAATGCCAGCTGTCAATTTAGCTAGCAATTGCTTAATGCTTCTTAACTTACCATATTTATCTTGCTTTGTGCCTGATTTACATATGCAAATCAGGTATTTAGCACAGACCTATTAAATATTATCAATATCAGAAATTTTACAATCTGACATAACTTTTCTCAGAAATCTTAAAAGAAACTTGCAATAGATCCATAGACAGTGGCAGACTTTTAAAGGGAATTTATCAATCGCCAAGGTAGTTCCATGACGACATCAACAACCATCAACAAAGACGAACGCGTCTTGCATCAAAAGGTTCTCGGTTCACGTCGGTTGAGTAACTACTGGTGGGCAAGTGTTGTGACTTTAGGCGCCACAGGTTTTTTCTTAGCGGCGTTATCTAGTTACCTGCATGTTAATTTACTCATAGTTACCGACCCAACTCAACTAATTTTTGTCCCACAAGGATTAGTTATGGGATTTTACGGTGTAGCTGGTCTACTCCTAGCCTTGTATCTGTGGTCAGTAATTTTATTGGATGTAGGTGGCGGATACAACGAGTTTAACCAGGAAACAGGCAAAGCTAAAATATTCCGTTGGGGTTTTCCTGGCAAAAACCGTCGTATTGAAATTGACCTTAACACCCAAGATATACAATCTGTAAAACTACAGATCAAAGAAGGTCTCAATCCTCGTCGTACTATCTATTTGCGTGTTAAAGGTCGTCGAGATATCCCCTTGACAAGAGTTGGTCAACCGATGCCTTTAAAAGACATTGAAATTCAGGGAGCAGAATTAGCTAAATTTCTAGGAGTACCTTTAGAAGGTTTGTAAGAAATGGAGTGTGGAGGCGTAGAGGTATAGGGGTGTAAGAAAATAATATTTTTTATACATACACAAACTGTCCTCTGCCTTCTGCCTTCAAATGTTACCCATCCTCGTAATCAGAAGCTAAGATACATTGGTTAAGTCTATAGAACTGGCTAATGCGGTTAAAATTTTCGGAGTTTTTAGTTGTATTTGTGATTGTCAGTGTCTTGCTGGTAGGTGGGTGTTCTACACAAAAAGTATCTTCTGAGACTTCATCCCCCTCAGCAACAGCGACGGAAGCAAGCACTAACAAAACTACACAGTCGACTACAGAAATAACTACAGATGCAACATCTGTATCTGAAGCTACACAAGAGGCTATTCCTGGAATGAAAGATTTACCAAGACTTGAAGGCAAAGCTACCGTGGTAATGACCGTCAAAGGTTCACCAATTACCATTGAAGTAGACGGTACTAATGCTCCCATTACTGCTGGTAACTTTGTAGACTTAGTACAACGGGGTGTATATGATGGTTTAGTTTTCCATCGAGTTGTACGTCAACCACAACCTTTTGTTGTGCAAGGTGGCGATCCCCAAAGTAAAGATCCAAAAGTTTCAGCCAACAGGTTAGGAACAGGTGGCTTTATTGATCCGAAAACAGGTACTGAGCGTTATATTCCCCTAGAAATTAAGCCGCAAGGAGCAGAAACCCCCATCTATGGCAAAACATTGGAAACAGCTCGCATAAATCAACCACCTGTGTTAACACATAAACTTGGTGCAGTCGCCATGGCGCGATCGCAAATGCCCGATTCTGCTTCCTCACAGTTTTACTTTGCTTTAGCTGATTTGGGTTTTCTAGATGGTAACTATGCTGTATTTGGCTACGTTACGGAAGGCATGGATGTAGTGAACAAAATTCAACAAGGCGATCGCATCGACTCAGCCAAAGTCACCCAAGGCGCAGAAAACTTGAAAAACAAGAATTAGTTGTTAGTTGGTTGTTGTTAGTTGGTTGGTAAATCCCTGAACAATTACTAACTACTAACAATCAACAAACAACAATCATTGTTGGTGATTGTTTACTGGTTGGTAAATCCCCAAACAACAACTAACAACCAACAATTACCAACCAACAACCAACAATCATTCAAACTTGGTAGAAGTCGTTGTTACTGGTATTAGTCTAGTTTCTGCCCTGGGCAAAAGCCTAGCAGATAGCTGGCAGCAATTACTAGCAGGTAAATCTGGTATCCAAATCTATCAACCATTTCCAGAATTAGAACCACGTCCTCTTGGGTTAATTGACAAGCAACCAGCACAGGTGGGAGTACTGACTCACCAACTGGTTGCTTCTGCCCTGCAAGATGCTGGATTAGTTTCTCCTCTGCCAAATTGCGGCGTTGTCATTGGTTCGAGTCGCAGTCATCAGGCAGCGTGGGAAGAAATGGCGAGGTGGATGTATCTGGAGGTAGAAAGTGGGGGGAGTGAGATAAATATTTTCCCCCTACACCCCTCACACCCCTCACACTCCTCACACCCCTCCATCTCTTTTTGGCTTGACACCTTACCACATATGAATGCGATCGCCGCTGCCAGACAAATTGGTGCGACTGGCATTGTTTTAGCACCAATGGCAGCCTGTGCTACTGGTATTTGGGCGATCGCTCAAGCTACATTCCTCATTCAATCTGGACAATGTCAGCAAGTCTTGACAGGAGCAACAGAAGCAGCAATCACGCCTCTGACTTTGACTGGCTTTCAACAGATGGGTGCTTTGGCGAAAACTGGGGCATATCCCTTTGATTTGCACCGTGAAGGTTTAGTTTTAGGAGAAGGGGGAGCAATACTCCTGTTGGAATCGGCAGAGTCAGCCAAGCAGCGTCAAGCCAAGGTGTATGGAAAGATACTCGGTTTTGGCTTAACAACGGACGCATATCATCCCAATACCCCAGAACCAGGAGGCAAAAGTGCGATCGCAGCCATTAAGCAATGTTTAGAACGTAGTCATCTCACACCAAAGGATATTGATTATATTCATGCCCACGGTACAGCTACGCAAATTAACGATAAAATTGAGAGTAAAATAATACAAGATTTATTTCCGCAAAGCATACCAGTGAGTTCTACTAAAGGAGCTACTGGACATACTATCGGTGCATCAGGAGCCTTGGGTATAGCTTTTTGTCTCATGGCATTACAGCAACAAATACTACCGCCATGTGTAGGGTTAAAACAGCCGGAATTTGATTTAAATCTTGTAAAAGAGGCACGTAAAACAAAGGTTCAACGGGTGCTGTGTTTCAGCTTTGGATTTGGAGGTCAAAATGCTGTGATAGCACTAGAAAAATAAAAATTCAATATTCAACTTATCTTATTTAAAAAATAAATATATCGAAAATTTTGATTACTAAATTTTACACATTTATCTGTAATTTCCCTGTGATTTCAACAGATTTTGACCGCTAAATGCTCCTCCTAGACGCCATTTAAAGAAAATAGATATGATAATAAAAGTCGATAAAACTTAAAAAATATTTATCTAATGCTGGTTTCCTCCTCTGGCTTGTCCAAGGTCAAAGAATCAATAAAAGAAAAGATTTTTTTTGGCAACGAACCAACTGCTGAGTTAATTGCCATTCTTACGGTTTACTTTGTCCAAGGAATTTTGGGGTTGGCACGTTTAGCCGTCAGCTTCTTTCTCAAAGATGAACTAGGGTTAACGCCAGCCCAGGTATCAGCCCTGATGGGTATAGTCGCCCTACCCTGGATAGTCAAACCACTATTTGGTTTCATTTCTGATGGTTTCCCCATCTTTGGCTATCGACGACGTCCATACCTGGTGTTATCGGGGATAATCGGAGCGGCTTCTTGGGTGAGCTTAGCCACAATTGTTCACACACCTGTACTTGCAACAGCAGCGACTGCTCTTGGTTCTTTATCTGTTGCTGTCAGTGACGTCATCGTTGACTCATTAGTTGTTGAACGAGCAAGAGTAGAATCCCAAGCGGAAGCAGGCTCCTTACAATCCTTATGCTGGGGCGCTTCTGCCTTTGGTGGTTTGATTACTGCTTACTTTAGCGGTGTGCTTTTAGAGCATTTTAGTAACCGCACCGTATTTGGGATTACCGCGTCTTTTCCCCTCATAGTCTCAGCAGTAGCTTGGTTCATAGCCGAGTCTCCTGTGAGTAAAAAAGATGAGAGTGAAAATGATCACACCAACTTGCGATCAATTCAGCATCAGCTGGGACAAATGCGCCAAGCCATTACTCAAAAATCTATTTGGCTACCGACAGCATTTCTCTTCATCTGGCAAGCTACACCAACCGCGGAATCGGCATTTTTCTTCTTCACTACAAACGAATTGCATTTTCAACCAGAGTTTTTAGGGCGAGTCCGCTTAGTAACTAGCGTTGCTTCCTTAGTAGGTATTTGGATCTTCCAACGTTTTCTCAAAACCGTCCCCTTTCGCGTCATTTTTGGTTGGAGTACTGTTCTTTCAGCCGCTTTAGGAATGACGATGTTGCTGTTGGTAACTCACACAAACCGCGCCTTAGGCATCGATGATCACTGGTTTAGTTTGGGTGATAGCCTGATTCTCACCGTCATGGGACAAATTGCCTATATGCCAGTGTTGGTACTAGCAGCCAGGCTTTGTCCATTGGGAGTCGAAGCAACATTATTTGCCCTGTTAATGTCAGTGACTAACTTAGCAGGACTACTTTCCTACGAGTTCGGTGCAGTATTAATGCATTGGTTCGGAATTACAGAAACAAATTTTGAAAACCTCTGGCTTTTAGTAATTCTGACTAACCTCAGTACTTTATTACCACTACCATTCCTCAACTGGTTGCCTGCTGCTGATTCTCAAACCGAGACACCTAAGAATCTGCAACCAGCCTCAGTACCAGATCATGAAGAATCTTTTGTACCAAATATGATGCCAGAGTTAATGCTACGAGAACTAGAATCGGAAGTAGCCAGGGATTAGGGAGATGGGGAGATGGGGGGCTAGGGGTCCCCACTTTGTGGGGTTGGGGGGCGATGGGGAGAAAAATTGCCTCCTTGTTTCCCTTGTCCTCCTTGTCTCCCTTCGTCCCCTAATCCCCGGACCGGGGGCCCCGAGTTCCCCTTGTCTCCCTTGTCCCCAATTCCATTTCAAGACATGCAGACTTTTGAAGCTCAAGAACAAATTTCTTATACCTCGAAAAAATCCTATAGCCGTAATGATTGGCAAGGTGGATATAAATCTTTAAAACAAGAATTTGATTATTGGATAGATGATATTGAAGAGCAAATTCCACCAGAACTTAAGGGCACGTTGTTCAGAAATGGCCCTGGTTTATTAGATATAAATGGGCAAACAATTCATCATCCCTTTGATGGAGATGGGATGATTAGCCGCATTACATTTTCAAACGGTCGCGCCCACTTCAGCAATCGCTTTGTCCGTACTGCTGGGTATTTAGAGGAACAAAAAGCGGGTAAAATTCTCTATCGGGGTGTTTTTGGCACACAAAAACCAGGTGGTTGGCTAGCCAATGCCTTCGACTTTAAGCTCAAAAATATTGCTAATACAAATGTTATCTACTGGGGTAATAAGCTACTAGCTCTTTGGGAAGCAGCTGAACCTCATCGCCTCGATCCCCACACATTAGAGACTTTGGGCAAAGAGTACTTTAACGGTGTGCTGTCAGAAGGGGAAGCTTTTAGCGCCCATCCCCGTTTTGATCCTAGTTGTGAATTTGATGATGGAAAACCTTGTTTAGTAAACTTTTCCATCAAGCCGGGGCTATCTACAACTTTTACTATTTTTGAGTTAGACACAACAGGCAGGATTATTAGAAAGCACGCCCATAGTGTACCAGGTTTCGCTTTCATCCACGATTTTGCTATTACCCCGAATTACTGCATATTCTTTCATAATCCTGTAACTTTCAATCCCATACCTTTTGCGTTGGGAATGCGTGGTGCAGGCGAATGTATTAAGTTTCAACCTAATCAACCAACGCGAATAATCATTATTCCTCGCAGAACCCTTGCTCAGGAGAGACGAAAGGGAGTGCAAATTCTCGAAACTCAATCTGGTTTTGTCTTTCACCATGCCAACGCTTTTGAGCAAGGTAACGAGATTATTATTGACTCTATTTGTTACGAATCTCTACCAGAAGTTGAACCAGAAAGTGACTTTCGACAGACTGATTTTGATGCTCTCAAGCCTGGGCAACTCTGGCGTTTTCACCTCAATCTCCAAGATCAGAGTGTACGGCGAAACTTGTTAGAAAGCCGTTGTTGTGAATTTCCGACTTTGCATCCTGAAAAAGTTGGGCGATCGCATCGCTATTTGTATATTGGTGCTGCTCATGCTTCCAATGGTAATGCTCCCTTGCAAGCGTTTTTGAAGATGGATCTGGAGTCAGGAGAACGGCAATTGTGGAGTGCTGCACCTAGAGGCTTTGCTAGTGAACCAGTGTTTGTACCCCGTCCCGGTTCTCAAAAGGAAGACGATGGTTGGGTGTTAGCTTTGGTTTATGATGCTAGTCGCGATCACTCAGATGTTGTAATTTTAGATGGTCGTAATTTCAACCAGGGGCCAGTAGCAAGACTACATCTGAAACACCATATTCCCTATGGTTTACACGGTAACTTTACTCCTGAAGTGTTTGTTTAAATGTAAAATTCCAATCTTTGAAACTAGGGCTGTTGGGATTTTTCCCTTCTGCCTTGTGCTTAACATTTCATCAAATTTCAAAAATCTTATGGCGGTTCGTGAAAATACAATCTGGGAGCGGTTTCTGTCGCCTGTAGTACGTCTTTTCATTAATGAAGAAGAGTTACAGCGTTACGCCAAGAGTGTGGACTGGGAGAAACAAAGCGATCGCTTTCGACGTGCTGATGTTACAATCCCTACTTACTACAGCAGTCAAAACTTCCACGGAATCAAAGGTGGATATCTGAACTCTGGTGCAGCAGTGACTTACGATGCTGTTACCCAATACGTTTTACCACCAAATGAAACTTGGGTACGTCAAGCTTTAATTGATGCGATCAAAGTCGTACCGCAACGCATAATAGATTTGGGCTGCGGTACAGGATCAACAACATTAATGCTCAAGCAGACTTTTCCTGATGCCGAAGTTATTGGTTTGGATTTATCCCCTTACATGTTGGTAAGGGCCTCTCATAAAGCCGAAAGTGCTGGTTTGCATATACACTGGCGACATGGCAATGCAGAAGATACTAGATTACCTGATAACTCTTTTGATTTAGTCACAGCAACTTTGTTGTTCCACGAAACACCAGTAGCGATTTCTGAGGCAATTCTGCGGGAGGCATTTCGCTTATTACGCGTTGGCGGACAAGTGCTGGTCTTGGATGGTAATCAAAAGACTCTACGTCAGATAGAATGGCTCAATAATGTATTTGAAGAGCCTTATATTCGTGAGTATGCAAATGGCAGTGTGGATGCGTGGATGGGTGCAGCAGGATTTGCAGGAGTACAAACTCAGGACGTATGGTGGACAAATCAGGTGACTAGCGGTATCAAACCGATTTCCACAACAGGAGAAACTGTGCAAACGATGCAACATGATACTCCGACATCAGCAGATAGTATCCTAGACAACAATGACTTACAGGGTTTCCCGTCTCCAGCTTTTGATACAACGGCATGACTTTAAAGGCAGTTCTGTTTGATTTTAATGGCGTCATCATCAATGATAAATCCATCCACTTACAATTAATTGATGAGATTCTCATTCAAGAAAACCTCCAACCTCAACGAAGTGATGAACGTCAAGCTTCTCTTGGACGAAGCGATCGCGCCTGTTTTCAAGATTTACTCACTCGTCGTGGTCGTGTTGTTACCCAAGAGTACTTAACTCAACTGTTGATCAAGAAAGCACAACTATATGCTTTGGAATTAGAAAAGCTGGAAAAATTGCCTTTATATCCTGGTTTAGATGACTTGATATTTCAGGTGCGATCGCGCAAGTTAAACTTAGCGTTAGTCAGTGGTGCAATTCGTAAAGAAATAGAACTTGTTCTGGAACGTGCCAAACTAACTGAATACTTTCCTGTGATTGTAGCTGGAGATGATATCATCACTAGTAAACCAGAACCTGATGGTTACTTGTTAGCTGTAGAACGCCTTAACCAAGCTTATCCAGATTTAGATTTACAATCAAGTGAGTGTTTGGTAATTGAAGATACCCCAGCTGGCATCCAAGCAGCAAAACGCGCAGGGATGCAAGTTGTGGGTGTAGCGAATACTTACCCGTTTCATATGCTTCAACGTCTAGCAAACTGGACTGTAGATTATCTAACTGATTTAGAACTAGAACGTGTACAGGAAGTATATTTACAAAACCAGTGCCAACTGAGTGCAGGTGAATGTTAACATAGGGAATTGTTGGTAGTTGATAGTTCGTTGTTGTTGGGTATTTTTTGATTATTCCCAAACAACAATCAACAAACAACAAACAACCTAGTTGGGGAATTAGCTCAGCTGGTAGAGCGCTGCGATCGCACCGCAGAGGTCAGGGGTTCGAGTCTCCTATTCTCCATTAACCTTAATTCCATATATAGCAACCATTTCAGTAATTTTTCACAGAGAAATTTGGGTGCTTCTATTGTCAATAATTATAGCTTGAGATACGGCAAATCAGGATAATCCTAGATAATTACTAGATAAGGATTATCTAGAATCGAGGCAACTATGCCACGCAAATCAAGCAAAGAATTGGTCAAGGTTCAGAACTGTAACGGCAGACTGAGACTGTACTGGTTGTACCAAGGGAAAGCTTACTATTTGTACTTAGGGCTACCGGATGGAGTAGCGGCTCGTAACGCAGCTACCAGTAAAGCAGCGATCATTGCCAATGACCTGATTAGCAATAACTTCGATACCACCCTCAACAAGTACAAACCGGAAGAACAAAGAACAGACCGTTTGAGCGCATCAGAATTAATGCAGAAATTCGCCGATACCAGGCGCAGTAAGTTGGATGCTCAAACACTGACCAAATACAAAATTATCGCAGACCATCTCAAAGAAGTTTTCAACAACAAACCAGCCTACGAAATCAACGAAGTACATACCGAAAAATTTAAAAAATTTCTCCTTGAACGACAAAAACCGATTACAGTCCGCGATCGCTTATCGGTTTTAAAGTCTTGTTGGGCTTGGGCAATTAAACACAAGATCCTTCCCGAAAATAATCCTTGGACGGAAACACTAACAGGACTAAAGGTTCCTAAAAAACCTCGTCCCAAACCTTTTACAAAAGAAGAATGCGAAGTAATTCTCGAAGGTTTTCGCAAGCACGAATACTACAGTCACTATGCAGACTATGTAGAATTCATGTTTTTGACTGGCTGTAGACCTGGAGAAGCTATCGGACTGCAATGGAAACACCTCTGGGATGATTGCTCCGTGATGTGGATTGGAGAAACCTTGGTAAGAGGCAAACGAAAAAGTACAAAGACTGACAAAGATAGATATGTCAAACTTTCTAAACGAGTTCAGGATATTTTACTGAATCGACGTGGAGACAACTGGGAACCTGAAGATTTAGTGTTTACAGGACCGAAGGGCGCTCCCATGAACGATAACAATTTTTGTAAAAGAATATGGAAAACAGTACTGCAATCAGTAGGTGTGACCTACCGCAAACCCTACACAACTCGCTCTACGTTAATTTCTCATTGGCTTCAACAAGGTGAAAATCCAGTGGTAATTGCTGAATCGACCGGACACGATGTGAGAGTACTTCTCGACTCCTATGCTGGAGTCGTAATCCACCAGCCGGAAACTCATGATTTTCTTAGT
>NZ_AJLK01000199.1 GCF_000317205.1 Fischerella muscicola PCC 7414 | reverse complement strand
TAGTTAGAGCAGAAAAACAACATTATTCGCACATTAACTAATCAATAAATATAAAATTTATAAAATTTATCTAAAAATTATGAATTTTAACCTAATATGCCAAAATTATTATTGACTCAATAGACATTTTGTACAACTTAGTTTATATAGCTATTCAAACTAGTTTTAAATTATACTTTGACAATTTGTATACTGAGTCTTTGCTGTTTGATTATGTACCGTAAAGACTCTTAGCTGACTGTTTAGTCTTGTATAGCTTAATCCTAATTTTTAAGAATTTCATCTTAATTTCATAAGCTTCTGTCAATCTACTAATAGGGGTATCCCTATGGCGAACTATGCTAGAATCACAAATTTACAAAGAACTTTTAACTACCAATTTGATATGAGGGTGCTACTAGTTGAAGATGAGCCGGATTTGGGGGCTGCTATTAAGCGTACTTTAAATCAACAAAAGTACCTAGTTGACTGGGTTATGGATGGTAATGACGCATGGGCTTACTTAGAAAACAGTTCGGCGCAATATACAGTAGCGATTCTTGATTGGATGCTTCCAGGAATTAGTGGTTTAGAATTGTGTAAAAGACTGCGTTATAAAGGTAATCCTCTTCCTATCCTGATGCTAACTGCTAAAGATAGAATGGAAGATAAAGTTGCCGGACTAGATGCAGGTGCCGATGACTATTTAGTAAAACCCTTCGGCATGGTGGAACTTCTAGCACGATTGCGGGCTTTACAACGTCGTTCCCCCCATTTTCAACCTCAACAATTAAGTGTTGGTAACTTGACTCTAGACTATGGCAACAGTAAAGTTGTTAGACAAAATACAACAGGTGAACAGCAAAGCATTCCATTAACTAATAAAGAATTCCAACTATTGGAATATTTCATGAACCATCCTAACCAGATTGTTACGACTGAGCAAATTCGTAATCAAATTTGGGAAGTTAATGCAGAATCTAGTAGTAATGTAGTGGCAGCGCAAATACGTTTGTTACGTCGTAAACTCACAAGTAACGACTGTCCTAACCCAATTGAAACTTTGCATGGTATGGGGTATCGTCTTAATTTCTCAGATGAATCAAAATAAACTGTTTCGGCTCACCCGCGTTCGTTTAGCTCTGTATTATGCTATTGTTATGGGTTTGATTTTAAGCCTATGTGCCTTTAGCTTTTACAGGTCTGTGTTTCATGCTCATGTGGTAGCTTTAGACAGTGAAATTGAGACTGTAGCTGGGACACTGCACGACAGTATTGAACTAAAACTTCAGTCACCTGGACGTTTGGAACCATTAGTAAATCAGTTATTTCCAAATACAGGTAACTGTAGAATAGGGGCTAGTAATTGTATTCAAGAACAGCCGCATCCTAAACGTCATCTTCTTGGTATTGTGACTAAAACTAGCTACTATATACGTTTTTTTGATATTTCAGGAAATTTAATTGCTAATGCTGGTTATTATCCAGAGGGATTACCTAATATTTTTAATCAAAAAAATTGGCAATTTCTCAAAGATAACAAAGGCAACGAATACCATCAAATTACTCTATCTCTGCATACCCAAAATTATCAGGATTGGGGATATATGCAAGTAGGGCGAAGTCTAGAAGAGTTTAATCATTATTTGGATAGCGTCAAGCTAATTTTGATATTAGGGCTGCCAATAGCTATGGTTATGATTGCAGGTGCCAGTTGGTGGTTGTCAGGATTAGCGATGCAGCCAATTTATCAGTCATATCGGCAAATCCAACAGTTTACAGCCGATGCCGCACATGAATTACGAACGCCTTTAGCTGCGACAAGTGCAACTGTAGAATCAGCACTTTTAATGCCAGAAATAGATGAACAAGAAACACGAGATATCTTGCAAACTATACAGCGTCAAAATCAGAGGTTAACAACTTTAGTTGTTGACTTATTGATGTTAGCACGTTTAGATAGGCAAGCTCAAAAGTTACAGCACGAAGTTTGTTGTTTAAATGATATTGTTAGCGATTTAATTGAAGAATTTGAAGCGATGGCAACTACCGCAGGAGTAAAGTTGACATCATCAATCCGAGTTAAGCAAAATATGAATGTTATAGGAAATTCCGATCAGCTTTATCGATTGGTTTCTAACTTAATTGTCAATGCAATTCAATATACACTCAAAGGAGGGGAAGTCACAGTTATCCTAGAAAGCAGTGATAATTATGCTGTAATTAAAGTTCAAGATACAGGTATTGGTATCCCACAACATGAACTGAAGCTAGTTTTTGATCGTTTTTATCGGGTAAGTGGCGATCGCTCTCGTAACACTGGTGGTTCTGGATTAGGATTAGCCATTGCTCAAGCAATTGTTCAGGCACACCACGGTAGTATAGACGTGCAAAGCGAGTTAGGTAAAGGCAGTACCTTTACTATTAAGTTACCCTTCAAAGTTCTGCGATTGGGCGTAGTCCAACGCCTGGATGCGGAGTGGAAATAATCCCCAAAATTGGATATGTCACTGTAAGGATAAAGTGACTGTTTTTTAACTATAAAGTGACCGCTCAACAGAATCTGTGACTGAAGCGTATTTGAAAGATTGAATGCGTAAGCGTTGCTTAACGAAGTTATCACTTGTAAATTATGACCCCTTGCAGGTGCGATCGCAGACCGCCTCGACCGTAAGAAAATCATGGTTATTACCCACATATTCAGAATGTTAATTGTGGGTCTGTTGCCTTTTGTAACGCAGATTTGGCAAGTTTACATATTGATATTTGCGCTGAACGTTTTTAATGCTTTTTTCACCCCAACTTACCAAGCCACAATTCCATTAGTTACGGGTGAGAATGACTATGCAGAGGCGATCGCTCTTTCAGCCGCTACTTTTCAATTACTTGGTGTACTTGGCCCAGGTATCGCTGGGAGTGTCGCCGCCTTCATTGGTGCGAGACAAGTTTTCTATTTGGATGCTCTCAGCTTTGCGATCGCGGCAGTGTTAATCTTCACCCTACCAGGTCAACTCGTAGTTGCACAAAATCAACAGCCTTCCAGAACAACACGCCGAACCTGGGGAGACATTCAAGACGGTACAACTCGTCTGTTTACAGATGCACCGATTCGTTACGCACTCTTCATGCAGTTAGTCGCATCAATTGCTGGAGCGCAAATCTTAGTAAATACTGTTGGCTATGTCCAAGGTACACTTCAATTGGGAGAAGTGCAGTACGGCTGGGTGATGGCAGCTTTTGGGATTGGTGCAACTCTGTGTGCAGTTATTTTTGGTACGTTCAATAGAAGTTTGCCGCGTACAACATTTGTTTTGATTGGTGCAAGTTTGATTACTTTGGCTTTATTGCCTGCTAACTACGCAAATTTAGCAGCACTGATGCTTTTATGGTTGTTGGCGGGTGCAGGGCAAAGCTTAGTGAACTTACCCACCCAGACATTAATTGCAGACCGCATCCCGACTGCTGTACAAGGACGAGTTTATGGCGCACACTTTGCCTGGAGTCATCTTTGGTGGGCAATCTCATACCCTCTTGCCGGTTGGTTGGGAAGTAACTTTGCTGAACGTGAGTTCCTTTACGGTAGCTTAGTGGGCTTCATGCTGCTAGTGGTAGTGCAAATTACCCTCTCACCTCAACTACATGAACACGAACATCTCCACTATTCTAGTGTGCATGAACATAAGCACATCCACGATGAACACCATCAACACCATCATAATCAGGGGATGGCTGTAGGCAAATCTCACAACCATCTTCACGAACACACGACGATTATCTATCATACTCACCCTCACACTAGGGACATTCACCATCGCCATAGTCACTAAATTGCTGTTGCCAATTTTTGCTAAAGAGATTGAGAAAGAAGAAATTGAAAATGTTGCCGATGTTTCATCGGAGCATCGGTAAAAATGTTTGTACTAACCGGGTTAATTTACCGCCTTGTAGGGGGAAATTCTTAGAAAAAGATAGCAGTATTTAGTGAGTGGGAGTTTAGATCCTAGAGGGAACATTCGCACAAAAGATTACGTTACTTTTGCAGAAAACTCGCAAACCTATATAGTTTTAATATAAGGAATTTAACACTTTTACAAATGGCAAGGATGACCATTGACCAGTTACAGATTTTTCTGGCGGTGGCGCAGTATATGCACTTTACTCGCGCTGCTGAAGCGCTTTACATTACTCAACCTTCTGTGAGTGCTGCCATCCAAAGTCTTGAAGAACAATATGGAGTGAAACTGTTTAATCGAGTTGGTCGTCGTATTGAACTAACTTTAGCTGGCAAAATCCTCCAAGTAGAAGCACAAAAAATTTTGACTCAAGTGGAGTTGACTGAGCGAGGATTGCGAGAATTAAATGACTTGAAGCGGGGTGAACTCAAGTTAGGTGCAAGTCAAACCATTGGTAATTATTGGCTTCCACACTTCATTAGCTTGTTTAAGCAAGAATATCCCAATATTTCTGTGGATTGTACATTAGGTAACACTACTGAAATTAGCGAAGGAACGGTTACAGGATTGTTTGACCTCAGCTTAGTAGAAGGGGAAGTTGAACCATCGCTTTTAGCTTCTCTAGAACAACAAATTGTCGGCGGAGATTGTCTGCAAATAGTTGTCGGTCAATCTCATCCTTGGTTTGAAAAAATGGCAGTTGAGGTGACAGAATTAACAAACACTGCTTGGGTAATGCGCGAGAAAGGCTCAGGAACCCGTCAGCAGTTTGAGCAAGTGCTAAGACAGTGGGGTATTGAACCAGCACAGTTAAATGTAATTTTGTTAATGAAAAGCGGTGATATGGTCAAAGCAGCCGTTGAGGATGGGGTAGGAGCAGCCGCGATTTCCAACCTGATTATTACTAAAGAATTACGTCTTGATATGCTGCGTTGTATTAAAGTTACAGGTGTTGCGAGAAACACTAATGATCCAGATCCATTATCACGACCTTTCTTTTTATTAAAGCATCGAGAACGCTTTCAAACCCGCATCTCTCAAGTATTCGAGCAACTGCTAGTATCAGATAAAACTTTAAGATAGTATTGCAGATGCGATACATATTGCACACCCAATAGGGAGTAACCCAATTTTATACTGTAGTTGTCCCTGCTGATTAATCACAAGAGTGCAGCGATCGCTCAATTTGTTGCACAGTCTCTCGAACATTTGCCAAACAGCAACCTCCTTGGGGATTATTTACCTCACAACCGCATCGTTTTGCTTTGATGTGAGCAGTGATAGAAGCAACCGCAGTACTTGTACCTGTTTGTTCAATTTCTTCTCGAAGGCGCTGACGACTCCAGTCAAAGCAGTAGCAAACCGACACCTGCTCGCTAGGATCTTTTTGAAAGACAGGAACTTTTAAATCCCCCGTCCTAAATATCTGATCTGTTTCAGAAAAGTAAACCACAGAACAATCAGAACTAGGGCAAAACATATAGGTACTTTGAGGATTTAACCGCTCCAGCGCAGCCGCAATCAATAGGCTTTTCAAGGTAATGAGTTTAATCGGTTTTCCTTTAGTGCCATCCTTTGGGCAAGTATGCTGAGGGGACATAATCGGAGTTTTATCAATAGATTCACTCAGATAACTAAATTCACTCATACAAAAAATATCCTTTCAAGAATTTGCCGTAGGGTTGGCTAGAACGCTCCGCTAATGCCAATTGATACATACTTTTAGGTTGCAATCCAGTTACTGCTGCTTCTAGTAAATCAATCACGCCTAAGTTGTTAACAGTCACAGTCGTTGCAGGCTTTTTAGCTGATGAACCTGGCGCACCCATTACCAAATGAGCTACTATCCCAGACTTGCCCAAAGGCTCTAGATTTGCCAATCCATCTCCAGTAGGAACTGCATTAGGAATATAAACCAGTGCTTGCGAAGATTGACCGCTAGGAATTGTGGCGATCGCTCTATTTTTGATAGTATCAATCACAGTCATCTTAGTACCATTTTCTAACGCGACGTAGATCCGAGTGCCATCACCATTCGGCCAAAGACCGTGGGGTAACTCACCTGTCGGGATAGTTGCTACCAGCTTGGGAGTATTCGTCGTTGTAAAAACTTTCACCACATTCTCGCCGCCAATTGTAATATATGCGAATTGTCCTTGCTGATTCCTGACGATGTTGACGTGGTTGGTGATTGCTCCAGTGTCTAAGGTAGCAATGATATTGAAAGGTGCTTCTGCGTTGAATACTTGAACTTTACCAGTATCTTTCAATGTGAACCAAATTTGCTTTCCGTCGGGAGTCGCAGCAATATTTGGGCAAAAAGGAGAGGCTTGTTTAACTGTTGCTACAACTTGATGGGACTTGACATCGATGACACTTGTCTGCGGTGTAAAACTAGAGCACACAAATCCATATTTACCATCGGGACGAAAAATTGTCATCCCAGGGCCATTACCAACAGTGATGCGTTGTTTTTCTTGATAGGTTTGACTATCTAACACAGAAACATAATCTTCTCCCCGCACTGTTACCCAAGCTTCACTACCATCTGGAGTGAAGAAAGCTTCGTGAGGCGATCGCCCCACATAGGTAATGTGCTTAACTTTATTAGTCTGGGTATCAATAAAGGCTACCGAGTTAGAACCAACGGAAACTACCGCCAAAGTGTGATTGTCGGGCGAAAAACCCATCCCATGCACCAGTAATTGACCAGTATACAGGGGACTCAAATTCTCTGGCGCTGTTTTACCCAGACGAATTACTCCCAGCAGTTTATTGGTTTGAGGATTGTAAACAGAAATTGTATTGGAGGTCTGGTCAGCTGTATAGACGCGATCGCGTCCACTAATTGCAATGTCTGGTGTAGATGCTGCATAAGGAACTTGCCCTGCAATAGCTGGTGCTGTCAAAGTTAGTAAAATAGCAGATGTAATTGTAGCGATAGCTCGATTGTGCATAGAGGTATTTTCTTAACTTACTTTTGTGACGGTGATTGTGGACGCTTAAGCGTCAGCTGCATTAATTCAATTTCTGATTGTTGAGTGACGATAATTTCCTGTGCTAATCGTCGCAGCCGAGGATCGGTTCCGTACTGCAACTCAACTTTTGCCATCTCAATTGCCCCTTGGTGATGGGGAATCATCATTGCAGCAAAATCAGTATCAGGATTCCCAGTCATCTTGACATTTTGCATCTGTGTATGCATTGAAGTCATCGTCTGCTCAAAAGCCTGATTTGCAGCAGTATGATGGGGCATCATCATCGACGCGATCGGAATGCCAATTGATAAGGAAAGTAAAAAAGGTGCATTGAAAGACATATTTTCCAGTCCTGCTTTATGGTTTAACGATTTTCCAGGTTTCTTCAGTAATTTGATAGTTACCAGAGACAGATTTGTAAACTAAGGTATAGTCTACGGGGATTTTATTCTTGCCATTGTTGAATGTAACCAGCGCCTTAACTGTTCGTGTTTCTCCATCTCCTGGTGTGGTTTTAATATTTGTGATAGTAGTTTCCAAAGGCGCTTGGGCTTTGATAAACTTCTGCCATACTGCTTGAATCTTGTCTTTACCTTGATATTCTCCTGCTAAAGGGCCGCCAATCCAATGTAACGTGGGTGATTCACTATACTGGGACATCACTTTTGTTAAATCACCTTGAGCGATCGCACTCCAATGACTTTGAGCTAAAGTTGTTGGAGTGCTAGCTGTGGAACTTTCACTTACACTACTCGGCTTTGTTGGGGATGAAGTTATGCTTGGTGTAGAACCATATCCTGAATCACCATCACTTGCTGATTGATTGGAACAAGCCACACTAAAAGTAAGAACCAGCACTAGCAACACTGGGAAAATAGCAGATTTTGATAAAGCTTGAGTAGAAATCATGAAACAACCTCTCAAATTATATTTTTGAAGTGAAAAAGCTAGATTAATTTCGGTGAATCATCAGCTGAATTGGAGATGAGTTAACCAATTCTTTGCCACCATAAAAGACCGACTGCTACAGAATAAATAATGCCGAAATAAAACATGAGACTGAACGTGGAAAGCCACTTACTATATTGTCCTTTCATGGCTTGGTTGGCTCTACTTTGGACATTCATCTTTACTTGTCCCGATATTTCCATTTCTTGTAAATATTCCCGCAGACAATTAGTGAAACTATTGAAGCGCCAAAATAGAACAAAAGCAAACCAATAAATCGCTAAAGCCACACTGTGAGAAATAATTGGCGGGACAGGTGGATTTGAGGTTTGAAGTGAAAAGCCAAAGATAGCAAAGCTGATGCTGAAAAAGAAGGTTGTTACATTCCACCGAGTCTTAGTATGTTCTTGTTCTCTTTCCCAAAGTTTTAAATATAATTCCTCATTACTTAAACCTATCTGGTCATCTGGCGATTTTAAAGGTTCGATACTGCTCATTGTCCTTGCACCTGAATGAAACAAATTAGTCGCAAGTTCAGCAAACACTGTGCTTGAAATTCCATTACGACATCAAGACTTCATCTGTATAGGTATCTTCAATAATTGATTCAGCCGTCTGATTAATGGCATGAATAGTTTCTTCAGGTAAAAATTTAGCTTCAGGACTATGGGGGCTTTTGAAAGTTAATTGTGCGTCAGATTGCTGACAAGCAATCATTGTTTTGATGTGTTCGCCTTCATCATCTCGAATTGCTACATAGACATCATATAGATTTTCAATTTTTGGACGACGTTCGGCTATTGGATGAGAAGTTTGAAATTCATCAAACATATAAAGGTCACCATCGCGGTAGTAATTCATCGCTACTTGCGGTGCTGGCTGAGTTTTAAGTTCCGCCTCATGCTCTTTTAAAAACGTGTCGTAAGTGTGGTATGCGTGTTCTTCTATTAGCTGTGTAAAGTAATAAGCACTAGAAGGAGAAATAGTGTACACGAATATCAAAATCCAGTAGTAAATTACAACACCACTGTGAGCAATAAAGCGGTCAATCCAATATTTATTACCTCCTAGTGACTCCGCAATGAGTAGGTGATGCAACTCATTCCAAGATTCAGCAAAATGAACTTTCAGCCAGTCAGATTTTCGCCACCATCCGAGACTTTCATAAAGGTGAAGGACTGACAGAAAAGCAAAGTAGGGAACTCTTGCTACCGTTTCCAGCACATAAAATCTTGCATACAAACGATTACGGTAAAAAACGTTCAAAACGAATTCTAAAAAATCAACTAGTAATCGAATCATTTTTCTAAACTCCTTTGAGTTGTATCAAGATAAAGGCAAAAATTAAACTTTATCTTTACGTAGATTAATATCAATCTACGCAAAGTAATGCACATAATCCAGAGATTGATTTTAGTTGGAAGTTTCCGTGTAAGCCATTCCTTGAGAAGTAGCATAACATCTGAGAAAACGCATCACACGGTTCCAATTATCTTCTGCAACATGGAAACTAATCGCCACTTCACTGGTGCGAAAGCCATCTACAACATGACTCACCGCTACATCTTCTGGATAAACAGTAATTTCACCTTCTGAGTCAACTAAGTGCATAGCATCTATAGAGTGGACAAATTCTCCCCAGCCTTCCATTGTATGGATAGGAGTAGAAGCTGAGTTTTCTGCAAAGATAAATGTTACTACCTTTTGATTATTGTGTCGCTTGTCACGTTTCAAACTAATGCGGCTGACCTCTTCTGGAATTCCTGGAGTGAAGAATACAACTGGTAAGTTTGCATTATTAGAAAAGACATTCGAGACTGTTGAAGTAGACATAATTAACACCTCTTTATGTTCGGGAATCAAGTTTTTTCTTTCACAATTTCAGCTTATGTGAATCAATCAATAGAAACAAACGTTCTTTGCTATTAAAATGATAGTTTTAGTCTATTATTGTTCTAGCTTTAGCTGAAACTGTTGCATAGTCAAACGTTGAGAATAATTCTGGATACATTTGTAGGTGACAGAGGAATTACGCATATCTTCGGGAACTGTAGTTTAGTTCTCTTCACCTTCCAGCTTTGAGCAACTTTCATGTCAAGTATTAATAGTTTAAAACTATCGTTTGTATAGCTAAGAACGTTTGCTTCTATTATTTCAACCGATTAAAGTTATACCAACCCTAAATACGAGGTTGATATGAAACAAAATATTAGGACAAACAAAAGAATGCAGATACCACAACTCAGTTCAGAACAAAAGCTGCTGTATCGAAAAATTGTGTTTCTCTTAGCGGCTGGATTTTGTCTGACTCCTTGGGCTTCACCACCAATAGCGCTGATGTTGGGGATTCTTCTAGCGCTGACTCACGAGAACCCTTTTCATCGGATTAGCCGCCCAGCCGCTAAACATTTACTAGAAGCATCCGTAATTATGCTGGGTTTTGGAATGAATTTAGCAGTTGTACTAAAGGCAGGTGCAAGCGGTGCTTTGCTTGCTGTTGGTAGCATCAGTGCAACCTTTATTCTTGGCTACTTTCTAGGGAAATGGTTGAAGATTCCCATTAAAGCCTCTGCCTTAATTTCAGCTGGAACAGCTATTTGTGGCGGAAGTGCGATCGCCGCAGTTAGTTCAGTAATTAACGCAGCCGAAAGTGAGATTTCTGTAGCAATGGGGACGGTATTTGTCCTCAACGCCGTTGCTTTATTCGTATTTCCACCTCTGGGACACGCACTGCACCTAACTCAAGCACAATTCGGAACATGGTCGGGTGTGGCAATCCATGACATTTCTAGTGTAGTCGGTGCAGCATCACATTATGGTCAGAGTGCGCTATACACAGCCACAGCAGTCAAACTTTCCCGCGCGTTGTGGATTGTACCTATTTCAGCAGCAGCAAGTTATATATTTCAGCGTCAACAGTCAAAATCGGGTGATGTGATTCATAAACCTCAAGTTCCCTGGTTTATTGGCTTGTTTATCCTTGCTTCTGTTGTACGGACTTTTATCCCGGAAGTTGCTTCTTGGTCGCCAGTGGTGACACACGTTTCGGAAGCGGGTTTGACGTTAACGCTGTTTTTAATTGGTGCAGGGCTATCGCAACGGATGTTGAAAGCGGTTGGTTGGAAACCGATGCTTCAGGGAGTAATGCTGTGGATATTTATTAGTGCTACTTCGCTTGGTGTCATTGTATTAGTTGTGCATTAGTAAGAAATATGCCTCATTACTATTTTCTTTATAACCGAACTGGAATCTTAACTTTCAATAATGTTGCTCTTGCCGTATAGGATGTTGTTGGGGAGAGTAAGATGAATAAAATTTATTACGGTTTTGGAATAAAACAAAAGTTGCTACAGCTATCAGAAAATATCCAAAACCTCGCTGTAACTGTCTGGGTTTAACAAATCGAGAAAAGTAAGCACCACCGATTATTCCCAAACTAGCAGCAATTGTAAACGAAATCATCAAATTCCAATTGAGTGGTATGTGTCCGAGATAACCTATAAATCCTGCACCAGAGTTAAGGATTATTATCACTAATGAAGTACCAATTGCTTCGCGCATAGGTGTATTTCCTAACAAAACTAAAGCCGGAACAATCGCAAATCCCCCACCGACTCCAACTAATCCAGTTAACAAACCTACGCCTAATCCTTCAGTAATCATCCATAACCAACAGTATTTACAAATTGGCTTGGGATATAAACTGATATCCAATTCTCCAGGAGAATTTTTTTTAACTGGTTGAGAACCTTTTTTAATCATGAATATTGCTGCCACGAACACCACTACAGCAAATAAAATCATCTGAAATGAACCAGTTATCAAGGGAAGTGTGGCAATTTTAGCTCCTAAAAACGCTCCTAACATTGTGGCAGCACCAAATATAAAAGCAGTTCTAAAATTCACATTTCCCTGTTTCCAATGGGGAATAACACCAATAATGCTTACAAATCCCACGATAAATAAAGTCATTGCAATAGCGGGTTTCGGTGCTACACCCATCACATAAACTAATACCGGCACTGCTAATACAGAACCTCCACCACCAATCAATCCTAAACTAATACCAATAAAAACAGCTAGGATAATTCCAAATAAAAAGGTCATTGATTCTAATCAGTTAATAATTCCGTTCAATCAGCATAAAATCATCCTTTGCTCTAAGACAATACAGATGTATTGACATTACCACAGCGTTCATTTGCAGGAACTGCCTCCATCATTTTTTCTGGACTTGGGAGAACCAAATGATCCATGAATTCAATAAATTGTTGACGATTTCTCCCTGTAAATCGGAGATTAAATTGCTTTTCTTCTGTAATCGTAGATACTGTATAACCCCGATAATCATGACCGGGATACACTAAAGTTTTGTCTGGTAAAGTAAATAGTCGTTGTGTTACTGAGTCAAACAAAGTTCCCGCATCACCACCTTGAAAGTCAGTTCGTCCACAACCGCGAATAAACAAGGCATCTCCAGTTAAAACTCTATCTTGATTAACTAAATAGGCATTATGGCTATCTGTATGACCTGGTGTGGCGATCGCCTGAATTGTCATGCTTGCCAATTGTAAGATTTCTCCATCTCTAATGTACCGATCTGCACAACTGGCTTGAGCTTTATCGGGAACAATCCCCAAACAACCAGTCATTTCTCTCAATTTAGCTGTACCTGTAATATGGTCAGCATGGATGTGGGTTTCTAAGCAGTAACGCAGAGATAACCCTAATTCTGTAAGTAGTTTTGAATCACGTTCAACTTGCTCCAGTACCGGATCGACTAAAATAGCTTCTTGAGTTTGTTGGTCTGCAAGTAGGTAAGTATAAGTGCTGGTTTCTCTGTCAAATAATTGTCTGAATAACATAGTGTTTCCTCTTGCAACAATGCCAAAACTTCAATTTGTTTGGGAGTGAGTTGAAACATAATGTTCAAGGAACTGCTTCATCTGCGGATTAGCATTACAGTCGAAGCCAGCCTCAGCAGCTTTCTCAAATACTTGCTCTGGTGTCATTCCTTGTCGCGTGGCTACGTTCATAAATGCCATTAAACCCGCACGCATACCACTGGCGCAATGAATTAAAGCGGGTTTTGGTAGCCGATCAATTTGCTCAAGTACCTCTGTAGCCAGTTCATCGCTAATCTCGTTGGGCTTAACAGGAATGTTAATGTAGTTCAGTCCCAAGGCTTGTGCTTGTTGCTGTTCATCACTGATAAAGCCTTGCTCCGAAGGCGATCGCAGATTGAGTACAGACTTGTAACCTTCACTTGCCGCTTGCTGTAACTGCTCTGGTGTCACCTGTCCTGCTACTGTTAATTCATTGTTAATCTTTTTGACGTTTTCCATTGCTGTTTTATCTCTTAATCCTTACTACCATATTACCAGATAGTAATATGGTAGTAACTACATATAAGAAGATGTAATATTTAAGTCTGTATGTTAGAATCTTCGCCTCAAGCTCTTGCTCCCGTTGCTGAATACTTTAAAGTATTGTCAGAAGTAAGTCGGCTGCAAGTTTTGTGTTGTCTCAAGTCAGGAGCGAAAAACGTGACAGAAATCATCCAAGAAACCGGACTAGGACAAGCAAATGTTTCCAAACATTTGAAAGTATTGATGCAAGCGGGTATAGTCACTCGTCAACCACAAGGAATCAGTGTTTTTTACCAAATTACTGACCCAATAATTTTTGAGCTATGTGAGTTAGTGTGCGATCGCCTTGTTATTCGTCTGCAAGAACAAACCCAACAGTTAGAACAACTACAAGCACTACGCCAACCGTAAAAATTGCTCCAGATTGAGATTTCTTGGAGTCGATAGAATTTCATTCCAATTTCATCGTCAAGTGTGATGATGATAAATGCAATTAACTGTGATTTAACAATTACAGCTTTCTCTTAACACCGAATTGCCAGTCATCAACTCAAAGGTAACAGCAGTGACAACAAAAACTTTTCAAACCATCCCTCGTAATGTTTGGGTTTTGGGATTTGTCAGCTTGTTAACTGATATTAGTTCTGAGATGATTCATTCGGTGTTGCCGTTATTTCTAGTTTCGGTATTAGGGGCAAATTTGCTGACAGTTGGTTGGATTGAGGGCATAGCCGAATCAACTGCTTCTGTACTGAAAGTTTTTTCAGGAGCCTTAAGCGATTATTTAGGACAGCGTAAGCGATTGGCTGTCGCTGGTTATGGGCTATCTACCTTAGTTAAACCCCTGTTCGCATTGGCAACTAGTCCTGCTTGGGTATTGATGGCTCGTTTTGGCGATCGCGTTGGCAAGGGAATTCGTGTAGCTCCCCGCGATGCAATCGTAGCAGATGTTACCGATAGCGTTAATCGTGGAGCTGCCTACGGTTTACGCCAATCTTTAGACACCATCGGCGCATTCACTGGGCCACTAGTTGCATTCATCTTGATGTCTTTTTCAGGACAGAACTTTCGTCTAGTTTTCTGGTTAGCGGTGCTTCCCGGTATTTTAGCAGTAGCCCTTTTGGCAACTGGCGTGCGCGAACCTGACAATAGAAATCATCAAAGACAGAATAATCCTCTACATTGGTCTGCTTTGCAAAGTTTGGGTAAAAGCTATTGGGTGCTAGTTGCGGTTGCACTACTATTTAATCTCGGTAACTCTAGCGATGCTTTTTTATTGCTGCAAGCACAGCAAGCTGGAGTATCCGCCTCACTAGTACCACTTACCCTAGTTGTAATGAATATAGCTTACTCTCTCAGTGCTTATCCAGTAGGATTGCTATCTGACCGCATTGGTAGATTGGGGCTACTAGCGGGTGGATTTTGTGTATATGCGTTGGCATATTTAGGTTTTGCATTTGTTAATGCTCCTTGGCAGGTGTGGGGACTGTTCGGGCTGTATGGGCTGCATCAGGGGATGAGTCAGGGTATATTATTAGCACTGGTAGCAGATAGAGTTCCGTCCCATCTGCGGGGTACTGCTTTTGGGTTAATTAATTTGGCTACTGGTGCAGCGCTCTTACCAGCTAGTTTGTTGGGAGGTGTTTTGTGGCAAACAATCAGTCCAAAAGCAACTTTCATCGCTGGAAGTATTTTTGCTTTGAGTGCGATCGCATTACTGCTGGTATTTGAAAGTGGAAGATGGAAATCAGTAGATAAAGAGTAAAAATCTTCACTACCAGCCATCTCTTTCCAAGTTC
>NZ_AJLK01000198.1 GCF_000317205.1 Fischerella muscicola PCC 7414 | reverse complement strand
CTTAGTAAGGAGAGGGGTGTCCGATAGGACGGGGTGAGGTGCAATCAATCGCCAATGAGCCAAGAAATTTATTTTTTGCTATAAGTTGTCTATAGTGGCTGAGGATAAACCATGTTAAATAAGTTAGACTCCCACTCCTCCTTACCAAACATCCAGGAAATTGCCACAAATTTTCGTCTCATAGGTTGGATTAACTTCGGTCTACAGCTAAGCCTTCTCGTAGTTTCAGGATTAATTGTATTATTTGCGATCGCAGATCCTAATTTCAATCTCAAGGCTCAAGATCCCATGTCTTGGTTAGGTTTATTTTGTGCAGTCGGTGGACTGTTGATATTGGGGATCAGTCTTTATTGGGATTGGAGATATACTCGCATTGGCAAAGAGTTACACTCAGCAAATCCTGCATTACACCCCAAAAAAGCAGATGTCATTCGTCTCCTCTGGCAGGGATTGACTTTAAATGGTGTTGGCATGATATTAACTCTATTTGGTGTTGAGGCGATCGTTGGTACTCTTGTAGCCAGATCCCTGACTCAAGTTGAAGGATTAGCAATCTACAACGCGAGTCAATTGATTGAACCACTCGATATGTTTGTGGTACAAGCAAATATTAATACTATCGTGGCTCAATTTGTGGGCATAATATCTTCGGCTTGGCTAATTAGTCGGATTAGCTATCATCAGCATTAAGTTGATTAGAATGTGCTTGATTTTTGTCTGCCTCAATCAGAGGAATACACATGAGAACACCAAAGCAAGTCATTAGTGCTTTTGTAGACGCTTTAAACACTCATGACGCAGATGCAGCGGCTGCACTTTATCACGAAGATGCTGTGAATATCCAGATGGCGATTGGGACTCCTCTTGAGGGTAAAAGTGCTATTCATGCAGATTTAATCAACTTTTTCCGTTCAACGCCAGACACTTATACCCATATTGAGAACTTATTTGAGGATGGAGATTGGGCTATCCTTGAATGGTCTGGTGGCGGCACATTTATTGGGAATGAGGCAGAATCAAGCGCACCAGGTAGAAAGTATACATTAAGAGGCTGTGGCTTCTTTCATGTTGTCGATGGTAAAATCCGTTTTCAGCGTGGCTACTGGGACAAACTTACATGGTTCAAGCAAGTTGGACTTCCAATAGACTAAGACACAAGCCCCTATTTTCAACATAGTCAATCACAGGAAAATCCCACAAACCTTGCCATAAAAACTTTTTCCCCAATCCCCAATCCCCAATTTCCAATCCCTATTTTCAAGAGAACTTTGTCAACAATCCCAAAAAGCGTTTTGTTTTTGGCGTCAACAAAGTTCGGCGATAAGCATCCGCCGCTTTCTTAATTCCTTCTGCTTGTGTTGGGTAAGGATGAATCACACTACTCATCTTACTCAAACCAATTTTATGCACAATTGCCGTGGTGACTTCTGAAATCATCTCACCTGCGTGACGGGCGACAATGGTTGCACCAAGAATTTGATCTGATCCTTTTTTGTGGAGGATTTTGACAAAGCCATCTTCTTCACCATCTGCGATCGCTCGATCTACACTACTAAAAGGTATCTTGATTGTATTTACATCAATACCTTTTTCCTGGGCTTGTTGTTCATACATCCCCACATGGGCGATTTCTGGATCTGTGTATGTTACCCAAGGCATTACTAAATTACTGAGTTTATAACGTCCCAAACCAAAAGGAGAGAATAAAGTATTTTTAATAACTATTCGCGCCGCCGCATCCGCAGCATGGGTAAATTTCCAATTCATGCAGATATCACCAGCAGCATAAATCCTGGGGTTGGTGGTTTGTAAGTAATCATTCACCATCACGCCTCGTTGCTGATCATATTCCACCCCCACAGTCTCTAAATTCAAACCTTCCACATTGGGGACACGTCCTGCACCTGCTAAAATTTCATCAACTGTGACAGAATCTTCTCGACCATTGCAGCTAAAATAAAGTTTCTTGCCCTCAATGGTTTTTTCTACTCGCTGCATTTGGCAATTTAAGACCAAACGAATCCCTTCTTGAATAAAGACATTTTGGACAATTTCGGCAGCATCAGCATCTTCTTTATTGAGGATGTGGGAACCGCGATGGAAAAGCACCACCTCACAACCCAAGCGCCGGAATGCTTGCGCCAATTCGCAACCGATAGGCCCGCCACCAATGACAGCTAAACGTTGTGGTCGTTGGGTGAGAGAAAAAACTGTCTCGTTAGTTAAATAGCCTGCTTCTTCTATTCCTGGGATGGCAAGACGCGCCGCCCTTGCACCAGTGGCAATTACAGCTTTTTTGAAGTGGAGAGTTTTGTCATCAACTACTACAGTGTTGTTGCTGGCAAAGCTAGCGTTACCCAAAAATACATCAACCCCTAGCTTTTGAAAACGTTCCGCCGAGTCGTGATGGCTAATACCAGCGCGCAGCTTTCGCATTCTTTCCATAACTGCGGGAAAATCCACATCAATGTGTCGCGGGATGTTCACTCCAAAGTCTCTAGCATTCCACATTTCACCCACAACCCGCGCCGATCTAATCATGCATTTTGATGGTACACAACCAACGTTTAAGCAATCTCCACCCATGAGATGCTTTTCAATTAATGCTACTTTCAAACCCAAACCCAAACCCGCCGCACCCGCTGCTACTACCAACCCCGCTGTACCTGCACCAATTACTACCAAGTCATAACAATCAGCTGGTCTGGGATTAAGCCAGTCGGGAGGATGTACGTAGGCTACTAGTCTTTGATTATACTCATCTACTGGGCGGACTATGACTTTTTGAAATTCAGAATTAGACATTGCTATAACCTCTTTTTTATATTGTTGGTCAAGAGTCAATTGTCAATATGTCATTTGTCATTTGTCATTGGTCACTATTTATTCTCCCCATCTCCCCATCTCCCCACCGCCCCTAATCCCCACTCCCTGTCGGTCGCGGGGACCGGTGAGTTCCCCATCTCCCATCTCCTACAAAACCTCCTCAAGGGCTTTTTTGGCTATCCGAGTGACATAAACTGTGACTGCAACTGTGGCAATAAAACCTATGATCCGAATTGCCCATTGTAGGGTGGGGTTGGTTGGTTGAGTTTGTGTACCAATCATGGCAAGATTTCCAGCTAGGGAACCGATGTAAACATACATAATTGTTCCTGGGATCATGCCTACAGAACCTATAAAGTAGTCTTTGAGGGAAACGTCGGTAACACCAAAGGCATAATTTAATAAGTTAAAAGGAAATATGGGAGAAAGTCGGGTGAGGAGAACTATTTTGAGTCCTTCTCTACCAACGGCGCGATCGATCGCGGCGAATTTTTTGTTATCTGCGATTTTCTTGGCTACCCAGCCTCTTGCTAAGTAGCGTCCCACTAGGAAAGCGGCGGTTGCGCCTAAAGTTGCACCAATAAAGACGTAGATGGAACCCCAAACTACACCAAAGACGACGCCAGCGCCTAAGGTGAGGATCGAACCTGGTAAAAAAGCAACTGTAGCAATGATATAGAGGATGATAAATGCGATCGCTCCTACTGTACCTAAGCTGTCAATCCACTGCAAAGCATTTCGCAACCATTCTTGAGGATTGAAACCTGGTGTATTTGCAGTTTGCTGTGCTGATGCAAGGTCTGCGTTGAAACAGAATATCAAGGTAAAGGTAAGTATGGTTAAGAAACTTAGTTTTAAGAAGTTATGGGATTGTTTGGATTCAGCTTGATGTTTTAATATTTTATTTTTCATGAGTGATGAATTTAAGTTTTAATTTAGTAATTGGGTGAAGAATTATCTTTGAAAAAACGAACACAGATAAACACAGATGAACACAGATGAATACAGATTTTTGATGTTTGTATTATGGATGTTATAATTTTTTTACTTTTAGTTACTATCTACGCTTTCTTGAAGAGCTTTTTGGGCAATTCTAGTTACATAAATAGTTACAACAACTGTGGCAATTAGTCCGATTATTTGTATTAACCATTTCCCAATTTCAGTTTCTGGGGTAGTTGGCTGATGATGAGTGCTAATCATTGCTAAGTCGGTAGCAAGAGAACCGATATAAACATACATGACAGTACCTGGAATCATGCCAATGGAACCTAAGATATAATCTTTCAGTGAAACTTGGGTGATTCCAAAAGCATAGTTTAACAAGTTAAATGGAAAAATGGGAGACAAGCGAGTCAAAAATACTATTTTGAATCCTTGTTTGGCAACTGCCTGATCAATCGCTTTAAATTTTGGATGCTTTTCTAACTGGCGGCAAACCCAATCTCGCGTTAAATAACGCCCAATGATGAATGCAAAAGTGGCTCCGATAGTTGCAGCAATTAATACATAAATAGAACCCCAAACTACACCAAATAGACAACCTCCTTTCAGTGTAAGCAGGGAGCCGGGTATAAAAAGTAATGTTGCTATGTTATAGATGATAATAAACGCGATCGCTCCCCATGAACCAAGACTCTCGATCCAGATGATTGATCTGTGCAACCATCCCTGAATGTTTAAATGCTTGGCAGCAATGATTAAGCTGACAGCCAGACAAAATAACAACACTAGTTTGAGTTTGGGTTTTCTATGCATATTGGGATTGGGGATCGGGGACAAGGGAGTGTGGGGAGGTGGGGAACTCACCGGCCCCCGCGACCGACAGGGAGTGGGGATTAGGGGCGGTGGGGATTAGGGGCGGTGGGGAGATGGGGGTGTGAGGGGTGTGAGGGGTGTGGGGAGTAATGTAGAGACCGCTGTTTGAAGCGTCTGGGAGTATGGGGAGACAAGGAAGAAATTACCTGTTCCCTGTTAAGAGTTAAGAGTTCCCTCTTACCAACAAACAACAACCAACAACCAACAAACAACAACCAACAAACAACAACCAACAACCAACAACCAACAACCAACAACCAACAACCAACAACCAACCCTTAAAACCTTTTAAATTTTTCCTGACGATACCAACTGCGAATTCGCTGGGGGGAGATTCCGAGAAAATAAGCGATGATTACTATTTGATTCATTAATGTTGTTTGCCAAATCCCTTTTTTGAGCCAGCGACGTGCTGAGGTAATAATTGGTACAGGTATAATTGTGATTTTGCCCAAGCTTCTTAAACGTCGCATGATTTCAAAATCCTCCATGATGGGTAATTCTGGAAAGCCACCAACATGATTAAATATTTTTCTAGTTAAAAATATTGCTTGATCACCGTAAGGCATTTGTAAAAAACGCGATCGCACATTTACCCCCCATTCTACTACTCGCAAACTTGGTAATTCCGCACCGATTCGCAAGGCAAATGCACCAGCGACGACTCCAGGCTGTGCTAATGCTTCGCGAACCATGACATCAAACCCGAGTGGTAAGCAGGTATCGGCATGGAGAAACAGCAAAATCTCACCGTTAGCAATGGCAGCACCGACATTCATCTGCTTGGCACGTCCCGTAGCAGCCAAGATAACTTTGACGCCAAATGACTCAGCTATGGTCACCGTTTCATCTTGGGAGCCGCCATCAACTACAATAATTTCGACATGAGTACTGGGTTGAGTACTAGCTAAGGCGGCTTTGATGTTCTTCGCTTCATTCAGAGTCGGAATAATAATCGAGATTGTGGCACTAGCAATATTTTGAGTAATAATTTCTGGCAATTGATGTGTTTCTCCAAACTTTGTCATTTTTTTAGAGATTATCTGACAAATAGGAAAAGCTGTAATATCATACTCGCTTGAATACTTATACTGTCGCGTGGACTGGTAATTGGTAATCGGTAATGGGAAAAACCAATAACCAACAGCAAAGCATAATATTGTAAGCAATTAGTCGAACTTGATATAACCCCTTTCCATCTAATGCAAGATGTTCTGACCAAATAAATTAGTATAACCTTGCCTAAAATCTTTAGCGGAGGAATCGCAAAACTACTAAATTGTTGGCGTTGCACAACATAGGGATAAAGTTCAAAAAACCCGCCTGCGATTCAAATCGCAGTCTCATTGCTAAAGTCTGCTTCAGCAGACTTATTTGATTTATTTGAGTTGTATAAAGATGACTTTAGCTCATAACTGCCCTCTGCCCTCAGCATAGCTGCCTTTCTTCGTTAAAGTTTTGTATTAGTGATCATGTAATTGGGGAACTATCTATGAAGCGTAAATTTCCAGCTTGGTTACAGTCTATTTTGTATGTTTTGCTTTTTATTGGTTTGAGTAGCTGGCTGTTAATCTTAGATACCCCTGCCGTCTTAGCACAGGAAAACACTGTGAATTATACACTTTCTGACTTACGATATCGAGACTTTGCTCATCAAGATTTACACGGAACATCTTTTGCAGGTGCAGAAATGCAGGGAGCAAACTTTCAGGGAGCAAATCTCAGTGGAACTATTATCACAAAAGGGTCATTTCTGCAAGCAGATTTAAGTAATGCTAATCTTGCAGAAGCATTTGCCGATCGCGTCATCTTTAATAAAGCCAATTTAACCAATGCCATTTTCACCGATGCAATGCTTGCTAGTAGTCGCTTTTTTGACGCAGAAATTACAGGAGCAGATTTTTCTGGTGCAATTATTGATCCTTACCAAGTGAAATTGATGTGCGATCGCGCTGATGGCATCAATCCAGTAACAGGTGTGTCAACTCGCGAAAGTTTAGGATGTCGCTGAAATCTAATACTGTGTCACACAAACGCAAGCCGGGGAAAACAACTTAGACAAATCGATTAAACCTCCTTCTTTGTGTCTTTGTGTCTTGGTGGTTCATTCTTTTGCCTCTCACAATTAATGCGATGAACCACCAGGACTCCTCATCAGATTGTCCATTTAGCAGTGCCAACCCCCGCAGACATTTTTTGGCAGCGCCAACATTTCTGCTTCTTTAGGTAGAGGTCATAACAACAAGTCCATATGATATATATTTCAACAGCAACTATCGCATATGCTATAGTCAAACCTTGTTATAGCTATCAAAGGTATCCACGTTCATGCCTGCAATCGAAAAAACAGAGTTTGTAGAGTTAATCCGTGAGACAAGAGCGCGCCTTGAACTCTCACAGGTGAAGTTTGCTGCTAAACTGGGAGTTTCGTTCCATAGCGTTAATCGATGGGAGAACGGACGGACAAAGCCTTTACCATTGGCGTTGAAACAAATTGAAGCTCTACTGCACTCCTTGGGCGATCGCGGTGAAGACTTACTAGCTAAGTACTTTTCATCTGGGGGGAGTTGAGATTGTGCCCCCTGATGTCAAGATCAAGGTTTCTGAAGATTTCCATCCAAACCTAACAATCGATTGGCTGATAGGCAACCAGACGTCCTACTTTTCGTTAACTAAATTCCAGCAGGAGAAACAATAATGGTACTACGATTTCTCTTGCTCGAAGACAACTCACTGGATGCAGATGCCATTCAAGCCACGCTTATAGGTGGCGGCATCGACTGTAAACTGCTGCGGGTGGACACTCGTGCTGACTTTATTTCGGCACTATTAAGCAATGAGTTTGACCTAATTCTGGCAGACTATGCACTAGCAGGGTTTGATGGCATTTCTGCTCTAGAAATTGCTTGCCATCTGCGTCCTGATGTGCCATTTATTTTCATTTCTGGCAGTTTGGGTGAGGAATTGGCGATCGAAGCGCTCAAACGGGGAGCCACAGATTATGTGCTAAAGCAACGGCTAGGACGGCTAGTGCCATCTGTCAGGCGAGCATTGCAGGAAACCCAAGAACGCCAGGAACGCAAACGGGCCGAACTGATGCTAGTCGAGCAAAAGCGACTGCTAGAGTTAATAGCTTTAGGACGCCCGCTCTCCGAATGCCTTGCAGCCACGTGTGCTTCAGTGTCTCGGCTTCATCGGGGTACACGCGCCTGCTTCCTGCTAGCTGATGCTCAACGGGCGAAGTTTAACAAGTTCATCACCCCAGATTTTCCACCATCGCTTGGGCAAGGACTCAAGGATGCCCCGATTAATGATCTCTGCATTGGTACATGCGGTGAGGCAGTCTATCGTGGTCAGCCGACCCGATGACGTGGAGCGAATTGATCAACAGTGGACGGAATCGGTGCAAAACGGCATTCCCTACGAAGCAGAATACCGACTGCTACGGGCAGATGGAACATATCGTTGGCAGCTGGTGCGAGCTATGCCCTTCAAGGATGAGCAGGGTCGAGTCATCCAGTGGTTTGGAGTCTCAACAGACATTCACGACAAACAAGAACTGGAGAAACAGCGAGCGCGTCTTTTGCAACAAGAACAAGCGGCACGGGAAGAAGCCGAACGAGCAAACCGGATCAAAGATGAATTTCTGGCGGTGTTATCCCACGAATTGCGATCGCCCCTTAACCCCATCCTGGGTTGGGCAAAGCTTATGCAAAGCCAGAAGCTCACCCCCCAAAAAACAGCGCAAGCTTTGGCAACGATCGAGCGCAATGCCAAACTGCAAGCCCAATTGATTGATGATCTCCTCGATGTCTTCCGGATTCTGCGCGGCAAGATGGTACTGAATATTTGTCCGGTCAATTTGGTAACAACCATTGAAGCCGCGATCAAAACCGTGCGTTTAGCCGCCCAAGCCAAAAGTATTCAAATTCAAACCAGACTCAATCCCCATGTGGGAACTGTAGCCGGTGATTCTGCCCGCCTCCAGCAAATTATCTGGAACCTGCTCACAAATGCAGTCAAGTTTACGCCCCAGGGCGGGCGAGTAGAAGTGAGGCTTGAGCGCGTAGATAATTTTGCTCAAATCCAGGTACAAGATACAGGCAAAGGCATCAGTCCTGATTTTTTACCCTACGTGTTTGACTATTTTCGCCAGGAAGATGGGGCAACCACCCGCAAATTTGGGGGATTGGGGTTAGGGCTGGCGATCGTCCGGTATCTGACCGAGCAACACGGCGGCACGATCCAAGCTGACAGTCCTGGGTTAGGGCAGGGCGCAACTTTCACTCTTCGCCTACCACTGCCAACCGTGATCTCACAAACAGCCCAGGAGGATTCTTCTGGGACTGAAACTCTGGATCTGGGCCAGTTAAAAATTCTGGTTGTGGATGATGAAGCAGATATGCGCGAACTGATGGTAACGGTTCTGGAAGCCTATGGAGCAAAGGTGAGTGTAGCTGCATCCGCGACTGAAGCTCTGAAAATTTTGCAGCAAACCCAGCCAGATATATTAATCAGTGATATTGGGATGCCGGAGATCGATGGTTATATGCTAATGCGGCAGGTGAGAAGCTTACCCCCGCAACAGGGAGGACAAATTAAAGCGATCACACTCACAGCCTACGCTGGGGAGTTCGATCAGCAACAAGCCCTATCCGTAGGGTTTCAGAAGCATATTCCTAAGCCTGTAGAACCAGAGACATTGCTGCAAGCGATCGCCTCCTTAGTCAATTCGTCATAGCGAATTAAAACAAGACTGGCAAAAAGTATTAATGATGCTGGTTGGAGTCAGTTTGTAACTATACTTTCAAACAAAGCCGAAAATGCTGGTTTGAAAGTAATAGCTGTAAACCCAAACGGTACAAGCCAAGAATGTTCTAGCTGTGGTCACAGTTTTCTCCTCTTAAAAATGGGGAACCCTCGCAAAGCCGCTTAGGCGGCTTTGCCACCACCAAGGGTAAATCACAGGGCTTGCTCAATATATAAAAAGGGTTCCCCATTTTTAAGTTCATTGAATCGAAGGTCACAAAGTTAAAAAGCCTCTATCTCAAAGAATGCACAATTGTCCTGTATGCCATGCAAGTTTGTGCAGGCATTTAAATGCGGCTATAAACATAAACAACCGTGGGGCGCACGGTCTTAAAGCTCAATTAATGTCCTCAAACAGGAGTCACGCTCGTTGCCCGCGCTGTATGCTTTGCATCAGCGTCGGGTACGTCACTTCAACAAGTTGGAGTTTAAGCAAAACCAACTGCAAACCGCTAAACTGGCGATCGCAACTCAACCAAGATATCGCACATGGCAGTAAGCTGGTTTATTTAGAGCATTGATCAAAATTTCCCACTATGGCAACGATTAACGACAACTACCTGAAGCTGAAAGCTGGTTATCTGTTTCCTGAAATTGCGCGCCGTGTCAACGCTTTCGCAGAAGCTAACCCAGATGCCAAAATTATCCGGTTGGGTATTGGTGATGTCACCGAACCATTGCCAGAAGCTTGCCGCACTGCGATGATTAAAGCTGTAGAAGAAATGGGCGATCGCGCCACTTTCAAAGGCTATGGCCCGGAACAAGGTTACCCTTGGCTACGAGAAAAAATCGCGAAACACGATTTCCAAGCGCGGGGATGCGAAATTGATGCATCGGAAATATTTATATCTGATGGATCTAAGTGTGACACAGGAAATATTCTGGAAATCTTCGGCAAAAACAATACTATTGCCGTCACCGACCCGGTATATCCCGTATATGTAGATACGAATGTCATGGCAGGAAATACAGGGAATGCTAACGATAAAGGTGAGTTTGAGGGTTTAGTTTATCTGCCAATCACAGCAGAAAATAACTTCACCGCCACCATCCCCTCAGAGAAAGTCGATTTAATTTACCTCTGCTTCCCCAATAACCCCACTGGCGCAGTTGCTTCTAAAGAACATCTCCAAGCTTGGGTAGACTATGCGAGGGCGAATGGCTCGATAATTTTCTTTGATGCTGCTTACGAAGCCTATATTACCGATCCAGAAATTCCCCACTCTATCTATGAAATTGAGGGAGCAAGAGATTGTGTGATCGAATTTCGTTCTTTTTCCAAAAATGCTGGATTTACTGGTACGCGGTGTGCATTGACTGTTGTACCCAAGAACCTCACAGCCAAAGCTGCTGATGGTTCCGATGTGGAACTTTGGAAACTCTGGAACCGCCGCCAGTCTACTAAATTTAATGGCGTGTCCTACATTGTACAACGGGGAGCTGAGGCAGTTTATTCCCAACAGGGACAAGCACAAACCAAAGCCCTGATTAGTTTTTACCTGGAAAATGCTAAAATTATTCGCGAACAACTAACAGCGGCAGGCTTAGCGGTCTACGGAGGCGTAAATGCACCTTACGTCTGGGTGAAAACACCCAATAGCCTTTCTAGTTGGGACTTCTTTGACAAATTGCTGCATAGTTGCAACGTTGTGGGTACACCAGGATCTGGCTTTGGTGCAGCAGGTGAAGGTTATTTCCGAATTTCCGCGTTTAACAGTCGGGAGAATGTGGAAGAGGCGATGAACCGGATTACAACCCGATTTTCTGCATAACTGCCCCTATCTAATTTTACAAAAACCATTTCGCTAAGGACACGGGAAACTCATGCCAGTGTCTTTGCGTCTGGGATCAGAAATATCCGTTACCCTCACGTAGGAAACTGCGGATATTTTTGATCTACCTGTGTAACTAGGCATCATGAAGTGTGTACACTCAATGGAACAGTTACCTATTTGCACTTACACAAGCTCTTTATGGTCGCTCACCGCAAGCATGGTGGGTAAAAGTGCCAGGAGTGAACTTTGAATTAGGCGAAAGTCTATCACCTGTTGCAGAACAGGGAATAGAAATAGCACTGCAAAAAATCAACCATTTGCTCAACACTATCAGTAAAGAACAGTATAAGTATTCAAGCGAACATGATATAATCCAGATGTAGCTTACACTATTTTGTCTCTAAACTTGTTCAAACTTTCGTACTGAAAGAGGCAATTGTGCTTAAACAACCAAAAGTAAGCCATTTGATTGCGTATCCGCAGGTGAGACACTGCAAGTATTCATGCAATCAATCCCAGACATTTTACTCAGCAATATAGGGATGATACGGCAGGTGCGATCGCTGGTCCAGGGACTCTCAAACCCTATAATAATTCCCGTTGCATTTCCAGCCTTCTACTCGCCCCTACTCCTCCAAGTTCATGACTGAATCTTCCCCTCAACCGATCACAACAACTGCCCCTTTACCTGCAAATGAGGTAGAACGCTTAGAGGCACTGCGGCGATACAACATTCTCGACACCCCACCAGAAGCTGCTTTTGATCGCATCACCTCCTTGGCAGCACGTTTATTTGATGTGCCGATCACCTTAGTTTCCCTAATAGATGAATCGAGAGGCTGGTTTAAATCTTCCTATGGCTTTGATATACGCGAAGTGCAGCGAGATGCTACTATTTGCAGCTTTGCGCTGTTATCTAACGAGGTATTAGTCATTCCCGACACCAGGCAAGATCATCGCCTCGCCTGTAATCCCTTTGTACAAAATGAACCGGGTCTGCGGTTCTATGCCGGCGCACCATTGCTCACCCAAGATGGCTTTAACCTGGGAACCCTTTGTTTGTTAGATACGAAACCCCGTGATGCCTTAAGCGACGAGCAAAAAGCCGTCCTCGCGGATCTCGCCGCAATGGTAATGGATGAATTAGAGCTACGACTGGCAGCCCGGAAAATTGCTCAAATCGATCCAGCGTTGCTAGAAGTGAGTGGGGGCGTTGCTAATGTGACAGGTGAAGCATTTTTCTCGGCTTTGGTGCAACATTTGAGTAAAGTGTTGGGGGTTGATTATACCTACATTGGTTTAGTCGAGGGAGATCACCAACAAGCAATTCAAACGATCGCTACCTGCGCCAAGGGGCAGATCATCGACAACTTTGCCTACCTGTTGCAAAATACCCCCTGCCAAGAAGTACTCCAACAGCGAAAATTGTGTTGCTATCCCCAGCGAGTCCAAGCTTTGTTTCCTAACGCACCGCTGTTAGAACCTCTAAATATAGAAAGTTATGTCGCGGTTCCGTTTTTTAACTCAACGGGTGTACCCCTCGGCTTACTGGGTGTAATGGATGGCAAGGCTTTGACAAATGTTCAGCTTGCAGAATCCCTATTGACAATTTTTGCTCTCCGCATTGCCACCGAACTAGAACGACAGCAAACAGAAGCAGCACGGCAACAAGCCCAGTATGAGTTAGAGCGATTAGTTGAACAACGAACGGCTGAATTATCCCAAGCAAACGAATTACTCCAGTTGGAAATTGCCGAAAGGCAGCAAGCCGAAGCAGCGCTGCAAAAAGAACAGGAGTTACTCAGAGTGCTGCTTGATAATGTCCAAGCAGGAATCGTTGCTTGTAACGCCGAGGGGATTTTGACTTTATTTAATCGCGCAGCACGAGAATTTCACGGCTTGCCCGAACAACCACTACCACCCGAACAGTGGGCAGAACACTATGACCTGTATTTGCCTGATGGCAAAATGCGAATGTCCAAAAACGATATTCCCCTATTTCGAGCGTTACAGGGACAGACGGTTGAGAATATTGAAATGGTGATTGCGCCCAAACAGGGAAAGGCGAGGATACTACTTGCTAGTGGACAGGCGATCGCTGATAGCCAGGGCAAAAAACAGGGCGCAGTCGTCGTCATGCACGACATCACCGAACGCAAACAAGCCGAAGCAGAACTACTAATCTCAGATGTTGCCTTGCAGCAAATGCCCGATGCCATTTTGTTGATTGATTTGGAAGGGAAGATTCAACGCTGGCTGGGCAATGCTGAGCAAATCTTTGGCTATACAGCAAAAGAGGCGATCAAAAGACCCGTTAATTTTCTCCATCACCCGGATATCAAAGCGACGATGACGGCTGAAATTATTCAGTCTATTCAGACAACAGGAAAGTTTTGTGGTGAAATTCCCTGTCTGCGAAAAGATGGCTCGGCAGTGCCAATTGAGACAACAGCCAAAACCGTGTATGACACAGCTGGGAATCCTATCTTTTTTATAAGTATCAACAAAGACATTACGGAGCGCAAACGCTCAGAAGCTGAACGCGCCCAATTGATGCGGCAGCAAATTCAAGAGCAAACTGCGCGTCTCAAAGCAGAAGCTGACCAGCGGCGAGCGGCATTTCTGGCAGAAGTCAGTACAGCACTAGCATCTTCATTGGATTATGAATGTACTCTGGCAACTGTGGCAAATCTGGTAGTGCCGTTCTTTGCCGACTGGTGCGCGATCGACCTGCTGCAAGACAATCAATCCATTCATCGGGTTGCAGTAGCTGACCGCGACCCAACGAAAGTGGAATTGGGCTGGGAAATTCATCGGCAATATCCTAGACAATCGACGACACGGAAGGAGTGCCGAAGGTGCTGCGAACTGGAAAAAGCGAAATAGCGGCTGAAATTCCAGATGATGCATTAGTGATGGTGGCTCAAGACGCTGAACATCTGCGAATCTTGCGCGAACTGGGCTTAAAGTCTGGTATAATATCGCCGTTAATTGCTCGCGGACAGATTTTAGGAGCAATTTCCTTTGTCACGGCTGAATCTGATCGCCGTTATAACCAGGCAGATATAGACTTGGCAGAAGACATAGCCCATCGAGCTGCGATCGCCATTGATAATGCCCGCCTCTACCAAGAAGCACAGCAGTCACAACAAGCCGCAGAGCAATCTGCCGAGCGCATTGCCCGCCTTCAGTCTGTAACGGCTGCTTTTTCCGAATCACTAACTCCTCTACAAGTAGCGGATGTGATTGCAA
>NZ_AJLK01000197.1 GCF_000317205.1 Fischerella muscicola PCC 7414 | reverse complement strand
ATTGGTTCCAAACTCTGTTCTAATTGTTTCTATCAAATGGGTGAAATGCCACTGGATGTCCGTGAATGGACTTGTCCTAGTTGTGGTACTCATCATGATCGGGATGGCAACGCATCTGAAAACATTAGAGCAGAGGGAATCAGATGGCTATTGGCGGAAGGTTCAGCCGTCTGGAGCTGTAGGAGGGGAGGTAAGACCAAAGATGGGGCGAAAGTCTCATCTGCGGCACTCCCCCGTGAGTACAGAAGCTCAGGGTGTAGCGAAGCGAAACCCTGGGTAGTTCACTGCTAATCATCATAGCGACGGGGAGTATAAACCCAGATACCACCATCTCGCTTTTTGATCATCCGGGTTTTGCTGGAACCAACAAGAATAACTGTCCGCATATCAGCATGTTCTGGGACTAAATTTTCCAGAGTACAGACTATAGTAGATTCGGCGTCTCTGCCGAGATTGCGTGCAAGTACCACTGGGGTATCGGGAGAACGATGACGCAGCAGTATATTTTGTGCCTCTGCTAATTGCCAGGTGCGTTGCTTGGAGACTGGGTTATAAAAAGCAATGACAAAATCTGCTTGGGCAGCAGCAGTAATGCGTTGTTCGATAATTGACCAAGGCTTTAAAATATCTGAGAGAGAAATTGCACAGAAGTCATGACCAAGAGGCGCGCCCATCTTCGCTGCGGCTGCCTGCATTGCGGAAATACCCGGCGCTACTTGAATTTCGATACCTTGCCACTCTGGCTTGGCTTGTTTATCCAGCACCTCAAATACTGCTGCTGCCATTGCGTAGATCCCAGGATCTCCAGAGGATACCACTGCCACAAACCGTCCCTGTGCTGCTAAATCCAGGGCTACCTTTGCCCGGGCAGTTTCTTCCCGATTGTCTGATTCATGCAGGCGTTTACCTTTGGTGAAGGCACTCACTAAATTTAGGTAGGTAGAATAACCAACAAAATCAGTGGTATTACGTAATATTTCTTTGACTTCTGGTGACATCCAATCACTTCTGCCTGGGCCTGTGCCAATTATTGCCAAGCGTCCGCGTGGTGTACCTGTGGTATTGATGTCGATGGGTAAAGGCGCGATCGCAATAGCACAGGAAAAATTTGCTGTCTGTTGTTGTCGAATCAAATCACCAGCAGAAGCTGCTAAAGCCGCCCCTACTGCCACATCTGCGGACTGATGGTAAGACATAACTTGAGCGATCGCTTCAGGAGTAAAAAAACGAATTGGCACGTTGAGAGAATTAGCGATCGCTTCTAAACCAGGTTCAGCAGCATCTGAGATGCTAGCAAAAACTCCTGCAACAGACGCCGGGGCTAACTCCGCATCTGCTAGCATTTGCTGTACTAAGGCAACTAACTCTGAACCTTCCACCTTTTGTAAGGGGGGATTGAGGGGGGTAATTCCAATTGCCACCGTTGCAGGATGATAGACCAGGTGGGTTGCTGTGGAAAATACTGCCTTTTCAGTAACTTCTATTACTCTTTCTCCATCCTCAGCAATAGGTAAAGAACTGTTCCTCAACCAAGCTGCATTACCCATTAATCGTACCGCATGTCCTGCCAACAGGTCAGACATAAAGCCTTTCGCATATTCTGGGTTAGACAAACGATAACCGACTGGTGGATCTTCCAATGCGATGCCAAAGCGGATATCACCAGTCGTTGTGATCGCAGGTTGTACACCTAACACATTGGCAATTTTTCGTGCCAAATTATTGACACCATTGAGTCCTCCCAACAGAGGTACTACTGCACTACCATCCTCTGCAACTGCTAAAACTGGGGGTTCCTGCCGCTTGTTGGCAAGCAGTGGTGCTAAGGTTCTAATCAAAATACCTGTAGCACAAAAGCCAATAATGGGTGTACCATTTGCAAACAACTCCCGCAGTGTGACTCCAAACTCTGTAAAAGTTACATCCACATTAGAAGTACGACCTGCTAGTCCATATAACTGCGCTTCTGGTAAGACACTAATGATTTTACGGGCGACGGGGATACTGTTGTTACCCAGGACAATAATAGCAGGTGCGATTTTAGTCATAGAATTGCTGAAAGTGAGGATATTTTTATCGTTCCTTAACAGAACATTAGTCTATATATTAAGTACTGAAAGGAGCTTTTTTGACATCCTCACCGGGCTAAAGCCACGATGATTCCCAAGACTCATGACTTGGGTTTCTGTTTCTTCCCCTTACGGATTTTTCGCAACTGCCCTTTAGCAAAATGCCTCCACCGGTCTTACGTTCACTCCACTAGGAGACTGCATAAGACCGAATACCCGCTTTGGGATTGGGGCGGTGGTCAGCGAAGCTAAAAGCCCACACTGTACTCGGAGTACCGAGTACAGTGTGGGTAGTTCACTTAAAAACTAAATATCTTCCCACAAATTCTACTCTACCTTGAAGCCATCCTCCAGGCGTCTACGCCCCTACTAACACTCAATATATTGTCTTGACTATTTAGCAGCAACTTTTTCTTTAGTTGTAGCAGCTGTAGCACCATTTTCTGATTTTACTTCTGCTGGTTGCAAATGAGCTTCTAAGAACCACAGTCGCTTGTCAATGGTGCGAGAGACTTCGGTGTAAAGATCCGCTGTATCTGCATCACCTAAATCATCGGTTGTGTCGATCGCTTGTCTGAGGTGCTTAGCATAAGGTGCAAAGCGCTCTACCAATGCGGTAACATGCTGCATACCATCCAAAATATCAACTGGATATTCTGGCAAAATTGAATTAGCTGCTGCCATGCGCGCTGTACCACAAGCATAACCACCTAAAGCGGTGATTCTTTCTGCAAACATGTCAATATACTCTTCTAACTCATCTGCAATTTCATCAAATAATTCGTGCAGTTGGTAGAAGTCGGTTCCTTTGACGTTCCAGTGCGCCTGTTTTGTCTGAGTTTTCAGATCTGTTGTTGCGGCTAGAGTTTGATTGAGAAGTTCAACAATTTTGACGCGTGCATCAGCAGGAAGATCAATGTGGCTGGGGTAAAGACGTGATGAAAGCTTATCTGCCATAGTCCTAACTCTCTTTGTTCTAGTTCTGTTGTTTTTGCTCGACAAGACAAGTCTACAGATTGTACGCTACGGTACGAAACTCTCTGGCGGTAGATGGTATTTTTCTTTTATCGATATAAAATAATCTAGAGTTGATGGTTGTTTGTTGGTGGTTGTTTGTTGGTGGTTGGTTGGAAAAACACCAAACAACTATTAACCAGCAACTACTAACATCATTAGTGTTGATGGTTGTTTGTTGATGGTTGGTTGGAAAAACACCAAACAACTATTAACCAGCAACTACTAACATCAAGAGTGTTGATGGTTGTTTGTTGGTGGTTGGTTGGAAAAACACCAAACAACTATTAACCAGCAACTACTAACATCATTAGTGTTGGTGGTTGGTTGGAAAAACACCAAACAACTATTAACCAGCAACTACTAACATCATTAGTGATGATTGTCTATCAGGTTAAATGTGCCACCGAAAAGGCGATCGCGTATGACTTCATTCTGCAAGAAATCATGGGGAAAACCAAGTTCAATTTGGCTAACTTCGTTGAGGCGTTGCAGATGTTCTGGTGACAGATCAATGTCAACACAAGCCAAATTATCTTGAATCTGTGATACCTTCCGTGCCCCAATAATTGGGATAATTACACCAGGTTGAGCGCGTAACCAAGCTAGTGCAACTTGCGAGGGTGTACGTCCGATTTCTTGAGCAACTTGGGTAACAACTTCGGCGATCGCTAAAGCACGTTCAGAAATATTTCCGCCAGCAGTACTTGATAGTCGCCCCTGTTCGTTACCATTACCCTGACTCTTGTTATATTTACCTGTTAATACACCACCACCCAAAGGAGACCACGGTAATACAGCCAAGTCAAAGGCTTTTGCCATTGGTAGTAAGTCTCGCTCTGGAGTGCGTTGCAACAAATTATACTCAATTTGCAGAGCTACAAATGGGGTCCAGCCCTGAAAATGTGCCATAGTATTGGCTTGGGAAACAACCCACGCTGGTGCATCGGAAATACCAATGTATAATACTTTTCCTTGACGTACTAAATCATCAAAAGCACGCATAATTTCTTCAACGGGCGTCATAAAATCCCAAGCGTGCAACCAGAACAAATCTATATAGTCAGTCTTTAGGCGTTTTAAACTACCCTCGATGGACTCTATCATGTTTTTGCGATGATTGCCACTACCATTAGGGTTGCCTTTATGGTCATTCATCTGCAAAGGAAACGAGTACTTTGTGGCAATGACAAAACGTTCTCGTTCCGAGGCAATAAATTCACCAACAATCTTTTCACTAGATCCATCGGTGTAACCATTGGCAGTGTCAATAAAGTTACCACCAGCTTCTACAAAAGCATCAAAGACTTTGCGGCTTTCATCTTGAGATGCTCCCCAACCCCAGTCTTCGCCAAAAGTCATGGTTCCTAAGCAGAGTTCAGAGACTCGTAACCCGCTTTTACCCAAGAGTTTATATCTCATGACAGCCCTCTTACTTGCCAAAATAGAGTTTAGCGGACACCCGTATACTTGTCTTGTCTGTTCTTGCTAAAAATCCAAATATCTTACTTTTGGTGGATAGTGGTTAGTGGATAGTGGTTAGTGGATAGTGGATAGTGGTTAGTGGTTAGTGGATAGTGGATAGTGGATAGTGGATAGTGGTTAGTAGTTAGTGGATAGTGGTTAGTGGTTAGTGGTTTATTAGTAACTAATGACCAATGACTAATGACCAATGACTATGAACTACTACGTAATCTACGACGGAAATTGCAATCTTTGCGTTACCTTGGTGCAACTACTGGAAAATCTAGATCAGGGCAACCTATTTCGCTACATCCCCATGCAAGATCAGCAAAGTCTCCAACAATGGGGAATTACACCCCAAGATTGTGAGTTGGGTATGATTTTAATTAATGCCAATGCGCCGGAACAACGCTGGCAGGGTAGTGCAGCAGCAGAAGAAATTGGCCGATTATTACCATTTGGTAGTATTTTTGTGGATGCCTATCGGGCTTTACCTGGAGTGAAATGGGCAGGCGATCGCATTTACGAACAAATCCGCGACAATCGTTATACTCTGTTTGGTAAACGTCCTCATACATATCAATCAGTATATTATGCGGATAATAACTGTAAATTGTGAAGTGCAACAAAAAATGCGATCGCCTAGCTGAGATGATGAAAAGTTAGGCGATCGCTCAGTTATATCTTAACGTTTAGAACGCTGTTGTTGATAATAGCCAACTACCTGCTGTACATACGTACCAGTAAAACCACTGTTGCAACTCGTGTAACTACCAGTCATCCACCAACAAGCAGTCCCACGCACAGCACCGATTTCATTATTCTTAGTAGCTGCGTACTGATTATTTAACTCACGCCGCACAATACATGAAACAACTTGACGTGCTAATTGTGGACTATTTTCAAATTGTGTTGGTGTAACTTCTTTTTTCAAACAATTTCTTGACCAACCTTTGAGGGTTTCTGGTTTGACTTGCCAGTCGCTGTAATATCCATCGTTGGCTTTGCCTGTTTTTGGTGCGGCTAGTCGTAAAGCTTCTACCATCGCCGCAACTTGGGCATCAGATACCTGCTTTTGTACCTGGGCTAAAGCTGGCAATGGTAAAATTCCTAAACTAGCAATTACTCCGCACAGTAGAAATCGCATGTTTCTCCTCATCAATTCACCTTATTTTGCAATGCAACAATGTAGCGTATAAAAATGTAACAAATTCTTTTTTCTTTATGCAGGCCGACCTTTTAGTTTGTTAAGGTCATCACCACTAATAAAGTAAGCCGCACCAAAACCAATTACAAAGCGTCCCTCACTTGGAATGAGCTTGAACATGCGAAAATCTTGTAAGCCGCTCAATACTTCCATAATTTCACCAAAACGAGCGTGAAAATTATTCATGATTTCCTGCCAACTATCAGAATCACGCGCAATCAAAGCTGCTGTACACTCAAAAGTTAAACGACGACGGGCAAAAATTTGCTCTGTTTTATCCTCATCCTCAATCAACATCACACTAGCATGAGGATTAACAACTAAGTTTTGGGTGTGAGTTGACAGACCACTAATATATATATAGATATTCTTGAACTCATCAACTATAAACGGAGCATAGCTAGCATTCGGTATACCTTGCCCGTTCGTTGTGGCAATCATAGCACTTTGAAACTTTTGAATAAAAGCTTCGTATTCCGCCTGGGCTTGTTCTAGACTGTTCATAAAACAACAAGGGATAAACTAATAAGCTTCCCCCTCATGTTGCCATTTCATTTGCTTCCACTTCAATTGACTTTGACTGATAACTGATAACTGTTAAAAAGATACTTTAACACTACTAGTGACACGTAAAACAGATTCTTGTCGAAATGTCCTTTTATAGCTTGCTATTATCTCTTCAATCTTCTGATTTTTAGTCTGGCTATTTTCATAAATCAGAATCACTAGTTTGGTTTTTTCCCTGGTTAATTTGCCAGAACTGTCTAAATACTGTCCATAGACATCCATCACAGTCAGTCCATCAGGAAGTCGAGGTGTAATTACACGGTTCAAAAATAGCTGCCATTCAACCTCAGATACTGTCTTTCCTCCTGGTTTAGATAAGCCAAAGTACAACTCATCTTTAATGAGCGTCTTTGTACTTGCGTGAGAAATAGAGGTTAGAGGAGATTGGGCGCGAACAACAGTATTTGTATAGATAGGACTGGTAAAAAGTAAACCTGTAATAATTAAAGTGTTTAAACTTTTTTGCAAAGTAATCATAATGTAGTATTGATATCACTAAGGTATAGCTTCACATTTTGATAGTCATGTTCCGATTTCTTAGAAAGATAAAGATCCCCAACTTTTTAGAAAAGTCGGGGATCTTTGTAGTTCATGCTACTTTTTGCGTCCTATGTGGTTCATTTCTAACGAAAGCCAAAATTAACCAATCAAATCAGCTGGTTCAACTAACTCTTCCGTTTCTCCTGACTGTTTATTAAATGCCAACCGTAAGAAAGGCGGTGCTAAAAAGGTCGTGAGAATTACCATGATAATAATCGCTGCTTGCAGAGGTTTATCGATCGCACCACTAGCTGCACCAATACCAAGGAACACCAAACCCACTTCACCCCGAGGAATCATCCCGACACCAATCGCCAAGCGGTTAATTCCGGGCTGACCAAACACTGACCAACCTGTGACTACCTTACCAATAATTGCCACTACTACCAAAAAGATCGCAATTATTAATCCTTGCTGATTTTCAGGAACAATTGGATTGAGGACACCTAAATCAACCCTCGCACCCACAGTCACAAAGAAAATCGGCACTAAGATATCAGCAATGGGAATCACTTGTTGATCTAACTCTTTGCGTTTATCGGTTTCATCTAACACTAATCCAGCAGCAAACGCGCCTAAAATTGCTTCTAAATGGATGGCGTTGCCAATAAAAGCCATGAAGAATGCAAAGATAAATGCTGGAATGACTAGTTTCCCGCGTGTTTGCAGTTTATCAGCAATGGTAACAAAAGTTTTATTAAAGAATTTACCCAGGAGAATTGAACCAATCAGAAAAACAGTAGCGCTGACAATCAAGTAAATCACGTTCAAAATATCTACTTCGCCAGTTTTAGCCAGACTTGCTACTACTGCCAAAACAATAATACCCAGAACATCATCAATTACAGCAGCGCCAACAATAATTTGACCTTCTCGAGATTTGAGATGTCCAAGTTCTGATAAAACTTTGGAGGTAATACCAATGCTTGTAGCGGTTAATGCTGCACCAGCGAAAATAGCGGGAATTGCTGGGGTGTGAAAGAAAAACATCAGTCCCACAGTGCCGGCTGCAAAAGGAACCGCGACCCCAACACATGCTACTATTGCTGCTTGATAACCGACCTTCTTTAGTTCCCGTAAGTCTGACTCCAAGCCAATTTCAAATAAAAGAACGATTACACCCAACTCGGCTAGAATCGAAATCGCCTCACTTTGGCTTTGAAAAACAGATGTTACTGCCTCCGGACTAAGATTGCCGATGAATTGGAGTATATTCATGATTACTGAGTCTGTCGCGATCGCACCGCTTTCAGGAAATACCAGCAGATGCAAGGCGGAAGCACCAACTACGACTCCACCAACCAATTCCCCCAAAACTGGCGGAAAGTCCATCATCCTTGATAATTCGCCACCGAGTTTACTGGCAAGATAAATCACAACTAAACTCAGTAATACTCCGGTAAGGACAACAGGAGCATATTCTGATTCGGTTGCTGTTGCTAGAACAGGAAACTGTAAATCAGAACTCCAGGAAGATATCCAAGTAACTGAATTAACTATTAATTCTGGAAAAATCATTTTTTACGTCTCTGTAGCGACTCACCAAACAAGGCAAAAGTTAAAAGTTAAAAGGCAAAAGAAAAACGAATCGATCTGTACGTTAAGCGTTGCGGAGGCTATCCCCTGAATTTATTTATAGGGATTTACTTTTTGTAGAGACGTTGCATTCAACGTCTCTTTTTAGTTAGTTACTACTGGACTACAGCAGTGTCACCAAAATCGGTTCGATATGTGGTGCTTGTAGAAGTATTCGTATCAGCTGCGTAACCATTCACTAAAACAACAGCTTGTTGAATTGCTTCTGTACGATTCATTAGTAAGTGGTGTGGAGGTAAGAGTTGCATAATGCCTAATTTTTCTAGGCGTCGCTTAATTTTGCCAGTTGCACCAACTATGAATACATGGCGACCTTTTTCAACTGCTTCTCTGATGGCATTTTCAATTGCCAGTGAAGCAGTAACACCCAACAAAGGTACGTCACTCAAGTCCATAATTACAACATCGCAGTCTTTGATGGCATTATGTTCACGAGCTATCGCTTTGGAAACTCCAAAAACCATTGGTCCACTCAGGTAGAACAGCAATACACGTCCGTTGGCTTGATCTAACAACTGCTTTTCTTGTGCATTTAAAACAATGGCATCATCAGCGTCAGTAATAGTTTTAACTTCCTCTGATTGCAAGCTAGAAAGACGTTCAATGGTCAAGATATTAGCAATAAACACCCCAACGCCCACAGCCACAATCAAATCCACAAACACTGTCAGGAACATCACCCCGTACATAATGATTGTTCCCTTCAGGGATACTTGATGAGCGCGTTTGAGGAAACTCCAATCGAGAATATCAATACCAACCTTGAGGGCAATACCTGCTAACACTGCCATTGGAATAGTTTCGGTCAAATTCGCAGCCCACAAGACCACCACTAGCAAAATAATCGCGCGAGTTATACCAGATAAAGCTGTTGTAGCTCCTGTTTGAATATTGACCACAGTTCCCATTGTGGCACCCGCACCAGGTAGCCCACCACATATACCAGAAACCAAGTTACCAATACCTTGACCAATCAATTCCTTGTCAGATTTGTGTTCGGTGCGAGTCAAGCTATCTGCAATTACCGCAGTTAACAAAGTATCAATGCATCCCAGCATTCCCAACATTGCCCCATCAATGATCATGACAGTGATTTGTGATGGAGTAAATCTAGGCATTTGCAATTGTGGCAGACCCATTGGGATGTCATTGATGCGTCTGATATCTGCATTCCCAAAGAAAACCAGTGAAACCACAGTACCGACAATTAATGCCACTAGTTGGGGAGGAGCATAGCGCTTCAATTTCGACGGCATTAAGAAAATAATTGCCAGTGTCAGTACTCCCAAAAGGGTTTCTATGGGATTGATATTTGATAACAACTGAGGCAGGTTTTGTACCATCCCCAGTACACCACCTTTGGGATTAGGCTGTCCCACAAAAGGAGCAATTTGCAGAATAATCAAAATTATGCCAATTCCAGACATAAAGCCTGAAATCACGCTGTAGGGCATGAGGGTGATGTATTTGCCCAGCTTGAATATGCCAAATAAAATTTGAAATATCCCTGCTAGCATCACCACAGTAAATGCCATTGCCAAGCCATTCTCTGGGTTATTTGCAGTCATCGTGGCGACAATCCCAGTCATGACTACGGTCATCGGCCCAGTTGGCTCAGAAATAAGGGTCGGTGTACCTCCAAACAGCGCCGCAAAAAACCCGACACAAACAGCACCATAAAGACCAGCCACAGGCCCAGCACCAGAGGCGACTCCGAAGGCTAACGCTAGTGGTAAAGAAACAATTGCGGTTGTTAGACCACCAAAAAGATCACCACGTAAATTTCGGAAATGGATAGTATTAGTCAGTTGCATGGATGGGGATTTAATCACAATAGAACTGTGAATTCACAAACTTTCAGCCTGGATTTAGCATTCAAATATGCCAAAACATGCACCTGCCTCAAACCTCAAAAACTTGCTTGCTTAAGTTCACTGCTATCATGCTACACTAAGCATTAAGTAGATATTTTTGTATAGCAATAAATAGCCGATTCACCTCTGCAAATAAGAATAATAATCTGTTTTTTGAGGTAAATAGCAGTTGTTAATTTGGGACATTTTTGGCAAAAATAAGCTTAATACAAGATATATGAAGACATTTGTATCTAAAAAAACTTCTTCAATCTTGTAAAAACTGCTTTGTTATACAACTTTAGTTTGCCAAAACATCTTATTGAAATATTTGATTGTGCTATTTCATTGGTCGCTCCAATCTCCACAAAGCTGAAAAGCAGGAATTGTATTTATTGCAAGCAAAACATTACAAGAAATAAATTATATTTCTTGCTCCAGATGGCTTGTTTCAAATACAAGCGCAGCTTGCGCCGAGTTGAGCTTAAAAAGCAGACTCCCGCAATCTTATGAAATTAGCTGATGTTCCCAAAAACCGCTTTATGCGTAAAACGTATTTAATTTTATAAAAATAGCATACAACTTTTGTTGCCTAAAAAGTTAACGTTTAGGCAATAATTCTTAAATAAAAATTAGATGGCTTTGATAAGTAATAGTTTATGTATCGTCACGAATTTGGACTAAAAGAGTATATGCATAGTTAATTATCTATGATATCCATGAGCTAAGTTGATGATAAATACTTTTTTAGCCTTCATGAGCTACAAAGACATTCAGCACATACAATTAGTTCCTATTCAAACGATCAAAAAATGCAAGGTAGAAGCGAGTTTATCCAATAGACGTCTCCAGAAATTAATTATGCGTTATATCAAGTTCGTATGATTATTTATAATTCCCGTTTACCTCACCCCGCCTTCGGCAC
>NZ_AJLK01000196.1 GCF_000317205.1 Fischerella muscicola PCC 7414 | reverse complement strand
CCTTAACAAGGAGAGGGGCTGGGGGTGAGGTTTTTGATTATAAGTGATTAACCGAACTCAATATTACCTGGAATCCTTGTAGAGACGGAAAATTTCGCGTCTCTACATTCTTTTTCAGCAAATGTCTAATTAATAGACTCTTTAGATAAACCCGCCCCTACAATTGGCTATCCTACGTCATCGTGAGCATAGCGATTAAATAGGAAATCTAGGGCATAGTTACGCAATTTGTAGTATTGCGGATCTTCCATAATCCGGGATCTGTCACGGGGACGGGGAAATGGAATTTCCATGACTTCGCCGATTTTAGCGCGGGGACCATTGGTCATCATTACCAACTTATCTGCTAAAAATAGCGCTTCATCAATGTCATGAGTAATCATTAACACTGTACAGCGGTTTTCGTTCCAGATTTTCAGCAGTTCTTCCTGTAACTCTTCTTTGGTAATGGCATCCAGCGCCCCGAAAGGTTCATCTAAAATCAGGACTTTCGGACGAATTGCTAAAGCACGGGCAATGGAAACTCGTTGTCTCATACCACCGGACATTTGAGTGGGTTTCTTGTCCATAGCGTCTGCTAACCCCACCATTGCCAGGTGTTCCTTGACAATTGCTGACTTTTCCGCTTCCAATTTGTTAGGATAAACCGCGTTGACAGCCAGGTAGATATTTTCAAAAGCAGTCCGCCAAGGTAATAGCGCATAGTTTTGGAATACCACCATCCTGTCTGGCCCAGGTTTAGTAATAGGTTTTCCTTCTAGCAAAACTTGTCCATTGGTTGGTTGATTGAAACCAGATACCATGTTGAGAAGGGTAGATTTACCACAACCAGAGTGACCAATAACACAAATAAATTCACCTTCACCGACGTTGAGGTTTACTCCATCTAATACGGTAAAAGGGCCATTTTTTGTGGGATAGACTTTGCTAACGTCTTTAATTTCAAGATAAGGCCTACCATTAGATTTTCCAGTCTCTAAAGGCATTCCCAGCATGTTTATATTTGTGTCGGTAATTGTAAAGTTAAAGTTTTGCATGGTGGATAGGTAGGGGTAGGGGATTGAGGAGGTGGGGAGGTGGGGATTAGGGGCAGTGGGGAGAACACCAGAGTAAATTCTCCCCATTACCCTATCACCCCATCCCCCCATCATCTATCAGGCTACTCTCCTGACTGGTGTGTCAAGAATAACTTCGGCAACTGAAAAATCACGTTTAATCTTGAGGCTGTTAAGATAAGCGATCGGGTCATCAGCATTAAAGCTAGTGCCATCGAACAACTTGATTGGTTGACGGGTATAACTAATATCCATACCCAATTCGCGGGCAGCAGTACTGAACACACCGACTCGACATACTCGTTCGACAATTTCTACCCAATTTCTTGGGAAAGGCACTTCACCCCAACGCGCTAATTGCGTCATAATCCATATCTGTTCTGTGCGACTAGGGCGGTTAATAGCAGACTCTCCGTAAAATTGGTGATGGGCATATTCCCGCATGGGATGGGCTAAGTCACAGGTGCCGTTATTTGGATCTTGTATTTGGATATACTCCATATCAGTGCTGACATATTCCCGCCGTGCCAAAATCTGTCGAATTTCTTCGGCGTTTTCTGGGCGTGAACAGTAATAGCAAGCTTCTAGTAAAGCTTTAGTCAAGGCAATATTAGTGTTGGGATAAGCTGCTGCCCAATCTTCCCGTACACCTAAAACTTTACCCGGGTGTCCCAGCCATACTTCTAAGTCTGTAGCGATGGTAAAGCCACTGCCTTCAGAAGCAGCGCGGAAGTTCCAAGGTTCGCCTACACAGTAACCATCGATACTTCCAGCTTGCAAGTCAACCACCATCTGGGCTGGGGGAATGGTCTTAATATCGACATCTGCGTCAGGGTCAACACCTCCTGCTGCTAGCCAGTAACGCAACAGTAAACTGTGCATTGAGGAAGGATGTACCACTCCCATGATGTGCCGTTGGCTACGGGTACTTTTCAAATATTGTTTGAAGTCTGCAACAGTTTGTATCCCTTGCTCGTAAAAGCGTTTTGCTAAAGTAATGGCGTTACCATTGCGTGTCATTGTGAGGGAGGTAACAACAGGTAGAGGTCGGTTCTCATTTCCTCCCAGAGTTAACCACATCGGCATCCCAGAGGGCATTTGGGCTGCGTCTAAATATCCGCCACTTATACCATCGACAATACCACGCCAACTGGTTTCGCGTACTAAGTTAACATCATCTAAGCCGTGTTTAGCAAAAAAGCCTTTTTCTTTGGCTATTGCTAGGGGGGCGCAAGCTGTTAGGGGTACAAAGCCGATCTCAAGATTGACTTTTTCTAAACCGTGCTTAGAAACAATTGTAGTTTTCCGCGCTCGAATTTTTTTGATGCGTTTCTGTTGGTTGAGGAAGTAAATCATTTCACTCCGCAAGCTATAGTAGCTGGGATGTTCAACTACTTCCATGCGTTTACGGGGTCTAGGAATATCTACTTCCAAAATGCCACCAATTTTTGATTCTGGCCCATTGGTGAGCATGACTATTCTGTCAGAAAGCAGCACTGCTTCGTCTACATCGTGTGTCACCATGACGGCAGTGACTTCGTTTTCTTCGCAGATTTGCATTAATTGTTCTTGCAAGTTACCCCGTGTGAGGGCATCCAACGCCCCAAAGGGTTCATCTAATAATAGTAACTTGGGGCGAATGGCTAAAGCGCGGGCTATAGCTACCCGTTGTTTTTGTCCTCCTGATAACATTCCGGGTGGTTTGTCTGCATGGGGACGCAAACCGACCATATCTATATGTTTTTCGACAATAGCCCGACGTTCCCCCGCAGGCAAATGTGTCATCACAGAATCTACTGCTAAGGCGATGTTTTCTCTGACTGTTCGCCAAGGTAATAGAGAATAGTTTTGAAACACCACCATTCGATCTGGACCTGGTTTGGTGATGCGTTTTCCTTCTAAGGTGACTAAACCTTCTGTTGGTAGATCCAAACCTGCAATCATATTTAATAAGGTGGATTTACCACAACCAGAGTGACCAATTAAGGAAACAAATTCGCCTTTTTTAATTTGGAGGTCAATTCCTTTGAGGGCAATATATTGACCGCCACCAGTGAGATTAAAAACTTTATCAATTTGGTCAACAGCAACGAATACGCTCATCTTTTTTTGTTGATGGTTGATGGTTGATGGTTGATGGTTAGTTGAACTGCCTAATAACTACTAACCACTAACTACTAACTAATAACTACTTTTGTTCTGCTGGCACAATTAGTGTTTGAATCCAAGCCGTGAGTTTGTCCAACAACAGACCGACAATACCGATATAAACCAGGGCTAGTATGACTTCGCTGACGTTGTTGTTTTGATAAGCATCCCAGATGAAAAAGCCAATTCCCACAATCCCGGACATTACGATTTCCGCAGCAATAATTGCCAACCAAGCAAGACCGATCGCAATTCTCAAACCAGTGAAAATGTAGGGTAAAGCAGCAGGAATGAGAATATTAAAAAAGTAATCTTTCTTATTGAGTTGCAGAACTTTGGCGACGTTGTTGTAGTCTTGGGGAATTTGAGTCACACCTACATAGGTATTGATTAAGATTGGCCAAATAGCGGTGATAAAAATCACGAACAATGCAGCAGGTTCGTTTTGTCTTAAAGCTGCCAAAGAAATGGGAACCCAAGCTAAAGGTGGTACGGTTCGTAATAACTGAAAGAGGGGATCTAAAGCTTTGTAAATTGTTTTATTAACACCGATCGCAATCCCCACTCCAATACCAACGATCGCAGCTAAAGTGTAACTAATTGCAACCCGTTGCAGACTCGCCCAAATCTGCCAGAACAGACCCTTATCGATACCACCCTTGTCATAAAAGGGATACATAATTAATATCCAGGTATCTTGAATAACCTGGATTGGACCAGGTAATGTTGCTCCCGGAAGCCAAGAGAAAGCCTGCCAAACAACAAGAAAGATAATAAGGGCGATCGCAGGAGGTATCAGGTCAGGAAATTGTTTTTGTAGACGCGATATTAAGCTATTATCAAAATTTGTATTATTACGGCGTCTGCTGGCTACTGTCATTGCTCTTTTCCTTTATGTGGTGGTTGATGCTTGGGGGATAGTAGATAGTGGTTGGTGGTTGATGGTTGATGGTTGATAGTTAGTTCCAAACAACAAACAACAACCAACTAAACACTGACTTTCTTGATTTTCAAACTCTTCAAATATGCTTCTGGTTGTTTGGGGTCAAACTTAACGCCATCAAAGAATTCTTCCACACCACGAGATGTACTTGTGGGGATATCAGCCGCTGGTATGCCTGCTTCTTTTGCTGCTTCTTTCCAAATATCTTCGCGGTTGACTTTATCAATTAATGCATTGGCTTTTGTTAAATAATCTTTTGGTAAGAAACCCCAGCGAACACTTTCTGTGATGAACCACATATCATGGCTTTTATATGGATAAGAAACGCTTCCTTTTTCATCTTTCCAGTAGTAAGGAGCCATTGATTTATCATCAATTGTGCGCCCATCTCCCATGTCGTACTTGCCTTGGAATGGGCCTGCAAGAATTTCTTCTGACAAATTGAAATAGTTGCGTCCAGCCAGGATTGTAGCGGCTTCTTTACGGTTGTCAAAATTATCTAACCACTGCTGTGCTTCCATAATGCCTTTAAGCAGTGCTTTGGTTGCTTTGGGATTTTTATCAACCCAGTCTGCCCGCATGGCAAAGTATTCTTCAGGGTGATTCTTCCAAATCTCTGCTGTTAATGCTGCCAAAAAGCCTATTTTGTCTTTCACAATACGGTAGGGCCAAGGATCACCCGTACTGAAAGCATCCATTGTCCCTGTCTTCATGTTGGCGACAGTTTGGGCTGCTGGAACTGTTAGCAGTTTGATATCAGCATCTGGATCGATGCCACCAGCAGCTAACCAGTAACGAATCCAAAAATCTTGGTTGACGTGGGGGAAAGTAAATGCTGCGGTGAAGGGAGTTGATGATTTCAGTTGAGTAAACAGAGATTTAGCACTAGCAAGTTGTAAACCAATACCCTTTCCTTGATGCTTGCTAGCAACAGCAATTCCATTCCCATGGGTAATTAACTGTGCCAAAACATACATGGGAATTTTTTGATTGCCTTTGGTAATTAAACCTTCTGTAATTAAGTGTGGCATTGGCATTTGCCATTGACCACCATCAATACCGCCACCAGCAGATCCAATTTCGATGTTATCTCTGGCTGAACCCCAAGAAGCTTGCTTGGATAGTTCAACATCAGTCATGCCATATTTAGCAAAAAAGCCTTTTTCTTTAGCAATAATTAAAGGCGCTGCTTCCACAATTGGGACATATCCCAATTTGACAGTTTTCGTTTCTGGTGTTTGTTCTGGGCTAATATTGGCAACTGGCTGTGCTCCTGATTGGGTTTGAGCGCTACCTCCACCTGGTTCTGGTGGATTACCCAAACAACCCTTGAGAAATACTGCACCCGCGGAAGCAGTAGCTGTAACTATAAACTTGCGGCGAGAGATTTGATGAAAAAATTCTGACATAACATCTCCTTTAATGAATTTCATCTTTTACACATGAAAATTAGGCACAGGAAACATTTGATGTTTCTTGTACAAGAAAAACCTGTTTAAAACTATGCATGGCGGATTTACATCAGCCCATATCATTCAAAGAAAGGCGACGAAAATCCCTTGTAAAAAATTTGTGTTTGCAAGTACAGCTTTGTGTATCTTATTGAAACAATCATTAAACAATCATTAAGCCTGTTAGAAAATAGCTTACAGCTTTTCCAGCCAAAATGGTTCATTTCTAAATCATTTTTATTAAAAAAATATTGGATTAATTAGATAAGAAAAAGTTTATATATACAGTCAAATCATAGTTTGAGGTGTATTGAGCATTTAAAAAATTATGATGTCTATAAATCAGAATCTATACTTACTCAAATTTGGGTATAAACCGGGATTCACAGAGAAATAATCAGCAAAATGCCTGCTTTTGAGCAAATTAATAGATTTGTGGATTGTAGATATTAAGAGATATGAAGTTAAGTAGCGATCGCGCGTATAATTTGCATATTTAACTTTGGCTTTTCTGAAAGTTGTTGAATTTAAATAGCCTTGAAAAATCTATAGTAATTAGAGATTTTTTCTATGAATTAAGTAAGTCAGTATAAAAACTTATAGCAATCTATATGATTTGTGAGAATCGCAAAGCCCCAGAACCCCGACTTCTTTAAGAAGTCGAGGTTCTTGTCTCTCACGAATAGACTTCTTGCAAAAGTTGAATTAACCCCTTAATCACCCCATGATCGGCGAGGAAGAAATCTTACTCCCTCGGAGTTTCGCTTAACTCAAAATTTATGCTTGGATTTATCACATTGAGAAAGGAGAAGTTTTAGCATACGACCCCGACAAACACGCCTATGTCTTGCCCCAAAGCCAGCTCCTAGAATTAGAAATAGATGAAACACTTAAACCCCAGTTTCCAACTAGCGATATAGCAATCCATTTTGACCAAAGCCAGCAAGGGGAGGTTGAAGCTCCTCACAAAATCACTATCTCTGCACATGAGCGGTTTCCAATGACACAACTCTCTCCTGAGCAGATGGAGCGAATTTATCGAGGATCGACTCAGGCAAATTGAGATATGAATGAAGAAGATATCGATCAGGGAATCTGGGGACAGGTACAAGATGCGATCGCTGCATTGTCACTTGTGCTTTACAAATGACAAAGGACTAATAACTGATAAAGCTAGGTTCAGGCTCTTTGTTGGTAAACACAGCCGCTCTGGTAACTGAATGTCTTTGAAGCTGACAGTGTGTAAATTGTAGCTTTTGTATTTCAGACATTGTACCCCAAGCTCAGCTAGTGTAACTTTGCTGAGCAAGTGGTAGTGAGTGTCTGGATCGATAGCATGTTTTGTGTGTTTGAGATGATCAAAGGGAAGCAGAGTAATGATTTTGTCAAAGCGATCGCTCTGGCTGAGTTCATCTAGATAAGTTGAGCAGTGTATCATCTCCATGTTGGTGTTTTTAGACTTTGTAGCATTAGTAGGGGGAAAGGTTACTTTTGCAAGAGGTCTTTTCTATCCCTCGCCTTTTCCCTTTTATCAAACCGTATTAGTTAAGGTTTGTGTTATTTTTGTCAATCTGTTTGCCAATAATATTTATGGCGTTGATCACTGCTTGCGGCTGGGTTTGGGGGATAGCATGGCCTGTGTCGGGTAAAATAATCAATTGCGCGTGAGAAAGGCGATCACGCAATCGGTAAGAATTATCTTTAGCAGAGACAAAATTATCACTGTCACCTACAACAATAACAACAGGGACTTCAATCTCGCTGTAGCGTTTTTTCATTTCATCTAACGCTGATTGCAAGTTTTTACTGTCTTCTAGGGAAGCTTGAATTTGAATTGGTCTTGTCCACAATGCCTGTGCTGCTTTTAAATAATCCACGTTTGGGGACTTTGGTAAAAATCCTTTCTTTAAGTGTGCAAAAAGAATATACCCTACTAAATTAGGTGGAATAAGTTTAAGCAAAAATTCCAATAATGAGGACTGTGCAAATTTTGCTAGCGGTAAAAGTGCATGATTAACTTTGTAGGCTATAGCAGAAACCAGAACAATGCCCGCAACCTCGTCAGGATAACGTAGTGCATAGGCAAGAGCGATCGCACTACTCCAAGAGTATGCAACTAATATTGGTTTCTCAATCCCAATTTTTTGTAAGGCGCTACGCAGTAATTGAGCTTGTACAAGTGGTGTGGCTATAGCTGGACGGTCACTGTAACCATGTCCAGGCAGATCAAAGGCATAAAGACAATATTCTTGAGCGATGCGATCAATAGTTTCGGGTGGATAATCTTGTACAGAACCAGGATTACCATGTAATAAAACCACCGCTTGCTCAGAACCTTTGCAAATATAGTGTAATCTCACTCCAGCTACCTTCACATATTTTCCTTGGGGAGGAAAATCAGCCTCAGCTTGGCGGATTGCTCGGTCGGTGTAAAAAGAACAAGCGATCGCAACTGCTATCAAAATCCCCAATAGGGGTATCATAAGTATCAGCCAGAGCATTGATTTACCTTTGCAAATTTTCTGCTTCCAGCTCCAGTCTACTGCCTTAGAAAACTATCTTGCAGTAATGCAACTACAGAGAAAAAATAAGTAACAATTTTTTTACAATTAAATCGGGAAACATTTGGGGTAATCGCACTTACAAAAATCAAACAATGCACTTCTGAAAACAGGCGATCTTTGTTTACATTCCCTGTAGCAACTTCGGTCTTGTTTGCAGCAACTTCTGCTTTCACGTTTGCGTGTTTCGCGCAAGCTGTAGCAACTTCTGCTTTCGCGTTTGCGTGTTTCGCGCAGGCTGTAGCAACTTCCGCCTTGACCGAACATCGGAGGGCGCCTCAAGACCCCGTCCTTAAGGACGGGGTCTTGAGGCGCGGGTGCGATCGCGTGCATGACTATTTGAAAAATAACCCTAATGTTAGTCAGAGCGATCGTGATCTTTGCGATAATTAGCCTATGAAAGCTAATGGTTTGACGATCAAGGAACTAACTGAGGCAGTCGGGGGTGGAATCACACCCCGGATGGTACGACATTACCATCAGTTAGGATTATTACCCCAGCCCATGCGATCGCGCAGCAACTATCGTCTCTACACAGATACAGATGTCATCCGGCTGCAACGGATTGTGGCGTTAAAGCAACAGGGTTTTCAACTCAATCACATTCGTCAAATTCTGGAAGTCGAACCACCAAGCAATCCAGATGCCAATTTGATGATGCAACTACAACAGCAATATCGAGCAGTTATCCAGCAAATTTCCCAACTGCGGCAAACTGCGTCTGCATTAGAGGGTTTGTTGGGACGCGATCGCGATTGTCAAATTATCCAAGCTGAAGTCCTTGCCCAACTTAAGTTAATAGAGGTAGAAACAAAAGTCGGACTAGGGGAGTTAGAAAAACTCTGGAGTGGTTTAGATGCCCAAATTCATGCTCACCCAGAAGATTTTCATGAATCATTAAAGCATTTGTTACCAGATTTATCGGCTCGTTCTGAAATTGAACAAGACCTGATTTCTCAACTAGTGTTAGCGTGTGGAGATGTGAGTTTAGCCTCGTTTGTCAAGTTGAGTCAGAGAGCGATCGCAGCAAGTCGTGATGCTCTTAAGTTAGGATGCGAGATTATTGCAGATATTCCCACCGTTGCAACTGCTTTGGATCAAACCCGACTAGTTCATTTGGGATGTCGTATCGAAACCTTAATTGACAATCCTCACGTGACTACTGCTGTTGAGGCAGAACAAGCTTTTTGGCAGCAGCAAAAATGGCGGGAAAAGTTACAGCAAGTAAAAAAAGGTTGCATTTTTGTGGTTGGCTATGCACCTTCGGTATTACTGTCTATCTGCCAAGCTATCAAACAACAGCAAATTCAACCAGCATTAGTTATTGGTATGCCTATCGGCTTTAGCCATGCACCTGCTGCCAAACGGCAACTTATGCAAACAAACGTTGCTTGGATTGTGGTTGAGGGAACTATTGGAGGTGGTTTATTAGCAGCTACTGCCCTCAATGCCTTAGTTGAGTCAGTGATTGAGAAACCTGATTGTCATTGTTATCTGAGTCATTAGACTTCTTGCAAAAGTTGCCCCCCTTCACGGGTTACTGTGTGCACACAAATCTGAAATAGCTTAAGAATCCTATTTTTACCCCAATACAGTTCAGATAAGACTAAAACCTTTACCGGGAGGCAATGTAGAGACGTGCCATGGCACGTCTCTACATCTGGTGGAATAACGAAAAATCGTTCAATGAGGGGTGTCACCCCTGATTTGCCAGCTGCATCTTGTAAAGGGGAGGGAACTGGATCTCTGGTAAGTATTTATTACAGACTAATTGACAACTTGGGCTACACAGATAATATGTTAATTTCAATACAAAAATTTTGTTAAACATATTGCTATACAAATGTATCTTGATAAAAACCATCACCACTGGCATGAAGTTGACAAAGTATGTTTTTTGGCAAAAAATTCTGTTTAACCACGCCAACAATCAAATATTCTAGGAAAAATTTATTTTTAAAGGAGAATATCTCAACTACAATACTATCCAAAAATCATATGTCAAATAACTCCTGACAATCTAAGGATTACCTGCGAAATCAGTCAACAAGTATTCATGAGATTTTCTGATATCCTGGTAGTCGTTTAAAACCTTAAGCATTGAATACAATTCTCCGTTCAGAACTATAATTAGCGCCTTTACTCAAATCAAGAGCGATTAAGACTGGCTTATTTTCCGTTTACTCTACCTAGTTTCCTCTAACTACTTGATCAGAGGGCATATGTGGCAAAAAGAAAAAAAAGATAATTCGATAGTCAGCTTGGCGTTATTGCTAACATTAGCAACAACCCCAGTAGCGGCTTCTGTTGTAGTGTCAGACTTAGCACTGGCACAATCTAATGATGTTCCGTCTTTCAAGCTACCGAAAGCAGTGCAAAGCGGCACTACTGTGCGGATCGATGGCTCGAGTAGCTTGTATAAGATTAATCAAACCATGAAAGAACGGTTTGAGCAGAAGTTTCCTGGCACGAAAGTGGAAGCTGCTGCTAATGGTGCGGATGTGGCGTTAATAGCTTTGAAAGAAGGATTAATAGACATAGCAGCAATTGGTCGTGGTTTAACGCCAGAGGAAAAAAAACAAGGTTTAGAACAACTGCGCTTACGTCGAGAAAAGATTGCGATCATAGTTAGCGAAGAGAATCCCTTCCAAGGAAACCTGAGTAACCGGGGATTTGCCAGAATTTTTCGGGGAGAAGTCACAGATTGGTCAGAACTAGGAAGAGCTAGTGGTAAGATTCGGGTTATAGATCGTCCGCCTAATAGCGACATACGCGAGTCTTTTCGCAGCTACCCAGCTTTTGAGAATGCCAAGTTTGAAACTGGTGCAACTGCTGTTCAGCTAAATGAAGATAGCGCAGTCGAAGTTGTCAAACAGTTAGGCAGAGACGGTATTGGCTATGTTTTGGCTAATCAGGTATCAAAACTCAAAGGTGTGCGAGTTCTTAGGGTGAGTCGAACCTTACCAGACAATCCTAAGTATCCTTTTTCCCAGCCTTTGGTGTATGTCTACAAAAAAAATCCTGGTGTGAATGTGGCTGCTTTTCTTGGCTTCGTCACAAATGCACCAGGACAGGAGGCTATAGAAGCAGCAAGAACAGCAGAAGCAGAAGCGATCGCAGCTGCAATAACTGATGAGTCCCCAACAGCAACCACAACTGACACCGCTACTACTTCACCCAACGCGGATACTACATCTGCTGCAAATGTCTCACCAACGGCAACTGATGAAAACAATATCACTACTGCTGATAGTTCTACGTTAGCGGCTCCTGCCCAAAGCGAGCAAACAACCCAAGATAACAAATTGCTTTTGTGGGCAATTTTGGCAGTATCAACTGTAGCTATTGCCGGGTTGCTATTGTGGTTTTTACGTAGAAGACGCCCAACTGACAGAAAAGCAACAGACGTTACAATTAAATCTAGTCCCCCTGATTCTCCTATAGATACAAGTACACCACAGCCAACAGCAGATATCAACTCTGCTACTCAAACAACACCTAGTGACCTAACACAAGACGTAACTAGTGTCCCATCTGAGCAAAATACAGCCAAACATTTGACTCCTACTATGGCTGCTAGCATTGCAGGTGGTGCTGCAATGGTGGCAGGAAGCACATTAGTATCAAAATGGTCTGAGAAAAATTCAGAAATCACGGCTGAAGATAAGACAGAGGTGAATCATTCATCTTCTGTGCAAGTACCATCAGCTGATGGATCTCGATTAGACTTAGAAGCACCAGTAACGGTTGTTAATGCTCCCTATGCGCAAGTGTCGGATAAATTTCATGCATCTAATCCGCAAGCAACATTATTGCAGGACAATACTCAGATATTATCTGCCCATCACTCAGATGTGACAGATCACCAGACACCAGCAAATGTTGATCTTACCGAAGTGCAAGCGCCAACAGCAGAAGCGGCAAATTCATATTCTCCATTGCCAAATTTTTGGGACGATGCAACTCAAGTGCAAACACCGTTAGCAACACAGTCCGAGATTACGGAAATCACATCGACGCAAGACACACCAACTGTTCCCCAACAACCGGATTTAGAGTTACCTGAGATTACGGAAATCACATCGACGCAAGACACACCAACTGTTCCCCAACAACCGGATTTAGAGTTACCTGAGATTACGGAAATCACATCGACGCAAGACACACCAACTGTTCCCCAACAACCTGAGACAAATCAAGAAGTTGTGGGTTTGGAAACGCCACCGACAGTCGTCAATACTGTATATCCTCCACTGCCAGATGTTTGGGAAGATACACCCAATGAACAAAATAATACAGTAGACTTAGATGGAGAAACGACCATAGAGCAACCCAAGGCATCCGAAGAGTCACTGGATATAGTAGCAAATACAGCCGAACCTACTGTAAATTTAACGGAGGAAGTAGCTCAAACTACCCCAACAGCAGATTCCTCTGTAATTAACTCTCATCCCCCAGAAGAAGCAACTCCATCGACAGGTACAGAAATTGGTACATGGGCTACTATTTATGGGATTGGAAATAATCAAAACTTAAATACTGACTCACCACAAACTAATATTGTCGATGAAGCTACCCCAGCCACCACAGCAACTGCTAAACCAAAAGATGTAGAGTCAGAAAATATTATTGTTCTCACACCGCGTACCCCTAAATGGGCTTATGTTTCTTGGCAAGTGTCTGATGCTGCCAAACAAGCACTGCAAGAACAAGGTGGATCGCAATTCACACTGCGACTATATGATGCTACTGACATTGACCTGAGTTATCAAACTCCCGTACTTGTGCAGCAGTATGAATGTGAAGAGACAACAGAAGACCGCTATGTAGCAATTCCGGCAAGCGATCGCAATTACATGGCTGAGATTGGTTATACTACAGCAGATAATAACTGGTTATTACTTGCCCGTTCAGAAATTGTTCGTGTTTTCAGTCGTCCAGAGAAAGATTTCTGGTTTATTGCTGATGCAGAGTTAATTATTCATGGGGCGACTGAACCTGGTGCAAGTGTTACTGTTGCTGGTCATAACATTAAACTCAAACCAGATGGTACTTTCCACCTGCGTATTCCCTTTACAGACAGCTTAATTGACTATGTGATGACTGCAACAGATGTTGATGGTCAACATGCTAAAACCATTCGTATGCACTTTTCTCAGCATGATCCCGAAGGTTGAAGAAGGCAGGAGGCAGGAGGCAGAAGGCAGAAGGCAGAGGGCAGAAGGGGTTCCCCACAAATTCGCTCTCCGAATCGCGAATTTGTGGGGGCCCCGCAGGAGGCAGAGGGCAGGAGGCGAATAATAAATAGTGAGTTGTTAGTGGGTACAGACGCGAGGAACATCACGTCTGTACATTAGTGGTTAGTATTCTATGGGCGCAAAGCGCCCTATCAACAATCAACAACCAACCCCCAACACTAACTAACATTTTTGTGTTAACTCAAGATAAATATGCTCTAATCTGATTGGCTGTCGTGAAATAGAGTCAATAGAAATGCCATCAAAACGTGCAATAATGTCCTTTAATTCTAAATGCTCCGGTAGCCAAAAAGCTAAATCGTTACCATAACGCCGGGGTGTGAAACCACATGCAATTGCACGTGCGATCGCTTTCTCTGCTTCTGGTGTTTGCACCACTAAAATTTCTTTAGCTGGAATACAAGTACGTAACTCCTCAAGGCTACCTTCAGCTAAAATCTGACCATTTTTTAAAATACCAATTTTATTACACAGACGCTCTGCTTCATCTAAGAAATGAGTAGTTAATAAAATAGTAATTCCTTGATTTCTTAATTGTCTAATTAACTCCCAAATCTCATATCTTGCTTCAATATCTAAACCTGTAGTTGGCTCATCTAAAATCACTAACTTCGGCTGATGCACCAAAGCTACAGCTATATTTAACCGTCGTTGCATTCCTCCACTGAGGGTTTCTACGGGACTTTTGGCTCTATCTGATAAATTTACAGCCTTGAGAGTCTCCTTAATTCGTTTTTGCCTTTCTGTTCTGTTTAAACCATAAATTTTGGCAAAAAATTTGATGTTTTCTTCACAAGAAAGACCTCTGTATAATAAATTTTCTTGTGGGGCAATACCTATGATTTTTTTGGTTGCTTCTGAAACTAACTGATGATTAACTTTGACGATACCACTATCCGCTTGTAATAAATTACAAATAATATTGATTGTAGTAGTTTTTCCTGCTCCATTTGCACCCAGTAAACCATAAATTTCCCCAGGAGCAACATATAGTGTTAAATCCTGAAGGACTTGCCTGTCTTTAAAAGACTTATTGAGCTTTTCTATATACAGCATAATAATTAGATTGTTTGGTGTGAGCGAATCAAAATAACTTCGTGTGGTGGCTGTTAGTAGTTAGTAATTATTTATTTTCTTCAATTTCACTGATTACAGCCTTTTTTCTAGCATTACCATCCTTCGATAAGAAAACCATCCACCTAAGATCATTATCAAAGTAAACCCTGATAAAAACTGGAAATGAGACGCAATATCTTGTAAGTTTTCCCCCTGGGTTGATACTGCTAAAAGAGCTTGATTCATGTGATAAATAGGATTTATTTTGGCAAGTTCCAGTAGTGTTTTTGGTAAAAAACGAATTGGAAAAAAAGCTCCGCCTAAAATCAACAAAGGTACACCAAAAGCAGCTACTAAAGAATTTACATCTTCAGTACGGCGGGCTAATTGAGTACCCAAAATAAAGCCTAAACCAACATAAGCAACAATACTCATTAAGATAATAATTGCACCCAAAAATACAGAACCTTTAAACGTAGTACCCCAAAAAGCAGCAATAGTATAAATAATTAGTGTTTGTCCAAAACCAATACAACTATGAGCTAAAAAAATTCCCAAAAAGTAGGATGTACCACTTAAAGGTGAAATAAATAAGCGTTTGAGGGTTTGCTGTTCTCGTTCTGAGACTACAGTGGCAACACTACCACCTAAACAACTAAAAAATAGTGCTGCTCCTACCAAAGTTGAGGGTGCAGCATATGCAAAACCCTCTTCTGTTGATAGCTGCATACTTTCTGCTAACACAAATCCGTTGATCAGCAGAATAGAAATAGGGAAAATAATCCAAAAAATTAAACTGCGTCTTCGCCGCAATAGTTCAATTAAAATACGCTGAGTTATAGCGATCGCTTCACACCAGAATTTCATCTTGTTAATTTATTTGCAACAGTATCTAGTCTAAATTAGTTCTGAAATTTGACAAATCGGGAGCAGGAAAACAAGCTATGTCTAATTAAAACGGACTAACTTATATAAATAAAAAACCCGGCTGAGATCATCAACCGAGTTCTCATGATACTGAATCAACTTAACTTTGTACTTGGGGTGAACCAGGAATAGTCACATCTATTGATGTTATTTGTTTAGCTAGCTGTGTCAATGGTGGGTTGATCGCTGTTTGATTCCCCACAACCAAAGTTACTAAAGCATCTGGTTTGAGGTATTTCTGTGCTACTCTCTGGACATCAGCTGCTGTGGTTGCTGCTACTGCTTTTTGGTAACGGAAGAGAAAATCAGAGGGATAGCCATAATATTCATATCGCATCAAACGCGATAAAGTTTGCGCGGGGTCTTCAAAATTGAAAACAAATGAATTGAGAGTAGACTCCTTAGCAAAAGCCAACTCTTTAGCTGTGACTGGTTGAGTTTGGATGCGTTTAATTTCCGCTTGCAAAGATTTCACAAACTGTACAGTCGCATCTGATCGCGTTTGTCCACCAGCAACGAATATACCAGGATAATCATAACGCGGACTCCAGTAACCGTATACAGAGTAAGCTAAACCCTGACGCGATCGCACTTCATTAAACAAACGTCCACCAAAACCATTTAATACCCCATTTAACACATCCAACGCTGGATAGTCGGGATTGTTAAATTGTCCTCCCAAATGACCAATGAGAATGCTACTCTGAGTCAGTTGTGGTCGATTGACAAAAAAGACGCCGCCACCTTTGGCTGTGACTTGTGGTAACTGGGGTTTAGTAAGATTGGGATTGGGTTTCCAGTCACCAAACTTAGCTTGAATCAGGGATTTCATCTTTTTAGAGTCAAAATCGCCCACAATCCCCAAGATCATATTGTTGGGATAAAAATACTGTTGGTAAAACTTCACCAAATCCGGACGAGAAATTTTATCCAACGTCCCATACTCTGTTGTACGGGCATAAGGACTATCCTTACCGTAGACTAATTTCTTAAATTCCCGTTGGGCAATTTCATTGGGATCATCATTGCGGCGGGAAATCTTACCCCGTTCTTGCGTCTTTGCTAGGGCTAGTTTATCCTCAGCAAACATAGGTTCACGCAGTATCTCAGCAAACAACCCCAATACAGTATCTACATCTTCACTCAGCGCTTCAAAATTAGCAGTGCCACTAGTTTCATTAATATCAGTCTCTACCGAAGCTGCCCGTTGTTCCAACATCTGGTTTAACTCATCAGGTGTATGGGAACGAGTTCCCCCAGTCCGCATCACCGTCCCTACCATCTGAGCTAAGCCTACTTTATCTGATGGTTCAAAGCGATCGCCAGTACCAATCAACGCCGCACCACTCACCAACGGTAATTCGTGATTTTCCATCAAATAAACCACCATACCGTTATCCAACTTATATCGCTCATACTTCGGCAACTTAATCTCAGGTAATGGCGCAAACTCTAACTCTGTATAATGCTTCGCTGCTGTCGCCGCCCAAGAAAAATTAAAAGTTAAAAGTACCAAGACAAAAGCAGCAACCACTGCATAAACCAACCCCTTAAATTTAAAACCTTGGATTTTCATCTGCTTTTTGCCCGTTCTTTTATACCTCTTCATACCTCTTCTTTTTTCCTCTGCGTCCTCTGCGCCTCTGTGGTTCATTCCTCATCCCTGTTGTGACAACAATTTACCAATTGTGCGATTCTCGGATGTAAAAGTTGCCTTTGCTACTCGCTGAACATCCGCAGCGCTCACAGCTTGCAATTGCTCCAACTGCTTAAATAAATTTCGCCAAGAACCAGTTTTCACCTCATACTCCAACAACTGCTGCGCCATGCCCATATTAGAATCAAGCGATCGCAACAATTCTGCCCTTGCTTTGGTTTTGACTCGATCTAATTCCATCGCTGACACAGGTTCCGTCTTGAGTCTGTCAATTTCCTGGCGTAAAGCGATCGCGACTTCATCAACCGTATGTCCCGGAGCCGTGAGAGCATAAAATAACATCAAATTCGGATACTTATCTCCGGGAAAACCACTAAAACCTTGGGCTGAAAGTGCTAATTGCTGTTTTTCCACTAAAGATTTATACAGACGTGATGTCCGTCCATCGCTGAGCAAACTACCAATAATTTCATAAACAGCATCATCTGGATGGGTAAGTGCCGGACGATGATAACCTTCCAAGTACCAAGGTTGAGAATTTAACTTGACAGTTACTTCCCGAGTTTGTTTTTGTGGCGGTTCCACTGGCAGTTTTGCCACAGCTTTGGGTTTAGCTTTGTAGCGTCCAAAGTAGATTTGCGCTAGTCTTTTAACTTCGTTAGGGTTAACATCTCCCACAACAGCCATAGTTAAATTACTCGGCACGTAGTACGCATCAAAAAACTTTTGCACATCTTCCCGCGTCAAGTTGCGGATATCTTCGTCATAACCAATGATTGGACGCCTGTAGGGATGGACTTGGAAAGCTGTATCGATAAACTTCTCTAACATCAGCCCAATTGGAGAATTATCTACCCGCAGGCGTCGTTCTTCCAAAATCACATTTTTTTCTTTATAAAACTCCCGAAATACAGGTTCAAGAAAACGTTCTGATTCCAGCGACATCCACAATTCCAATTTGTTAGCAGGAAAGCTGTAAAAATAACGGGTGGCTTCTGTGGAGGTATTAGCATTTAAGTTTACACCTCCCGCCTGTTCTACAATTCGTCCCAATTCATTTTGATTGACAAGTTTGGCTGCTTGTGCTTCTACTTGCTCAAATTGCGCTGTCAACTTAGCCACTTCATCTTTCTTGCCGGCAGCTTGGGCAGCTTCAATTTGGGCAGCTAGTTGATCCAACTTGTCTAGTAAGGGCTTTTCTGCTTTGTAGTCTTTTGTACCAATTCTCGTCGTACCTTTAAAAGCTAAATGTTCTAAAAAGTGTGCTACACCAGTTTTTTTATCTGGTTCATCAACACCACCGACATCAGCATAGGTAAGAAAAGAAACTACAGGTGCTTGATGGCGTTCCAAGACAATGAACTTCATCCCATTGTCAAGACGAAACTCACTCAACTGCTTAATCACTCGATCCAGATAGGGTTGAATTGAGCTTTGGGCTGGTGGAGTTTGAGTTTTAGCAAAAGCAACTTCTGGTGATAATCCCCACCACAAAGTTAATGCTAAAAGCAAAATGGCAATCAGACGACTTGCTTTGTGTCTCAACATTGGCAATCCAAAATTGGCATGATTCATAAGCAAAATTAGAAGTAAAGTTTTGTTACCGAAAACCCGAGCTACTTGCGAGTAGAGCGTTAATCTTGTATTAAGCTTTCTGTGTTTTTTGTACTTGTCGTAAGACAATAATGCTACGAGTCCTGTTCCGGATATTTCACTATAACTGTTATGCGTGTTTTTAATTCTCCTCCGCCATCAGAGGCACAAACCCGTGGCCGTATTTTACAGGCAGCACGGCGCTTGTTTGCCTCCCAGGGATTTGATGGTACCACCACCCGCGACTTAGCACAGGCTGCTGGAGTCGCGGAAGGGACGCTATTTCGTCATTTTCCAAATAAAAAGGCCATTTTGGTAGAGGTAGCAACTGCTGGCTGGGTGGAGATTCTCACCGATTTGCTGACAGAATTAAGTGAAATGGGCAGTTATAAAGCAGTGGCGCAGGTAATGCGCCGCCGGATGTGGAACATGCAAAAAAGTGCCGACTTGATGCGGGTGTGTTTCATGGAGGCACAATTTCACCCAGATTTGCGCGATCGCATCCAGTCAGAAGTGATTGACAAAATGACTGATGTTGCTGAAGCCTTTTTCCAAACCGCAATGGATAAAGGCATTTATCGCCAAATGGATGCCAAATTGGTGGCGAAAGTCTTCTTGGGAATGTTTGCGATCGCAGGTTTTTCTCACAATACCCTGATGGAACCTGATGCTTCCCCTCAACAAATGCAGCAAATGGCAGAAGGACTCGCTGATATTTTCCTCAATGGTGTGTTAGCTAAAGATTAGGTGATCGCTTGAGCTTCCTGAATCCACTGCTGTACTTGCTCAACAGAAGGACATAAATCTCGTCGTTGCATTGTCGCCACTTGCAAGCGCAAAATTTGTTTGTGTAATCTGTGAGTGGGAAGATTCGCCAGTAAGGCTACAGAACCAACACCAGCATGAAGTAACAAGCCACAATACTGAGTACCAACACTAGGAATTCGGGCTAAATCTGCTAATGCTACCCATTTATTAACATACTGAAGATGAATTTGCAGTTTATTGGCGAGTTTCACTTTAGCCTGAAGAGTTGGGCTTTGTTCAATTAGCGCTTTTGTAGTGGCAATACCGCAATTTTGCAGTTGAGATACTTCTTGCTGAGATAATCCTGGTAATTGTTCAATCGGCCAGTCACACGATTGTACAAGATTAACTGGCGCTTTAGGTTTAGGAGACATTTCTATAATTTAACAATAAGCTCGCACTTACTAAATTAACGTTGATCACAAAAATCGGTTCATCCATAGAGAACATCGTAATGTTTGTGACCAACGTTGTAATGTTCTTTATGAATGAAACCACATTCGCCACAAACGTGAAAGCGATCGCAAATAACGATTAAATTTAAGTACCGACGCAAAAATATTTATCCATTTTCCCAGAAACAGAAATCGCTGTATCTGTTTGCTATTCCCTGTTTGCCGTTCTCTTTTGCATCCGATTCTCTAGCGTCTCTAACTTAAAAATTCCAACTCGCAGTACCTTAAAAATAAGTAAAGTTTCAAAAAATCAAGTCTATGTTCCATATCGAGCGTTGGAGAAAAAAAGACATTTGGGCTATTCTCGCTGCTGCTAGCTTAGTCATCTTACCAGGGGGATTAGTTGCCTGTAACTTTGGTGTAGGAGGTGAAACTCAAGAACAACAAGAGAATAACACAAATCAATCAGAGTCAGATGACGATGATGACGACAGACAAAATAACCAACGACAAAATAACGATGATGACGACGATGATGATTAGAAATTAAATTCAGTTAACAGTTAACAGTTAACAGTTATCAGGCATATTCTGGAAATAAGCACCACCAAAGCCCAACACCAATTAGTGCGGTGTTTCGCCAGTAATGAAACTGATAACTGATAACTGATAACCACTTAACTTTCCTCTGCCATGCTCATCCATAATACCTGCACTTCCCTTATCGAGACCCTACGCCAGCGCAGACAAAAATTAGCTAGCCACATTGATTTTCCCGCAATTCTTTGGTCAGGAAGCAGTAGTCCACGCAATTTTCCAGCCAATGTTTTTCCTTTCCGGGCTAGCAGCCATTTTCTCTACTTTGCAGGATTACCCCTACCAAACGCCGCTATTCGCCTCGAAGCAGGGAAGCTGGAGTTATTCATTGATGATCCCGCCCCTAGTAGCGCCCTGTGGCATGGTGAAATGCCCAGTCGAGAAGAAATAGCTACCCAAATCGGGGCAGATGCAGCCTATCCAATGGCAGAATTAGAGTTATATCTAGAAGAAGCAGCGACAATTCCTGTCCAAGATGCAGCTACTTGGACACAACAATCACAACTATTGAATAGATGGGTACTACCACGAAATCAACTGCAAGGCATTGATTTAGAGTTAGCCCAAGCCATTATTGAGTTACGTCTCACCCACGATCAAGGAGCATTAGCCGAATTGCGAAAAGCTGTTGCTGTCACCGTTGAGGCACATAAAGCAGGTATGGCAGCAACACCAAGCGCCAAAATAGAAGCAGAAGTGCGCGCAGCGATGGAAAAAGTCATCATCGCCCACAATATGACTACTGCCTACCACAGTATCGTTACCGTTCACGGCGAAGTTCTCCATAACGAACAGTATCACCACTCTCTACAACCAGGTGACTTATTGCTTGCTGATGTCGGTGCTGAAACAGAAATGGGTTGGGCAAGTGATGTGACTCGTACCTGGCCTGTGAGTGGAAAATTTTCATCTACCCAACGGGATATTTATGATGTAGTCTTGGCAGCCCATGATGCTTGTATTGCCCAGGTTCGGCCTGGTGTAGAATACCGAGATATTCATCTGTTGGCATGTACTGTTATTGCTCAGGGTTTGGTAGATTTAGGCATTTTGCGAGGAGATGCCGAAAATTTGGTGGAAAGGGATGCCCATTCCTTATTTTTTCCTCATGGTATTGGCCATCTGCTGGGTTTGGATGTCCATGATATGGAAGATTTGGGCGATTTAGCCGGGTATGAACCAGGACGAAAAAGGAGCGATCGCTTTGGTTTGAGCTATTTGCGTTTAAATCGTCCTTTACAGGCAGGTATGTTAGTCACAATTGAGCCTGGTTTTTATCAAGTCCCAGCGATTATAAATGATCAAAAAGTACGTTCTACCTACCAATATACAGTAAACTGGGAGCGTTTATCTCTGTTTGCAGATGTACGTGGTATTCGCATTGAAGATGATATTTTAGTTACAAATAATGGTTGCGAAGTACTAACAGATACTTTGCCAACTAATGCTAGTGCAATAGAGGAATTAGTTAGTGGTTAGTATTACATCTGTGTTGAAAATGGGTGTGGGGGGTGTAGGGGTATGGGAGGAGTTGCGAGGGGCAAGATCCCCGACTTTTTAAAAAAGTCGGGGATCTTGTGGGTAAGCATAAATTAATGCAATAGACCACTAGTTAGCTAAAAGCTAACTTGAGCTTTTAGTCCCAATTTTATTTGAGGGCGGGATATTTTTATTTTCCAGGCAGGTTTATTATTAATTTCCAAAGATTTATTTTGGGCGAACACAAAATATTAGCGAAAAACTATCTGAGTTTTATAAGCATATCTATATCTAATGCTTTATATACATTTTGACTTATGATTAAAAATAATTTTATTGCAATAACTTTTGTAGATTGATTCGAGTTTACACGACCCAATAGCATTATTTTTCCCAAGGGGTTGACCCTGGAATCATAACCAAGTTATGTAATTGCTATCACCGATTATCTAGCAGAGGGTGTGGCAGATGAGAAAACTGTTTAAGCGCATTCGGGAAACAGGACAAGATGAAAACTTTATGCACCTGATTGAAAATATAGAGGTGCTTGTATCAAAAGTTCTCTCTGTGATGATGGTGGTAGTAATTTTTGTGGCTGTGTTTGATTTAGGTATTTTTTTATTGAGAGAATTATTTGATACGCCATATGGTAAGTTCAACACAACTTTATTTAAAATTTTTGGCTTATTTTTAAATATTTTGATTGCTTTAGAAATTCTTGAGAATATCACAGGTTATCTCAAAAAACATGTTCTACAAGTAGAATTAGTAATTGTAACTTCTTTAATTGCTGTAGCACGTAAAATTATTATTTTGGATTTAGACAAAGTTTCTGGAATTGATATTATCGGTTTAGGCATCGCTCTACTTGCTCTTTCAATTAGTTATTGGATAATTCGTCGAACTAACAGTAAAAATTAAATATGGGGTAGAGGCGCAAAGCTTTGACTCCCACGGTAATTACTTGTTTATTTTGCTCAAAGTTATGGCAACAGAATTTTTTCAATTTGAAGCAGATTTTGTTGATTCTCTGCGTTGTATCCCTATGCAGGTACGTTGTAAGCTCGATACCTGTGGTATCAAACTGAAATTATCAGATTGGAATCACATGACTCAAGTAGAGCGTCAACAACTTGTTGAATTACCTTGCACTACAGAATCTGAAATTCAAGCTTATCGCAAATATATTCAAGATTTAATTTTACAACGCACTGGTACACCTGTAGCAGAATTAACTGTTGAATTTCATCCAGCTTGGATGGATACTACTACTGTGCCAGCTAGTGTGTATGAAAAAGCTCAAGAGATGGGTGTAACTCTTACCACTGAACACTGGTCAAATCTCAATGATTTACAACGCTTTGCCCTGATTAAATTAAGCCGTTCTCACCATGAGAACAAAAACTTTTTACCGGCTTTGAAGGAATTTAATTTGTTATAAAAATTTTGGGATTGTTACTGAAGCAAAGTTTTTGATATAAAGTGTTTGATCATACCGAGACACCAAGACATCAAAATCATGTAGGTGTTTGTGAAATTATTTTTTACCATGCAAGCGAGGATATAAAATATGGCTGCCAAGAAAATTTTAATGCTCGTTGGGGATTATGTAGAAGACTACGAAGTGATGGTTCCCTTCCAAGCGCTACAAATGGTTGGACATACTGTTCATGCAGTTTGCCCTAACAAACAAGCAGGCGAAAAGGTGCGAACTGCTGTTCATGACTTTGAGGGAGATCAAACTTATAGTGAAAAACCAGGTCACAATTTTACTTTAAATGCCACTTTTGATGAAGTAAAACCTGATACTTATGATGCTCTAGTTATCCCTGGAGGACGCGCACCAGAGTATATCCGTTTGAATCAAAAGGTGTTAGAAATTACTCGGCACTTTGCCCAAACAAATAAACCAATAGCTGCTATATGTCACGGTTTACAACTACTAGCAGCAGCAGATGTATTAGTAGGAAAGAGTTGTACTGCTTATCCTGCTTGTGGTCCGGATGTACACCGTGCAGGTGGTCATTATGTCGAGATTCCAGCTGATGAGGCAATAGTTGATGGTAACTTGGTAACTGCACCCGCTTGGCCAGCTCATCCTCGTTGGCTAGCAGAATTTTTGAAGGTACTTGGTACAAGGATTGAACATGCCGAGATAGCTAAAGTTGGTTAAATTAGTAAACCGTTATCAGTGAACAGTAAAAATTTCTGAAAAATTATACTCAAGGAAGTTACTCACCTGACAAAACTGATCACTGATAACTGAATAACAAGCTCAGCTCATCTAATGTCTAAAGCTGATATTATCTAACTGTCAGCAGCAAAAGATATCATTTATTTTGATTTTTATAATTTATAATTCCTGAGCAAAGAGTGAAGCTATAGTGGATTTAGCGATTCTGCTAATTAGTGCAGCTAGGATTAGTTCTTACTGCCAATTATGTTTTTGCAATAGTTTATACCCTGCAACTCGATGACAGGCAAATACGCAAGACAAAATGCATTTCTGCGGCTAGTGTCTGGTAATGGGGCAGCTTATGGGTCTGATTTTCGCTATTCGCTGTTTCCCACTAAAGAAGTAGTAATTGGACGTGACCCTAGCTGTCAAGTTGTCTTAGATGCCATGATGTACAGAATGGTATCTCGTCGTCATGCGGTGGTTCGTCCTCTTCCTCCTTCCCCAGATAGCGAATTAGGTTGGGTAATTTGTGATTTGAACAGTGCTAATGGCACTTATCTAAATGGACAACGCTTGCAGGGTTGTCAACAATTAATGAATGGCGATCGCATTACTCTTGGCTATGATGGTCCGGAATTATTGTTTGAGTGCGAATTTAACCACCAATCTACTTTAATATCTTCCATTGCTGAAGCCACATCCTTACCACCAGCTAGCTACCAAACAACAAACATACCAGATTCTTCGGTTAGTTTTACACAACTGTTTCCCATTATTTCCACTGGCAAAGATTTAACTCGTAAAGCTTATCTCATACCTGGTGTTCTCACAGTTATCTTTGTTGTACTAATGTTTGCTACTGTCGGTAATCTCCAAGCGAATCAAGTAGTTGTGGGGACTTACATAGCTTTTGCCGCCTATTACTTTATTTACCAGTTGTGTGGCAAACGCAAGCCTTGGTGGGTGTTGATGGGTTCGGGATTGACAACAATGTTAATCTTGGTGAGTCCTCTCACAGATTTTTTTATCTTCTTCTTTCGCGAAGTTCTGCCTGGTAGTTTGCCTGCAAATCAGCAGGAATCCGTTACCTTTACAGAATTACTCATCCGGTACTTTTTTGGTGCTGGGTTGATGGAGGAATTACTCAAAGCCTTACCAATACTAGGAGCGTATGCGATCTCCAAAGGTTTATCATCACCTTGGCGGGAACGTGTCGGTGTCTGGGAACCTCTTGATGGTATTCTTCTGGGAACTGCCTCTGCTGTAGGATTTACTCTGTTAGAGACATTGGGGCAGTATGTACCGCAAATAGTTCAAAGCGTGAGTTTCCAAGCTGGGGATGGTGCTGGTCAACAAGCAGGATTGCAACTGCTGATTCCCCGTATTTTGGGTTCTGTAGCAGGACATATGGCTTACAGTGGCTATCTAGGCTATTTCATCGGTTTAGCTGTTCTCAAACCCAGGAAAAGTTGGCAGATTTTGCTCGTCGGCTATTTAACTGCCGCAGGACTCCATGCTTTATGGAATGCTACAGGAACGATCAACGGCTTATTGTTAGTGGTTGTCGGTGTATTATCTTACGCTTTTTTGATGGCTGCTATTCTCAAAGCCAGGGCGCTATCACCAACAAGAGAGCAAAATTTTGCTACCCGCTTTCTTGGGCCGAAGTAATCCCGTTTCACTATTAAGTTCACTACATCTGAGGACAAGGAAGACAAGGAAGACAAGGAGGACAAGGGGGACAAGGGGGAAGATTTGTATCAAGAATTGTTTTAAATTCTATTAACAATATAAATAGGCAACGGGGAATGTACTGTGTTTTTTTCAAAAATTAAATAGGAATTCTTTAGTTAATTGATTGTAAATAAGGGCACACAACTGTGTGCCCCTAAAATTTTATATATTCCAGACTCTACGTCATTGAGAACATCCATAATTTTTTCCCTCTTTAGGTAGATGACGCTGGTCTTGCAACTTGGTAACTTTCGGATACGATGAAAGCTCTATAATCTTGAAAGAGAAAAATAGAACATTCCACAAAGTTTGCAAGACGAGCGCCATGCAAATATGAGGCTACTTGCAAGTAAAAGAATTCAAGCAGACTACAAGAAAATGGGTTTTTTTTAAGCTTCCCCCTGAAAGCTGTTGAGTTTTTGCAAAGCATAGTAAGCGATCGCCATACTAACTTTAGCTTGTTCGATATCAGATAGATCTGTCCATTCGTGTTCATCAATTTGGTTAAGAACGGTTTCTGCGGTCTTTTGTGATTCGCTACTCCGCATAGCATAAGCGTAAGGACGGGCTAAAACCAATAAATCTTCGGTTCCCCAGTTCGGTAATACAGACTGAACACATTCCACTAATTTATCTGCCATTAATTGTTGGGTAGTACAAATATCAGCAGCTTTTTGAGCGATCGCCTTTAACCATTGTTTTGGTACGCCTGTAGTCAGACAACTTTGTAAAGTTTCTTGAAGTTGAACTACTATGTTACTGTCTGTAGTATGATTGTAGGGTACAGCATGAGAAGTCCATAGCGCTTCTAGATGATTGTAAAAATCTTCAGAGCGTGTTGTGAGTTCTTCTTCTAAAACATCTTGCAGCAAAAACTGCTCTTCCAAGTGGTGAAAATATTCTTCTGATTGCTCATCAGCTGGATTCCAAGGATAAGTGCCATCCTCTGGTTGCAGTAGTGCTTCTAAAAATTCTAGTTCGATTTGAGAGGGGATTGTTTGGAGTTTTTCTAAACCGTTGATTTGTTTGTTCATTTTGTCGTCTCCTGATTAATTATTTTGTGGTATTTACAGCTACACCAGCTTGCAACTAATTTCCGCACACAAAGTTTAATTTTGCTGGGTTTTCTGTAAGTTTTTTGCTGAGATTGGAAAATAGAAACAAAACACTGGAGTCAAAAGGCTAGGAGCTAGAGAAAATAAGAAGTTGTAAGGATTTTCTTTGCCTGATTGTGGACAATTACTTCCAAGATGTAAGTTGTCCAAAATGGTAAATTTGGCTACAAAGAAACTGACTGATAATTACTTGATAGTACAAGTCTCCAGATTCCAAAAGTAGAAAGGCACTCTCTGTGGCGAACCTAAACTGCCACCCATGTCTCACCAATCCCAAATCCAAAATCCAAAATCCAAAATCTAAAATCGGATAATCTGCTGTTTTCTCTTCTGCCTTTATGACTCCTCAGTTTAGGAACTCTCAATCATAAACTCCCAAGGATGACTATTTCTACTACCAAACTTTAACTGCATTCCTGGTTCAAGCAGAACTTCCTGGTGGTGGATTTGTTGCCAATCATTATTAGTAGAGCTAGAAATCCAAGTTGTACCGTAGGTAGAGTTTTCTCTTAGGTAATATGTCCGCACTGGAGTAGCGCCTGTGAAAGTATTCCGACACAAGATTTCAGCTTGGCGTCGAGAAACAGAGGGTTGTGGAATTACAATGTCATTATCTGTAGTACGGCCGATGCGAGTAACTCCGGCGGTTTTGAGTTTATAAGTGATCCCAGCTGATCGCAAGCAAGCCATAGGCAGCAGGGAAGCCATACCTGGTATGGAAGTTTCTGGTAATTCTGTATTACCCTCTTCGTAACTCCGAATCAGTTCGCCATCAAATTGTGGATGTAGATAGAGAACAGGTAATGTCCAAGGCAGTTGGTTAAATCTATAAACTGCCAATAGATGTTGTCTTGCTTCTGCTACAGCATGGTCGATTGGCAGTCGTCTTCGCAAAGCTTGGACAAAGGTATGAATAAAAGTCAAACTTTCCTCGTCAGCAATTTGGTCACGCATTCCTAAAGCAGCAGGAACGCCATTGCGAATCAGCACCTCGATCAAACTGCTGCAAGGTATTGCCTGACCGTTAACAGTAGCAGGTTGCGCTCCCCAACAGGCATTTAAAACTGCTAATTTCACTCCCGTATGGCTGAGAACTTGTGCTAATTCCATACCATTGAGACGCATCCCAGGACGCAAATGCAAATACCCACCATCGGGACCTCGGGAACCATGACCTCCATAGAATAAAATGTTGTAATTTCTGGTTTCTAGTTCTTGGATCAACTGCTGTGGGGTTGGTTGCACTAGTTTCTTTACTGTACAAGGTGCATATCCTTGGGTATGACTTCCCACTATAGAGCCATTAGAAAGAGTTTGCTCTAAAATATCAGCTTCCCTATCCAGTTGGAGATTATTTTCATCCTCTCCCAGAACTAGCAGAATATTTAATGATTGATCAGGTCGCAAACGCAGTGGTAGCGGTTCAACCTCATTAGTAGTACGACTAAATAGAATGTTTTGAGACAGTGACATTGCCGATTGACCAACTTCGCGCTGCATAATTTCCCACGGCAAAGCAGTTAAATTTGGGTCACGAATTTCTAGTCGAAAGCGCAAACGTGTATTTTGACCAGCGGCAATACCACTACTGTATTCCAGACTGCCCAAGATTGGCCCATCGAACAACCAACGCCACAGGCTAATTCCCAAATATTGCATCAAACGACTAGTGTAACTCATCTGACCAGAAGTTGGTGAAAGCAACTCATTTGGAAGTGGATTTGATGTTGCGGGTATGGCTGTGGGGGAAATATCGATACAACTGTCAGGAGCAAACATCTCCTGCCACTTTCGCCAAGCTTGAGTTAACTCCGCTGACCAGACACAATCGTGAATATCACGAGCGCCGGGGTAGGGAGCTTCAAACACACAAATAGCGAAATGGTCAGGGCCAGCATTGACGAGACGCTTAACCGCCAAGTTCAGGGATGGATTCATTACATACAAACATCAAAATCAAAAATTTTCGATAACCAGCCACAAAAGACAACAAAAATAATTGCCTTTTGTTGAATTTTTTCTTTTAGCTTTTACCTGTATTATTTCAGGTTTCTACTAGTTTATCGAGTTTTTGACTATTCAGTGTTACGACGGGGTTTAGTCTGTTTCGAGCCTGATTCTCGTTGATTTGAAGACGCAGGTGTACGGTTAGGCTGTGCCTGACATTGATCTATAACTTCCGGCGAGGGTGTAGAGATATTCTGTGCCTGTGATAATTTTTGATATTCTGACAATTGTAGTGTGTATACTTCACCAGCTTTCACCACAGGTCTCCTTTCTATAGGAGATAGTATTGGCTTGGATGAGTTTGAACACACTCGCAGATAGACTAAAGCATTTAAATTTGTCGGTTCTGCTGTTATTACTTGACTATTATGAATTTTAAATACACTACCAGCGGGTGCGATCGCTTGTTGTGGAGGTGATGTATTTGTCAACAATTGTATATCAGTTGCTGTCTGAATTACATCAAGGCGATCGCTTGCCGTATAAGGTACAACAGATGGCTCGAGTTTCACAGAGGGAGTATTATTAATTGTCGGAATCCCAGGAGCATTTTGTTTCTTACCGAAGATTCCGCCATTGAGCATCCAAAAAGTTCCTAATAAACCAGCACCTAGCACTAATCCTACAAGGATAATCAACTGTAGTGGGACAAAAGTCGGTCGCTTACTTGGCTGGGTATCTGGGATGACTTGAGTTTTTTGATGATAACCGCCTTCTGTTCTTGGTAGTAGGGTTTTGGCTGGGTAAACACTGCTACCAGTTGCCAGATCAGATATGTCAGACAAAACTAATTGTGGTTTTGTCTGTGGTTCTGAGTACTTAAATTGGTAGTGTACTAGGGCAATAGTGACATTGTCATGTCCATTTTGGGTGTTAGCAATTTCTAGTAACTTCTCTACCACACTCATTGCATCAGTTTTACCGTAAATTAACGGTAAAATTTCTGTTTCCCAATGCTGTTCTACACGATCAAAGTCACTCAATCCATCAGAACAGAGCAAGAAAATACAATCTTCGTCGAGAATAAAGCGTTCTGCTGAAGGATGTAATGAGGTGCTAGGACTCATTCCTAAAGCTTGCACCAAGGAACCAGAAGCACCCTGTTGAATGGCATCTCGATAAATAGCATAGCCCAACCGGACTTCACGCGAAGCGACATCATCATCAAGGGTTACTTGATAGCAACCGTGGCGCGTAATCCAGTAGGCACGACTATCACCAACATGAGCAATATACATTTCATGAGCAACAGGCAAAGCCATGACCAAGGTTGTTCCCATCCGCTGGCGTCCTTGGCGACTCTCGCTGTCGTTGCGCTGGCTGATTTTGTCGTTAGCAACAGCTGCTGCTCGTTGTAAATCTTCTAGTAGGGAATTTGGATCAATGTGGTCGTAAGGAACTTTAGTTAGCTCTTGTACCTGCTGTTGAATAGTTTCAATCGCCAGATTTGAGGCAACATTACCACCTTCGTGTCCGCCGATGCCATCGCAAACAATTGTCAAAGCGCTGGAGTGGGGTGGTTTGCTGATAATGCTACCACTGGGTGGATAGCAGGCATCTTCGTTGCGTTGACGACTTGGGCCTGTGTCACTGACTGTGGCAATGGTGATGGCAGGAGATTGAGAACGTCCTAGTGTTGAGAGTCCTTTATCTAATACTTTCACTAGTTGCTCGGCTGTGTGGATTTCTCCTTTGATCAAGGCATAACAAATTTCTTTGACAAATTCTGCGATCGCTGGTTTGGCTGTGCTTACCAGCTGTTGCCAAAACTCTCCTAAATGGGCCAAACCCGCTACAGAATCCTCTTCATAACGCAATTCCAGTAGCCGGACTAAGGAGCCTTCTACCCTTAATAGTTGGGGAGTCAGTAAGCTTGACGCCACACCTTCACTAGCCAGAGGTTGCCACAATTGTGCTATCTGCCACAACCAATTAAGTTGTCGCATTGATGTAGCTTCACGCCACGCAGTCGTTAACTCATTACATAGCTGTACCTTGAACGAAGTTGCGTCATATATTATTTTTAGCGGCGGTTTTTCTAAAAGTAATATGTCTTGCCCTTGACTACCATTTGATAAAGAAACTACACCATATACCTGTGGTACATGTAAGCGGTAGGGAATTAATCTTAAATAAGGTCTGATTGATTGTAATTTTTCTGGATCTGGCGTTTGGGGTAAATAACCAGGCTTAGTATCTAAAAGAATATATTTATCTATAACTAGATAGCGAGTGGCTAATATCTCTCCAGGATTACCCAAATTCAGACCATCTGCCACAGCCGCCCAGAGGAAGCGTTTGGGTAAAGATGTAGAGCATCGCTGGCAGAATTTGTGGGTTATCGGGTTGGGAGCCTGACAAAGTTCGTTTGGGCAATACAGGTTAGCCGCATCATTTTCCATAGTTTTCCCACCGGTCAGCGATTGGCAATTTCTTTAATAGTATTGGCGGCGGTATCTAGACCGCTCAAATTTTTTTAAATTGATATATCCAGACTTTGGAACAATCGAAACAATCATAATTTAAGTTTTTGATGGATAAAGTCAAGTACGAAGGTCGCCCTAACAACAATGTAATTACTCCACCCCACGGTTACTTTGTAGGCTGCTCCCTCACCGGAGCGAATAAACTGACTACTTGTCATCCAAATATAACGCCTTCACAACTACAACTACTGGCTGAGACTAATTACCCCATAAGAAAGAGGAGATGATACTAGTCTTTCTTTTAGTTTATAGGTAGTTCGGCATCAATAAACAAACTGAAAGAACATAGCTAATAGCTAGTCTTTACTCGCTGTTAGCAATTTGCTATAGCCAAAATATTAAGTTTATTACTTCTGCCTACTACATTAAAAGCAAATTTAACATATTTACTCAGTTAAAGTGTAGTTAAAGATCATAATGAAAAAAAAATTCATCGCACTGCTAACCCGGGCGATGTAATTTCTGAAGAATCACAAAACCATAGAAGATAAATCCACATTAAGTTGCTGTAGATGCTCCTGCTCTTATAGATGTTCACATGCAAGTGGCAACATGTATTGTTGTAGAGTAGGCTGAAAGAGAAAAACAGCTTTACATCATCTTTAAAAATGCCGAAGAAATTTTAGGACAACCGCAAGTTGATGAAGAAGGAAATTTGGTTGGATGGCAGTGATTGGTTATATACCAATAAATTATTGATTTTTTAGTTTCTGCACAAATGAAGTTTATAAATAAACTAATATAACAATGAGATTACAATCTCATTAAAAATCTTAATTTTAATTTGCAAATTAATAGTTAATGACTATTCAACATTAAATAAACTTAAAGGTTTTTCTAAGCGAAGAAGAATAAATTCGCTATTGTCAGCTTGTCTAGGAGTGCGACCAAAAGTATCAGCATAGTTATTATCGTTGATTACAAGTAGGGTTGTTTTATCAACAGGTAATACACTCTCTATAGTCACGAATGGAAAGGTGAAGATGCCTGCTTTGGTGCTATTGCCTCCTATGCGATTAGGATCTGAGATATTTAATAAATCCACTACTAATTCTTTCTTAACAAAACCCTGAGCATCAATTTGTTTAAGATTAATTTTATAAATACGCTTGAATTGAGCAGGAGATTTAAAAGCAGAATTGTTAGGGTCTCCTTGCTTTTGATCACGTTCTATCACAAGATATTCATGATCATTAATGGCTGTAAGTTCACCAATTGCATGGCTTCTATGTTCTAGCTGATAAAAGAAAATTTGACCTGTGTATTGCTCGGTACCTAAGTCAAATTCATGAATTAACAGGCGCTGTTTTAAAGAGTCATCCTTTAAAGATCCTTCTAACAAAGCATAAAGTTTGGTTCCACTACTATTAAGCGCTAAGCCTTCAAAACCTCTAGAACCAGCCAGGTTTGCTGCGGTAATTCTTGCTTGTTCATCAGGTAAATTGATCAAATCTGGGTGATCAGGAGATTTTACAAAATTTAACTTACCAATACCTAAAAAGTTGGGTAAAGGGATAGGAGGATCTAGCAGTTCGCCATTTTGTCCTACATGCAGTAAAAAGGGGCCAAATTCGTCTCCCAACCAGTAGCTACCATCACTCAAGCGGCGGAAGGACTCTATATCAAAATCTCCCCCTGTTAATAAACGATTTGTTGTGATTTCTTGGCTAACAGAGATAGTGCTACCTGGATAAAATGATTTTTCTGCAACAATAGGAAAGTTAACTTTACGATTTTTATCATTTAGTTCCAAAAAGCTTTGACGATTAAACCAAGGCAGTCTTTCTCCGGTTTGTAGATTCACAGGAAAAACTTTACCTGTAGTAAAATCAGGTTTGATCGCATAAATACGTAATCTATAATCAGGCGAATTGGCCTTACTGCCAAAACCATTATCTGAAATAACTAGATAAGTGCCTGCTTTTGGCCCTTTAACAACAGCGGAAAAACCCTGTACGGGTTGAGTATGAACAAAAGGAGTCGTGCGATTTGTCTTTTTAAATTGAGCTGTTGTTGAACCAGCAGCAAATGTATCCGCACTCAAGACAGCACGTCCAACTAGTTCTGCTGCTTGAATTGGAAACAAGAGCATGAACAGTAAAATAACAAGAGGCTGCGGCAATAGCCAAGCAGCCAGTTGTCTGAGAAAGTAGCGGTAAAGCATTGGGTGACAATTTATCAGTGGTTTAATGCCAAGATATATACCCTAATGCTTTGCCTGAACACGAGTTAGGAGTAAAAATTTTATAATTCATAACTCTTAACTCTTCACTCATGACTTCATTAACCCGTAACTATCTTGATCGTCAGGTGCAACTTGGGGAAGTCCCATGCTGTAATTATTGACGCGAGAAGAGAGATTGTAACTGATTTCGCCTTTATGCAGGAGCGATCGCAAAAAATGCTCTAGGTCTGACCCGATGCGGCGTAAATTGTAATCAGTCAGGTCTGCACCACTAGATGCTTCTACCAGTTCATCAAACTTGCGATAAACCTTTTGCAGAGCATCTTCATTCCAGGTAAATTCGTTGTCTGGGTCAACATCCAACGTTAAGACCTGATTGCTGGGAACTAGTTCGCCATCCCGGTCAATTTCTGCCGCAAAAATACGGATATGCCGGGTTGTGGACTTAAGCAGCATTGGGTTATCGTCCATAACGGTGTCAGATTCAGGTAATAACAGTTCTCGTTTGACTAGAATACAAGCAATTTATCGAAGATGCCACGATCAGCAAATACCTATCAGGTTTTTAGCCTTTTCGAGGATAGGGATAGTTCTATCTTAATCTTGATTGGGGAACGGTGAATAGCGGGGAAGGGGGAATGGGGAAGGTGGGGTTCCCTCTGGGGAACTCACTGGCCCCCACTCCCTGTCGGTCGTGGGGATTAGGGGCGAAGGGGCAGGGGGAACGGGGAAAGGTAATTAGGATATTAATCATTGTTCCAATCCCCTATCCCCTACTCACAGTTGAATCCCCTTGAATCTTTAGCTAAGATGGCCGCCACAACCCTTTAATCAAAAATGCATGCCTGTTATAGGTAAAAGATTCACCTACTTGGAGAAGGCTACTGGAGGTGAAGGTTTACTGCGCTAAAGGACAGACAATTAGTAGAAGATCAGTGATCTTACGAATGGAAACCCTCATCTGTCTAATGATTTAGTAGGAGTTTGGACTCTAGCGTTGGGTAGTTACATCTTGACGTGGTATAGCTCAAAATTTGTCTACTCTCTGCTTTTTCATAGGATTAGCGCCTAAGTTAATCAATGAGGACAGTTAAAGTCCTTAGTGATTGTATTGATTTGGTTATATTGTTTTTATTTTTTAGGAACGAAGAAAATTATTTAGCGAGGAGGAACCCCTTAGTATGCATCACTGTCAAGTTTTTCGTACATGTCCAGCCAAAGGCATTTTAAAACAGTATACTTGGCTGGAATAATTGGAACTAAGTTTATATTGTCTGTCAAAAGAAAAATTGTTACCGATGAAGAGTTTCCCTATTAATAACTTGTACGTATTCATCAACAAGAAAAATCGTACATCTAGTGATTTTACGTAAATTTTTCCCTAACAACCACAGGCTTTCATTATGTAAAATAAAATCCGGGTTTCTACTTACGTATAACCACGACTAAATCAGTAAAATCCCAAACTGTTATTGACGTAGAGATAAAGTTGATGTAAAAACCTTTAAAAAGCCACAACAAGTTCTTACAGAAACTTTATTGTATACAATCTCAAAAACTGAATAATAGTTATGGCTTGGTTCAACCACAGTATTTGCTGCAAAATCTGAGTCTTGACATTAAGAGTCGAGATAGAAACAATAGCAGGAGAAGCAAAATGAAATGCAAATTTAGTTTAAGGAAAGAAAAAGATTGATTCCAATATTTTGGATTTCAAAAAAATATAAAGAATTTTTGCGCCTAGATATAGTCCCTCACCTCTATCACCAAAAAATAAAGGAATCCTAAAAACTATGAACTCTAAAGTATTACCACGCCAAATAAATAATATTGAAGTAGGCGTTTATGAATGTGAAATCCATCTCAAATTTCGGTTGATTGAGGAAAAAAGTTTATTAGGCGATCGCGATCAACTTTTGCAGGTGTTATTAGATGCTTTACTTACTGAAGGGTCTGACGAATTTCTAGAGACTTTGCAAGCTTCTGTGAAGGCTCAGGAAATTTCAGAACTGAAAGCATCGCCACAAATGCGACGTCAATTAATGCGTTTACGTAACTCTACCGAAAATGCTTAGTTTTGTGAGCTGTAATTACCAGTAATGGTATGTCTTGTATTGGGCAGGGAATGGTGACTTTTTTGAGTTTCCCATCAGTTGATTTATTATTTTGATGAGTCTGCTCGTGTAACCCAACCCCATAGTTACAAGCTTCAGTAAAATTTTACTCTACGAAAAGGTTCTTTCTGGGCGTCTAGGGAGAGACACTATTGCTTTTACAGTAGCCTTCACCCTTTGCACTACGGATACAGACTGGGTGCCTACTAATGTGTTTGAAACTTGCTTTCTGGCAGGTTTTAAATCTTGATATTATATTTTCAGGGTATTACTAGAACCAGCACTCTTGATAAATATCTAGATATTCATACCATTTTGGATTTTGAATCGGAAAAGTTTATCTGCGTATAGATTCTGTCAATCTATATGTCACAATCATTTTTCAAATTGGTATCACACTCGATACCACTCGCAAAATTACAGAGTTCATAATCCCAAGTTTAGAATTCTGACTTCTGGATTATGCTGATTAGACAATAGAGTTGGCAAAAGAACTCATCATAATCATGTCGGGCTGATTGCTCATGATATAAAGCTTGAGCATTGGGCATCGGGCATGGTGAAAAAATAACCAATGATTACCAATTACCCACCATCAATTACCGAACCCAACGGATAATATAAGTCCTCAAGCGGACATGATATCTTTGTGTAATCTAACTTTGGATCACACAACCAAGGTAAATGATAAAATTTTCAGCGTTCATCGCCCTTGTACTTCACTTAGCCAAACCATGTTCAAGAGCAAAACGAACTAACTCGGTTCGGCTATTCGTGCCAGTTTTACTAAACAAACGGCTGACATATTTTTCAACATTGCGGACGCTGGTTTCTAAGCGACGAGCAATTTCTTTGTTCATTAAGCCTTCTGCTACCAAATTTAAAACACTTTGCTCACGGGGAGTCAAGTCGATTGTAAATGGTGGTGGAGATTGGGCGATCGCATTTCTTTGAGTCAACAGTGCTTTGATTTGGGCGATTTGATTAGCCAAATCGGCAATGTCAGGCGTCTCCCCTTCTTCAGTTGTAGTTAGAGTTTTGCTTGTCCGTCGTGCTAGCAAATTTTCGACTATTGCCACTAACTCATCAGGATCGAAAGGCTTAGGCAGATAAGCATCTACACCAGCTTGATAACCTTGGATGCGATCAGTCGTCATGCCTTTTGCGGTTAAAAATATCACAGGTAAGGCTTGAAAGCGGGGATCTTCACGTAGTTGCTTGAGAAATTGATAGCCATCTACCTGAGGCATCATAATGTCAGAGATTACCAAATCAGGTGTACTTTGTTGCATCAACTCCCAGCCTTCACGAGCGTTACTGGCAACCTGAACGTTGAAACCGCTTTCCTGTAAATAATCTTTTACTGCTTCACGCAGCCCCGGTTCATCATCTACCAGTAACAATTGTGCTGACATTTACAGTTTCCTTTCTTCGACTTTATCTCCAATTTAGCAGGCTGTTGTTAATCGTGCATAAAGGGTAATAAATCGGCTAGCCGAACTCAGAAATTCAATACCAATAAAGTTTTGGCAACAAATTTCAAGTCGGCTATTGTAGCCCAAGTATCTTACAATTTATATTCAGATAAAAGCGTAAGAGATGTCAAACTATCATCTGAAATCTAGGAAGATTGTATTTCTTGTCTTGCTGCCTAGCTGAATTTATCCAGTTTAGTGAAGCAGCCGTTAATTTCAATACTTGCTTTTTCAAGGTAGAAATATTTAATGTCAAGACTTGACTTACGCTATTAAAGCGCTCAATTTCGCTATTACAATCGCTCTGCTCAACATTTAAAACCTCTGTATCTATTATTGTGCTGATACGATGTGCAGCTAGTTGTAGCTGTTCAACATCACGCTCGGTAAATTGATGAGGCTTAAGAGTACCAACGTGCAGTACTCCTACCACACCTTGTTTAAGCGGTATTGGTATGCCAACGAGTGATTTCAAATCCTTTTGGCGCAGAATTGGGCTTACTATTTCTACCTGCGACAAGTTATTTAATATCATTGGCTTCATACTTGCGGCAATGCGACCAGCTATACCATGCCCAATAGGAATACGGATATGTTGTGCTATCTCTTCCTCAAGTCCAATAGTGGCGAATACATCCAGATTCTGTTGATCTGTAACAGGTAGTAGGAAAGTCACTGTATCTACAGACATGTACTCTTTCAACCACTCAAGTACTTTTTGAAGTGATTCATCAAGCTTAGTAGCTGTGTCGTTTTGTTTTTCACCTATAAAGACATTCCAGCCTTTATAGAAATTCGGTAAACCAGCGTCATCTTTCCAATATAACATTATAAAACTCCAGTAAATACAAAACCCGGAAATTACAGTAATATCGCTAGAAATTATAACGTTTTTATAAATTTCTGTAGGGCAACAAAATTGTTTCAATTATGAAGTTTCAATGAAATTGAGTAAATAGAAGTGATTATTTATTCCAGATTTGAGCCATTATCTTATGATAAAAAATATATTAATTCGTCAATGTTTATTCCCGTAGATAGTAGAAATATTTATTGATAATATCAATTTAGATCTTCTTTAGTCTTTACTCAACAAGAAAGGTTAATAAGTTAATAGCTAGTTAAACTGGCTAATTAGCAATTAACTATTAACTATTCACAATTTCAAATTCCACATTTTTATAGCGTCTCAATAACCTTGGCTTTTTCTGATAGTTTAGCTTCTCTTTGACCAGCACTACGCGCCCTAGCAGTAAATAAACCAATAGGAGTATTTAATAAATCTACGAGGTGAATTTTACCCGCCAAAGCCTTGATGCTATCCTTTGGTAGTTCTTTGATTAACCAGCGTGCTAGTCGATAGGTGCATTCTTTTAATGTCATGTCTCGCATTAATTCCACACCATACAATTCGTGTAAATAGCGATTTGAACGTCCATAACGCCGCCATTGGCTTTGTAATTCTTTGAGTGTGGTGCGGTGGCGATGTTGTACGATCGCCTTGGTCGCAAATTCTAAACGTCCGATATTTTCTCGTTGAATCCGCCAACAGATATCAGCATCACCACCAGTTGTCAGATAGGGACGAAATAAACCTGCTTTCTCTAATGCTTGGCGTCGAATTGCTAAGTTTGCTGTTTGACCGTAGGGAAAAAACTGATGATTGAGGGTATGCTTTTGCGATAAAGTATCTTGGTGGTCGGCAAATTGTTCTAGCAAGCTCTTGCCAGGTAGTGCTGTGATTTCACCAGCGACAATTGCCACATCATTGTTAATAAAAGGTGCAATTAATAACTCTAACCACTGTGGTTGAGGACGACAATCAGCATCGGTAAAAGCAATAATCTGCCCATTAGCGGCGCGAATGCCTGTGTTACGGGCAGCGTAGGAACTTTGAATTTGCTTTTCGCTGAGGGGACGAATTAATATAGGAGAATTTTTAGCAGTTTGTTGTAAGATTTCAAAAGTGCGATCGCTACTATTATTATCTACTAGCAAATATTCTACCAATTCTTTTGGGTAAGTTTGAGCAAATAGACAATTCATTAATTCTGGTAAATCTATTTCGCTGTTATAAATAGGAATAACCACCGATACCCTTGGCAAGAAAGCATCAGTGGTTGTTGTGTTAGCTGATTGGTGATTCATATATTTAGGATTTGGAATTAACTACTTTTTGTTGGTTGTTCGCTGATGGTTAGTTGTTGATAGTTCTTCCATAGACCTGCAAGCAGTTTCGGTGCAGGGTACAACAAACAACAAACAACAAACAACAAACAACTACCTAATTTTTAGTATTCCCAAATCCTAAACCTGAGTACTAAAGTCGTAGATTATCAGCACCAAAGTTGTTTGCTTTTTGAGAGGTTTGATTTTGCAAAGGTTGGGCAAACTGATTGTTAGAAAGAATTGTCAAAGCACGGGTATACTGAGGATCTTTGTTAGTTCCCAACAAGTCAGGGTTAGATGCTAATTGCCGCTGTTGGTCTTCTGTTAACTCTAATTTAATATCTGGTGTTATTCCCTTATGGTTAATATCTGTACCTTTGGGAGTGTAGTAATGGGCAATGGTAATTGCTACACCAGAACCATCTCCTAGTTCATGTACAGATTGGACTAAGGCTTTGCCGAAGGTTTGACTACCAACTACTATTGCTCGTTTATTATCCTTAAGTGCGCCTGTGAGGATTTCACTCGCGCTAGCTGAGTTATTATCAACCAGTACCACTAAAGGACGGTTTGTGAGGGCTGTGTGATTGGCTTTGCTCTCTTCACTACCGCCTCGACGGTCTACAGTACGGACAATTGCACCATTATCTATCCACATCCGGGCAATTTCAATACTTGCTTGCAACAGACCACCAGGATTACCCCGTAAATCAAGTACAAAGCCATCAACTTGTTTGCCATTCAAATCACGGATAGCCCGGCGCATCTGATCGGAAGCATGGGCGTTGAACTCCCGTAAACGAATATAGCCAACCCGACGCCGACCTTCTTGTTTGAGGGCATAACGTACTGTTGGAACTTCAATCGTAGCTCGTGTCAGTTTGAGGTCAAAAGCACTGCGCCCATCTCTTTCCAATCGCAAAGTCACCATTGTACCTGCTCGACCGCGAATCAGCTTGGAGGCGTCTTCAATCTTCATCTGATGGGTGGGTTTGCCATCAATAGCTACAATCTCATCCCCAGGCTTGATTCCGGCTTTGATTGCTGGCGAATTTTCTAAGGCTTCTACAACAACTAACCGCTTGCTGTTTTCATTCACCTCCATCCGAATGCCAATCCCAGAGACTTCTCCAGATGTTTGGTTGGTTAGGGCTTCAAATTGTTTAGGATCCATAAAGCGCGTGTATGGATCTCCCAGCTTTTGCAGTGCTTCCCGGATAGCGATGTAAGCTTCTTCTCGAGAAGAATAGTTTCTGCTCAATAGGCTTTGTCTGATTGTTAGCCAATTTTGGCGGTTAAAAGAACCATCCACATATTCGCGATTTACCAGTTGCCATACTTGATCAACTACCTGTTTAGGGCTATCTTGTAGTGCTGCACGAACAGAACGACACCAACCCGGCCCAAATGCAGATACTGTAGCTGTGGTGGCGATCGCTCCTCCAATTAAAGCTACTTGCAGTGGCGAGTAACGTTTTGCAGATTGTTTCATGTATATAAGCTGGAATAGTTGTGTTGGTTGACAGTTTAGCAATCAGAAGCTTTTTAGAAAGTTATTAGTTTGCTTGGCTATACTCCCTTCATCCTGTTTTCCTTTTAATTATCTTGAAAATACCGTAGTTCTTCTCAAGGACTTATCTCGCACTAGTCAACTTGCTCAGTCAGCTTACTGCATTCGTATGACACTTTCATCAGTGTCATAATTGCACTCATTATTACCTAATACCAATTATTGCTAGATGCATTAATTTTAATGATTAAAAAATATAGGTAATTTAAATTTTATATAAAGTTGCCATGAATCGTAAAGTTACGAGTAGCCATAATCTTCCCCGTAGAAATACTTTATTGAAAAAGTTGAGAGTGTTACGAAAAATTAAAATTTTGCTGAGTGTTATCCTTAGCATTTGGCTAGTGTTTACCACTATCACTTTAGTCTCCGCATCCTCCAAGCCAGTGGACACTTTTTTCGTACTTGGTGGCAGTATTCGCCGAGAAATGTACGTCGCCAAACTGACCAAACAATACCCACAAGTCAGAGTTTTAATTTCTGGAGGTTCGCCAGACGGCTGTATTTGGCTCATTTTTCAAAGGGAATTAGCTGCAATGGCAAATGTTTGGTTGGAGAAGTGCGCTAGCTCGACTTTCAGTAATTTCTACTATAGTATTCCGATTCTAGGTCGTTGGCATGTGCATAAAGTCATGTTAATCACCTCCCCTACACACCTACCACGGGCAAAATGGTTAGCACAGATTTTATTAGGCGCACACGGTATCTGGGTACAAACAGAAGTTGTACAAGAACAAGGCATTCCTGGGAATCGTGAATATTGGGCGAAAACCGGATTAGATTTGACCCGTAGTTTATTGTGGGCAGGATTAAGCCAGTTTATTCAGCCGCAATGCTCCTATGTGACAAAGTTGACAGATGTGGATATCAAAGCTTGGCAGGATCGCAGTTTTAAATGTGAACGGCAGGGGAATTTGGAGTGGGGAAGGTAGGGGAGATGGGGAGATGGGGAACTCACCGGCCCCCACTCCCCTAAGGGAGTGGGGATTAGGGGCAATGGGGAGTGTGGGGAGGTGGCGAGTGGTGAACAAGTAATCACTAACCACTAACAACCAACAACCAACAAACAACAACTAACCACTAACTAAATTGTTTGTATTGCGATCGCTTGAATTGTTGATATGGGTACTTCGGCGAAATACTGGCGCTGAAACTGTTCTTCGCGAACAGCAGCTAAAAACTTGTTGATAGCAGTTTCTGCAAGTGCAGATTCAGTGTTTGCTTGTTGGCTGATTTGCAGATAACGATCTTGTCTTTGGATTGTAAAACCTAAATATCTTAATGCCCTTAAACCCATGTGTAAACTTTGGTCACTGATGCCAAGTTTTTGCAAAAGTTGAACACGGGTAACTAGTTGATTGGTGCGGCTAAGATATTTGGCAATTCCTACCAACGTCAACCAAATTTGTTCTGGAGGTTGATGTTCTGTTTTAGACCAGGCGATCGCTAATGGTTGCTGATTGTGAAGTGATCGCCTCAACCATGCCCGTAAATCATCCCAACTGGTAGGACATTCTCTAACAAAGAGTGGGGGAGTGGGGAGAGTAGGGGGAGTGGTGATATTGCGCCAGTCTAATATTTGTATGGAGTGTGGAGTCAGTTGTGCAGATTGTTCGCTAGAACGTACGGCAATTAAGCGAATTTCATAACGTTTTTTGAAGGTATTGTAATCTAACTCCACAATGCAATCACAGCGTCCCGGTGGCAATTCATCCTTGTAGTGTCCCCACCACACACCAGGAAAAGGATTTTTGGTAGACTCATCCCGAATATCAAACTCGGCTTTAATGTAGTGGATCTTTTTGCCCTGAGAATCTTGCTGATTGCGATGCCAAGCATTTTCAAACCAACAGTTTTGAATCAGCAATTTTGGCACAGGATTACCTATGCCACATGGTTCTAAAAGTTTTAATTCTAAAAATAATTCTTTACCCAAATCCGCCACTGTCACCACCAAGTCCGCCTGTACTGTTGGTGTTAAAGTTGTACCACCCAAAGTTTGCCGTAATTGTTGGTTAATCGCCTCTGTAAATAAAGGAATATTTTCCACTGGTAGACTCAACCCCGCCGCATAGGGATGTCCACCAAAACGATGTAACAGATGGGCTTGATTTTTGACTAGTTGGTATAGATCAACGCAGTTAACTGAACGCGCAGATCCACGGGCTAGAAGAGGAGAAATAGTGTGAGGAGTGTGAGGAGTATCTTCTCCCCCTACCCCTTCGCTACTTAACAAAATAGTCGGTCGTCCTGTCTGTTGTGCGACTTGTCCTGCTACTAATCCCAAAACGCCAACAGCCCACTGAGGGTCGGCTAAAACGATAACGCTGGTAGTTGACAAGTCCATTTGACTGATCTTGTGGTTGACTTGTTGGGCAACCTCTTTTTGTAGAGACTTGCGGCGAGAGTTGGCTAATTCTGTTGCTTCCGCCAACTGGTGAACACGTACCTGATCGCGACTAGTCAGTAATTCTACGCAGAAGCTAGCATCGCCTTGAATGCGACTGACGGCATTGATACGGGGGCCAAGTCCGAAGGAAATATCTGTGGGGCGATCGCCACTTTTCTGACACAATTCCAACAATCTTCCTACCCCTGGGCGTCGTCGCTCGGCGGGTGGTAGTTTAAAATCTTCTTGCAACCGTCCAATTCCCAATTGTGCTAAATAGCGACAATCTCCGCTCAACTGCACTAAATCAGCTATTAACCCCACAGCGACTAAATCCAACAAATCTTCTAATGGCTGTTGCGGAATGTCTGGCAAAGTTTGATACAAAGCTTCTACTAGCTTGTAAGCAACTGCCACTCCAGAAAGATGAAACAATTGATGCTCACTGGACAAATATCGAGGATTAATAATCGCCGTCACAGGTGGACGTTCTGCTGGGAGAGTATGATGGTCTGTAACAATTACATCAATACCCAGTTGATTAGCATAAGTAATTTCATCAATATTTGTACTACCAGTATCACAAGTTACGATTAACTGACATCCTTGATTCGCCAACTTATCTATGCCCTGACAGTTGAGTCCGTGGGATTCTGTTAAGCGATTGGGAATGTAATAAATTAACTGCGAATTTTGGCGAAAAAACTGCCCCAAGCCATCCCATAACACAGCTGTGGAGGTAATACCGTCGGCATCAAAGTCTCCCCAAATGGCAACTCTATCACCGAATTTCCATGCCCTTTGTAAGCGTTCTACCGCCAGATGCATTTCCTGTCCAAACTCAAATGGACTCGCAGGTAAGTAAGTTTTGGGATTGACAAAAGTTGCTAATTGTGAAATATCTCGTATGCCACGTTGCCACAACAACTGTGCTGCAAATTGTCCACTAGATGTGGGTGTATACTGCTTGACAGCTTCTAAGAACCACTCAGGCGGTTGTTCAGTTGATGTCAAAATCCACTGCTGGGCATACATATAAAATTTTTATATAAAGTTCGGCTAATTGCTTACAGTATTAATTATGCTTGGTTGTTGGGCATTGGGCATGGGAAAATCATCACTATCTTAATTACCCATTACCCATTACCCATTACCAGCCTACGCAACAGTATAAGTATTAAAGCGAACATGATGTTTGATGTTTAAATTACAGAATCCTCTTGGTGTTGAGATTCGCTAATAAGGCCATTCAGGGCTACTTCATTGACGATCGCTTCAGCTTTACGAGTGCGGATAGGACGCGATCGCTTATAACCTGCCCTTTCCGCTTTTTGTCGTTCGTAATCAATTAGTCTGCCATAATGTTCATGTTTGCTTAAATTCATTGACAAGAAAATATGCTGGCGGATGTTACCAAAACCTTTGCGGCTAAAAAATTTCACTGCTGCTACGTTTTCTGGATCTGTGTCTACCAACATGAACCGCGCCCCATCTTCAATCATGCGGGCGATGACAGTATCAACCAGTTTGTCACCTACACCACGTCGTTGAAATTTTGGGCTGACTCCTAGCCAGAGAATATATCCATAAGTCCAGGATGCTTTGGTAATGATGGTTCCTAAAATAAATCCTGCAAGTTGCCCATCAATTTCTGCAACTAAACAGTATTCTGGATCGGTGTTATAAAGTCCTATCACCTCCCATTCATCCCAGCAACGATATAAATAAGGATATAAATCACTGGTAAATAGTTCTTCTCCTAAATGATAAACAGGGGCGATATCGTCAATTTCTAATTCACGGACATAAACCGCATCAAATTCTTGTGAATGCATAAAATCATATTGTTGTTTGTTGGTGAGTCCAGCCCCCCAAAAAGGCGGTCTCCGTCACGATGGGGGACTGGCGAACCCGAAGGGTTGTTGTTTGATGTTTGGTGTTGGTTGTTTGATGTTTGGGTGTCGTAACACTCAACTACCAACTACCAACCATTAACTACCAACTACTAACAATTCCTTTTATAGAGATACTTCTTGAATCTTAGCGATATTCGTGAGATTGGTGTCTAATTCCTGGAGAGGAGAGTTTACTTCTGATGTCTTTGCGGGATTAGCATAAGTACGATTACACCTTTTGGTAAAGTGACAATATTCACAAGTTTTACTACCTTCTGAAACCTGCGGAAAATCTTTTTTTGTTGGTAATCTTCCAGCCAACTGGTTAATTTACTGAGTAGTTGTTTGAGTTTTTTGGCAGTCTTTTCGTGTTGGATATAATTGTAACTAAATTTAAGACTTTGTGGTTTACCTTCAGATTGAACAAACCAATATGTCATGGAAATATTTTCTGGCAAATAATCGCTAGTCTCAGCTAATACGTACATATAAAGACGTGTCTGCCAGTTTTGTTCTAATTTGCGTTTATTGGGTAGTTTGGGATAAGTTTTCCAGTCGAAAATTTGTGCTTGCTGGTTATCTGCAATTAGTAAATCATAGACAACTGTGAGTAAATAATTTTGGACTTGTAAGGTGCGGTAATGTTCGCTTTCTCGAAAAGTTTGATTATTACTAATAGGTGTTAAAATGTCCGATGCCGCATTCGTAAAAGCTGTCATCCAACTTTGCAATTGGGCATCTGTTTGCAAAAAACTATCAATAGGTAAGCCCATTTCTCGCTGTTGCATTAGCAAGTGAAAGCGACTCCCTAAAGTCTGGTGTTCTTCCCGTTCTATCTCGGTGGGAGAATAAAGTTGTTCTAAATAGGTGTGTTGAAACTGCCGTGGACAACGTTCTAGCAGGTTGAGTTGTCCTTGCGAAAGTCGCAATAGTTGAGTTTGAGTGGATAGCATTCTTTTAGATTAGCCTTGATTGTAAAACAGCGATCGCTTCACCTCAATTCATCGGATTTGTAACTTTAGATTTATTTTATGTCAAATATGATACAGTGTTGCTATAGTGCTTGGTAAGTAGTAAATACTTAAGCAAGCAAAAAGCTGGGAATATAAAAATGAAATTTGGAATTGATATAGGACATAATTGTCCTCCAGATACAGGTGCAGTCGGAGTCGAAAAAGAAGATAAATTAACGAAAGCGGTTGGCACATTTTTGATGCAAAAGTTGGCAGCCGCGGGTCATAGTGTGATTAATTGCACTCCTACAACAGCCGTAACTGTGGGAGAGTCACTCAGAAAACGAGTCGAAAAAGCTAATAGCAACAATGTAGATGTCTTTGTCTCCATACATTTTAATGCATTTAATGGGCAAGCGAATGGCACAGAGGTTTTTGCTATTAGTAATACGTCTAAAGCTATAGCTAGGTCTGTTCTCAACGAAATTGTCAAACTCGGATTTAAAAATAAGGGAGTCAAAAGCACCCCGTTTTTTGTGATTAAAAATACCTCTATGCCGGCTATTTTAGTAGAGTGTTGTTTTTGTGATTCCAAAGCAGACATGGATCGCTTCAATGCTGAAAAAATGGCTGAAGCAATCAAGGATGGATTAATTGGAGATACAGACACAGATGAACCAAAACCTGCTGAAGGAAAAAAATATCTTTTGAAAATTTCTCAAAAAACAGTATTGAAACCTTCTACAGAACAATCATCTGAGATACCAAAAGAAGCTTTAGTAGATATTGAACCTGGAGAATATCCTATTTTAGATTTCAGATACGAAGAAAAACACTACTGGGTGAAGTGGGTTGATAAAAGTAAGGCTGAGCGAGATGAGCATTTTATTTTTGATGCATATGGAAAGGTTGTAGAAGAAGGTTAGTATGATTTATTTTCCTAAATAATTAGCTATATTTAGGCTATTTCATAACTCAGCCAGGCTGCTCAGGATAAGTTTTTCATTGACTGAGCCGCTATTTTGTTCTGTAAGCAATTCGCAAACACTATTTTTCGTTTGCGTCTCAAAAGTGCATAAGCTGATTTAGTTTACACCAATAGGAATATAGAAGGATTGTTCGCCAAGTAAAATTTTCATCTAGCGGATGATTGGACTGATTGCATGAATTTTAAAATCCCCTCAATCTCTCCGTAAACGCAGTGGAAAAGATTTAATTACCTTCCCGTAAGGTTTTGAGGTTAGGTTGAGGTCTATTGTAGAGCGAAAATCACACAATTAAATTTGTGCAAATCCGTAATTCCTAAAATTAGCGTTGTTTTATTGAATAACTAGAACTTAATTTTAGTTTTTGACCAGGGGATGAAATATTATGCGTTTGGAAAATTTCTATCAAGCCAGCAAACAAGCTAAAGATAATAAGGGTTCTTTAGATTATGGAATTGAAGCGATCGCTGCTGATAAAGAATTAGCAACCCATATTCAACAGGTACTGATTTGGTTGAATTTTCTTGATCCTCCGGCGGATGGACAGTTTGGGCGCATTTCGAGTGATGCACTTGTTGAATTTCAAGTGGCAATTTCTGCAATTCGTCCAGAAGTCGCTGAAGAGAAAGGATTTCTGGGTTTAGCCACAGCTAAAGCTTTAATTGAAACTAAACCTAGTGATATACCTGCACCGAAAATCGATTATTCTCTCAATAACCTGGCTGCTCGAATCATTAAATACATGGTGGAGATGAACTATCGTGTATCCGTGGGGGATAAAAAGTACAACATTGTCTATGTTGAGGGAATGAATGGCGATGGAACTCAAAATAGTGATGTTCCCAACCACTTTAATGATCGCCGTATAGTAATTGAAATACCAAATGCAGATTCTAGACCAGTAATTAAAGGTAATTGGGAAGGTACAACAGAACCTGGTACTAGTTTTAGCTACAATCCTATGGCAGGTAGAGCAAAAGAATTAGGAGCTGCCAGAATTGCTTTTGGACAGTATAAAGCTTGGGCAGTAGGCATTCATTACGGAGGTGGTTCAGATCCACATGAAGCCTTGGTGCAAAAGACACCGATTTCTGTATATCGCGACAAAAATAAAGACATGATGCGAACAGGTGATTTTCTGGATACAGGTGTCTTTGATATCAACCAGCACTGGGGATTTGACTATCCTCGTACTGATATTAAAGGTGCAAGTGCAGGGTGTTTAGTCGGACGTACTCGCGATGGACATAGAGAGTTCATGGCAATTATTAAACAAGATATACGTTATCAAAGAAACAAAGACTATTTGTTTCACACCACAGTAATTCCTGGTGATGAATTTTTAGCTAAATACCCTGCGAAATAATTAGCAAGTAACTGCATAGGTATAAACTTTTCAAAAATTACATATTGATTTAGAAGGGGATACTCAATGAGTTTGTTTAATTAATGTAAGCAGGAACTTCTGCATTTACTTGATGAAGTCAATGGATTACACAGTGAAACTTTTTCTTTAATGGAGAAAGTTCAAACAGTATCTATCTTTGAAATTAAAGGTATTGATATTAAAGGAGAATGGCAAGGAACCAAGCATTCTTTAGTTATCTTCTTGGTTGATTAGAACAGATAAATATTCTTGAGTCTGAGCTTGGGAGAAAAGATGTTAGATATTTCATAGGTGAGAAAAACAATGAAAATTCTAAATTCAGAAAAATTTGTGGAAATCTATAAGACACTGATTGGGAGGATCTAAAGCTAAATTTTTAGTGCTTTACGTCAGAAAATAAATGGACAACAAGAATTTTGTTTTGTAAATTTACCAGAGGTTTAATTTGATTTATGAGTTTCCTAAAAAAAGGTGGTAACAACGACCTAACTGGAGATAATCAAGTTCCAGGTGATAATATAAATGTTGTTTTGGAATCTCTCAACATAATCAATAAAAACATTATTGAACTTTACAATCTTCTGAATAAAAAAGTTAACTCATATCAAAAAGATGAAGATGTCAAGAGAGAGGTTGAGGAGTTTAAAAAATCTATCCAAGAGGAAATTCTAAAAGAACTTAATAAGAGTATTAAAAATGGACATTATCAAAATAATATTATTGTTCAAGAAAACACCTCATCTGCTAAGGAATTGAAGGAAAGCCTCTTGGAAACCAGAGGTTTTATGGAAGAAACTTTGAATTCTCAGATCCAAGAGATGAAGATACAACTGAAAGAAATCATGGATCAACGCCAAGAACTTGGAAATCTCCGAAGGAAAATAGAAGGTTGGCAAGATTTTGCTGTTGATTTTTTGAAATACATGGAAAGAACGTTGGAATTGCTTCCCAACTCTAATAGTGAAAATGAGCAATATTCTCAGCAATTAATATCAAAGGTGTTAAAAGATTTTGAGAAGCATGTTTATCTTAACTTTGGACTAGAACGAATTTCTCCATCACCTGGTGATGATTTGGATGAGAACTTGCATCAAGCTGTTGAGGAAAAAGAATCAACAGAGGTGCAGCCGGGAAAAATTCTTGATTGCAAGGAATGGGGATATAGAATTAACGGTGAGCTTTATCAAGACAAACGTGCAAAAGTAATTTTGGCTAAACCTCCAGAGCAAAAAGAGGTTGTTGGAAATTAAAGTTTTGGAAAGAACTGACAGAGCTTAATGCTACTGAAGAAGAGTTGAGCAAATTAAAAGTATTGAATCAGAAATCTAGGTGTAAATATGACTAAAGATTTTGCAATTGGCATTGATCTGGGAACTTCTACATCAGAAATTTGCTTCTACAGAAAGGATGCTTCTGAGCCAATTCCTGATCCAATTTCTAAGATTCCCATTATTCCATCTATCGTTGCTATCAATCCTAAAGGGGGAAAATACTCTCCAGAAAAAGATCCTGAACGGTTCAAATTAATTCGCGAAGCTTATGAAACTCTTAGTGACTCAAAGGCGAAAGAAAACTATGATTCTTTGCAACGACATGGAGAACAGATTTCTCAGCTAGTGGATGAAGCACAACAGAAGATGTCTGAAGAAGATTGGGAAGCAGCTATTCCACTCCTGAAGAAGGTGCTTGTTCTTTTGCCAGGACAGAATGGAGCTCGAAACCAATTAGGAATATGTTTTGCTCGTCTAGAGGACTGGGATAATGCCTTAAAGGTTTATCGTAAACTCACCAAAGATGCTTCTGATGTACCTCTTTACTGGCTCAATTACGGTGCAATGTTCAAAGAGTATGCTGGTTCTCTAGAGGATGACGACACAAGAAGATCAAGTCTATATCAACAAGCTAGAGAACAGTTTAAGAAGGCGATAGATTTAGAGCCTTATAACTCAGAACCTTATTTAGAAATTTCGCGTACTTACACTGATGAAGGCGAATATACCAAGGCTCTCTCATGGGCAGAGCGTGCAATTGGTGCTGATGGAAAAACTGATATTCAAGACTTTGAAACGCTTTTCTATATTTGTGTTATTCACTTACGTAGCGGTGAGTTCAAAAAAATTCAATCTGTAGCGGAAAGGATTATTTCGTTATTATCTAAAGATGATGAAGATGCACGTAAATATGTTGCCGCTAGATTCTATAATTTTGGGATAGAAATAGCTCAGATAGGTTTCGCAAACTCTAATATTACACTGCTAGATGCAGCCCGCCTCTTCTTTAAAGCTGCGAAAACTTTTGATCCAAATGATGAAGATATTAAGCGGCTGAAAGACCGCTTAGATAATTTAATTCAAGCCTATGAATTATTTGACTCCTTTAAGGAAGATTCTCAAATTTCTGACGGTTTTTATAGGCTTGCAGCATTTTCTTTATCCAATGCCTTAAATCACAAAATTGATCATGAGGATGAGGTATTTGATGATATTTTAAATGAAATTTTTAGTGTGCAGCCTACAGTAATTATAAGTTCAGTAAGAAGAATCAAGTCTTTTTACTTCCCTATCTATCAATTAAACGATTCGCTGTTTGACAAGATACAGGAAGTTGCACAAGAGGGCTTATCAAGAAATCAGAACCAAACTCAAGAAAAAAAAGGTTGTTTTCTAACCACTGCCTGTGTTAATTACGCAGGATTGCCTGATGAGTGCTTTGAACTTCAAATACTTCGAGATTTTCGCGACAATTACCTAGCCTTAACACCAGAAGGGCAAGCTTTGATTCATCAGTATTATGTAGAAGCTCCAATTATTGTAGATTTTATAAATTCAGATCAACAGCGTGAATTTATTTTAGAAGGTGTTCTAGAGACGGTTAGAGAATGTGTAGGTTACATATGCTGTCAGCGTCCTAATGATGCTCTGACTAGTTATATGAAAATGTATCAGCGCCTTAGATTTAAATACTATAGACAATACTTTGTTCAAGTTCAAAAGGCAAGTTTTGCAACATTGGAGACGTATGAGGGCTTCTAAATAAAGACTTCATGGCTATGAACAAGCAAACACCAGACTTTTTACTAATTGCAAAATTAGAAATTCTTCGGAGTTTACGTGAAAAGAGCGATCGCAAACGACAAACAATTTGTCGTTTTGGTTTTTTGACAAATAACTCTGTCGTCACGGACAAATAGTTTGTCGCTCTACATATAAATCGGGATGACTGGATTCGAACCAGCGGCCCCTTCGTCCCGAACGAAGTGCGCTACCAAGCTGCGCTACATCCCGGCACTATAATGCCAATATAGATAATAGACTATCACAAGCTTGGTTAAATGACAAATAAAGAAAAAAGGTAGGGCATACTTCATACTTCAGCCTTTATCTCAAAGCTTGCTAACATTAAGTTTGATAACTAACTTTATTTAAGTGGTAAAAGTGGATTGTGATTCTTAAACCAGACTGGTTGCGGGTGAAAGCGCCTCAATGGGAGCGCGTCGGTAATGTTAAAGAAATTTTACGGGATTTAGCCCTAAATACGGTTTGTGAGGAAGCGTCCTGTCCGAATATTGGTGAGTGCTTTAATGCGGGAACAGCGACGTTTTTAATCATGGGGCCTGCTTGTACACGTGCTTGTCCTTACTGTGATATTGATTTTGAGAAAAAACCCAAACCTCTAGACCCCACAGAACCCACACGACTGGCGGAAGCAGTGCGCCGGATGAAACTGAACCATGTGGTGATTACTTCTGTCAATCGAGATGACTTGCCGGATGGAGGCGCATCACAGTTTGTCCGTTGTATTGCAGCAATTCGTACAATTTCACCTCACACTACTATTGAAGTATTAATTCCGGATTTGTGCGGTAACTGGGAAGCACTGGAGTTAATTCTCCAAGCCAAACCGGAAGTCCTCAATCATAATACAGAAACAGTTCCGCGTTTATATCGCCGTGTGCGTCCCCAAGGTAATTACGATCGCACCTTGGAATTACTCAAGCGATCGCGTCAACTTACTCCTAGTGTCTACACTAAATCCGGAATTATGGTCGGACTCGGTGAAACTGATGAGGAAATTCGCCAAGTCATGCAAGATTTACGTGCAGTTGATTGTGATATTTTGACGATTGGACAATATCTTCAACCAACTCAAAAACACCTAAAAGTAGATCACTTTATCCACCCAGATCAATTTGCTGCTTGGCAAGCATTCGGAGAAGAACTAGGATTCTTACAAGTTGTCTCTTCACCCTTGACAAGAAGCTCTTATCATGCCGAACAAGTGAGGGAATTGATGGAAAGGTATCCACGTGGGTGATGATGGAAGGGAGATGGGGAGATGGGGAACTCACCGGCCCCCACGACCGACAGGGAGTGGGGATTAGGGGCAATGGGGAGATGGGGAGGTGGGGAGACTAGGAGGAGAAGGGGGAATTTCTCTTTCCTGTTCCCCGATCCACAATCCCCAATCCTTGATCCCCAATCCCCAATGACAATTGACAATTGACCAATGACAAAATCAGTAGTAATTCTAGGCGCGGGTGCTTGGGGAAGTGCTTTAGCAACTTTGGCTAAAATCAACGGACACAAAGTACATATTTGGTCGCGTCGTGATTCCCAAACTTTAGCAGAAGTGCTAAAAGATGTGGATGTAATTCTCTCTGCTGTTTCTATGAAAGGTGTCAGAAATGTAGTTTCTCAACTCCAATGTTTGCCCCTTTCTCCAGAAATCATTTTTGTCACAGCCACAAAAGGTTTAGATCCACAAACCACCTGCACACCCTCCCAAATTTGGCAAGAAGCTTTTCCCAATCATCCTGTAGTTGTTCTTTCTGGCCCCAATTTATCCCAAGAAATTCAACAGGAATTACCAGCAGCAACGGTAGTTGCCAGCAATGTTGTCAGTGCTGCTGAGGTTGTACAGCTGGTATTTTCCTCCAATCGTTTCCGCGTTTATACAAATGCTGATCCATTGGGGGTAGAACTAGGAGGAACACTGAAAAATGTCATGGCGATCGCTGCTGGTGTATGTGACGGTTTGCAGTTGGGAACCAATGCGAAAGCTGCGTTACTCACCCGTGGTTTAACAGAAATGGTTCGCATCGGTGTTCACTGGGGTGCAAAGCAAGAAACATTTTACGGTTTATCTGGTTTAGGTGACTTGCTTGCCACTGGTAACAGTCCTTTGAGTCGCAATTACCAAGTTGGCTACCAACTAGCCTGTGGCAAAACTCTGACAGAAATTCTCACCCATCTCCAAGGAACTGCTGAAGGGATTAATACCACTAAAGTGTTGATGCTGCGCTCAAAGCAGCAAAATATTTCCATGCCCATTACCGAACAAGTGTATCGTCTACTCCAAGCTGAAGTTACTCCGCGACAGGCACTCTTAGAACTGATGCTACGTGATATCAAGCCAGAATATAACGACTGATGTGTTGGTAGTTGGTAGTTGATGGTTGATGGTTGATAATTGTTTGGAATCTCAACACCAAACAACAAACACCAATTCCCAAAATTCCCTGACCAAAAAATATCAAATCTTCAGGAAAGTATCTGCATAGCTATGTAGATATGACTATGCCTGTAATAAATAAGTTTTTCACTGATGCATGTTTATACCACGTTATAAAAGTGACAGTCAAGCTGAATTACATTTGAAATCTTGACTGGAAGATTGGTAATTTTTAGTCTGGCTTTGCCTTTGAATAGCTATTGGTTCACTGGAAAAAGCAGCCTAACAGCTGAGTTATGGAGATGTAATAAAAAAAACCAGTATGGTTTTTTGCAAAAAAACCCCAAATGTTACTTAAAACCGTGTTAGTTCTTCGTAAATCACGGGAACAATAGCAACAGTTGATTAGATTTAGCTGACCGCAATCTATTGTTACCTGGAGCCATTGAGACGACCCTTATGCCAGCAACATCTTTTTACGCAGAAGCCGCCTACGAAACCCAACAATCCTCTCAAATGTTTGACCCGGATCTTACGATTGATGACACTGAATTACCAGTAGACGATCTGGAAGAGTTGGAGATGGCTGCTCAAGATCCCGCCAGTTTTGCTGTTAGCGCTAACCGTCGCAGCACAGATTTGGTACGTCTGTATCTTCAGGAAATTGGTAGGGTTAGACTGTTAGGGCGGGATGAAGAGGTTTCAGAAGCTCAGAAAGTTCAGCGCTACTTGCGGATGCGGATAGTCTTGTCTAATGCTGCCAAGCAAGGAGACGAAATACTTATACCTTATCTCCGAGTCATCGAAGTTCAGGAGCGTTTAGCATCGGAATTGGGACATCGCCCTTCTATAGAAAGGTGGGCCCGCGCTGCTGGTGTAGAGGTGTTGGAACTCAAACAAATTTTAGGACAAGGGAAACGGCGCTGGGCTGAAATTGCCAAATTGACTGTGGAGGAATTGGAGAAAATTCAGAGTGATGGACTCCAGTCCAAAGAACACATGATCAAGGCAAACCTCCGCCTAGTTGTATCTGTTGCTAAAAAGTATCAAAATCGTGGTCTAGAGTTGTTAGATTTAGTCCAAGAAGGAACTTTGGGCTTAGAGCGAGCTGTGGAAAAATTTGACCCAACCAAGGGTTATCGTTTTAGCACTTACGCCTATTGGTGGATTCGTCAGGGGATCACACGGGCGATCGCAACTTCTAGCCGGACAATTCGCCTCCCTGTTCACATTACAGAAAAGCTGAACAAAATCAAAAAAGCTCAACGTAAAATTGCTCAAGAAAAAGGTCGTACCCCAACCCTAGAAGACTTGGCGCAAGAGTTAGAAATGACACCTACCCAAGTTAGGGAAGTGTTGTTAAGAGTGCCTCGCTCCGTCTCTCTAGAAACCAAGGTTGGTAAAGATAAAGACACAGAATTAGGCGAATTACTGGAAACCGACAGTGTAACGCCAGAGGATATGCTCATGCGAGAATCATTACAAAGAGACTTGCAGCACCTGTTGGCAGATTTAACCAGCCGTGAACGGGACGTGATTCTCATGCGGTTTGGACTAGCAGACGGTCATCCTTACTCGCTAGCAGAAATTGGGCGCGCTCTTGACTTATCACGGGAACGAGTACGCCAAATTGAATCCAAAGCACTGCAAAAGCTACGCCAACCCAAGCGACGCAACCTGATTCGCGACTACTTGGAGTCTCTGAGTTAATGAGTTGATAGTTGATAGTTGTTAGTTGGTAGTAACTCCAAACAACAACTAACAAACCTTTATTGATTGTTGTTAGTTGGTAGTAACTCCAAACAACAACCAACAACCAACCAATAACCAATTATTTTTGATCCCCCTTCCGAAAAAGTCTCACTAAGCTATGGCAAATAATTCGCAGTTAATGGAACTGTATCTCCAAAGTTTATTTCGTCAAGAGATTTTCCTGACGGGGATCACAACAAAGTGTGTTACCTATTAATTTTTCATAGCTCGTGCCATAGCATTTAGTAAATGTTCTCAATAAGACATCATTGTTGCAAATTACCCTCAAGTTTTGCTATATTCTCAGCTGAAAGGGTTTGTTGAGAAAAATTAGTATGACTGTCTACACAGCTTCTTCACTCAAGGCAGAACTCAATGATCGCGGCTGGCGTTTAACACCCCAGCGAGAAACAATTCTACACATTTTTCAGGATCTTCCGCAAGGTGAACATCTCAGTGCGGAGGATTTGTATCATAGGCTAGAAACCGATGGCGAAGGAATCAGCCTATCAACCATTTACCGCACCCTAAAGTTGATGGCGCGGATGGGAATTTTGCGGGAACTGGAGTTGGGAGAAGGGCATAAACATTATGAATTGAATCAGCCTTATCCCCATCATCACCACCATCTTATCTGTGTCAGATGCAACACAACTATAGAGTTCAAAAATGACTCTATCTTAAAAATTGGTGCAAAAACTGCTCAAAAAGAAGGTTATCAACTGCTTGATTGCCAGCTGACAATCCATGCTGTTTGCCCCAAGTGTCAACGAGCATTAATGCCTTTGTAGTACTTGAGTAAATTATTGGGGATGTGCTGATATCAAAGAGAAAAAATTGTTTGAACAGTTTTCGACTGGCTGTGAGTGGGGATAGGCAGGCTGTTAAGTATCAATACTGACAAATGAGCGGAGCTAATATGTTCCGCTTCTCACGTCACTCAGACTGATGCCATAAAATTCTTGAGCTTGTTTAATCGCTCGTTTGGTTTCATCCCCCATCACACCATTGAGAGGTCCTTTGTAAAAACCACGCTCTTGAAGTCGTCTTTGTATTTCCAGAACACTAAATTCACTCTTAGATTTAGAAGTAGGATTTAGCATACTGTACAACTTGGCTCTAGTTGTAGGGCCCGCAATACCACTTGCTTTTAGGTAGTTATCAGCCTGGAATCGCCTTACTGCATCTGCCGTATAAGGCCCATAGTAGCCATTTGGTTCTCCCTGTAAATATCCAGCTTTAATCAGCTGTGCCTGCAAAACTCTAACAGCTTCTCCGCGATCGCCTACTGTGAGATTATCTCTATTTTTTGCTGGTTTAGGTGTTTCTTCTCCATAACCAACACCTACTGGTGGTAATTTCCGGAGTGTTGCTGGCCCCACAACACCGTCAACTCTGAGGTTATAAGCTTGTTGGAACCGCTTCACAGACTCTTCGGTAATCGGGCCAAATATACCTGTAGATTTTCCGTAATAATAGCCTGCTATTCGTAAGCGCTCTTGCAAGGCTTTGACTGCTTGTCCTTCGTCACCTTTCTGTAATAGATTCGGATTACGGCGCTTGTTAGTTGTAGTAAGATTCGCCGTACTGGGTTGTTGAGTTCTATAACTCACAGTACTGAGTTTAGGAGTTGGATTACTCAAACTACTAAGTTTTGATAGTTGGCTACTATTACTACCTTTAGGCCATTTTTGTAATGTTTGTAAAGTTGTTGGGCCAGCAATACCGTTTACTTGAATGCCAGCAGCTTTTTGAAAACGCCGCACGGCAGCTTCTGTATCAAAGTCGTATACTTGGGTAATGGGCGCTTGATAAAAACCGGCATTTCTTAACTTTTGTTGCAAGGAGCGAACAGAAGGCCCTTGATCACCTCTTTCCAATGCCAAGGCACTACCAACAGCACTGAGAATAGACAAGCTGAGAACAAGGGGAAGCATATGCTTCCAAGCCTTACCGGAAAGACGTTTCCAATCTGGTGCTGCTGCGTTCTCCAACCAAGAACTTAGGAAAACTAATTCAGTTGATGGAGACTCCTCGTAGGCAAAAGCTACGTGCAAATACGCAAGATTGTCCATAGATTTCCCTACACTACTTTTCGATATCAGTTTATTTTTGTTCTATTACTGCTTCTGCTTGATGAACTAAGTTTCTCAAATTTTCGAGTGTCTGTAAATTTGCATCCTGCCAGAAACCACGTTTTTGTGCTTCCAAAAGTCTCTCAGCCATATCACGTAAGGCATACGGGTTTCTACTCTGGATGAATTCACTGACAACAGGATCGAACAAGTACGCTTGTGCGATTCCCTCATACATATGATCTTCTACACATTTGGCTGTAGCATCGTAGGCAAATAAATAATCTACCGTCGCTGCCATTTCAAATGCACCTTTATAACCGTGCCGCATGACTCCTGCTATCCATTTCGGATTAACTACACGAGAACGATATACTCTAGCAATTTCTTCTTTGAGAGTCCGGACTCGCGGTTTGGCAGTAATGGAGTTGTCACCAAAATAAGTTTGGGGATTTGTCCCCTGTATGGAACGTACTGCTGCTGTTAAACCTCCTTGAAATTGGTAATAATCATCGGAATCAAGGATGTCGTGTTCACGATTGTCTTGATTATGTAAGACAATCTGCATTTGTGATAGACGTTGCTCAAAGGCTTCAGGTGCCGCAACTGGGGAAGATGCGGAGAGTTTTTTATCTATGTTCCCCGTGTCCCCTTGTCCACTGGCTGAAGTATAGGCGTAGCAACTCCAGTTAATGTAGGCACGCGCTAAATCTTGGTCGTCTGTCCAATTTTGTGATTCTATTAAACCTTGCAGTCCAGCACCATAAGCGCCTGGCTTAGAACCAAAAACCCGATAACGCGATCGCACCTGCGCCTCTTGTGAACTCAAGCCTTGTCTCATCCAAAAATCCGTTTCTTGACGAACTTGTGCGGCGAGGGGGTTTAATGATGGAGGTTCATCCAAGATTGCTATTGCTGCAACTGCTTGGTCGAATAAATCTATCAGATTAGGAAAAGCATCCCGGAAAAATCCAGAAATTCTTAACGTTACATCCACACGTGGGCGTCCTAACACTGACAACGGCAAAATTTCAAAATCTACAACCCGCCTTGCTGCACCATCCCAAACAGGCTGCACACCCAATAAAGCCAAAGCCTCAGCAATATCATCACCTCCAGTTCGCATAGTGGCAGTTCCCCACAGGGATAACCCTAGTGTTTTGGGGTACTCTCCATGTTCCTGTGTGTAGCATTCAATCAAAGTCTCAGCTGCTTTTCTACCTATATCCCAAGCTATTTCTGTGGGTAAAGCACGAATATCAAAAGTGTAAAAATTATTACCTGTGGGTAGAACCTCTGGTCGTCCACGGGTAGGCGCACCAGCAGGGGCGCTCTTGACGTACCTACCATCAAGTCCACGCAGCAAGTGAGTAATTTCTTGGTGAGTTTTTTGCAAAGCAGGAAGGAGGCGGGAGTGTATCCAGGTGAGGGGGTGGTGGGGTAGTGGGGTGGTGGGGGAAGAGATGAGGTTTTCTACGAGGGTGGCGGCGTAGGTTTCTAGAACTTCCACTGCATCGCCGACGGTGCGACAGGGAAGCTGAAATTTTTCTTGGAGAATTTGATGGTTGTGGGGTGATAGTTGTGTAGCGAAATCTGCTGTTAATGGATCAAAATCTAAGCCCAAATCTTCAGCGATGGCGCGAGTCAAGCCATGATGATGACGATTGGGATGACGAGCGATCGCTACAACTAAATCTCGTAGTTGCCTACCGGTTGGACACTGCCCAAAAATATGTAAACCATCACGAATTTGGGCTTCTTTCAATTCACACAAATAACCATCGATTTTGCCAATTGGTAATTGTTCTTGGCTATTAACCAATTTCAAATCGAGGTGAAGATTTTCTTTGAGAATTAATTCTTGGATGCGATCGCAAACTGCACTTAAACGTCCTGGATCTAAACTCTCTGCCTCGTAATACTCATCAATCAAATTTTCCAGCTGCTGCAAACCACCATATAATTCCGCACGAGTCAAAGGCGGCGTCAGATGATCCACAATTACCGCTTGGGCGCGTCGTTTAGCTTGGGAACCCTCACCAGGATCATTGACAATAAACGGATACAAATGGGGAAGTGCCCCCAAAGCTACCTCTGGGTAACAACTACTCGATAAAGCCACACTCTTACCAGGCAACCATTCCAAATTCCCATGTTTACCTACATGTACCACGGCATCCGCGCCAAAACATTCCCTCACCCAGTAATAAAAAGCCAAATAAGCATGAGTTGGTTCTAAATCTGGTGCATGATAATTCAAACTCGGGTCAACATCATAACCCCGCGCTGGCTGAATACCTACGAAGATGTTCCCGAGTTGAATACCGGGTATTGGGAAGGATGGGGTGATGGGGTGA
>NZ_AJLK01000195.1 GCF_000317205.1 Fischerella muscicola PCC 7414 | reverse complement strand
TTGTGGGGTTGGGGGGCAATGGGGAGATGAGGAGAATCTAATTTTATATTCTCCCCACTGCCCCTTATCCCCAGAGGGGACCCCCGCCTTCCCCATCTCCCTACCTCCCCATCAAGTAAAGTACTTTCCCACTGATCGCAAATCCCCTGCTGCACTTCTGGCGGCAAACTAGCAAAATACTCCTGATACTCGCGCGCAGAAACACTTTGCTGCACCGGACGCAACTCCCTACCTTCCGGATCATTCGTTACCCCAGCAGTGAGAAGCTGGATTAATTGATCACCAGTACCAGGAATCTTTTCCACCTCATACCCTGCCAACTGTAAAGCCTGAAGAATTTCTACACAGCTAGCAGGTGTGTCTAACCCGACACCATTGCCAATGCGACCATCACGGGTAGGGTAATTTGCCAAAATCAGAGCAATACGTCGTTGTTGGGGCGGCTTAGAACGCAGACGCACCCAATTAGCTGCTAATTCCGCAACAAACTCAATGCGATCGCGCACAGGTTCATAAACCATGACATCAGTTTCTAACTGGGGATGCCAAGTTTCCACTGCTTTAAAAGATACAGCCCGACTAATAATTCGTCCATCTACTTCCGGTAGCGCCACATTCATAGCTACGTCACGGGGGGAAAGTCCTTGAAACTGCTCCTGCCACTGTTCTACACAACCACCACTTAAAATTACTTGTAAAACAGGCACATCTAATTTTTGCCACAGTTCTAGTTGGGGTGCTTCTGTTTCCAACCGCGCCAAAGAAAAACTAGTAGTATTCAGCAGTACAGATATCGGCTGTGAGTCTTTTGGTTGAAAAATTTCGCTCAACTCCTCTTGCACATCGAGTTCACGTAGCGAAGAAACAAACACTGGTACGGGTTCTAAATTTCGATTTACCAAAGCTTCGCACAAAGCATCGATGACTTTGGTATTTCCCGCCAGATAATGGGCGCGGTAGAAGAGGATACCGACTTTGGAAGTGATGGGGTGATGGGGTGATGGGGGGATGGGGTGAGGTTTTTCTCCCCACCTCCCCATCTCCCCTAATCCCCACTCCCTTGGGGGAGTGGGGGCCCCGAGTTCCCCACCTCCCAATCTCCCCAGCCAAGAATACAATCCAACACGCGGCACACTCTGGGGTGGTGGTGGATTAAAGGAAGTGGAAAGGCAATGATCAGCAATATATTTCAGGGCGTTAGCAATATTTTCTGTGCCACCTTCATTAAAATAGCGCCAGATTTGGTTCACAACACCCAAGGGCAGGGTAGAGTGGGACATAAGAGCAGGATCAAGAGCATCGTCCCCTGGCATTACAATGAGGTTTATATCATTGTTTTGTGCTATTTCCTGGACTACCTCTAACCCGTAAGCCCAATAGGAATGTCCTCCTAGTAAGCGCAGGATAATTACCTGGGCTAGTTGTAAAACTTGCTCAGCATAGGTATCAATGCTAATTTGATGCTGCAAGTTCAATAGGTTAGCAACTCTAAATGCAGGAAATTTTGTAGGTAACTTGGGGATTGCAGCTGCCAAAGTTTGAATGTCGGTGTCAGCAGCCGTCAGCAATACAAGGGGAGCTGGAGTTTGTTCTAGGAAGCTTACACCTTCTGATTGGGGGTTCCAACCTCCCGGAGTGGCATTAATACGATGCATATTCCTGTCTGAGGATCTTAAACTGTTGATTAGAACGCGATTAAAAAATAATTAAGCAACTGCATCTAGCTTCTTTTCACGAATTTTTGAACATGCTTAGTTCCCCTGATTTGAGCTTTTCTCGCACCTTGCCTTTAGAGGTATTTAATCAGCTTGGCGAATTGTTAGAGCAGATGGCTCAAGCAGTGGAAGGTGATTCTGTGGTTCTGACAGAAGCTGTGCTGAAGCAGATCAGTAAACCTGAAGAATGGCAGAGGCAAAAATTTACAGTTGTCATTTCTCAGGGTTTTAGTGCTTTGATGATGGGTTTTGCAGAACCAAAAGCGGATTTGCGGGAGCAGTTGCATGTTAAGTTAACATTTGATTGTGAAGCGATCGCCTCTTTCCTCACAAATATCAAAGATTTATTTGAACACAATTCTCCCCGATACCATAAAATTAATTATTTTTGTCAACTTCTTGCTCCTAATGATGTCAAACTCCAAAGTCAGTTTACGCTGTTATTGTTAGATTTTTTCCTGCCACAGTCAAATCAGGAAATCACACAACCACAAGCTTCTACAACTCCTTTGGCTTCTGTTTGTCAGCCAGTGGAGAATGCCCTCAACAAACAACTTGCTCAAGAGCGGCTATTGAATCAGATTACAACTCAGACTCGTCAAAGTCTAGACTTGTCGGTAATTATCGTAACAGCAATTGAGCAGGTGCGGAAGTTTTTGGAATTAGATCGGTTAGTAATTTGCAAGTTAGTTTACCCACAGGTGGCGGAGCTTTTTAACCGTCCTCAGAAGTCGAATAATAGCAATAATTTACCTGCGGGGCTATTCTCTCAAGATAATTTTTTAGGCGATGTGATTGAGCCAAAACCGAGACAGCTAAATTTATCACTCAACGATAAGATTTTTCGTTTTGGCATTCCAAATATAGGTCAAGTAAACAATCACGCCTTAAATTCTTCATTATCACTTAATTTAGCACAATCTTCAAATTGTGTAATTTATGAATCCCGTGTTGACGATACTATTCCTTCTGTCTTGAACTACGGAGAAGAAAACTGCTTTGTACCTAACTCTTCGTGGTGGGAAAGGTATCGCCAAGGTTTGAGTGTTGCTGTAGATGATGTTGAAAAAACTTATGTTTTAGAAGAGTGTTTGTTGAATGCTTTAAGAAGTATCAAAGTCCGCTCAAAATTCATAGCTCCAATTGTATTTGAAGATAAACTTTGGGGACTGTTGATTGCTCATCAGTGCAACAGAACACGTCAGTGGATTGAGAGTGAAAAAAGTCTCCTAACTTCTGTTGCGGAACAATTGGCGATCGCGATTCATCAAGCCGAGTTAATGCGATCGCTGACTCAAGAAAAACAAACTCTCGAACAAAGAGTCGTTGAGCGCACAGTAGCGCTGCATGACGCTTTAGTTGCTGCGGAAGCTGCTAGTCGGCTCCGCAATGAATTTCTTGCCACCATCAGCCATGAATTACTGACACCGTTAACTTACGTAATTGGTATGTCTGCAACTTTACTGAGGTGGTCTTTTGGAGATTTGAATCAACGCCAACGAGAATATCTGCAAACCATCCACGACAGCGGCGAACATCTATTAGAAATGATTAATGATATTCTGGATTTATCCCAGATCGAAGCAGGTAAAGCTGTTTTAAATATTACAGAATTTTCTTTAGTGAAGATCGCAGAAAATATAGTTGCATCGTTACTGGAAAAAGCCAGCAGCCAGCAAGTCACTTTGAAACTAGAGTTACTTGTCGATCAAAAAAGCGATCGCTTTACTGCCGATGTTAGAAGAGTAGAACAAATCTTATGGAATCTCTTAAGTAATGCGATCAAATTTACGCCTGAAGGTGGAAATGTCACTCTACGCCTGTGGATGGAAGCTGACACAGCAGTGTTTCAAGTTGAAGATACTGGTATTGGTATTCCTGAAGCACAGTTACCATTACTGTTTGAAAAATTTCATCAACTAGATACCCCCTACCGTCGCCGTTACGAAGGTACGGGACTGGGTTTGGCATTAACTAAACAACTTGTGGAACTACACAGGGGACGAATTGAAGTAGAATCTATGGTTGGTGTTGGTTCAATTTTTACAGTCTGGATACCAGTCCAACCAGAACCAATCATAAAATTATGAATTATGAATTATGAATTATGCCAATTGAATTGCTACGCCACGGACTTATCGTCTCTTGTCAAGCGCCGATAGATTCACCTCTACATAACTCGGTTGTGATTGCAGCAATGGCACAAGCAGCAGTCAACAATGGTGCTAAAGGAGTACGTATTGACACGCCAGCCCATATACATGCTGTGCGAGAATCTGTAAAAGTACCAATAATTGGTTTATGGAAACAAATAATATCTGGATACCATGTATACATTACACCACAGTTTCATCATGCAGTTGCGGTAGCAGAAGCAGGGGCTGATATTATTGCCATAGATGCTACGCTCAGAGAGCGTCCTGGTGGTGAAACAATCGCAGACATTATTCCCCAAATTCATGAGAAGTTGGGTAAGCCAGTGATGGCTGACATAGATACAATTGAAGCAGCGATCGCAGCAACAAGCGTTGGTGCAGACATGGTAGGAACTACCCTATTTGGCTACACTAGTGCTACTAACCATCTTTCTCCCCCTGCTTGGGAACTCCTCACTCAGATGGTAAAAAACTTAAGAGTTCCCGTGATTTGTGAAGGTGGTATTGCGTCTCCGGCGATGGCGCGTCAAGCCATTAATTTAGGAGCATATGCTGTAGTTGTTGGTACTGCAATCACGGGGATTGATTATTTAGTGAAAGCGTATACGAAAGAACTATAAATCTCTAAACTACGAATTAAAGCTTTACAGGAGCATTTGCAGGAGAAAACTCGTTTGCCAATGCTGTTGGCACTAAAGTCCAACCTGCCTTTAAAAGCTTCTGATAAGTTGCCCAACCTCTAGAACCACCCGGGATTTTATAATCTGGGACTGCATATTGAGGAAAAGCTGTATAAGGACGCCACGGTTGATGAGGTGCAGTCTGCAAATGCAAAATCTTATCCCCATACTCACCAGATGTAGACAACCAGCACATTCTTTGCTGCATAGTAAATTCCTTTGTATTTTTATAGTTAAAAGCATAATGGCAGACTTTTGTCAAGTCTAACATCACCCCATTGGGGTAGTTTTTTGCTTATTTTTCCAGATGCATATACTTCAATAAATCTTTCTTGAGTCTGAGACGAAATTACGCACCTTCATTAACCTCAGGTAGCAATAAACAACACTTGTGTTCCAATAATGTTAGGTGCTGTAAAAAAAAAGGGGTGTATCGACAAATACGATTTTTTATTATTTATATCTTGCATCAAGCTGTGAACTATAGCTCACAGCGATAAACTAAAACTCGTTAAAACTCAAATATTGCACCAATGTTCAGTAAGCCTCAAATCCCGCCCAGAAATCAAGTTCAGGGCTGCATAGCTAAACTCCATTAAAATAGAGTAAAATTCCTTGGAAGTCTTATGCACGAGGACTTTCGCTATTATCCTGGGGTTTGAACCCCAAGCGGGTTATTTCTACATCTGCCATCTGCCATCCGCCTTCTGCCTTTCAAGATAGATGGGAAACGAAAAGCCGTAAAAGTCTGGTAATACCTTACTGATTATGCAAATTCAAAT
>NZ_AJLK01000194.1 GCF_000317205.1 Fischerella muscicola PCC 7414 | reverse complement strand
CCTACTTACTTGCTTATTACCTGATGAGCTTTATGAAAATTATTAATTAAATTCATAAGCACGGCTAATCAAAAAATCGCCGCTGCCTAAACATTTCTAGTTGTGCTTTTAAAATAACTATAGGAATCCTATTTGATTCTTGCGAAGCTAGCTTCTTACCTATTGCTTATTGCCACACCTCTATAATTAAGTTCATGAACCAAATCGGATTGCTATAGAATTCTGCCTATTAATAATTTACATATAATTGTGTTCCCAAGCTCTTACTTTTTTAAACGCATGGTGCATAAAACTTGTCACCAACAATATTACGAATTTCTGCTACTAATTGACGGTAAGTAGAATCTGACAAAGCTGGTTCTGCTCCTTGTAAATTAATTGTTTCATCCAAATGAATCCATGATTTACAACCACCATATTCGGGTAGATAAGGGATTTCTCGAACTTGGGATAGATTGTATGTCCGTAGTAGCAAAATATATAACGGCTGAGGCGCTTTCCATTTGAGGCGATCACTAATAAAATGCTCGTTCCAAATATGAAAGGGAAGCAAAGCATTGACTATTAATTGATCACAAACTGGAAAAATATCGGTAATTTTTGCCCAACTGCCAATGCGAATTGTTTCTGGATGCCAGCCTGGTGTCACAGGATAAACAAGATTAGCATACTCAGGCTTGAGTAAAAAAGGCTGTTGATGTTCGTAAGTAGGGTAGAGCAAAATCTCGTCATGGACGACTTGAAAGCGTCCATTGCGTTCGTGAATACCGCCTTTACGAAGCAGCATGATTGTTTTGCCTGCTTCTAAAGCAGTGACGGCAACTGCCCATTCTTTGAGTGCGTGAAAAGTTGTAGTCACCATAAGTATCTACTTTAACTCTGATTTTATTTGACGCCAAGAGTAATGCAACATGCGACTATCTGTGGAAATTAATTAGGGAAAAATTATAGAAGAAACCTTTTTGCTTTAACTTTGGTGGATACTTGGTTTGCATTAATTCGTAGTGTTTTTAAACGCAAAGGATCGCAAAGGAAAAAGCAAAGAAGCGGAGAGTTTGGCTACATAAATTTCGCTATGAATGAATTTATGCAATTTTGTACTTATTTTGGGACATAAGAAAAAATCGATGAATCTGCTAAGGGTACTTTAACTGTCTAATTGCAAAAATATCTACCTCTTACCAGAAGACAGAGAATCAACTTGCACATTTATTCCTCCTGACACTCTCGAACTTTGCCTTGATACCGACGATACAAAATTTTATTTTGGTAACAGATCAATAATAAATATGTATTTTTTCTTACAACTTAATGTAATCAGACACTAACCTTGGGACAGAAGACCAATAAATCATTAGAGATAAGTATTTAAGAATAAATTTCCATATTTAGTAAACACTTCTAACTGACATTTCTAGTTCCATATAAGAGGATATCTAATATCAAGTTCGGCTAATTGCTTACGATATTATGCTTCGTTGTTGGGCATTGGGGAACTCGGGGTTCCCCTGGGGATAAGGGGGAGAGATTTTTCCCATTACCAATTACCAATTAGCAATTACCAATATTTTTACAATTCCCTTGGCAATTGAAGATTTGTTTGGAGAAAAAAATGAGCGGAAACCAAAATAGAAGTTTGCGTTCAACGCTTGCTAGTGTTGTTGTGATTGCTAGTGCCAGTACTTTACTAAATATTCTTATAGAAGCTCCATCCATTAGCACATCATACTCCCAAACTGAAGGAAAATCTACAGTCAATTCTATAAATCAGCCTATTAATTTAAAGATTGTTCTTAGCCAACGTCAAGTAATTCTCTATCGAGGCAAAACTAAAATTAAATCTTATCCGATTGCAATAGGTCGGCCAGGTTGGGAAACTCCAACCGGAAATTTCCAAGTACTTAATATGACCAAAAATCCCACTTGGTTGCATCCTTTTACGGGTGAGTCTATTCCAGGAGGAAGCCCTAAAAATCCTCTTGGCCGCTATTGGATTGGATTTTGGACAAATGGTACAAATTGGATTGGTTTTCATGGTACTCCTAATCCTGAATCAGTAGGTAAAGCAGCCTCACACGGTTGTATTCGTATGTACAACAAGGATGTTCAGGAATTATTTGAGCAGGTAAGTGTAGGAACACCAGTAACTGTAGTGCAATAGCTTGGCTAGTCCTCTTGAGCGATGATATACCTATCTTAAATGCGTAAGCTCAAAAAAGCATTATTAGTTAGGGTTTAAACATGCAAAAGCGACGCTTGGGTGCATCAGAAGTAAAAATTACACCTATCCTCATGGGGACTTGGCAAGCTGGCAAAAAAATGTGGGTAGGAATCGAAGATGTGGACTCAATTAAAACTATACGTGCAGCTTTTGAAGCTGGTATTACCACAATAGATACTGCTGAGGTATATGGTGACGGGCATTCAGAACGAATTGTTGCTGAAGCTTTATCTGATGTCCGCGATCGCGTCGAGTACGCCACTAAAGTTTTTGCTAACCATCTCAAGTACAATCAAGTTATGGAGGCTTGCGATCGCTCTCTCAAAAATCTCAAAACCGACTACATAGACCTTTATCAAATTCATTGGCCTTCAGGTGCGTTTAATAGCGAGATTGTCCCGATTGCAGAGACAATGGATTCTCTAAATCACCTGAAAGAACAAGGTAAAATTCGGGCTATTGGTGTTTCCAACTTTTCCCGCAGCCAATTAGAAGAAGCAGCTCAGTACGGACGTATTGATAGTTTACAACCGCCCTATTCTTTATTTTGGCGACAGGTAGAAAAAGATGCTATGCCGTATTGCGTGGAAAACAATATATCTATTCTTGCCTACTCACCATTAGCCCAGGGATTGTTGACAGGGAAATTTGGCCCCAATCATAAATTTGACCCAAAAGATAACCGTAATGATAACAAGCTATTTCAAGGAGAAAACTTTACTCGCGCTCAACAAGCTTTAGAAAAACTGCGTCCAATTGCACAACAGCATCAGTGTAGTCTAGCTCAATTAGCCCTAGCCTGGTTGATTGCTCAACCTCAAACTCAAGCGATCGCAGGCGCACGCTACCCAGAACAAGCACAAGATAATGCCAAAGCAGCAGCTATTTAACTTTCAGAAGCTGAACTGCAACAAATCGATGCTATTGGACGTACCGTCACTGATCATCTTGATGATAACCCTGTAATGTGGAGTTGGTGATTGATTGTTGGTGGTTGATCGTTGGTTGTTCCAAACAACAAACAACTACCAACTACCAACACATTTATCTTTTATATTGAGAAATTTAAAGACTCGTTAACTTCAGTTAAAAGGTACTTGCGACTAATTTTTAGGATGATAGATTAATAAGCAGGACACCAAACAAAGCACAACCAAACTGAATAGGGCAAATGACTTGGTGTCCCCCGTCAGAAGCCCAAGTAAGCTGTCAGCATAACAGTAATATAAAGTGGCATATTCTCCTAGTTAGGGGAAGCCAAATCCCAAAGCGGAAAAACAAGATTATGCTGGGTTTACTGCTAGTGATGTCCACCTTAGTTGTCTACTTTTTTAACGTCTGAACGATAACATCAACTTGATCACCAAAGAGTTTGCATAACCTGGTCCCCTTTGACCAGGTTTTTGCATTTTTAGTATTCATATCTTAGTATTCATAAATTTCTGCTTGGCTGAGACAAGGGAGAAAAAGCTTCCTCGTTTCAGCCATTGTTGCAAGCGAAGGAACCCGCCCTGA
>NZ_AJLK01000193.1 GCF_000317205.1 Fischerella muscicola PCC 7414 | reverse complement strand
TCAGGAACCCGCCTTTTAGTACTGGCTTCTGTTGTCTTACTTGTCCTTTTTCAATAATCAAATAAGATTGTTATATATCTTGTTGAGACAATTGAGACAATTGAATGGTTAATCATATTTTTTTCAAAAAAATAGCTGTATTTACTCTTGTAGCTGCACTTTCATTTTCTTGTGAGGGAGGTATTACTAGGAAATCAGAACAGACGCAAGCAACTGCTCAACAGAAGTCAGAACAAAATATTGTTTATGGTGAATTAATTGTCAAAGAGCAATCAGATTATTTGATGATTCCTGTTGGTCTAACAGATAAAAATCAAGATAGATTATCTTCCTATGAAAATAGATCTAGTTATTACAATAACATCATCTTTTATGGTAAAAAAGATGGACAAACTAATATATTATTAAATAAAAAAGCAATTATTACTAACTTTGATTTATTGGAAGAAAAAAAGCGGGTAAATCATCTGCCAGGTATTGGCTATATCAAATCATTGATAGCGATACTAACGGTGATCAAAAACTCGATATTCAAGACGCCAGAATCGGGTATTTATCTGATTTATCAGGAAAGAATCTTCAGCAAATTACACCAAACAATAGCCAAATCTTGAATTGGGCTATTGTACAAAACACAGGTGCAATTTTTATTAAAATTCTGAAAGATTCTGATAATGATCAGAAATTTACAGAAAAAGATGAGACTAATTTTATTAGAGTTAATCTCGATAAACCTGTTGTAGGCTCGGAGATTATTAGTGATGAAATAGAGCAAAAAATAAAGTCTTTAATTATGAAATAAATAATTATTATCGGAGAAAGG
>NZ_AJLK01000192.1 GCF_000317205.1 Fischerella muscicola PCC 7414 | reverse complement strand
CAATTACTCGTTAGGACTGTTAACAGTTAGTGGTTAATAACTAGTGCATTAATAGTAGGTTGGGTTAATGCAAGGAAACCCAACTTAATCTTGATCAAGTTGGGTCTCGTAAACTCGACCCAACCTACAAAATATAACTAACTACTAACTACAGAAAAAACCCATTCCCGCAGTAAGGAATTGACCTGTTCTGGTACTTCATCGTGGGGACAATGACCCGCCCGCAAGAAGTGTTCTGTCAATTGAGGATAGTATTGGCGGAATTTTTGCGAACGTTCTCTAGCGTTAATCCAAGGATCAGCTTCTCCCCATAATAGTAGTAAATGACAAGTTAATTGCTTGAGTAGCATATCAACTTTTTCCCCTTGGGGAGTTCTAAACACCGAGGAAAATACATCGAAAGCACCTTGATCATAAGCAGGGCGAGAAATTTCTTCTATCAATTGTTCTGTAACTGCGCTTTTGTCAAGATAAACTTTTTCTAGAGTTTGACGAATGACACTTTTTTGTCGGACGTATTGAAATAATAGAAACTGGGCAAAAGGTTGTTGAAAAATCCATTTGGCAACATCACCTAAGAGTTTCTGCAAATTATCTGGCTGTTGTGGTGGTTCTATTTGAGTTTGCAGTGCTTCTGGTTCAGCTGTATGCTCATTCTCATTAAACGGCCCGGCGCTGTTTAGTAATACTAAACCCGCTACTGCGTCAGAACGTTGGGCTGCAACACACAAGCTAGCATAACCACCTAGAGAATTACCTACTAGTACTGCTTTTTGACCTATGACTTCAGTGATAAAGTCATAGAGTTGGTCTCGCCATAGATCACCGCTATACTCCAATTTTGGCTTGGCTGAACGTCCGAATCCCAAAAGATCTATAGCCCAAACTTCAAAATCGTGACACAGTTGGGCAATGTTTTTGCGCCAGTGGTCAGTGGAAGCACCAAACCCATGCACTAACAGTAAAGGTGGATGTTGGGGTTGCGGTTTTCCTGCTTGTACATAGTAAATGTTGTGCCCTCGCCACTGCCAATATTTGCCAGGAATAGGGGTTGTAGAGAAGGCTGTTGTTGCCTGCATGATTCCAAAGAAATGTTAAGTATCCTCTAATAATTGTAGGCTTTAATTAATTGTTGATTGTTGGTAGTTGGTGGTTGTTTGGAACTAACTATCAACAAACAGCCAACAACATGTAACTGACAAAGGACAAAACATTGATTACAGGGAAAACCAAACTGCTAGGAGTTATCGGCTATCCAGTAGAACATTCGCTATCGCCAGTTATGCATAATGCTGCGATCGCGCAATTGGGAATAGATTATGTCTACCTGCCCTTTCCAATTAAACCAGAAGATTTACACACAGCTATTCAGGGTTTTGCAGCTATTGGTGTTGTAGGGTTTAGCGTCACAATTCCTCATAAACAGGCAATCATGCAGTTTTTGTCAGCGGTAGAACCCATCGCTCAAGCCGTAGGGGCAGTAAATACAGTTATCAATAAAAATAACAATTTCATAGGTACAAACACGGATATAGAAGGATTTCTTGCTCCTTTACAAACACATCAGCAAGATTGGAGTCAGAAAGTAGCAGTAATTTTAGGTAACGGTGGTGCTGCTAGGGCTGTAGTGGCAGGTTGTGCAAAGTTAGGATGTGCAGAAATTCATGTTGTGGGGCGAAATGTACACCGATTGAGAGATTTTTCTCAAAGCTGGGAAAATTCACCGCTACAAGTTAATCTCAATGTTCACAAATGGGATGAATTACCCAGATTAATCCCGCAAACGGATTTGCTAGTTAATACAACTCCCATTGGTATGTATCCTAAGGTGGATGAATCGCCCCTGAGTGCAGCAGAAATGGCAAATTTATCGCCGCAAGCGATCGCCTACGATTTAATTTATACTCCTAACCCAACAAAATTTTTACAACAGGCGCAACAAGTAGGTGCAACTGCCATAGATGGACTAGAAATGCTTGTCCAACAAGGCGCAGCAGCATTAAAAATCTGGTTGCAACGCCAAAGTGTGCCTGTAGATGTGATGCGTCAAGCTTTGCAAAAGCATTTGGGCTGAGGGGGTGACAACCGCAGTCAACTTGTGGCAGGGCAAGCCTTTCAGGTGACGGACGCCCTCAAAGATAAAAAGCAACAGCAAGATTTTTCTTCTGAGGGGGTGACAAGGGGGATGTAACTTAGGCTTGGCTTG
>NZ_AJLK01000191.1 GCF_000317205.1 Fischerella muscicola PCC 7414 | reverse complement strand
TCAGTTCAAAACCTGGTGGTGTATCAGTTGCCCATCGGGCTACAGTTTCTTGGTTTGGTACAGCATAAAATGTGGTGTTACCTTCTACTGTAGTGAAACGACGGCTGTAGAGATGGAGAAAGTCACCAGGACGAGTACCTGGGGGAAAAAGTTCGCCCACCCAGCCTTTATATGCCCAAACAGCACAACCGATGAAAAAGCTCACAATTATATTCCTTGATAAAATATCTTCAGTTTTTGCGAATTTTCTCTACATTTCCATTTTGGCTTGAGTCATTTTTTCTTCTGTCATCTTTATATCGTATGTCCGAACAATAGAATTAACCGCAAACCACTATAATTTTTGAGAAATCGACCACCGATACACACCGATGCACACAGATAGATGATGTGTTGGTGATAAATCTGTGTCCATCTGTGTCCATCTGTGTTCGTTTTTCCTGAATCTTCCCCCCGTTGCAGGCAGGACTATTTCATTCTAAAGAGTTACATAGCAAAAGTTTATTTTGGTCAAATTGTAATTTTCTAAGCCCAACATCCCACCCTCAAATAAATTTGGGGCTAATAGCTTAAGTCTACTCAAGTAGAATCATCTTTTTTTGTTGAGTTATCTTTAGATAAGTTCTGCTATTAATGTTTTTAGTTAAATTTATCTGATTTTAGCTAAAAGCCTGGATATTTTTTCTTGGCAGTTCCAAAAGCTGCTGTTAGTTAGAATTTAAAATTTTCTTATTTAATTTTATAAACTAAATTAGACTTTTGTAAAGCGCGATTAACTCTTTTTGATATCTTTTTTAAGATCACATTGACGCCAATTTTTTTGACTTAAATTTTAATTATTTGCGTCCATAAGCTTTTGTTTTCATTAATATAATTTAACTCTTTACAATGAAGATATTAATTGTCGAGGATGATGAGCTTGTTGCCCATGTACTTGCTGCTGTCCTTACGAATTACAATTATGCTGTAGAAGAAGCCTTCAATGGTCAAGCAGCTTGGGATTTAATACAAACTTTTGATTACGATCTAATTCTCTTAGACGTTATCTTGCCGGAGATAGATGGTATTACCCTCTGTCGGCAAATTAGAGCGCGTGGTTTGCAAATGCCAATTTTGTTATTAACAGGTTGCGATAGCAGCCATGAAAAGGCAATTGGTTTAAATGCTGGCGCGGATGACTACCTCGTCAAACCCTTTGATGAAGAAGAATTAGTTGCTCGGATCAGGGCGCTGTTACGTCGCGGAGGAGCAATATCACAACCAGTCTTGGAATGGGGTAATTTACAGCTTGATCCTACCAGTTGTGAAGTTACTTATGCTGGAGAATTGCTGCCATTAACCCCCAAAGAATATGCTTTGCTAGAACTATTTTTGCGAAATAGTCGCCGAGTTTTTAGCTGTGGCATGATTTTAGAGCATCTCTGGTCTTATGAGGATATACCAGGAGAAGAGGCGGTTCGTACCCATATCAAAGGATTGCGGCACAAATTAAAAGCCGTAGGTGCGCCTGGGGATCTAATTGAAACAGTGTATGGTATTGGTTATCGGTTGAAGCCACGTAGGGAAGAGGCGGGGATAGGAAGACATGGGGGACAAGGGGACACGGGGAATACAGATGAAATATTCTCCGCGTCGTCTATTACAGTCCCGTCTTCTCAACAAACACTTGTGGCTGTTGCTGGAGTCTGGAATAAGTATAAAGTTAAGGTAGAAGAACAAGTGGAATTGCTCGAGCAAGCTGCTGACGATGCCAAATGTAAAAGATTGAATCAAAAGCTACGAAAACAGGCTTTACAAAAAGCACATACCCTTGCTGGCTCATTGGGTACTTTTGGCTTTGCTGTTGGCTCCCAACTAGCACGCAGAATTGAGCAGTTGCTCAAAGCTAATAAAACTCTAACTGAAGATGAAACTACTCAGTTGCTTAGTTGGGTACAGCAATTGCGTCAGGAAATTACAAGTAATGACCAAGGCATAGGATCTATAGTCAATCGTGAAGATGAGCATCCTTTGTTATTGGTGGTAGATTGCGATCGCACTTTCACCGCACAAATTCAACAAGAAGCTACTAACAAAAATTTACAGGTGGCGATCGCTACTGATACTACAACAGCCAGAACTATACTGTATCAAAAGCATCCTAGTATTATTCTGTTAGACCTGGATGTTTCTTCAGATCATGAAGATAGTTTCAACCTGTTAGCAGAATTGCAGCAGCGCAAGCCCCCTGTACCAGTAATAGTTTTGACCAAAGACAGTGACTTTAGCAACCGTTTACAAGCTGCTCGCAATGGTGGACACACCTTTTTACCCAAGCCGATGTCTGCTAACCAAGTGTTAGAAGCAGTCAATCAAGTGTTGCAAGAGTCTCCCCATGCAGAAGCACACATACTAGCTGTAGATGATGATCCAACAATTGGAGCATTGTTACAAAAATTACTAGTGCCTTGGGGAATCAAAGTTACATGTTTGGAAAATACCCTGCATTTTTGGGAAAATTTGGAAGCAGTCACGCCAGATTTACTGATTCTTGATGTCGAAATGCCAGGGATAAATGGTATAGAAATTTGTCAAGTTGTACGTAATGATCCTCAATGGAGTGAATTACCAATCTTATTTCTCACTGTTCATAACGATGCTGACATTGTTAACCAGGTTTTTACAGTAGGTGCAGATGACTTTGTTAGCAAGCCCATAGTTGGGCCAGAACTCGTGACTAGAATTGTCAATCGCCTAGAACGGATTCGGTTACGGCGGATGCGAGAAATTTATCAAGGAGGAAACACACAAGCAGAGACGAAACTCAACACCCGCCTGCGCGAACAAGCGACAATAGAACAAGAATTACGCCAAGCAAAGGATGAATTAGAACTGCGAGTAGCAGAACGCACAGCCCAGCTAACTAAAATTAATGAACAACTCCAGTCTGAACTCAGCGAACGTCAACGCGCCCAAGAAGAACTGCGGAACTCCCAAGCGAGGTTTGCTGGCATAGTATCGATCGCAGATGATGCGATTATTTCTATTGATAGCAGTCAAAAGATTACTCTGTTTAACCAAGGAGCAGAGAAAATTTTTGGTTACACTAGCCAAGAAGTTTTAGGACAGCCCCTAGATATATTGCTGCCATCGCAATATATTCAAGCACATCGACAATACGTATCAGATTTTGGCAGGTCTACAAAAGTCGCTCGTAGGATGGGAGAACGTCGGGAAATTTACGGTCGTCGCAAAGATGGTACAGAATTTCCCGCAGAGGCTTCTATTTCTAAGTTAAAACTGGGTCAAGAGATAGTGTATACGGTTTACTTGCAAGATATAAGCGATCGCAAGCAAGTAGAACGAATGAAAGATGAATTTGTTTCTGTTGTCAGTCACGAACTCCGCACACCCCTAACTTCGATTCATGGTTCATTGGGAATGTTAGCCAGTGGTTTAATCAAACCAGACTCACAACAGGGGAAACGCTTGCTGCAAATTGCTGTGGATAGTACCGAACGTCTTGTCAGGCTGATCAACGACATCCTGGATATCGAGCGCATTGAATCAGGTAAAGTCAAGATGGAAAAACAAACCTGCAATGTCGCCGATTTGATCGCCGAAGCAATAAATGTCATGCAACCCCTAGCTGAAAAAGCTAAGATTACCCTCTCAGTGTCTAGCTTATCTCAACAGTTGTGGGCAGATCCTGATCGGATTGTGCAAACCCTGACTAACTTACTCAGTAACGCCATCAAATTTTCTACTGCTGGTTCTACAGTTTGGTTAAGCGCAGAACTGAAGTGGGGAGAAGACTTCACCCCACCACCCCACTTTCCTAATTCCCATATCCTATTCACAGTCCGTGACACCGGGCGTGGTATCCCATCTGATAAATTAGAGAGTATTTTTGAGCGCTTTCAACAGGTGGATTCTTCGGATTCCCGCAATCATGAGGGTACTGGTTTGGGGTTAGCGATTTGTAAAAGTATTGTCCAGCAACATGGTGGTCAAATTTGGGTGGATAGTGAGTTGGGTAATGGTAGTACTTTTTACTTTACTTTACCGATATTGCAGGTTTCTCAAATTAATGAATTAGAAGACTATGACAGTGATCATATTCCTTTGGTGCTTGTCTGTGATGATGATCCTGATATTCGCAGTGAGTTACAAACTCTTCTGGAAAAACGCCATTATCGGGTAGTTACAGTCGCTAATGGTGAAGAAGCGATCGCGGCTGCGTCTTCAAGCCATCCAGATGTGATTTTACTAGATTTACTCATGCCCGGTATGAATGGCTGGGAAACAATGACAGTTCTCAAACAAAGGGTTGATACTCAAGATATTCCGATCATTATTGGCAGTGTTTGTACACCAAACAGTAACAATAAATCAAATCAAGATTTTGTCAATTGGGTCAGTAAGCCTTTAGAAGAAAGCTTGTTATTTGAGTCGTTACGACAAGCACTAAAAAATTCTCCTAAACAAATTCGTGTGTTGTTGGTTGAGGATGATCCCGATTTGGCGGAAGTTTTGCAAACTCTGTTTAAACTTCATGATATTAATATTGTCCATGTCAAAACAGGTAAAGAAGCAATTCGTCTCAGCCAAAAAGTGAATCCTGATTTGCTGATTCTGGATTTGATTTTGCCTGAGGGTGATGGATTTACAGTTGTGGAATGGTTACAGCAACACAATCAACTTTGCAAGATTCCTCTGATGATTTATTCGGCTAAGGAGTTGCAAGAGTCTGAGAGAAAAAGGCTGAAGCTAGGACATACAGAATTTCTGGAAAAAGGACAAGTAACTCCCCAAGAATTTGAAAATAGAGTGATGCAATTACTGCACCAAATTACACAATCGAATTCGGACTTAAGAAGTAAGAATACTTGTGAAATCCCTTCTGTGTCTATGGAATAGCTTATGATGTTTAGTATAGTTTTGAAACGCAGAGGTACGCAGAGCTAGCGCAAAGGTACGCAGAGTCTTTTTTAAGGATAATTCGCTATGAATTAATGCAATGTTGTATTCAATGGGAAGAGGAGAGTAAGGATGAAAAATAAGAAAGTGTTGGTAATTGATAATGAAGAATATATTCAAGAAGTTGCGAAGGTTTGTTTAGAAACAGTTGCAGGGTGGCAAGTGCTGACAGCAGGTTCGGGGAAAGAAGGTATTAGCAAGGCTGAGAGCTATCAACCAGATGCAATTCTGTTAGATGTCATGATGCCAGATATGGATGGACTGACTACTTTTGAGAAACTAAAAGAAAATCAAATCACAAAAGCGATCCCGGTGATTTTATTAACTGCAAAGATCCAAGCTTCTGACCGTCGTCGTTATGTTCAGTTGGGTATAAAGGCAGCGATCGCTAAACCGTTTAATCCTCTAGAGTTAGCCCCACAGGTAGCGTCAGCTTTGGGTTGGAATCTATAAAAATTATGTTTTATTCATAATTCATAATTTATAATTCGTAATTTTTTAAATCTTCACAAGTTCCTCATATTCTTTTCCTAATCTGAAAGTAGAGTCAACTATTACAAGTCTCGAAACAAAAAGAGTTATTAGTTGTAACAGGGGAAGAGAATATGTCTTTAATTCGTTGGCAACCTTTAAGAGAAATTGATTCTATACGTCAACAGATCAATCATCTATTTGATGAATGGACGCATGGTCAAGGACATGAGAGTTTATTTCCAAAATTAAATGCAACTTGGACTCCAGCTGTTGAACTAACAGAAACTGACACAGACATTATCCTCAAAGCTGAAGTTCCAGGTATGGAAGCTAAAGACTTAGATGTGGAAGTCAGCACAGATGCTGTTGCTATTACTGGAGAATATCAACAACAAAAACAACAACAAGACAAAAGTTTTATTCGTTCTGAGTTTCGCTATGGTCAATTTCAACGGATAGTACCTCTACCAGTTCCGATCAAAAATGATCAAGTCAAAGCTGAATTTAAAAATGGTGTTTTGACACTTACTCTTCCCAAAGTCGAAGCAGCTAAACGCAACGTAGTAAAAGTTGATCTCAGCGTACAAGAGGCGGCGCGAGAAGCGATGACAAAAGAACGTCAGCATCAAGAACACTTACAAGATACTATGCATGTTCGTGCTGCTGCTGAAGTTGGTACTAATTAAGAAAATCTTGAGATATTCACTAAAAGTTTTTTGAACAATTCAGGAGAAGATTCTATGACTGACACAACAAACAAAGGTGGAATTTGGCAACGAATTATAGAAACTCCTCAAAAAGTTGTTCGTTACATATACGGCGGAGTTGTAAGAATTTTTGCTCCTAGAGATGACAATTATCCAGAAACAGGTGTACAACCATTTGAGGGAGAAGTTGATAAGGGAAGACATTAGGGATTTGTTGTTAGTTGTTAGTGGTTAGTTGTTAGTGGTTGATTGTTGGTTAATGCAGATATCGCGGCACTTCCCTGTTTTTCCCATAGCTTAATTGTGTGATCGGCACTACTACTAGCCACAGTTTTCCCTGTCGGACTAAATCTGACTTTTCACGGGATCTGGAAAACCTCTCTCCTTGTAGGAGAGAGGCTTTAAATTTCTTCCCCCTTTCCTCGTAGGAAACTCTGTTAGGGGGTTAGGTTTCCACATGATGTGAAAAGCCAGGACTAAATGCTACACAACGCACCCAATCAGTATGTCCTGTCAGTATTATCAGGCAAATACCATCACGGACATCCCAAAAGTTTGACTGAGCGATCGCTTGAGCCTAAAACTGACTCAGCATTATCCAGAATCAGTGAAGATTTAGTCAGTATTAAGCAAGCTTTTTTAATTGTCCTAAGTATATCCAAGTGTGTCACTTGGAAACATTTAACGTAAAAAGTTAAGTTATAAAACAATCTCTTTTCTAAAATATTAGTTATTTTGTAGTCTTAGTTACAGAAATATTTTTTGATTAGCACTTGGCTGAAGGTAAGACAAAGCCATGAAATTAGATTCTAGTAGACCAGATTTTGCAGTACAAGCCAGAAGACAGGATCTGGATTGGTCAAGTGATGAGTTTGGCATTAAAACCAAACAGCAGCATTTTCAACCTAATACCTGGGTGAGACTTTTGGAACTACCCAACCCCTATAGCTTTGACGAAGCACTACTGCTGTGTGCAATTTCTCAATATGAGTGGATAGCCTGGATACCAGATCATGGAGAAGCAGTACTCAGTACCAGGCAATTTAGAAGAATTTAGTCAATTGTCATTAGTCATTTGTTGGTAGTTAGTGGTTGTAGAGACGCGCCATGGCGCGTCTGTACATTGGTTAGTGGTTAGTAGTTAATTTATTATTGACTCCCCACACTCCCCATTGCCCCCCAACCCCACAAAGTGGGGACCCCTAGCCCCCCATCTCCCCATCTCCCCATCTCCCCATTGCCCCTAATCCCCAACGCCAGGTGCTTTATGCCGGGAAACGCGTCCACCGCACTGGCTCCTCCCTGTCGGTCGTGGGGGTCGGTGAGTTCCCCATCTCCCCATCTCCCCATCTCCCCATCTCCCCATTGCCCCTAATCCCCACTCCCTGTCGGTCGTGGGGGCCGGTGAGTTCCCCATCTCCCC
>NZ_AJLK01000190.1 GCF_000317205.1 Fischerella muscicola PCC 7414 | reverse complement strand
ATCTCCCCGATCCCCAATCACACTACTGAGAGGGGTTCTTCAACCTTGCTTGTGAGTGTCAAAGGGTCAATAGCCTCTAGTTCACCATGTTTGATACTCCAGCAACGGTCGGCGACTGCTAACATATCCCCAGCATCGTGAGTTACTACCAACAGTGTCCAATCTTTTTTAAGTTTTGCTAACAAATTGACTAATTGCCGACGCATCGACCAATCCAAGCCGGCGGTAGGTTCATCAAGTAATAATAAGTGTGGTTGACGAATTAATTGCACAGCTAGGGCTAAACGTCGCTGCTGGCCTCCACTCAAAGCCTGGGGTGATGTAGCCAATGATAAATGCTCTAATCCCACCTCTTGCAACGCTTCTTTAACTCTTTGTGTTCCTAACTCTGGATGTCCTAAGCGTAATTCTTCTAAAATCGTACCACCGCAAAAATGCCGTTCGGGAAACTGAAATACTAAACCCGCTAATTGTTGTAACTCTTCGGCAGTCAGGGTTTGTTCGTGCCAAGCAACGGAACCGGATGTTGGTTCAGCTAGTCCGGATAAAATTTCGAGTAGCGTACTTTTTCCAGAACCACTTGGCCCAATAATCAAACCCAACTGCTGGGGTGCCAAGTCCAGATTAATTGATTTGAGAATCGCTGTCGGACAAGCTGTGGGGTGGTAAACTACATTTCTGAGATAGAGCATTTGTTAAGACTACCAAAAAGAGTTAGGACATATCTATTAAATACACACGCTTGCATCTGCTAAGTCCTGAAAAACTTAACAGGACATTAGCTATGCTTACATAGTAAATATTTAGCAGCTATAAAATATTCTGCTTTTCTTTAAATTCTAAGAGCAACAGAAATGATCGCTCCCAATTGTTTTTATTGTGGCAAACTTATTTTGGAACACCAGCTAAAACAAGATATGGGAACCCGTTAACATCAAGTCAGTCAAACTGTATACAAAGATTTTTCCGAAACACCCTTTAGTCTTCGTTTGTCTTTTTGAATTCTAGGTAACATATAAAACAATTTCAACAGTAATCATTATGAAGGAAACACAACAATGAGTAAATGGTTTCCATCTGTGCAAGCAATTCGGTCTACTAAGCTTGAAACCTTCGTCCAAGTTGGTATTGCAGCGACTTTAGTTCTAAATGTATGGGTTAATCCTGCTGTTGCTGCCGATCCTTTTCGCACAAAAGAAGCACGTAATATAGGTGACAAAACAGAGGCAGCTTTTAAAGCTATTTTCCAACAGGGAGACTACAAAGCAGCAGAGGCTTACCTGCAACAGGCATTAGTCAGCGAACCTAATGAACCTTTAGCCTATGCAATGAAGGCATCACTAGCATACACCAACAAAGATTGGACAACTCTAGATACTTACAGCAAAAAAACTCTAGAAATTGGGCAAAAGTTAATTGCGAGTGACTCCTTGCGTGGTAATATTTACACTGCTGTTGGTCATTTCTTAGAGGGAGCAGCACTGGTTCGCCGTCAAGGTACAGTCAATGGTGCTACACAGGCATTAAGTAAGTTACAAGAAGTCTATAAGTATTTAGATAAGGCAGAGGCAATTTCTCCCAACGATCCAGAACTCAATTTACTCAAGGGTTACATGGACTTGATGCTAGCTGTAAACTTGCCTTTTGCCAATCCTCAGCAGGCAATTGAACGTTTAGACAAAAATGCTGGGCCTGAGTACTTGGCGGATAGGGGTATTGCCTATGGGTATCGAGATTTAAAACAGTACAACCAAGCACTGGAATATGCAAATCGTGCTTTAAAGGCGACATCGAATAATCCAGAAGTATATTACCTGAAAGCCCAAATTTTGCGGGGAATGGCAGGAAAAGAGAAAAATCAACAACTTTTACAGGAGGCGGTAAGAAATTTTGACCAAGCACTGGCGAAGAAATCTCAACTACCAGCAGGTTTGGTAAAACAAATTGAACGCGAACGCCGCAAAACTGCACAGGATATTGCTCGCGCTCAAAGGTAGTGGACTGTGCTATTAATTTTGATTAGTTTGTAGTAAGGACTTTAGTCCTTAAAATTTTAAGCGCTAAAGCGCTTACTACGAACTTTTCTTTGTCCAAATTTTCTTGTCTGACTCACCTATAATTTAGTTTGGTAGCTTTGAGTAAGATTCTGTTAAGCAATTTTAAGTAATGAAAATACAGTTTCGTGAATTTAACCCTTTTGATTTGTGGATTTGGCTGAAGTTCAGTACTGTACCTTCACAACGTGAAAAGGAGTACGTAGAAGAACTTTTTGATTCCTGGTTTTACATGGGTAAACTGGGCGCATTTAATGCTGAAAATCTCCAGGTACAGGAAACGGGGTTAGATATCAGCTATATGAACTATGACTCTGATGCGTATGATAGAACTTTGTTAGCACTGATGCACAACAAAGGTGAGTTTGAGTATCAGGGTCAATGGGGACGCTGCTGGTTTGACTTGGGAACTTCAGATGCGATCGCCTTAGATATTCTCATTAACGCCCTCCAACAGCTGGGTGTAGAATACGTCACTATTGATGAAGTTTACATCGGTGGCGAAAATGAGGATTGGCCTGTCGAAGAAAGTGACAGTCGTCCTTCGTTTATATATGATAACTAGTAACAAAAATTAGTTATATCGTGTCTGCTTGAAGACTTATATTCTCTGTTGAGATCGGTAATTGGTAATTGGTGATAATTGGTTATTTTTTCACCATGTCCAATGCTCAATGCCCATGCTTTATATCGTAAGCAATTAGTCGGAAGTGATATTATCTCTTGAATTAATGAATAAATCTCAACAAATCCGTGTCAAAGTATTCGGACTAATTCAGTATGAAAAACGCCTATTTGTTTGTGAAGGATATGACTCTATTAAGCAGCAAAAATATTATCGGGCATTAGGTGGTAGCATTGAATTTGGTGAAACTAGCCGCGCCGCCTTGGCAAGAGAGTTTCAAGAAGAAATTCAAGCAGAATTAACTAATATTCGTTATCGGGGTTGTTTAGAGAATATATATATTTTTGAAGGTAAGCCAGGGCATGAAATAGTCCAAGTTTATGAATGCGATTTTGTCGAGCAAAAGTTTTACCAGCTTCAGGAATTAATTTTTACTGAATTGACATATCATCATCCTCAAAAGGCGCTTTGGGTTGATATTTCTCGCTGTAAATCAGGAGAATTGAGATTAGTACCTGAGCAGTTTTTAGAATTTTTATAAAAATTTGTTGTTGGTTGATGGTAGTTAGTTGTTAGAAACAACTAACTACTGACTAAAATTTGCTTGTATGCTTGGATGGTTTGACGAGCGATCGCATCCCAACTATAGTTGTGCAATGCATAGTCTTTCGCATTTAATCCCCGCCGTTGACATTCCGTAGGGTTTTGCAAAGCGGTACGCAGTGACTCAGTCACTGCTAGCACATCTGTTGTAGTTACCCATCCTGACTGACTTTCATGCACTTGTTGGCAAATATGTACTTGATCTGAAATTACTACAGGTGTTCCTGCTACCATTGCTTCAGCGACAGCGATACCAAAATTTTCGTAGTATGAAGGCAAGACAAATAAATCGGCTGCTTGCAGTAGACTAGATTTGAATTCGCCAGTGACAAAACCAGTAATCGAAGTGTGCGATCGCAAGCTAGAATTATCTATCTGTGATTTGATTTTTTGTTCATAAGCTGGATCTTGGGGATTAGTTCCAGCTAGAACAAAGTGAAAATTTAACCCTTCAGCTAAAAGGTTTTCCAAAGCAGGAATTAATAAATCCAAACCCTTTTTTGGATCAATTCGTGACATAAACAAAACCAATGGTAGATTAGCAGCAATACCAAACTGCTTTCGTACCAAATTTTCCTCATCTTTCTTAGGAGGAATAACACCCAGGGGAATTACTAAATCTCGTGTTGATACTCCAAATCTTTCTGAAATTTTCGCTTCTTGAACACTAGTAAAATGAAGTGCAGCAGCATTAGCTATATTGCCACGTTCTAATATGGCAGCATAAATCTGTTTCAGGAATTTTTTCTTTCGTAAATCGGCTGGATCAAGAGTACCTAAAGGGCGCAAAATATAAGGTAGCTTTCGTTGACAACAAATTGCCGCAGCAGCACTACTAATAGGAGAGAAAAGTGCATGAATATGGGCTACATCAAACTCTTGGGCGTGGCGATTTAACCAGTTGCATAAATCAAGAGAAAATTTGTAGCGGCGAAAAGGGGCGCAACGAAAATAAATTATTTCATAACCATCTTTTTGAATAGGAACATTTAAGGTGACATCTAGAGGTTTTTGACCATTATCACCATTACTATCAGTTGTGATCACAGTTACTTTTACACCTTCTTTAGTTAACGCCGGGGCTAATCCTAGCACCATTTGACTAGGCCCACCGTAAATTAAGGAAATGGAAGGGACTATTTGTAGAATATGCATAAGTTATATTTTTTCTTAGTCATAATAATTGATTTTAAAGTTTATGTTTAACTATGAATTAAGGTTGAGAAAATATATTTTTATTATTCGACCACCGATGCACACAGATGAACACAGATATGTTTTACGTGTGGCTTGATGTCATAGTTTTTAATGATGGAGTAATTTTTGATAAAACTCTAGTTGTTGTTTTGCTAAAGCTTTGTTTGTATATTGTGCCATTGCTTTTTGGTAGCCCATTTCACCTAAGCTTTGGGCAAAGTTTGGCTTTTCTATTAGTTTGAGGATGCAATTAGCAAGGACTTGGGTATTTCCTTCAGGGAATACTAAACCAGCATCAGTAATTACGTGAGGAATCTCACCAGAATCAGAACCAATGACAGGGACTTGACAAGCCATTGCTTCGATTAATACATGACCAAATTGTTCTTTCCAACCAATGGCAGTTAATGTTTTAAATTTATATGTTGTTTCTGATGGTAGTACCAGGGTATTCATTAAGTTGATATATCTACAAACTTGATCATGGGGTATGCTTTCTACTATGATTATTCTGTCTTGAATTTGGTTTTCCGTGGCTTTATTCATTAACTCTGTTCGCAATTCTCCACGCCCAAGTAGCAGTAATTTCCAAGGTTTATCTTTTGGTAGAAGGGTTAAAGCATCTATCAGGGTTAACAAGCCTTTTTCTTTGACAAAGCGTCCTACAAACCCAACAATAAATTCTTCGGGTTGAATACCTAATTGGCTAGCTAATTCTGGTTGAGGTTGGGGTTGAAATACACGTTCATCTACACCTAATTGAGGCATAACTTTAATAGGACCTTGGTATCCACGTTGACGTAAAATATCAGCACCGTCTTGATTGCCAGAAATAATACCGTGACTATTTTGCAGATTATATTTTTCTAATAAAGCAGCTGGAAATTTTAATTCGTATGGTAAATTCCACCAGGTAAAAAACAAGTTTTTTGCTTTCAAGCCTAATAATTTGTTTAAGGTAATCATTTGAGCATAAGCAAGACTTCTAGAAGCTTGTTCTACTTGAATTATTTGGGGACGAAACTGTCGCAACAAAGATATTAAATCTGTACCAAAAGTCAACAATCCTTGATGATTTTGACTAAAATTAGAAACAGGTACGATGCGAAATCTACCTTCTTCACGATATTTTGATTCGATAATTTTGTTTTGAACTCCTCCAGGCTGCCACTTTTTTGGTACTACAACAGTTACCTCAATGTTGGGTTCTAACTGAGATAAAACGCGTAATTTTTCACAGTTAAGGTCTACGATATAAGTATGGCTAGCGACTAAAATTTTCATAAAATAAGATGATAATTTAAACGCAGAGGAGCGCAGAGTAACGCAGAGTATTTATATAGAGAATTCGTATGAATTGATGATTTTTTTACTAAGTATCCACCAACTACCAAGAATCAACAATCAACTTTAAATACTCTCAACTTGTTTATCTAGATGAGTGTAAATTTGTCCATCATTCCATAGAGATTGGATGATTGTTCCTAAAGCTTTCGCAAAACCCAAAGTGTAGAAAATGGTACGGGTAAAGATTTTGATGGGGGAACCACTTTTGTGGCAAGGGGGACGTCCTAAGACGTGACAATCAAATAAACGGGCGTAAAGACGTAAAGCTTGACTAGCAGTAAGATTTTTCAAACCCAGCAAGAAATGATTGTGATAGAAGGTAAGTTGATATTTGAGCGATCGCATACTAATATCATGACAGCCCCCTGTCTCTTCCCCTAAATGCACTAAACTAGCTTCTGGGTCGTACCAAATCTTATAGCCTGTTTGTCGTAACCGCAAACAAAAATCGGATTCTTCTCGAACTGCACTACCGCGAAATCTCTCATCAAAATGTAGTCGGTGCTTGGTAAAAATCTCGCGACGGAATGACATATTACAACCCCTTGCTGTCAGAACTTCTTGGGGTTTGACTGTATGCACTAAATCTATGTAATACCAAGCAATACCAGGATCCATTGCCTGGGGAGGTAAATATTCAATACTCTTGTAAGGTGCATCTCCCTGTGTTCTTCCTTGGACAGTATCAGCTATTTTCATTCTGTCAAAAACTCGCCCAGCAACAGCCCCTATCTCTGGTTTATCTAGATAATTTTTGGCATGAGCTGTTAAAAATCCAGAATTTAACTTTACATCATCATCAATAAATAAAATTATCTCTCCTTTCGCGCGTCGCACTGCATAATTGCGCGCCCCTGGTAAGCTAGCCCAATTTAAACGAAACCATTGAATTTTACCTGCTGTTGCTTGTTCTGATAAAAAAGCTTCAATTTCTAGTTCGTGTTTTGGAGTTTGATCTACTACTAAAACTTCAAAATTCGAGTAGTCTTGTTTCAATACATCCACTATACTGTCTCGCAGTGGTTCTTCACGACCATAAGTTGGAATAATTACAGAAATAAAAGGTAAATTCATATTAATAGTCATTTGTTAGTAGTTAGTGGTTAGTGGTTAGTGGTTAGTGGTCATTTGTTAATATTTATTCTCCCCACACTCCCCACACTCCCCATCACCCCATCACCTTTTTCCCCCTGTCTCCCCTTCGGCTTGTGCTTGTTGCAGTCTTTCCATTTTGTCTACAATCGGCAATTTTAAAAGAATGCCAGCAGCAAACCAATAATAAACAGCAACTGGATCAACATCCAGAGGATAGTAATAGGTGTTGTAACTAATAAACAATATAAACACCCACATAGCAGCACCGTAACTGCGGAAATTACGGTTTTTTACCAATCGATACTGCCGGAAACAAATAATTGTTAAGGTAGTGACTAAAACTATGAATCCTAATAACCCAAATATTCCTACTTCATAAAGAACTTTCGGATAATAGGTTTCTACTAATTTAGTTGGTCCCATAGCACGGGCAGAGTTAGTAGCACGACCTAAACCACTTCCGAATGGGCTATCTACGCTTTTCCAATTCTCTTCAAATTGTTGAACTATAAATTCATAGGGAGGCGAAGCATTCCAACGGGCTACAAAACTATCTGTTCTCTCTTGGACAACGGTGGGATTACTAACTATTGCAATTCCCAAAAGTAGGGCTAGTCCTCCAAATATAGGAATAAACTTTTTCAAATTACCAATTTGACCAGTCAGTACAAGTAACATCACAAAACACACTGGTACTAAAGCTAAAGCTATTCTTTGTCCAGAGATAACTGCATTAATAAATACAGATGCCATTGAAGCTAAACTGATAATCCGCCAAATAATTGAAGGGTCACTAAAGCCAGTTGCAAAAGTAAAAAATGTGCTAGAAATGAGAAACCATGCCCATTGCCAAGGTGCAACAAATGTTCCTGGTAAGCGAATCATTCCTTGACTAGGGCTATAAACTAGTGAACCGCCAAAAAAACATCGTGCTTCCAATGAAGCTTTAAATAAAGCAGCGCCAACTGCATTTCTCGTACCTTCACATATGCCAGTTAATAATAATAAATATTGAATAAATCCTAGCAAACAGGCAATAAGTATTAAAACGATTTGTAAGCGTGAAACAAATAGAAAATCCCGCTTATTACGAATCAAATAATAAACACAAGCAATCAGAGGTACATAGCCTAAAAATACTTTTAACCCCAAAATTCCCATACCAAGAGGAATTTCTTTGGGTGCTTCTTTAAAAAGTCCAACAGGAGGCGGGTTGAACTGCTGTCCACCATTTACAAATAACAGTGTGATTATGCATGAGCCTAATAGAATATATAGTGGGGTTTTAATTCCTTCAGGAATAATTATAGGTAGTTTCTGTTTGCGGCAATTTTGCCAAATTGCAATTAAAGCAGGAACATAGAAAGCGTCTTTAGCTAATTGTAATACAGGGCTATTACCAATGTAGTAGGTGATAGTTCCGCCAAAGGGCACATAAAAAATAAAGGCAAACAAAGCTTGGCGGGGATATTTGTAGGCAAGGGACATAACTATTATTCCCATTACTGCCGGGACAGCCGCCTTAATTCCAGCTACTAAAAAAAGAATAAAACCAAGGAATAAACCACCACCAATGGCAGGAGTAAGTGTATTAATAAGTTCTTGACGTGCCTGTGCTGCTTTGCGTTTTTGGGCTAAACGTTCTTTGAGAGTAAGAGTCGGAACTTCCTGTTTTTTCTGCTTTTTTGTTTTTTTATTTTTCTGATTTGTTTTTTTCTTTTTCTGGGATTTTTGCTTTGATTTCGGCATGATTTGCTATCAATACGTCCCTTGAATAGCTGATCATAGCCTTGAAGTATGAGAACGTAAATAAATATACAATATTATTTCTAAGTAAATAAATGTGAGTTCGGCAAAGCATTTAGTTTTGCCACAATACCGCCCGCAGTTTATACCATTTCACAAAATCTTATCAGCAACTCGTTGAGCTATTGGCTGAATCCCATTATCAAACGCCTGGACATTTGCAACGTTTGCGTCAAGTATGTCAGGAAAAAGGGCTGGATGTCGAGCGATCGCTCAAACAAACTGACCTAAGTTCTCTGATGGAAGGTTTATACATCAAAGTTGAACCAGATAATACAGTAATAGCTCGTTATAAATACGTACGTTCCAGCTTTTTAACCACCATCAAACAATCGGATGGACATTGGCTGAATCGTCCGATTATACCAAATTTACTACGCCCTGGTGCTGATTTGTTTGGGTAGTGACTAGAAGGCACAACTCAGAATCTATCTGTATCCATCTGTGTTAATCGGTGTGCATCTGTGTTCGATTTCTCAAACATACATTTACAGAGGATTATTTATGTTGTGGTCTTTTCCTCATTGTCCCCACGAAACCGACTGGTCAATAAATTGGACTGCACTAGAAGCAGAATTTAACTGGTTGTGATCGCTTGCTGATTGTCCCCAAGACCCGCGTTATCATGCGGAAGCAGACGTACGGGGGCGTCACTGCAACGATCAAGCACAATTATTAGAGCTAATTAATTTTTTTAGGGAATTTTGTCAGGAAAATCACTGCTTTGAGCAACCGCGCATGTTTCCATCAGCACATAGTCGGTTTGTTTATTTTCAAAAAGAAGATGGCAACCCAGATTATCAAGCCTACGACGATACACGCTTACAGGTGGTGATCATGTCAGGATTACCTGGTGCGGGTAAAGATACTTGGATTCAGGCAAATCTACCAGATAGCCTGGTGATTTCCCTTGATGAACTGCGGTGGAAGTTGGGGATAGATCCTGAAGACGACCAAGGTGTAGTAACGAATGCAGCGAAAGCGATCGCTAAAGAATATCTACGAAGTGGACAATCTTTTGTTTGGAATGCAACTAATATCAGTCGCCAATTACGCGGTATGGTGATTCGTCTGTTTGCTAGTTATCAAGCTAGGATTCGCATTGTCTACCTGGAAGCACCTTGGCCAGAACTACTACGCAGAAATCGCGATCGCCCGGCAAAAGTACCAGAAAAAGTACTTTACCGGATGAAGAATCGCTTAGAAGTGCCGGATATTACCGAGGCTCAAGTAGTAGACTGGGTGGTGTTCGGCTGAGAATACAGCAAAGGTTCAGCGTGATCACTATTTAATTAGTTGACTTGCGAGAGTGCGAGAATAACCATTGCGTGCAAATTTTTCACCGAGAATTTGCTGATAAACAGCTTCATAACCGTCCACCATGCTTTTCACGCTAAAATGTTGTTCTACATGAGCGCGACAAGCACGACGGTCGATTTCTCCTATACGATTGATTGCCTCTACAAAATCTTCAATGCGATCGCACAAAAAGCCTGTCTTACCATCCACAATAACTTCTGGCACTGAACCTAAGGGTTTTGCAACTACAGGAGTTCCAGCCGCCATCGACTCGATCATCACCAATCCAAAAGGTTCACGCCATGTGATGGGGAATAGCATTGCTAAGGCCCCACCTAAGAGTGCATTTTTCTGTGAGTGACTAGCTTCACCTAAAAATTCAATCTGCTTGCCATCAATATGAGGTTTAACCTGGCTCTCAAAATAGTCTGTATCTACCTGATCGACCTTACCCGCCATTTTAAGTGGTATACCCACTCGTTTAGCAATCTCAATCGCGATGTGCGGTCCCTTTTCTGGAGACATCCGTCCTAAGAATGCCAGATAGGGGGGATCTTGGGGTTGAGGATAGAACTGATGGCTGTCTGTATCAATGCCATTGTAGACAGTTGCGACATAATTTAGCCCCAATTTTGGCTCTCGCTGAGCATTAGATATGCTAACAAAAGGTTGTTTGTAACTTGTAGAAAAAATTTTTTCGTTATCTGGGGTGAATATACCGTGTAGTGTGTGAACTGTGGGAGTTGTGACAAAATCTGCGTAAATTAAAGCTGGATAACCTACATGAGAATGAATGATGTCAAATTCCTGTGCCTGTTGATATACACGACTTAGTAACAAAGTTTCGTAAACATTGTATTCTTTAACATTAGGGTCTAAACGCAAAGCTTGAGGATAAACAGACTCTAATCTGGCTGAAGTGATCGAATCTCCTGAGGCAAATAGCGTAACTTCATGACCACGCCGGACTAATTCATCAGTCAATAAACCAACAACCAACTCAACACCACCGTATGCGGGAGGAGGAACTCTCTCCCACAAAGGAGCAATTTGAGCAATTCGCATGTCAATCTCCTAGTTGTTAAGAAATAGCTCAAAGAATTGATTTGATTTTGTCTTTGAAGAATAAGAGTTTTGATTATAATTTAGCAGAAATATAGATTTAATCGTAAAGACCTGTAAACACTACACACCAAGTAGAAGGAACCGTACTTAATACTAGATAAATCTTTTATAGAATATTGAAATTTTATCTTTTAACTACTAAACAACTCCGAATTCTAACTTCAATTACCAGGTGTGCAAAACCGCACTCTCTAATTCGTATTGTCTGGATTTTCACTACATAAAACTTGGGGCAATATTGTGAATGTCAGCAGTCCCAGGAAGCGAAAAACTGCTGAGTCTAAAATAAAACAACAATCTAGTTATCAATGCAAAGGTGAATAATATTATGATGATTCGCTACTTGCAACCAATCCGGGAACTAGAAAACTTGCGTCGGCAAATGGATTTAGTTTTTGATGAATTGTCAGCACAAACTGCCCAAACAAGCGATACATCAACTACTTGGATTCCTGCTGTAGAATTAATTGATACAGGTGATAACTTGGTTTTCTATGCACAATTACCTGGTGTAGTAGCTAAAAATTTGGATATACAGGTGACTCGTGATGCTGTAGCGATCGCAGGGGAACGTCAGCGTCAACATCAGTCTGAAAATGCCAATTATCTGCATTCAGAATTTCGTTATGGCAAGTTCCAACGCGTCGTTAACTTGCCTGTTGCTGTGCAAAATGACAAAGTCCAAGCAGATTTTCGTGATGGTATCTTGACTCTGACTCTCCCCAAAGTTGAAGAAGTCCGCAATCGCGTTGTTAAAATTAATTTAGGTGAAAGTACTGCTGATACTGAGAAAAGCATAGACACTACTGCTCAAACAGTTAACTCTCAAAACTAGCTGAGAATTATTAGACCTCTTGTTGTAAAAGTGAATCTTAAGTAGGGTGTGTTATGACTTTAGCTTAACACACCCTTGTATCTTAAAAGAAGTAGTAAACCGTCACACCCTGGGTTATATTAAACCGCCTTGTAGCATGGATTACTACAACAATCTCTTTGACAGAACTCGAACAGTCGCCGGGGGGTTTTCAACCTCTGCCCTATTACTCGACCACATCAGTTCTGACTCTATGCGAGGAACCAGATCCCCGACTTTCCAAAAAAGTTGGGGATCTGGCGGTTGAGTACTATAGCTATTAATATCTGACTTTCATTGAGCAAGATCAGTCTATTAGTAGATGTAATTTATAATTTTTTATAAAAAACCTAATTTTTTAGATTTTTTATAAAGTTAAAATTATCTTAAACTCTTAATATTGAATATTTTTTATATTATTTTTTCACAAAATATTAAGCAAATTAACGGATTTTTAAAATCTCTAATTAAATTAGAATTTATATTATCTAAAGTATGCACTTTTAGCTTAAACATTCGTGCAGTGAAATGAAATACTTATGCTGTTTGAATAAGGTAAAAAGCTCGTACTGAGAAGCTTATTGCCTTGTTACTCCAGCTAAATCAATGATGATAACAAGAGAATTCATATACGTAGTGAATTTTTAACCTTAATTCTTTATTTGTTGTATTAGGAGAAAAAATGAATATAGACGAGTTTGAGAATCAATATCGCGATGCTATTGCTGAAACACTTAACGAATTACAATCAGCAATGCTCATGCTAACGCAAGTACAACTAAAGATATCACAAATTGGCAATTCTGTACAAAATCTTAGTCAGAATTTTGAAGAATTTATAGCAAGGCAAAAAAATGAGTAGAAAGCCATTTTTAACAAAATTTTTATATACACTGGCAAGTTAACTCTTCTTCAATTGCCAGAATCAACTCAGTTAAGTTTACAGGTTTGACGAAGTAGCGACGAGCTCCTAATTTCATGGCTTTTTCCTGATCTGTTTTAAAAGCAAATGCTGAAACCACAAATATAGGTATGTATTGTAAGTCTGAGCGCTGTTGAATTTTTGCTAGCAGAGAATAACCATCAATATCTGGTAGTTTGAGGTCTAATAAGATTAAATCAGGTTGAAATTTTTCTATGGTGGAGAAAAACTGTGAACCTTCGGGTAAACTTTGAACTTCATACTTACAGTAACTGAGATAGTCACTGAGTAGCATTCTATTGATGTCATTGTCTTCTATTAGTAATATTCTTTTATCTCTATGTGATGGAAACTGCTGTCTAATATTAAGTAATTGGGCTGTCATTTTCACCTAATGATTGTAGGCTAAAAGTAAATAAATTTTGCCATAAGTTTAATTAATTTCACATTTAAAATAGAATAATGAATTACAAATGAGCTACAAATACTATCACTATACGAATTATCTCTAGCTGCATGATTAATAATGCTTACTAGATATTAGCTTAAAACATCGATTTAAATGTACAATAAAAATCTTTAAGCAAAAATTGAGAAATATGTGGAAATTTATCATTTTTTTAAAACTCATCATGATGGGTATTCTAGATGCTAGTGCTAATAACCATCACGAACTTGAGTTTGCCAGAAAGGATGATAAAAGCTTTTCCCTTCCTATTTAACTTTGTCCCTCTTTTCAGTAGTTAAGACTACCAACTACTAACAATGATCATAAATATTCTTTTACACCCTGGTACTAAGCAGATTCCACTAGCATAGACTATAAACCCAAAAATGGCAGGAGAGGCTGCAAAAATAGGGGTATGGTAAGGTAAAACAACATTTGAGAAAGATGTATAAAAAAAAGGAGCTAGCTGCTCCTGTTATAAATTTCTGTTGTGAGAACGATAGTTCTAACTATGCCTGTGCTTTTTTTAGCTGGCGTTGTGTAACAAAAACACCAACAATACCTAGTAAACTAAGCATAACAGAGGGTTCAGGTACTGATTTCGGAGGCACTTTAGCAACGTAATCAGGTGTACTCCAGTTAAAAATTGCATTGTAGGATTTGCCATCGTCAGAGGCTGTAATTCCAGATGCAACACCACTAAAGCTATAAGCGTAATAAGTTTTACTACCAGTTACAACCTTAGCAATTTCACTGGCTGCTATTTGCCCTTGATAGGCATTTAAGGCATTTTTTAAATTTGTGAGATCAGTACGCTGAGCCTGTGGAAGCAGCACTGATGGCAATTTTAAAAGAGTGTTAATTTGATCTAACAGTTTGGTCTTCAAATCAAAGTGACCAACCAATTGTAATTGGACACCGCCATTTTCACCGAATTGGAAACCACCAATGTTAGGATCTCCCATCCCTAATGAAGGAAGATAACTTGTAATGAGTGATTTGGTAGTGCCTGAAAAGGCATTCCAGACAGATTGCAATGGTTGATAGGCATTTAATAGATCATTTAGCCATTGGGAAACAAAGTTATTCCAGTCAGCAGCAGTGACACTGGTAACAGTTGCGGTGTAGTTTCCTTCTGTGGCAGTAAAACCAACGTTAGCAGTTGGAGTTTCACTACTATACCAAAGTTCAACATTAGAAGAAGCATCACCATCTATCAGTGCATTGGTGGCTGCTGTTGTATCTTTGCCGATAAATATGCCGTTTGAACCACCAGTGTAGGTGTTGATTTCGTTGGAGTTATTAAAAGTAAAATTAACCGCATGTGCTGGAGAAGAGGCGATCGCACTCATACCAGCAACCATTGAAGCACCTATTAAAAGTCTTTTGACTGTATTTTTCATTGCTGTCATCTCCATCTGATTTTTAAGTGTAATTTGATATAATTAACATTTTTATGTTTTGTTTTCGTTGGTTTAATTGCAGGTGTAGGATTCGGTAATAAGATGCGAAAAATGAGAAGTAAAAAATTTCACTCTTCTGCTATCCCTGGTTACGCCCTGTCTCAATACGACAACGTGTTTCTATAAGCACAGTTTAAGAAACCAGAAGACTTAATTGGGTAAAGCTGCCGTAGATTTACAATTAATTTCTGACAAAAAATATAACTATTCTAACTGTTTTTTTGAGAAATTATACTTAAAATGCTTAATTAAAAAGTATAAATAAACACTTTGGCTATATCTTGCTTATAATATCAAGTCCGGATAATCACTTCATATTCCCACTGCGATGCTCTTTTCTTTTGGAGCGGCATATCCCAATTACCAATTACCCTTACGGGTTTGCGCTTACGCTCATGGGGGACTCGGGGCCCCCACGACCGACAGGGAGTGGGGATTGGGGGCTAGGGGCCCCCTTTGGGGTTGGGGGAGGGAACCCCCTGCGTAAGAGTCGCTGGCTCACCAATTACCCATTACCAAGTAATCAAGAATTTATTGACTAATAATCATATTTTGTTTAGCAGAAATATTAAGTAACACAAATAACTGATACATTTTGTGATGTGAGCCACACTATATATAAAGTAAAGGAGTTTTAAAGCGATCGCAATGCATATAGATGAACTTCTCAGACGTTATCAGTCGGGAGAAAGAAATTTCAAAGGTGTAAACCTCATCGGTGGTTACTTGTATGGAGCAAATCTGAGTGGAGCGAATTTACAAGGAGCATCTCTGAGTGAAGTTGATTTAAGCGAAGCCAACTTAACAGGAGTAAACCTGAGAGAAGCATCTCTAGTTAGAGCCAACCTTACAGGAGCTAACCTGACACAAGCAAATCTGAATGGAGCAAATCTGTTTGAAGCCAAGCTCACAGGAGCTACACTGCATGGAGCGCTTCTGAAAATGGCAGACTTAACAGATGCGGACTTTACCGCCGCCAACTTAGAAAAAGCTAATCTGTATGGTGCATATTTAACTGGAACTTTGTTGCAGGGTGCAATCATGCCAGATGGCACAATTCATGGGTGAGTCAAGCAGTTAACAGTTATCAGTTATCAGTTATCAGTTATCAATTAGCAGGTTTTTGTTTACTGTCCACTGATTCAGTGGGGGCATGGAAATAATTTTGTAATGTTTCTGATATTTTGAAAT
>NZ_AJLK01000189.1 GCF_000317205.1 Fischerella muscicola PCC 7414 | reverse complement strand
TTTTTCGCCATTTTTTAATGCCCTAAAGCTGCTTGCAATAACGACTTTAAGCAACAATGGGTTAGGCAATGTTGACTTTACGGAAGGATTGTTGTGAATTTTCAGTCGGTAATAGAGGTTTTGCATAAGTTTTGGAGCAGTCGCGGATGTTTGATCGCCCAACCATACGATATAGAAAAGGGAGCAGGAACTAAAAACCCGCATACATTTTTAAGAGCTTTAGGGCCAGAACCTTGGGCTGTAGCCTACGTTGAACCTTGTCGCCGTCCTACTGATGGGCGCTACGGCGAAAATCCAAATCGATTTCAGCACTATTATCAGTACCAAGTACTGATTAAACCTTCACCTGATAATATCCAAGAAATTTATCTAGACTCTTTAAGGGGTTTGGGTATCCGTCCGGAAGACCATGATATTAGGTTTGTGGAAGATAACTGGGAAGATGCAACTGTAGGTGCTTGGGGTACTGGTTGGGAAGTTTGGTTAGATGGAATGGAAATTACCCAGTTTACCTACTTTCAACAGTGTGGGGGTATTGATTGTCGTCCAGTCTCGATTGAGATTACCTATGGTTTGGAACGTTTAGCGATGTATCTCCAGGGAGTGGAGGCTATGGTTAAGATCCACTGGACAGATAACATTACCTATGGTGATGTTCACCTTCAAGGCGAGATCGAACAGTGTGTTTATAACTTTGAAGCCTCTAATCCTGAGATGCTACTGACACTATTTAATATGTATGAGCAGGAGGCACAGCAATTAACAGAAAAAGGATTGGTTTTACCTAGCTTGGACTATGTGATGAAGTGTTCACACACATTCAATTTGCTGGATGCGAGAGGGGTAATTTCAGTTACCGAACGGACTCGCTACATTGGTAGAATTCGACATTTGGCACGCAAGGTGGCACAACTGTATGTAGAACAGCGAGAAAAGTTAGCTTTTCCACTGTTAAATAAGACAGGTGGTTAAATCGGCATCTAACAAAGATTAAATTGTTATTTGGAGATGCGTTAACGTAGCTGAAAGCTCAGTGGCAGCTGTAATTAAGTTATAACTTACGCAATATATTCCCCTAGTCTTATACCAAAGTGGTTATGGTTGAGGGGAAACTGGACAACTAAGTGATGGTGTGGGATTAAGATGGTTAACTTTACTGAAATTTTAGAACCGATCGCAGCTTGGTTTCGTTCTTTAGGAGTTCCTGAACCGATTGTACATTGGGGACATCCAGCGATGATGGGTATTGTCATTTTTGTTATGGGCAGCTTTGTGGGGTTCACTGGCTGGCGGGGACGACTTGCTGAAGATAAAGAAGTAGCCTCGAAAAGTCGCAGTGATCATCGCAAACTTGCACCCTGGATGTTTTTATTTATGGCGTTAGGTTACACCGGAGGAGTATTATCCCTGGTGATGCAACATCAGCCAATTTTTCAAAGTCCTCACTTTTGGACTGGTTCAATTTTGCTGTTATTGCTGGGGATCAATGCTGTAATTTCTTTCAGCAAATTTGGTGGTAATAAACCTGGTTTACGCGCACTTCATGCATACTTGGGTAGTAGCGCGCTTTGTTTGATGGTTGTTCATGCCGTACTTGGATTACAGTTAGGTATATCTCTGTAATCAAAATTAAGTTAAGGCGATCGCAATCGAGTATTACAAGTCCACATAAGTGGACTTTTTTACATTTATACTTAGTTTCATTCTTTAGTAATGCGTGGGGCGCTAATCTTTACAAAAGTCTCATGATTCAGACCAGTGGTGTAATTATTTGTCTAGGCTATATTCTTGGGTTGTTGTTTACAGCAATTCCTTGGGGCGGAGTTTGGATGCTGCTTTTAGGTATAGTAGGGGCAGTTTTTTTGCAAAGACGACGCTTAACCTTGCAAAAAGTTTTGTCAAAAACTAAGACAGCACCACAGTTGTCTAATATCCCCCACTCCAGAGTATGGTTCATTGCTGGGGTAGTCGGGTTGTTGGCAACTTTATATTTTCCACTACGGGTTCCCCAAGTAGGGGTAAACGATATTAGTAAATTTGTTCCGCCAGAAAACAGTAATCAAGAACAACTTGTGATAGTTCGGGGTGAGGTGATCAGTACACCACGCCTCACTCGTAGCCAAAGAGGACAGTTTTGGTTAGAAGCAAATAAGCTAGATGAAGTTAAAAATGATAAGGGTTCAGTAGGTTTAGGTAAAGGTGTAACGGGTAAGTTGTATGTAACAGTACCAATACTTCAGGCTACTGGATTGTACCCTGGTCAGGAAGTAGCAATTACTGGGATTTTATATAAACCAAAACCGCCATCCAATCCTGGCGCTTTTGATTTTCAGAAATATCTCCAACAGGAAGGGGCGTTTGCTGGTTTGGTGGGACGATTAGTAAATGTGTTGGATGAAGAAAAACCTCAATGGGGATGGTGGCAAGTTAGAGAACGTATTGTGCGATCGCAAGTTAAATTCTTGGGTGTTCCAGCAGGGCCACTTGTAAGTGCAATGGTGTTAGGTAGTAAGGCTGTTGATTTACCTTACAATACCCGTGATACTTTTGTCCAAGCTGGTTTAGCTCATGCCTTAGCAGCATCTGGGTTTCAAACTTCGTTGATTTTGGGTGTAGTCCTGGGTTTAACAAAAGGCTTGAAAAAATCAACGCAAATTACCCTGGGTAGTTTAGCTTTAATTCTATTCCTCTGTTTAACAGGTTTCCAACCTGCGGTATTAAGAGCTGTAATTATGGGATTTGCTGCTTTAATCGCTTTAGGATTAAAGCGCAAAGTCAAACAATTAGGATCATTACTAGTTGCGGCAACTATATTATTGCTGTTTAATCCTTTATGGATTTGGGATTTAGGATTTCAGTTAAGTTTTTTAGCAACACTGGGGTTAATAGTTACAGTCCCGGCTTTGACTGAACGTTTACAATGGCTACCGCCTGCGATCGCTTCTTTAATTGCTGTTCCCCTGGCTGCGATGATTTGGACTTTACCACTCCAACTTTTTGTATTTGGAGTTGTGCCTACTTACAGTCTACTGCTGAATATCATTAGCACACCTTTAATTTCAGTGATTAGTATAGGTGGAATTATTAGTGCGGTGGTTGCCTTAATTGTTCCCGATGCTGGCAGTACTTTAGCTGGAGTATTAAATTACCCTACTGATTGGTTAATTAAGTTAGTGGAATTTTTCAGTAATCTCCCAGGAAATTCTTACGCTGTTGGTAAAATTGGCATTTGGCAACTACTTACTATTTATATACTAATTATTTTGGTTTGGGTAACAAGTTGGTGGCAAAAACGTTGGTGGTTTGCCAGTTTTATTGCTTTTGGTTTGGTATTGATTCCGGTTTGGTATTCTGCCAACACATTATTTCGGATTACAGTTTTAGCAGCTGATGATCAACCCGTAATCATAGTGCAAAACCAAGGTAAAGTGACACTTATTAATAGTGGTGATGAAGGAACGGGACGTTTTACAATATTACCGTTTTTACAACAACAGGGAGTCAATCAGATTGATTGGGCGATCGCTTCAGATTTTCAACACAATGGTAATAGCAATAGTTGGTTAGAAGTAATACAAACTCTACCAATCAAATTTTTCTATGATTATGCTCCTACACGAGAAAATCTTCTCATCAGTCAGGTAATTCAACAGTCAGTACAAAAGCAAAAGGGAGTTTACCAAGCTCTGCCAGTAGGTCAAACACTTACTACTGATATTATTGTGGCTCAATTAATTAATCAAGAATCGCCCATTTTACAAATGCAAATTCAAGGTCAATCTTGGTTATTAGTAGGCGATATTAAATCTACTGAAATAAGTCAATTAGTTCAAACAGGAGGACTACCTCGTCCACAAGTTTTATGGTGTTCTGGTGAATCTTTAAAAGAACTAGTGACGGCTCTGCAACCACAAGTAGCGATCGCCACTAGCGCTAATATTGACCAAAAAGCTTTGTCAGAAATTAATCAAGGTCAAACCAAACTATACTTTACAGGAAAAGATGGGGCAATTCAATGGACCCCTCAAAGAGAATTTGAGCCATTTATCCAGACGACAGAAAATAAAACTTCTGTATTGTGAAGTTTATGAATTATCAAGACAAAGTCTCTAAATTATACTTGAATACAACAGATAGCCCCACCTGCTTAATGGAATCCTGCCTTAGCAAGGATGATTGGGAAGAGGTTTTATCCATGTGTTGTATTTTTTTGTAAATTGGTATTAAGATGATATAGTGCTATAATAGGAAAGGCGTAGCTATAGTTTCGCTGTAAAAAAGTATAAATAGTTTTTGGAGAGGTGTCCGAGTGGTTGATGGTGACGCACTCGAAATGCGTTTAGGAGAAATCCTACGGGGGTTCGAATCCCCCCCTCTCCGTTTTATCAAGGATTTTAACTGTTTCAGTAAATGTGGTACTAAGCTAAATTTGCTTTCAGTTGGTCAAGCTAGCCAATGAAAAAATCCTTCTGGTGAAATCCACATATAAATATAATTTCAAAGTTGTCTGATAATTTATTGGACAACCTCAGAGAAATGATTTAAAGCTGGCTATCTACTCAACCTACCGACAACTTGATTGCATTCCTAAGTAACCTTTGTGTAAAGTTATGGTGTTTTTAAACGCAGAGGGACGCAAAGTTAGCGCTGAGGTTCGCAGAGTTTTTCAGAATTATATTCGTTACGAGTTTGTGAAATTTTGTACTAAGGTTGTTGAGGATAATAGGGAATGTTGAGTTTCTGTAGTTGCGCCAACCTGTAGGTGTTTTATATAAAGACTCAAATTTTCTGCCTGAAAGCTATGGCTGTTGCGGGTTTGAACCATTCACATCAAAACAGAGGTTTGCGCTATGTCTGAAACTCTTACCAGTAAAGCTTTTGAGGCAATTTTTTTCAAGTCACTCTTGACACTGCGATCGCTCAAAAGCTATATTTACTCCAGGTCTGCACCACTGAACCTTGAAAATCAAATACAGCAAGGCTTCCAAATTGAGCAGTTGCAACTTACACAAATCCCTATTAGGGATTGAAACATTTTTTTCTCCTAGTCACATCTCTATTATATATATAGGTTGCAACTTACACAAATCCCTATTAGGGATTGAAACCCTTTCTTGGGGATCAAAATCTTTACCACCAGTAAAGTTGCAACTTACACAAATCCCTATTAGGGATTGAAACGACCACTTGCCCGGGCTTACGGCGGAAAGTGTAGAAGTTGCAACTTACACAAATCCCTATTAGGGATTGAAACTGGAGGTCTGGGGGGCGCTCCAGCTGGCTTCACTACCGTTGCAACTTACACAAATCCCTATTAGGGATTGAAACCTGGAGTGTACTGGCTACTTTCTGGGCTTTACTTAGTTGCAACTTACACAAATCCCTATTAGGGATTGAAACCCCTTTGAGGTCACCCACAGGGAACTTAGCGTCACGTTGCAACTTACACAAATCCCTATTAGGGATTGAAACGTCTGTTTGTGCTGAATATCTTTAATCTGGTTATTGTTGCAACTTACACAAATCCCTATTAGGGATTGAAACTCCTGGTATCTGATGCGGTCAAGAGACACGATGCGGGGTTGCAACTTACACAAATCCCTATTAGGGATTGAAACGGCTGGGCTTTCTCGGCTTGCCATCACTTTCTCCTAGTTGCAACTTACACAAATCCCTATTAGGGATTGAAACTTAGGTGCCATAATACGCCTCTTTAGCCCGCTCCGTTGCAACTTACACAAATCCCTATTAGGGATTGAAACAATTCCCAAAGAGCTATCTCCAGCGGAAAGAGCCTCCAAGTTGCAACTTACACAAATCCCTATTAGGGATTGAAACGCGCCCACCCTCGCCTTGGAAGAACGAGCCTTGTTCGTTGCAACTTACACAAATCCCTATTAGGGATTGAAACCATTATGTAATCGAAACGGTGCCTCATTTGATTGGTTGCAACTTACACAAATCCCTATTAGGGATTGAAACGTTGCCATCTGTGGCACTCAGCGAGGCGGCAAAGTTGCAACTTACACAAATCCCTATTAGGGATTGAAACTATCTCGGTAAAACAGAGACAAACCCAGGCATTCAAATAGCGTTGCAACTTACACAAATCCCTATTAGGGATTGAAACTCCGTAATATAGTCCATTTTGGCCTCCTCTATGTCTATGTTGCAACTTACACAAATCCCTATTAGGGATTGAAACTGGGTAGCCTTGGGGTATCCTAGTGGAGGCCTTGGGGTTGCAACTTACACAAATCCCTATTAGGGATTGAAACGATGGCTCCTATACTTAGGTTGTTGTTATTGTTGTGTTGCAACTTACACAAATCCCTATTAGGGATTGAAACGAAATTAATTGATGAATCTTGAAACATTGTTTTGCTCCGTTGCAACTTACACAAATCCCTATTAGGGATTGAAACAAGCGCTATTAGCTTATTAGATTGAGAATCGCTTATTTGGTTGCAACTTACACAAATCCCTATTAGGGATTGAAACTGTGGATTTTTGAAGAGTACCCGCAGGTCGGGGTTAAGTTGCAACTTACACAAATCCCTATTAGGGATTGAAACGGCCTTACAAGCGGCTGTAACTCAACTTCAGCAAGGTTGCAACTTACACAAATCCCTATTAGGGATTGAAACAACTATGTTTGGCGGGATTCTAGAAGAAAACAATGGGTTGCAACTTACACAAATCCCTATTAGGGATTGAAACTGAAGTGCGATCGCGCTAACTCCGGTACATTGACGCGTTGCAACTTACACAAATCCCTATTAGGGATTGAAACACCGCGATAATAGACGGTGATGCCTTCTACTTCCCTGGTTGCAACTTACACAAATCCCTATTAGGGATTGAAACTTCATTGTAAGACTTTAGTTGCCCTAAAGCCAAAATGTTGCAACTTACACAAATCCCTATTAGGGATTGAAACGTGAAAATAACAGAGAAATAAAGGAGTGATGAAATGGTTGCAACTTACACAAATCCCTATTAGGGATTGAAACCCGCACCCTCTGATACTGGTACGCTTAAATTGAATGTTGCAACTTACACAAATACCTATTAGGGATTGAAACCGATTTTGATTATCGAAAAGGCGTTAGCTGTTGCGTTGCAATTTACACAAATCCCTATCAGGGATTGGAACTTATAAAGAAGGCTTGTTGAAAGCAATAAAAGTTACTATAAAAGCTCTTCACTTTTTACCCTTCTGCCTTCTGCCTTCTGTCTTCTGTCTTCTGCCTCCTATAACACTCCTTTAGAACTGGGGATCAACCCTGCACGACGGGGATCAATCTCTATCGCCATCCGCATTGCCCTCGCAAATGCCTTAAATGTGGCTTCTATAATGTGATGAGAATTAATCCCATCTAACTGGCGAATGTGCAATGTCATCTGGCTATTACCAGCCAAGGCTACAAAAAATTCTCGTACTAGCTGGGTGTCATAAGTTCCAACGCGCTGGGTAGGGATTTGCAAACCGTAGCTGAGATGGGGACGACCCGAAAAATCGAGTGCTACCTGAATTAAGGCTTCATCAAGAGGTGCAAGAAAGTTACCAAAGCGGACAATGCCTTTTTTGTCACCTAATGCTTTACTGATTGCTTGTCCTAAGGTAATGCCTACATCTTCGTTGGTGTGGTGGTCATCAATATGCAAGTCTCCCGTAGCTTGGATATCTAAGTCAATTAGTCCGTGGGAGGCGATTTGATGCAGCATATGATCTAAAAATGGAATGCCAGTTGCTGCATTGCAAACTCCTGTACCGTCTAAATTAATCGTAACGTGGACATCCGTTTCTCCCGTTGTGCGACGTACAGAGGCAATACGGGGAGTTTGTGTGAGGTTGTTGGGTGAAGATAGAGTTTGGCGATCGCTGATTTGCATAGTATTCAAAACTTGTTGTTTGTTGGTTGTTGGTGGTTGGTTGGAACAAACAACAAATAACAACCAACAACCAACAGCTTACATTCCCATAATTTCATATCCTGCATCAACATACAGGACTTGTCCTGTAATTCCACTTGCCAAGTCGCTACACAAGAACGCTGCTGCATTACCTACCTCGATCTGGGTAACGGTGCGTCGCAAGGGAGCTACTTTTTCAACATGATGAATCATATCTAAAATACCACCAACGGCACTAGAAGCTAAAGTACGGATTGGCCCAGCGGAGATGGCATTGACGCGGATATTAGCAGAACCTAGTTCTGCTGCTAAATAACGCACACTGGCTTCTAATCCTGCTTTGGCAACTCCCATCACATTATAGTTGGGAACTGCTCTGACGGCTCCTAAATAAGAGAGAGTAACTATGCTTCCGCCTGCGGTCATTAAAGGCTTAGCTGCACCAGCAAGTTGTACCAAAGAATAGGTGCTGACATCTAAAGCTGTGCGAAAGCCCTCACGGGAGGTTTGGCTAAAGTCTCCACTCAAATCATCTTTATTGGCAAAGGCTAGGCAATGAATCAAAATGTCTAAGCTACCCCACTTCTGGTGAATTGTCTCAAAAGTAGACTTAATTTCGTCGTCATTTTGGACATTACAAGGTAAAAACAGAGTAGGATTGAGTGGTTCTACCAATTCTGCGACTTTCTTTTCCATTTTGCCTTTTTCGTCGCTGAGATAGGTAATGCCAAGGTTAGCTCCGGCTTTGTGCAGTTGTTGAGCAATACCCCAAGCAATAGAGCGGTTATTAGCAATGCCTGTAACAAGGGCATTTTTTCCAGTCAGATCCAGCATAGAAATTATTGATGTGATGTTTCATTAGGAGCATACATGAATCTGAGCTTGGTTTGTCTTCGTTTTATAAATTTGATTTTTGATGGCTACTTCAGGGTGGATGTAAGAGAAGAGACTCAATCTCGCCCCAATTAAAATCGGATACAAACTGCTTCTTTTAAAGATGGATTATAAAAAGGATTTTTAAACAGAGCAAAGGTTTTAGAAAAAGATATTTTTCTCTTGGGAGTAACTAAATTTATTTGTGGTTTCCCTTGCACCCCCAATACCCTACGTTTTCACATCCGTATTTCCGACACCCATAGTGCCAAAATTGCTTTTTACTATTCAATTTACCATTTTATGTTTTCATAAATTCTCTATGAATCTTACTTTTTTCTTAAAAAACTTATTGATTACAATTTTGGAAGTACCTAACAAAAAGTACTAGATCCCTGCACTATAAATTTTGTATCATGTTAAACAAACATCAATTAGACAAAAGGTTAAGTATAGGAAAGTACAGAAAGGTTGACAATGTTTTATTGAATTTTCGAGTGTATTCTTAGGAAATCCATATTCGTTTTTCCGGCATTGGGTAGGGGAAGGGAGATAGATGATCGTGACACAAGATAAAGCCCTAGCAAATGTTTTTCGTCAGATGGCGACTGGAGCGTTTCCGCCAGTGGTGGAATCGTTCGAGCGCAACAAGACGATCTTTTTCCCCGGCGATCCTGCTGAAAGAGTTTATTTTCTCTTAAAAGGTGCAGTTAAACTCTCCAGGGTGTACGAAGCAGGAGAAGAGATAACTGTAGCGCTTCTGCGGGAAAACAGTGTATTTGGGGTTTTGTCCCTACTAACGGGAAACAAGTCTGATCGTTTTTATCATGCAGTTGCTTTTACGCCTGTTGAATTGCTGTCAGCACCTATCGAACAGGTGGAGCAAGCACTCAAGGAAAATCCAGAATTATCGATGTTAATGCTGCGGGGTTTGTCTTCGCGCATTCTTCAAACAGAGATGATGATTGAAACACTCGCTCACCGCGACATGGGTTCAAGATTAATAAGTTTCTTGTTAATTCTCTGTCGAGATTTTGGTCTTCCTTGTGCAGATGGAATCACAATTGACCTCAAGCTATCTCATCAGGCGATCGCTGAAGCAATTGGTTCGACTCGGGTCACTGTCACTAGGTTACTAGGCGATTTGCGCGAAAAGAAGATGATCTCCATACACAAGAAAAAAATTACTGTCCACAAACCTGTGACATTAAGTCGGCAATTCACTTAATTGCACACAGAGAACGGCGTTAAGAAATATAGACACTCTTGTAAAAATAGGTAATGGGTAATTATTTTTGGTAGTTGGTGGTTGGTTGTTGGTAGTTAGTGGTTGTAGAGACGTGCTGTTTGAAGCGTCTGTACATTAGTTAGTGGGTAGTGGTTGGTGTTTGTTTAATACTTACTCCTCACACCCCTTACACCCCTCACACCCCTCACACCCCCAATACCCAATCCCCAATTACTAACCTGCAATTCGCCACAGAAAATGCCTGAAAGTAGTAGGCTGTATCTGGAAGGATTTCTTCGGTAAATACAAACAGATGGCCACCGGGTACATCCTCATTATTGCAATCTTAGTTTTGGGAGGCGTTATTGCCACCGTCGGCGATCGCATTGGCACGCGGGTTGGCAAAAAACGGCTCTCACTTTTCAACCTCAGACCCAAAAACACAGCTGTATTAGTAACAATCTTGACAGGGTTGGGCATTTCCGCATCAACCCTGGGCATTTTATTTTTAGCTGATGAGGGTTTACGTAAAGGAGTTTTTGAGTTAGAAGATATTCAAAGAGACCTTAGGCGTAAACGCGTACAACTAGAAAATACGACCCAGCAGCTTGATACAACTAAGGCTGAACTAGAGCAAGCCAGAAAAGAAGAAGCTAAAGCTCAGCAGGATCTGCAAGAAATTAACAAATCTTTACAAGCAGCAAACGCTAAGCAACAGCAAACGCAAGCCCAACTCAACCGTACGATTAATCAACAAGCAAGAACTCAAACCCAACTCCAAGGTACTCAAAAACAATTGAGTCAAGTGGCAAATCAATATGAAAAAGCCATAGCCCAACTACAAAATGTTTATCAAGAAAGGAACAGACAGCTAGAGGAAATTAAACGACTCAAAGCAGAACGTCAAAAACTTTATGAGCAAGCTAAACAAGCGGTTGCTGAAGCGCAAGCTGCTATAGACAAACGCGATCGCGAGCTAGCAAAGCGTCAGGAAGTGATTCAACAGCGTGATCAGACAATTGCCAAACTAGATGCAGTCATTCAAAAGCGTAATCTCGAAATTACAGCCAGGGAGAAAATTATTGCTCAACGAGAAACTCGTCTCAAAGAACTAGAAACACAACAGTCCTATCTTGAGCAGGAAGTCGCACGTCTAGAGAAATACTATCAGTCTTATCGTGACCTCCGTTTAGGAAAACTGGCTTTAGTCCGGGGTCAAGTTCTAGCAGCTGGGGTTGTGCGTATAGAAGAACCTGCGGCTGCTCGTCAAGCAGTTATCCAGCTATTAAAAGAAGCTAATAAAAATGCCAGTATGGAATTAAGTGAACCTGGCACTACTACCCTGCCAAATTTGCAAATACTACGTGTCACTGAAGAACAAGTTGAACAGTTAAGTAATCAGATTAAAGATGGTCGAGATTACGTAGTGCGGATTTTCTCTGCGGGTAACTACGTCAGAGGAGAAAAACCAATCGAATTTTTTGCTGATGCAGCACTAAATGAAATTGTGTTCTCTGGAGGTGAAGTACTAGCTGCAACTACAGCCGATCCCAAATCCATGACATCCTACCAACTGCGACAGCGCCTAGAACTGTTGATTTCTGCTTCTCAATTTCGCGCACGCAATGCCGGAATTTTAGAAGATATTCAAATAGATGGTACTTTTCTGCGCTTTATTGCTCAGTTGCGACAATATGACCAAGCAATTGATATTAAAGCAGTTGCCGCACAAGACACATATACCGCTGGGCCGTTGAAAGTGAAATTGTTAGCAATTAAAAATGGACAAGTGATTTTTAGTACTTAATATGATGTCTGTTGTTTGTTGTTGGTTGTTTGTTGTTTGTTCCAACCAACCATCAACAACCAACAAAGAACAAAAAATTATGTTTGTTGTTTGTTCCAACCAACCATCAACAACCAACAAAGAACAAAAACCGTTTAATCGTATTTAATATGAATTTAAATGAATTTACACCAACTCAACCAGTGATCTTAGGATTCGACCCGGGTAAAGATAAATGTGGTTTAGCAGTGATGGGACTGGATCGAAAGCTACATTATCATCAGGTTGTACCTTCGACTGAAGCGATCGCTACCATTGAAACCTTGCGACAGAAATTTCCCATTTCTCTAATGGTTATGGGTGATCAAACCACAGCCAAAGGCTGGAAACAGCAACTACAGCAACAATTGTCAGACCCGTTAAACATCATGTTAGTTGATGAACGCTACACCAGTTTAGAAGCACGCGATCGCTATTGGCAAATGTTCCCACCCAAAGGAATCACCAAACTGTTACCACAAGGAATGCGAACACCTCCAAGACCAATAGATGACATTGTTGCTATTCTCCTCATTGAAAGATATCTCAGTCGCCTGACAGAATCAGCAAAATGAATGATGAATTATGAATTATAAAATTTCATAATCTTTAATTCATCATTCATAATTTTTATAGTTCTGCCCGAATAGTAAAAGCATAGTCTCCTCCTGGTTCTAGTTGATAATCTTTTTGCTCTAAAAAACGACCAAGAGGCTCTTTAATTAAGGCACGACCTTGTGATGGTTTGACAGACAATTCTCCTCGGCGAAAATGCCATTGAAACTGCCATTCAAAATCCCCTGCTCTGACTTCTCCTTCCAGTAAGCCCTGTTGCCAAGATTGACGGGTAATCCTAACATGGGCAGTTGTTTGTGGTAAACGCTTAGCACTCACGTTGCTTGATGTCAAGTAACAATAATAGCTGATCAGTTATAGCTTTACATTTACACAAAATACATCAAATATACCTATAGAAGTAAATCAAATACTTTAGTATCTTAGCTTCATCACTTTTGCTATTGGGTCAAGGTTAAAGAAGTAAGAAGAAGAGAATTGCACAAGCCGCCAAAAAATATTGCTTTACCTCTTGACAATCACCTCTTCATCTGACATATTTGTATATATGCAAAGTTTGCGGGTATAGCTCAGTGGTAGAGCGTCACCTTGCCAAGGTGAATGTCGCGCGTTCGAATCGCGTTACCCGCTTAAGAAAAAAGCAACATAAGATTATTTGAATTCACTTTAGGATTCCAACGTTTGCAGCTTATGTGATTGTGCTAGTTGCAGAAGTCAGTACCTATCTGTGAAACAGTAGAGTACATAGCTGAAGAAATTAGCCTAACCCAACTGTATTGGGTGTAGGGGTGTAGGAGCTGACTTTTCACGTTATGTGGAAAAGGTGAACTAACTACACTGACCTGACGGAGAGCGTGTAGGCTTCCTGTCCAACAGAAAGCGCAGTAGTGGATTTCTTGCGTCCTCCCTTACTGCGACTTACATCTGGACAACAGGCTTTATCCCCCGTTCCAGAGGTCAAAATTCGTAGTCCCTCATTTCTAAGGTTGATGCTTGCATTTATATCCCTGTCATGTCTAGTTTGACAATTATTGCAGTTCCCTAGTAGTACGGTGTATACACAAGTGATTTAATAACTCCAAATCTCGTTTCGTAGTGGCGTGACACAGCTAAATTTGTGCATTAATAAACCGCACCACGCAAAGCCTCTACAAAGCAGCATCCCGGAGGGAACCTCAAAGCTTTTCAACAGAGAACACACCAGATAGAACAAGAGAATTATTGCACTATTTTAGTCTAGACACGCCACTACCAGACTGCTGCCCTCTGCCTTCTGCCTTTTAAGACAGATATAATTTACGTTTAGCTCCCAGTAATTTATAAACAGCTAAAGATATAAATTGCTGATTTTTTATCTTATTTTCTTCTTATTTTCTTCTTACTTTTTCCTTATTTTTAATAAATAAGATTTTAAAACATAGACAAAATTTATAAGTTATATCTACTAAGCCTACTTTACTGGGCTTAGCTTGTATAACTGTACAATTACCAACGACAAAACACAATATAGTAAATTGATTAGATACGAAATAATATGAATTGATATAGAATTTTATCTATGAGTCTGTGTTGCTTATCAATTAATTTAAGGTCTAAGCATTCTTTGTAGTCTAAATTCACTGAAGTGAATTTAGTAGACTTTATCTATTAGTCAACATACCCTTATCAGAATTGCTAATTGATTTCAAATAGGGATAGGAACGCAAAATTAAACTTTGAATAATGAGGGGCTAAACCCCTCATTAATTAACAAACGGCATCATCAATATAAAACTTCTGAGTTAGATATGATCACAAGTCGCTCAAAGACTTATTACATCTGTTTATTAGAGTCTAGAATTCGATAATGCTCAGGTAAATGAATGTGCTTGAGTTTAAGTATTAAAGGTATTTTGTATCAAATATATACTGATACTCAAATGATACATTTTTACCATTCTCTTGCTTATTAGTCTTTTCGTTAATTTGAATTATTTGTGCTGATTTTAGACAATTAATTATTGATACAAACTAATATTATTTTTACTGAGAATAAGTATACTTTAGCAAAAATTAAAATATCAATTATTCACATTGTTTTCACGAATATGGCATAATATTCTGTTGGAGCAACAAGGTCATGATATTTAGAAAGAGAGTACTCTCAAACTTATCTAACTTAGACAATCTTTTTAGAATGCGAGTAAAGAGTGAGGAGTGCTAAACTCAGCAATTTTTGATTTGCAATATTTTTGAAGTATGTTGCAATGTTTTCCTATGAAACTTGAATGAATCGCAGTCGACTCATAATTGTTTATGCCACATTGATTTTGAAATTGTGCGTGTCATCTACCAAGATAATTTGAAGCGCTACTTAGAATTTAGTTGCTGTCATTAAGATGCAACTACGATGGCTTGTCCCATCCGTCTAAGCATAGCTTGCCTTTTTCAAATCAATATTTTTGTCCTATTTCTGCAAACAAGTGGTAGAAATTTAACGTGGATAAGATAAAAATAGACAAATTTGCACAGTCAACACAGGAAATGGACAAGCGTATAGCTAGACTGTACGAAAATGTCGTCAAAAAGCCTGTGATGTCACATGAAATGCCGGAAGCTTTGACCGAACTCAGCTGGGCTTCACAATCAGTACATTTTGCAATTGAGGAACTTTATCATCAGCATGAGCAATTAGAAGAAACAAAAAAAACTTTACAAGCAGAGTGCAAACGTTATGAGGAATTATTTGAGGAAGCACCAGACGGCTATTTAGTGACTGATGCCCAAGGTAAAATCCAACTAGCTAACCGTAAAGCTACCAAATTGCTTAATTTAAAAAAAGAATCTTTGGTGGGTAAACCAATCATTAATTTTGTTGCCTTAAAACAGAAACATGAGTTTCGTAATTTTCTCACCCAAGTAAGTCAAAACGGTAGAAGCCAAGAATTAATCATAGCCTTGCAACAACATGGCAATGAACTCTTTAACGCAGCGCTAACAGTGGGGATTTCCTATAACAATCAAGGTAAAGCCCAAACCATGCGCTGGCTGCTACGCAGCATTAATGAAAGCAAACGGGCAGAATTAGTAAAGATTACAAAAGATCGTGACTTTGATGGCGATCGCCCCATACATAAGTATTCCAAAGGAGATACCATTCCTCTCAACACACAAATAATTTGGTATGTTCGTCAAGGGTTAGTAAGACTAACTACCCTTGGTGAAACCAGTGAAGAAGTACTAGTAGGGTTAGCAGTCCCAGGAATGGTTTTCGGTTCTTATCTGACTTCCTTGCATACTTACCAAGCCACAGCTATATCGGATGTGAGGTTAGTAGCAATTGATGTGTCAGAAATACTAGCTTCCCCAGCCTTAAGCCATGCCTTTTTACCAAAGATAAATCAACGACTACAGCAAACAGAATCTTTTTTAGTTATTTCTGGATTGCGACGAGTACAAGATCGCTTATATGGACTTTTGCAGCTTTTGAAACGTGAAATTGGTGAAAAGGTAGCCCAGGGAACTCGCCTATCGGTTCGCCTAACTCATGAAGATTTAGCTAACGCCTGCTGTACTACTCGAGTCACAGTTACACGATTGTTATCTCAGTTAAAAAAAGAAGGAAAAATTTGTTTTGACCATAAAAAACACATAATTGTCAGAGACCTACCACATATAGGTTAATTAATCTATGCAGGTAGAACTACAATGAGGCAAAAAAATGAGGCGTTTTTGCCTCATTGTTATTTGGTAAAAAGAGATAAAATTTAGATAACTGACAATATTTATTGCTTAAAAATTATAATTTCACCTACTCCAAATAAATTCCAATTAAATGAATATATTATAAATTTATTTTATTGATTATCCGACAGCGTTTGACTACCGATTTTTAGTTCCTTTTTACTAAGTTTCAACTGTTTCCACAGCATCTTAATTTGGCTGTAGGCTTCTTCGGGAGCAAGTTTTCCGCTTGTTTCTAAATTCGCAATGAAACTAACTTTTTGAGCAAATTCCTGTAAATTGGCATTAAATACTAAATTTTCTGGTTTAACTTGACCACGATAAGAACTATGGGGATAGAGAAATTTGTTTAAATCTTTTTGGTTAGGTTGCACTATGATTTACTCCTATAATAAAAGTAAACTAATTATAAATTGATAGTTTATATTTTAGTGATTTGCTAGCAACTAAATTTAGTATCTATTAGTGAATACTTATATGATTATCAAATCATGAGCATACTGATTATTGATACTTATTAGCTTCTACTCAAAGAATGAGTTAATTAATAATTCTTTTTGTAGCAGTAAACACATATTTTTAGATTTAAAGATCATCTTGAGCTAGAAATATCATCAAAATTTGTATTATGCAACCCCCAAAAAGGGTAATTATACAAGTGCAACATCTATCTAGTGCTATGCCTGCTAAATACACCTGTATGGACTTAAGGAAAACTAAGATTTTCAAATCCTTGTCTTGCAGTTAAAACCTCGTGCAGCCTTGAGTTTTAGTTGTGAGGATAAGCACCTGTCGAAATAACCTACTTGGGGTTTAAACCCCAGGCTAATAGCAAAAGTCTTCTACACTTAATATTTTGCACCAGCTTTTCATCCCGCCAATAAATTTATTTCTTGGCTCATAGCTTAAGTCAGATCAATCTGACTGTAACCAAATTTAAGTCTGTTACTCCATTTTAATGGAGTTTAGCTATTAGCCCGGAACTTGAGTTCTGGGCGGAATTTGAGGCTTACTGACATTGGTGCAAGTCCGAAATAATAGGGTTTACCGAACCAAAAATATTCAAGTTTTCCACACATTTTTCATTAGCTCTTCAGGTTCGGCAATCATCATTTTGAAAGTGATAAAAGCCGAATTTACTTCATTGTTGTCCTTCACTAACATAAGAATTAAAGCAAAGGACAAATACCTGAATTAAGTAGTAAAAAATATTGTAAATAGAGGAATCATTATGGCACTGGTTCGTTACAATCCTTGGCAAGAAATGAACGCTCTCCAAAGCCAACTCAACCGTTTATTTGATGAAAGTTTTATGCCATCTAGACTGTGGAAAGATGGTGATGTGAAAGTTCCTGCTGCTGAGTTGCAAGAAACAGAATCAGCAATCCTTCTGAAGTTAGAAATTCCTGGTATGGAAGCTAAAGACTTGGATGTACAAGTCACAGAAGATGCGGTTTATGTCAGTGGTGAACGTAAATCTGAACGCAAAACAGAAGAAAAAGGTTACACCAGAAGCGAATTCCACTATGGTAAATTCCAACGTGTGATTCCTCTTCCTGCTCGCATTCAAAATACTAACGTTACTGCTGATTACAAAGACGGCATTCTGAATTTGACACTACCAAAAACCGAAGCAGAAAAGAATAAGGTCGTCAAAGTTAATCTGCAAGAAATTGTTGCTTAATGAGTTGCCATTAGTCCTCAAATTTGAATGCCTCATTGTGTGTGATTGTGTGAAATAAATTTCAGCCTGGTTGCATCAAAGTAACCAGGCTTTTTTTTATTCATTTGGGAATTACTGTATCGAAAATAGCTCCACTACAATCAGCACCTTGGAAGTCTGTCTGAAAAATATTTGCACCTCTCAAATCTGCTTGATATAAATTAGCATTTCTTAAGCAAGCATGACTTAAATCTGCTCCTTTTAAATCTGCTCTTGATAGATTTGTTGATACCAAATTAGCCCTAACTAAGCGTGACTTACTCAAGTTGATATCGCTTAAATTAGCATTTTGCATATCTGCTGCTGTTAAGTCTGATTTACTGAGATTCGCTCCACTCAAATTAGCCCAACTTAGTTTAGCCCAATTGAAATTAACTTCACTCAATAAAAGCGAACAGAGATTGGCACATCTCAAATTAGCATTAGTAAAGTTTCTTTCTCCGATTCCATAACGACGTAGAAGTTCATCAGTTGTTAATTTACTTAAAACAGCAACTGAAGTACCTTGATAACACCATGAAGTGTCTACTAGACTAGCAGCAGTGTTAATCGCTACTTCGTCACACTTAGACAGATTGACACCGTTACACTCATCCCACTCACCGTTGAGCATAAAGGCAATTTCATGAGCAGCAGCAACGGAATCAAATAACAGAACAGTTTTGTGAGAAGGTTGCAACCAGCTATTTAAAGCAGATAGTATAGTCTGTCTCATTGTATTTTTTGATGCAAGTACCCTGAAGAGCAATTCAAAAAAGAAAAAGTCAAGGAGTTATACCCCCTTGACCAAACTTAATCAAGTTTTACAACACACAACCACACATAACTAGTGAGGTCTACAACTATGTTAAATAAATCATAGGCTTTAGTCCAAAAAGATATGCCTTAAGTTGGTACTGTTTTGGTTGAAGCGATCGCAACGAACAGTGAAATATGCCTGTTTGATAGATTTGTAGTTAAAAAACGTAAAAAATTACACAAGAACTAGATACAGGGACTATCATATAAACCCATTGGGTATCAGAACCCGATACCTCCAAAGTAAAATTACCCTCATAGGGTACTGTGACTGAGTAATTAACCTACTGACAATAATAAAGTAGGAAGTACTATCGACACAAAACAAAAACTCTGCGGTGAATTTGGTTACTGAGTCCTTTGCACACTAGAGTTAAGACTTGTATTTGCTATCACTCTATTTTATACAGAAGGAGAATATGTTGAATGGCTCGAAAAAATAAAAGACCATTGGGATTTGGGTGTGAGCATCAACAATATTCAAGATGCCCTATTTGTTGTGTTGTACCACCTCACATGCTAGAAAATATTGTAGTCAATGGTAATGAGCAACAACGAAGTTGGGCGTTTCACACCTTAAATATTTCGTCACAATTTCGGGGAAGGCGAAATGTAGTAGGTGCAGTCAATTTTGCAGTTTCCCCTGGTGAAAAGCGTCGGACAATTTTTGATGCTAAAAGTACTGAACAACTCCCCGGTACGTTGGTACGTGGTGAAGGCGACCCGCCTAGCAACGATATCGCTGTTGACGAAGCTTATGATGGGGCTGGGGCTACCTACGATTTATATTATGAGGTATTTGAGCGTAATTCTATTGATGATAAAGGGCTACGTTTAGACTCAACAGTACATTATGGCGTCAAATATGATAACGCCTTTTGGAATGGCGACCAAATGGTTTATGGTGATGGTGATGGTGAAATATTTCAACGATTCACCAAGTGCATAGATGTTATTGGTCATGAGCTAACACATGGTGTAACTCAATACGAAGCTGGTTTACAATATTATGGTGAATCTGGAGCTATCAATGAGTCATTTTCTGATGTATTTGGTTCATTGGTGAAACAATGGGTCAAAAAACAGACTGCTCAAGAAGCTGACTGGATTATCGGAGAAGGTATTTTTACAGATAAGGTTAATGGTGTGGGTATTCGTTCCATGAAAGCACCAGGAACAGCATATGATGACCCTGTTTTAGGTAAAGATCCCCAGCCAGCACATATGAATGATAAATACACTGGTTTTGAAGATAACGGCGGGGTACATATTAATTCGGGTATTCCTAACTATGCGTTTTACTTGGCAGCAACAGAGATTGGCGGTTATGCTTGGGAAAAAGCTGGAAAAATTTGGTATATAGCTTTACGCGATCGCTTGCGTGCGAGAACGAACTTTAAACGTGCTGCCAATATTATCATTCAAGTCGCTGGTGAACTCTACGGTCAAGGAAGTCAGGAACAAAATGCAGTACAGAACGCTTGGCAAAAAGTAGGAGTTATTTAAAATTATGAATTATTAATTATGAATGAAAATTTTCATAATTCATAATTTTTATTTTGTCTTAGTCTTTTGTTGTTAAACTGGGAGATAAAGCTTTATCTTCCCAGTATTTTTGTTTAAAGCAAAAGCTATTACTACGGAGAGGAAAATGCGGATATCGCTTCAGCGTACGGGTGGTTTCGCCGGGATCAGCAAGAAAGCGATCGTTGACACGGCTAACCTGTCTCCAGAAGAAACTCAGCAACTATCTCAACTATTAGAAGCCGCAAATTTCTACAGCTTACCTCCAAAAATTAATGCTCCTGCTAACCAACCTGACCGCTTTCAATACACTTTAACTGTGGAAGAAAACAATCAACAACACACACTTATAGTCGGTGAAGCAGCACTATCAGAAACCTTAAAGCGTTTAATTGAATGGGTTAATAATACAGCAAGCAAAAAATGATAAATTATATCAAGTCCGGCTAATTACTTATGATATGGTTGGTTTTGTTGGTTAATTGGTAATTGCTTTTCAAAAAGTATCCCAGCTTTTTCCTTTGTAGCCATATTGAAAAATTTCTGGATGTAAAATTTCTGCTAAAATTTCTAATGAATCTACCAGTCTTGGTCCTGGACGGTTGAAGTAAGCATTACCATCAGTTATGTAGATTCTACCTGTTTGGTTAGCGTGTAAGTTCTGCCACTCTGGACGTTTACTTAACAACTCGGTATCTTGACGAGTACGATTTAAATCAAAGCCACAGGGCATAAAAATGATTATGTCTGGATTGCTTGCAATCAAACTTTCCCACTTTAACTGTGTCGAAGCCTGACCCGTAGTGCTAAATAAAGGCTCTCCTCCTGCTAAAGTAACTAATTCAGGAATCCAATTAGCAGCAACCATTAAAGGATCAGTCCATTCAATACAAGCTACTCTAGGCAACTTTTCTGTTTGGGAAAGTCCTTGTGTTTTTTGGGCAACTATTTTTACACGAGCTTCTAAGTTTTCTAGTACTTTAACCGAATCTACTTGAAAAATATTGGCTAATCGCTCAATATCAGCCCAAACATCGTTGAGAAAATTGGGTTGTAAGGAGATAATTTGCGGTGAAGCGTGGGTAAGTTCAGCTACAGCTTTTTCTACATCTGATAAACTAACAGCACAAACGTCACATTGGTCTTGGGTAACAATATGAGTGGGTTGTAGTCGCTCTAAAACATCTGTTTTAATTTCGTAGATACTGAGGGCAGATTGTATTAATTTATTGACTTCATTGTGAATTTCACTGCTAGAGACGTTGGTATTAAGCCTGGCTTGAGTACAAACAGGACGATTTTGTATTTCTGGAGGGTAGTCACACTCATGCGATCGCCCAACAATAGCATCAGTTAAACCCAGTATGGCTAAAATCTCAGTTCCACTGGGAATTAGGGAGATAATTTTCAAGTTGCCATCGCTCATCGCTTCATCCCTACAACGATTGCCTATACTCTTATTGTCCCAAACTCACAAAGGCTTTGTATCTGCCTGTGGGTGGGACACAGGGAGGAAGATGGGGAGTGTGGGGACAAGGAAGACAAGGGAAGGGAGAAATTACCTATTTCCTATTCCCTGTTCAGAGTTAAGAGTTCCCTCTTACCAATGACAAATGACAAACAACTAACCACTGTAGAGACGTGCCATGGCACGTCTCTACAACAAACAACAACCAAAAATCAACAACCAAATTTAGTAAACCTATATTTCTTTGTGAACTATGCTCATAATTTACGAAGAAACTGGAGGCGAAATCTACTATTTCAAAGCTTGCCAACTGTGGTAAATACTGACTAGAAATTATGGAACTAATTATTAAAAAGGCTTTGAAAATAACAGAACTATAATTACCACAGTTAAGAAAAAATTATTCTTTCTGGTTCTGAAAAACCATAGAAAGTAATTGTAGTTAAAAAAAACGGCTTTTCGTTTTTAGTCACAATGCAAGAGAACTTCACTCCTGATCAGGGACAAAAAATGCAGTTAGTATCACTTGGAGATATTACAGAACACAAGCGAGTGGAGGAAGCACTCCAAAAAAGAGAAAATTGTCTGCGAAAACAAAGTAAAACCCTAGTGCAACTAGCAAAAAGCAAGACCTTGCAGCAAGGAGATCTCAGCGCAGCATTAAGAGAAATTACAGAAGCCGCTGCCCAAACAGTAGAAGTCGATAGAGTCAGCGTCTGGTTATACAATAGTGATCACTCAAAAGTTGAATGTGTCGATTTATATGACACAATCACAAAACGTCATAGCTGTGGAATGTCACTTTTAAAAGCAAATTTCCCTGCATACTTCCAAGCTTTGGAGGAACAACGCAGCATAGCAGCCCATGATGCTTGCAATGATGATAGAACCCAAGAATTATCAGAACCGTATTTATCTGCATTTGGGATAGCCTCTGTGTTAAATGCACCAATTTGGTTAGGGGGTCGTTTAGTGGGGGTGGTGTGTCACGAACATATTGGTCGGATTCGCCAGTGGACATTAGAAGAAGAAAACTTTGCAGGTTCAATAGCAGATTTTGTGACTTTAGCAATAGAAGCTAGCGAACGTAAAGCAGCACAGGAAGCGCTACAACAGAGTGAGGCAGAGTTTAGAGCAATTTTTGATCGTTCTTCGGTTGGAATTGGATTGGTAGATATGAAAGCGCGGATAGTAGATATAAATCCCGCATTATGTCAGATACTGGGCTACAGTCGAGAAGAGTTATGTAGCAAGCGTTTTACGGATTATATTTTCAAGCAAGAGGGAGATTTAGAACTTTACAAACAACTGATTTCGGGAACTTGCGATCGCCTGGAGATGGAAAGGCGCTTTTTACATAAAGATGGTAAATTTGTTTGGGCTTTGGTGAGTATTTCTTTGATTTCCAGCCAAAATGGTGAACCTGAGTATTTCCTCGCCATGATCGAGGACATTACCAAACGCAAGCAGACAGAATTAGAACTCTGTGAAAGTAAAGAAGCAGCAGAAGCCGGTAGTCGCGCCAAAAGTGAATTTTTAGCAACCATGAGTCACGAACTACGGACACCTCTAAATGCAATTATGGGGTTGTCTCAGCTGCTGCAACAAGAAATGGTGGGGTCTCTCAATGACAAGCAAAAAGAGTATGTCAATTGTATTTATAGTAGTGGCGAGCATCTATTGGCACTCATCAACGATATCCTCGATTTGTCAAAAGTAGAAGCAGGTAAAGAGGAACTATTTTTATCTAAATTGTTAGTACAAGAATTGTGTGATTACGTGATATCAACAGTACGCGATCGCGCCGAAGAAAAGAAATTACAACTGATCGCCGAGATTGACGAACAAGCAGACTTTTGTATTGGTGATGAACGGCGAGTTAAGCAAATGCTACTCAATCTGCTTACCAATGCGATTAAATTTACTCCAGCAGGCAAGGTATGCTTAGAAGTTAAAAAATTACCGCAAGGCATTACATTTACAGTATCAGATACAGGCATAGGTATTGATCCAAGTCAGTTTAAATTCTTGTTTGAACCGTTTAAACAACTTGATAGTCGGCTCAATCGTCAGTATGAAGGCACGGGTTTGGGTTTGGCTTTAACACGCAAGTTAGCACATTTGCACGGTGGTGATGTCACAGTAGAATCTGTGCTAGGAAAAGGCAGTAAATTTCAATTATTCTTGCCAAATCAACCCCCCCTACAGGAAGACAGTTCACAGTTCTGTGAAGAGATTTTCTGCCTTGATGAGGAGCAATCTACTCAACAGGAAATTACAGTACAAACACGTAGTTTTAATATTAATAAAGTATCTAATAGTACTAAATATTATTCGTCTTATGGAAACTCATCGCAACTAAAGCGTAACAAGGATGACTCTTCATCAACTTGTTCAAGACGTACACAATTAACTCCTCACCACCGTGCTACTTCCATAACAAAAAATATTCTGTTAGTGCAAGATGAAGAAAAAACTGCTGCCCTACTGCGAGATTATCTTCAGGCAATTGGCTACCATGTTGAGCAAATCAGCAATAGTAACGATTTTTGGGAGCGATTGCAAAACCAACAACCTGATTTAGTTTTGTTGGATTTAGAATTAGCAGGAGACATGAGCGGATGGGATTTGTTAGCTACAGTGCGACAAAACCCAGATTTGCAAGATTTACTGGTAGTAACTATTACATCAAATCCGACGGCAGCAAACAGTGATCATCCAGTCGATACTACACCGGACGGATTACGCGATCGCGCACTCCAAATTGGTGCTAATGCATGTCTGTGCAAGCCAATAGGTATTGTTCAAATTGAATCAATACTAATGCAATATTTTGGTTAGTGGTCAGTAGTTAGTAGTTAGTGGCTTACTACTCCTCACACTCCCCCCACTGCCCCTAATCCCCACCAGGGGCCCCATCTCCCCATCTCCCCACCTCCCCACCTCCCCATCTCCCCACTGCCCCTAATCCCCACTCCCTTGGGGGAGTGGGGGCCGGTGAGTTCCCCATCTCCCCATCTCCCCACCCTACTCCTGTGCAGAGTAGAACTGTTGGGCGTAAAAACGAGCATACCGTCCTCCCTTAGACAAAAGAGAGGTGTGAGTACCAGATTCAACAACCTGTCCCTGTTCTAGGACGAGGATGCAATCAGCACGGCGAACGCTGCTGAGGCGATGGGCGATAATAAAGACGGTACGATTTTGCATCACTCGCTCGAGTGCTTCTTGAACTAGTGCTTCCGATTCCGAATCTAGGGCGGAGGTAGCCTCATCTAAGATGAGAATTCGTGGATCGTGGACAATTGCTCTTGCGATCGCCAGTCGTTGGCGTTGTCCACCAGAGAGATTTACCCCACGCTCACCTACCCAGGTGTAATAGCCTTGGGAAAATTGGGTAATAAAGGAGTGAGCGTTGGCAATTTTTGCTGCTTCCTGGATTGCCTCTAAATCCAATTCCTCCTGACCGTAACCAATATTTTGAGCGATCGTTCCCGAAAATAGAGTAATGTCTTGAGGAACAATGCCAATTTGACGGCGGAGACTGTTTAGTGTGACGTCGCGGATATCAATATCATCAATCAGAATCTGACCAGACTGAGGATCATAGAAACGAAGTAACAGATTAATTAACGTTGATTTACCTGCACCAGAAGAACCAACCAAGGCAATGACATTGCCAGGAGAAGCACACAAACACAGATCCTTTAAGACTGGTTCGCCAGGATTGTACGCGAAACTGACATGACAATACTCTACCTTGCCAATGACTCGTGGCAGTTCTTTGGCATCTGGTTTTTCATTGAGACTAGGCTGTCTTGCCATTAATTCAAAGATGCGCTCTACAGAGGCTTCAGTCTGCTTGTACTCGTTGAAATTGCTGATCAGGAGGTCGATAGGTTGAATCAGTAAAGCCACAGCAGCTAAGAAACTAATAAACCCTTGAGCAGTCAAATTTCCTTGGGAAATCTGCCATCCTCCCAATAAAAACAGCAGCATAATACTAACTGCTTCCAAAAAACCTACTACTGGAAACTGAATAGATTTAAGTTGTTGAGCGCGATACTTAGCTTGGCGATTGCGTTCTGCTTCCTGATTGAATCGCTTGACTTCATACTCTTGTGCTGCAAAAGCTTGAACAACGCGAATGCCGCTAAATACTTCAGTTAGCATCGCAGACAGATTAGAAACATGATTTTGACTCTGACGAGATAGGACAAGTAATCGCTGACCAAATAGTCCGATTAACCAAGCCATCAAAGGAGCCAAAAGCAAACCAGCCAGAGTCAGCGGCCAATTCAGGTAGAGCATGTAAGCGGGAATCGCGATTAACTGCAAGAAATTGGAGAGAAATTGATGGGATAACTTGTCAACAATCTCCCCTACCCGGTCGATATCTTCAGTCAAGCGATAAGTCAGATCGCCCGTCTGTGTGGTTTCAAAATAATCCAATCCGAGTTTGTGCAGATGAGCATAGACTCGCTTACGTAAATTCAAAACCATGTTCAGAGCGGCAGCGATCATAAAGATATTCTGCCCGTATTGAAAAAGCCCGCGAACCAAGAATACCAGAGTGGCTAGTCCGAGCCAGTAGGCAATCTGGTTAACATTTCCCTGACCAACAAAAAAAGCGACCTGACCTGCTAGGTAGGGCAGTAACAAGGTAAACAGCACAAATCCTAAAATACACACTGACCCCTTAACTAACAGCGGCCATTGGGGCCACAGATAAGGCAACAGTTGCCAGTAACTAGAGCGGACTTTCATATCTTTAAAAATTACTTCTTGAGAGTTAGCAGCTTGAGCAGCAATTTCTACTTAATTTCCCCTAGATAGGTTAGCAGAAAGCGGGCAATTCTCTCAGACGCACCAGGCGGGCCAAATCGTTCCGGGCCATTTTCTTTGCATTTAGCGAGGTAGTCAGAATCTTGCACAGTCTCAATGACTCGTCGAGCTGCTTGCTGTAGAATCTCAAGGGTTGCTGGCTTAGTGCCGATTGTTTGGGCATTTATACCCAATAGCCGTGTTTGCGCCTCTGCAAATTGATAGGTAAATTGAGGGCCTTCTCCAGGAATTTGGATGACAGGTTTTCCACTCGCTACTGCTAGATCCACCGCCAAGCCTGCCATACCAAGAATGAGGGTAGAGTAATATACAATGTCATTAAACGCATCTGAGTAACATCTCACTTCCACAGGAGAACTTCCAGCAGCAGCATAGGTGAGTATGCCTTGCTCGTGCTGCCAACCTTGACTTTTGGCAATGTCGTCTAGTTCCGACATCAAATTTGGTACTAAAGCTGCGTAGAATTGTAGTTGTTGCCCAGACGCCACTTTGGCGATTTCTCGCACCAGTTGCAACTGCAAACAAAAATTTCGTGCGGCTTCAGGCATCCGTGACCCTGGCAGAAGAGCGATCGCGGGAACATCCGGTATCAGATGTAAGTTTTTACCAGTGGGGACGAGTCTATCTAAAGCAGGGATACCACCAAATTTAGCTTTAGCTAAACCTTGCCGTTGCAGGTCAGAAGCTGTATAGGGATCTCTGGTGAAAACTGCTAGACAACGAGAAGAATTGAGATCGTGCCATAGAAGCGGATTGAGACGCAACCGCCCTTCGTAGAGAGCAGAAAGACAAGAAATAAAAGAGACGAAAGGGCGCTTTGTTAAATAAGCAAATGTCTGGGAAATAAAATCCCCAGTAGCCATAATCAAATCACACTCAGGAGCATACTGTAACACCGCTTGTAACTGACGCCACGTTAACCCAATCAATCCTGATTGAAAATCTTTGAGCAAATACAGACGCCTCATATAGAAAAATCCCCCAGAGGGCATCGTTTGCGTCGGCCCAATAATGGGGATGTTCAAGCTGCGGTAGGCTTTTCCTTCCCCCACAATCGGCATTGCCGCCATTTCCAGAGAAGGACACAATTGGCGCAGGGTTTGAATAACATGAGAGGTGTGGTTGTCCTCTCCATGACCGTTACTGATAAACAAAATTCGCTTAGAAGGCATATTGGGAATTGGGATCGGGGATTAGGGATCGGGGATTGAAGTATATTTTGAAAATAGAGTATCAGAGAGCTAACTTAGCGGCAAACCCGTTATCCAAAAGGTCAAAGTCATTTTATGACTTTGATTTCCAAGGCAGCGCTATGAGCCGGGAGCATCCCAAATTTTCAAAACACAAAACGAAGTAGCTCTAATCAACACTCTGCGTTCCTTTGCGTCAATCTCTGCGAGCCTCTGCGTTTAAAAATAAACTCAAACGTTTGAGATCCTCCCTATTAGGCTCTTAACTTCTGAAAAATCTCCCATGCTCGAATTATCTTTCCTTGCATGAGCGCAGCAACTCCATGCAATGCTTGAATTTCTTTTAAGTCAGGGTTTTTAGCCAAGCTCGGTTGGAGAGATTTTTCCGCAGCACCAGGCTGCCAATTATAGATTTGCACAAATGCTAAATATGCCCAGGCGTAAGGATTTTCTGAGTCTAGCTGAGTAACTTTTTCTAAAGCTGCTATTGCACCATTGACTCTTTTCTGCAATACGTTGGCTAAAGCCAAGGCGTAAGCCCAATCACGGTTTTGCGAAACATGCTGCAATCTATATGCTAAACTCAATCGCGCCTGTTCCAAATAATCTTGGATAGGGTCGTATTGATTAATACGTGCAATTTCTGCAAATAATTGCTCCAATGCCTTTCTACCTTGAGGTAAATTTGCTGCTAAATCCCTTAATTGCGTGATTAAATCCAACTCTGGTGCAGTCGTAGCAGTGGCTTGGGAATCGATTTGTAATGTTACTTTTGGAACAGGAATTAAATAACTTTCCCCCGAAACTCGGTTGAGGTAAATAGCCTCTAAAATATAATTTCCTGGCGCAATATCAGCAGGTGGTAACATTGCCATTCTTTCAGTAACTTGGAATGTACCTTGAGGTTTGTTTGCACCTGCATATAAATTTCCCATGCCGATACCATGATCATGTATCCATGAAATCTCCTCCTTATCCTTGGTGAGGTTTTTCCAAGTCAGTAATACTATCCCGTTTTGCAATTCTTCCCAAGCGCCAGTCCACTCATAACTTACAGATACTGGTACTCCTGGTGGAGTTTTTTCTGGTACTGTGACTTGCAATAGAGCAATCTTAGTTTGTGGTGGTTTTGGGGAAATTGCTTTGACTTCTATCGGTGGGGTTTGTTGATGATAAAGCTTAAGAGTGCTGCTATCGACAACCCAAGACTTGTGAAGTTGGAAATTGCCATCTTGCTCTACACTTTTAACTATCAGAGCTTGGGCTTTTGGGACTGAACCTTGTTTGCCTGTTTTGGTGAGGAACCATGAAAGCGATCGCGCATCCTGATTGACAAATTTCTTTTTTATTCCTACCTGTCGTCCATAAACTTGGGAATTTGCTAATCTACCATAGTAATTCAAATTATGCTGGTTAATTTTTGTGGTGGATGGTAATACTCCCAATGTAGAACGCAAATATGGTTCTGTGGCAATGATTTGGGCAATTATCTGGCGATGAGGTAACTCCTCTTTCATATAAGGGTAATGCTGGGCATTGGGACTCAAAGCTAATGTCATCCCATCACCAACAAAGCCGCCAATGGGAAACAAGTTGAATAACATTAAAAGTACTGCCAAACCAAAAGTACCCCAGCGAATGCGCCGTGCCCAGAGACTTCGGAAGCGGGTAAATCCATATGCTAATAATACTGAAAGAGTAGGTAAATAAGGCAACACATATCGAGCATCTTTGTTTGGGTTTAAAGATGACAGGAAGTAAGCACCTACCAAAAAGATTACTAACCATCGGAGTGAGGAAGTACTCTGAGGCACAGATGTGATGAAAAATTTCTCTTTGTCTCCCACTCTCTGCGTCTGGATGCCTTTTAATGAACGTCCCCAATAAATAAGCAATGCAACTATCGGTACAACTAACAAAGGCAACGACACCTGTTGTGGCAATTGTTCCCAATAGTAAGTCCAAGCTTTTAGTGTATTCAGGGGTGCTTCACCTTCAGCGATCGCAGAATCTATTGTTGCCCGTTTGCCAGATGTCAGAATAAGCAACCAATTGGTGCGATACCAGGGACTAAACACCAATATCGACAAACATAAAGCCCCTAGTAACTGGAATAACTTTCCCCAACAACGTTGACGAAGTGCGCCAAATCCCACCCATACTATCGGTGTCAGCAGAAAAAATAACGCCGTCTGCTTCACCATTAATGCCAAACCCAAGGATAAGCCAAAAGCTGCTGCCCAGAGGGGATGGTGGGGAGGTAGGGAGGTGGGGAGGTAGGGGGAGAATTCGTGGCTTTCTGTCTTCTGCCATCTGCCCTTCGGGTTCGGCAGTCCCCCATCGCCGGAAACCGCCAAGACGGGGGCTGCCTCACCATCTGCCTTCTGTCTTCTGCCTTTGACTTTCCAAAGTGTCAGGCAAAAAAAACTGAGGGTGACAACAGCTGCAAGGGGATAATCGAGGAGAAAATCTAAGCGTAATCTATAAAGCGCAGGCATGACTTGACAGAGTGCAGCTGCCCACAAACCTACAGCTTCGCTAAATAATATTGCACCTAATCCATAAACTGAACCTAATAAAACAGCACTAAATAACAGCATAATTAGTGCAGCTTGATCTGGCCCAGTGCCAAAAATATTTTGAACAACAGCCCCAACAATGTAAGTTAAGGGTGGGATTTTAGAAGATAACATCCAAAAATTTTGCCACCATTGGCTATCCCAGAATTGGGGATGCTGCAATGCTTGCCAATAAATCAAAGTGCCAGTTAAATAATCTGCCTGATCCCAAGCTGGAATAGAATTGTCTAAAGCAAACCAGATGCGATCGCACACCGCACCCAATAGCCAAATTATGCTGAGTATCAGTAAATTCTTAAACTGTTTGCGCCGATTTTTTGGATGACTCATAAACCAGGAACACTATAATGGTTAGTTGTTTGTTGTTTGTTGTTTGTTGTTGGTTCTTCTCAACAATCAACCACCAACGACCAACTAACAACTAACAAATTAATATTTTCCTCATTTTTACATGAAGAATTCCAGCTTCTTCAAAAACTTCTCCTTCTTGCTGAAAACCTAGTTTTTGATATAAACCTTTTACATACTCTTGAGCATTAATTAAAACTTCTGGGATATTTTTACTAGCTATGACTTCGAGTGCTTTTTCTGTAATTTTCTGACCAATACCCTGTCCTCTTGCCATTCCTAAGACGGCTAATCTTTCTATTTTTGCGGTTTTCTCATCCAAATATCTAATCCTAGCTGTACCTACGCATTCTCCATTTAAATAAGCAATCAACTGATCACATATCTCATCTAGACCATCAAAATCTAAATCTTGTTCCACTCCCTGTTCTTCTTGAAAAACTACCCTTCTAATTTTCTCAATTTCTAGTAACTCTTCAGGTATATGAGCAACTCTGATTGTTAAATTACTCATCATTTCACTCTAAATTCTCTGATTTTACCCCTATAGATTATATTTTTCTATATATAGGACTCATCAATAGCATAATTATCGCAGCAATGGATTTTTATCCTGCGCGACTGAAATTATAGTTTGCTCAATACGTTTTAATCTTGTTTCCGGCCGTTTTGCACTCTCAATCCACAAGAGAATATTCTTTTTCGAGGAGTTACTAAATTTCTCAAAATATCTCTTGGCAGTTTCATTTGCTTCTAATGCTTGTTTTAAATCTGCCGGAATTATTAATGCCTCGATCGCGTCTAACGATGTCCATGAACCATCTTGTTTTGCAGGTGTAATTTTTTCTAAACCAGCTTCAGTCATTAAACCTTGTTCAATAAGTTCTTCTATATATTGCTTATTTAATTTTGACCATACACTTTTCGATTTTCGAGGTGTAAATATTTGCATGTAACGTTCTTCGTCTAATGATTTGACTTTACTATCAATCCAGCCAAAACATAAGGCTTCTTTTACTGCTTCGCTATATTTAACACTTGGTTGACCACTTTTTACTTTGTATGACCACTTTTTACTTTGTAATAGATGAGCCATACACCAACGGAGATACGATGATTTTTCTCTAACCATTCTCGCCATTCTTTGCGGTTTTTGGCATAAAAGCTTTCTAGTTGTGTTTCAAATTTATTTGGCATATAGCTTTACTTAAAAGCTTGCTGTTTTCTGATATGCCTCTGTTTTCTCTGTGCCTCTGTGGTTAAATAAATGACTTTTTACCGCAGAGACGCAGAGAACACAGAGTTAACATTCAAATCTCTCTGCGTCAGCCTAAATAGTAAATCTTTCAGTTGGCATCAGGTTTGAATCCCCGTCCAATTGTTCCTTCTGCCATCTGCCCTTCGGGTTCGGCAGTCCCCCATCGCCGGAAACCGCCTTTTTGGGGGGCTGCCTCACCATCTATCTGCCTTCTTCAATCTGCTCCTTCAATCGGCGCAAAACCTTGTCGTTGAATATTCTCGGTGATCGTACGCGGTTCTAAAAATTGCAGTAAGTAATCAGGACCACCAGCTTTAGAACCAACTCCAGAAAGCTTGAAACCACCAAAAGGTTGTCTTGCGACTATAGCACCGGTGATGGTGCGGTTAATGTACAGATTCCCGACTTCAAAATCTTCTTGTGCTTTTTGAATGTGCGATGGTGTGCGAGAATAAAGTCCTCCGGTCAAAGCATAGTTAGTACCGTTGGCAATTGACAAAGCCTCCTGGAAATTGTTCGCCTTAATGACGGCGACGACGGGACCAAAAATTTCTTGTTGAGCAATTACTGCATTTGGTGATACATCTGTAAAGATTACCGGGCCAATAAAATACCCATTCTCTGGTGCTGGCATTTCTAAAGCAACCTTTGCTTCTGTTTTGCCTTTTTCAATATACTCGCGAATGCGATCGCGTGCATTAGCATCAATCACGGGCCCTACCTTAGTACCAGGTAACTCTGCCGCACCGACGTTTAGCGATTTGGTTGCTTCTGTGAAACGCCGTACAAAGCTATCGTAAATAGCTGTGTGGACAATCACCCGTGAACAAGCAGAACATTTTTGACCGCTGTAACCAAATGCCGATTGCACAACACCTATGACAGCTTGGTCTAAATCAGCACTTTCATCTACGATAATTGCATTCTTGCCTCCCATCTCTGCAATTACTCGTTTCATATGCTTTTGACCGGGTTTAAGGTTGGCAGCTTCTGCGTAAATTCTACAGCCCACCTCTTGAGAACCAGTAAAAGCGATTACATGGGTATCGACGTGATTAACCAAGTAAGCACCAACTTGGGAACCCTTACCTGGTATGTATTGAAATACACCTTTGGGTATACCAGCATCAACTAAGACTTCTGTCAGTTTCGCTGCAATCACCGATGATGTTTCCGCAGGTTTGAGGAGGGTACAATTACCCGCAACCAAAGCTGCGACTGTCATTCCTGTGGCGATCGCTAACGGAAAATTCCAAGGAGAAATGACGACTGCAATTCCCCGTGGCTGGTAAATATAACGATTTGTCTCGCCAGCAACGTCGTAATTGTAACCTTGCTCCAGCCGTTCCATCTCCACAGCATAGTAGCGACAGAAGTCGATCGCCTCACTTACTTCTGCGTCTGCTTCTCGCACTGGTTTTCCGACTTCCAGCACAATCCAAGCAGCAAGTTCGGCACGACGCTGTTCCATTAAATCAGCAGCTTTGTACAAAATACCAGCACGTTGTTTGACTGGTGTTGTGCGCCAACTAGGAAAGGCTGCTTTTGCAGCTTGCATTGCCTGTTCTGCTTGTTCGATACTTAGAAGACCAATTTTACCAACTACTTCAGTGTAATTTGAAGGGTTAACAGAATTGATCATTTCTTGGGTGTTAACATACTCACCATTAATTAACGGCAGATAGGTTTTACCAAGTTGGTGGCGAACAGTTTGCAAAGCTTGTTGTGATTCCTTTCTTGATTCTTCCTCTGCATAATCTGTATCTGCTGCACCCACAAATTTGACAGCAGTTTTTCCGTTTTCTTCTAAAGTTCTAAACTCTCTTCTCCCGTCTCCCCTGGCAACTTTGTCGTCTGTGTCTGTTGCTAAAAGTTCTCTTCTGCCATCTCCCCTAGCAACTTTCTCTTTGTCTTCCTGTTTTAAGGTTGGGGGTGCTAGTAGTTCTTCTACAGGACGATTTTCCAAATTTTGTCTTAAGAAAGAACTATTGGCAGTATTTTCCAGCAAGCGACGAATCAGATATGCCATTCCGGGGAGAAGTTCACCGTAGGGACAGTAAACGCGGACGCGATAACCCTGATCAACTAAAGCTTTGGCGAGTTTGTCACCCATCCCGTAGAGGACTTGCATTTCAAAGCAACGACTAGGAACTTTTAAGCTTTGGGCGATCGCTATAGCATGAGCTTGCGATCGCACGTTATGGCTACCAATGGCAGCATAGACATATTGATGATTTTCCAGCAATAACTGAGTAATGTTCTCAAAGTTCGCATCCGTTGCTAATTTGTCGTTGTAAACTGGCTGTGGCCAATGTTTCTGTTCTGCTTTGATGGTTTCTTGATCCCAGTACGCACCTTTTACTAGGCGAATTGTAATGGGATAACCACGTTCCTTTGCCCAATCAATTAATGCTTTAGCATCTTGTTCGCTGTCCCGCAGATATGCTTGGATGGTCATGCCAATATCTGTACGGGTGCGAAACTCTTCTTCGAGCAAAAGTTTTTTCAGAATGTTGAAGATTAAATCTTTGTACTCATACTGTTCCATATCAAAGTGAACAGCAACACCCAACTCCTTAGCACGACGCAAAAGAATACGAATGCGATCGCTTACCCTTGCTTCACTACCTTGAGGATCTAATGGATCAAACTGGGAGTAAAAAGCCGTCAACTTGACAGAAACCTGAACTTTCGGCAATGGTTCGCCATCTGCTTGATCAATTAACGGCACAGTTGCCCAATTCTTCGCTGCTTCTGCTAATTCTTGCATCAAATCAAGATAGCGTTCCAGATAAGATTGTGCTTCTGCTTCCGTAATTACCGCCTCACCTAGTAAATCTACGGTGAAAGCCATCTTGTCTTTACGCAGTCGCTCAATCGTCTTGAGTACCTGTTTAATATTTTCTCCAGCAATATATCTATGAGCTAATGTTTCTACTGCTGTAGCCACAGTTGTAGCAGCAACCTGTCCTGGCATGGAATCAGGATTGGCAAAATTTAACATTCCCTTTAAGGCAGATGGTAATTCTACGGTCTCATCGCCTAAATATTCCTGTAAGTGTGCGGCAATTTCCGATTTGCTATGTAAAGCAGGTAAAGTGTCTATAAAACGAAATAACTGCACTCGCAATCCGGGATTGCTCATCGCCCAAGCCAGCATTCGATCATCCCAGCGCATCTGATCGCGTAACGCCGAGAAGAAATTACGATTTTCTTGGGTTGCTCCTAGCAAAACTCTAGCAATTTCTTGGGTTTTCGCTTCGTAGGCACTAGTTTTTACTTGTAAAACCACAGATAACAAACTCCTATATGACAGTTAGCAGTGATCAGTTATCAGTTATCAGTAAACTTAAAAACTCCAGCCCCTTAGCAAGGGGGGATTTGGAGGGGTTTTTCAGTGATTTGCACAAGAGATTTACTAAAATAACTGATACTGCAATACCTATGTATTCTATTTTCGCTCTTTGATTTTGTAGCTACCACATCCAGATTTTGAGGATATGAGACGATTGTGAACGACGAAGCTGTTTTCTGGCAGTATTTACTGTATTTATGTAACTTAAGTTCGGGGTGACTGGGTATGCGGCTGGTTAAGCTGTTCTGATTCTCGGTGAGATGATCACGGTAAAGTTAGTGAGGAGTTATGCAAAGTCGCCAAAAAGCTTTATTTATTTAACCGCCATGACGCCAAGAACGCCAAGGACTGGTAGAGTGTGCGTAAGACTTAAGCAGTATGTAGACAAGGGCTACAGGGTGATTCTCTCGCTTATGTATCAACATATCTTTATGGTAGTTTAAAGATAAGTATACATTTTGCAACAAATCACTTTGACCCTGATGACTGGAGAATAGAACCTTGGGAGTAGAACTACGCAGTTTCGTATTTCTTGATAGCTTGCAACCTCAACACGCAGCATATATGGGAACGGTAGCTCAAGGTTTCTTGCCATTACCTGGGGATACATCGCTGTGGGTGGAAATCTCGCCTGGGATTGAGATTAATCGGATTACAGATGTTGCGCTGAAAGCTGCTTCTGTTCGTCCGGGAGTACAGGTAGTTGAACGACTCTACGGTTTATTGGAAGTTCATTCTGCTTCCCAAGGGGAAACACGAGCAGCTGGTCAAGCAATTTTAGCAACACTAGGAGTCAGAAGAGAAGAATGTCTCAAACCGCGTGTTGTTTCTAGCCAGATTATCCGCAACATTGATGCTTACCAAACACAATTGATCAACCGTACGCGTCGGGGACAATTATTACTGGCAGGACAAACGCTGTATGTATTGGAAGTTGAGCCTGCTGCTTACGCCGCCCTCGCTGCGAATGAAGCTGAGAAAGCAGCAGCGATTAATATTTTGGAAGTTCAAGCGGTGGGTAGTTTTGGACGGCTGTATTTGGGTGGACAAGAACGGGATATTCTTGCAGGTGCAGCTGGAGCGTTAACTGCAATTGAAAGTGTAGCAGGTAGGACAAATCCCCTGGCAGTGCGTCAGGAATAAAGGAGACAAAATGGCAAATCAAGAGCATCTGGCTTTACTGAAAGCTGGTGCAGTCACGTGGATGGAGTGGAGAGAAAAAAACCCCGATATTGAACCAGATTTGAGTGGTGTTGATCTCTATGAAGCAAATTTGGCTGAAGCTAACTTGAGTTTAGTTAATTTCAGTGTTGCTAATTTAAGTTTTGCCAAACTTACCCAGGCAAATTTGAGCCATGCCAATTTGATTGGGGTTAACTTGAGTCAAGCTAACCTCAAAAACGCTGTGCTTGCTGATGCTAATTTAATTGGGGCTGACTTAAAAGGTGCAAACTTGAGAGGTGCTGATTTGGGTACAGCCAAGCTGCATCGTACTAACCTCTGTTTTGCCAACCTCATCGAAGCTAACTTGATTGGGGCAGATTTGAGCAAAGCAAACCTGTACGATGCGGAATTAATAGGAGCCTACCTTTATAAAGCTGATCTTTATCAAGTAAATCTCAGCAAAGCTCACTTGAGTAGTGCTTATTTGTTACGGGCTAATCTGAGTGAGGCTGACTTGCGAGGTGCTGACTTACGATGGAGTAACCTTAAAGGGGCAAATTTAGCAGGTGCTAACCTCACAGGAGCGAAGTTAGCGGGGGCTAATCTGAACGGTGCGAATCTTCAGGATGCGATTATGCCTGATTATTAGTACGGCTTTGCGTAAACTTATAATTTTTTTTAAACGCAGAGGGGCGCAGAGTAAGCGCAGAGGGGCGCAGAGTTTTTCAAAGTACATCGGTGTTTATCGCTGTGCATCGGTGTACCCTGCGGGAAGCCGCTTGCGCGTCTACGATTTATAAAAAGACTATCTTTTATGGACTTCCCTACACCCCTTTCCAAGTTCCATGAAAACTATGAGGAATCACACTTGGTAGTTCCAGCTTACACACAGGTTCTTCACTTAACCGATGGGCATCAAAAACCCAAACTTGACTACGATCGCAATTGCCATCATACACAACCGTTAAAATCCAAGCTTGTTCTGGATTGTCGGCGTCTGTAACGTAGATGGGTTCACTAGGATAGCGATTTTCACCCAAGTCTGCTTCGGTGAGAGTTTCGGTTTTGTGATCGTAGCAGGCGATTCCATTTAATATTTCTTGGCTAATATCTGTTCCTTCTTGAGAGATGGAAAGATAAGTGTAGCGCGAGGCTTGTCCGACGTTTTCAGGTGGGACGCTGGGGAATTCACAATGGCGATCTAATATTTGTTGAATGTTTGTCACTGCACCAGTTTGAGGATTTATGCGAACTCGCGTCAATGTACTCTTGGCTGGTGTGTGAGTCTCACCAAACGCTACTTCTTGCAGAAACTGGTTTGTCTGAAAGTCCTGATAGCGGGCAATATCTACAATTACTTCACCGTTAGGATCTACATAACCATTGGCAAAATGCCACTGGAACCAAGGTTCTGTTTCTCCCCGACTTACCAAGGAAAGTGTTTGGCGGTTAAAAATTAAAATTTGCGTTCCTACCTGGGGTTGCCATTGGAGACACTCACTATAAGTACTTATTCCTGCGAGGATGGGAAAAACATTCACCCGTACAGCAGGAGCAAAAAACACCAGATATGGTCCTGCTAAAACAAAATCATGGATGGCAGGAAAGCCATTTAGAGTAAATTTCGCTTTTTGGACAATTTTACCTGTCCAGTCACTTTTAAAAAGATTGAGTACAGCATTTGCTCCAGGAGAGACACCAAAGTTAAAAATCTCTTTGGTGTGTAAGTCTACACTAGGATGGGCAGAATAAGGCAAGCCTTTGTCAAGTCCGCCTAAATTGTCTGAACCTTTGGTTTCTAGTGTTTGTAGGTCTAAAGCATAGGGATGATCACCTTCCCACAGAGCCAATAGTTTATCAGGTAATGCTAGCACCGAGGTATTGGCAACATTTTTAATTGGCTTTAACCATCGATTCCAAAATGCTCCCGGTGCTGTCATTCCGTAGTTACCATAAAGCAGTTTGCCTGCTGCTGTTTCTTCTTTGTAACCATCTGTTTGGACGTAGCGATAGACAGCAGTAGCACCCCCCCTGTCCCCCCCTTGGTAAGGGGGGGTGTTGAAGTGTACTCCCAGAATTGCACCATCTCCATCAAACCAGTGTCCCACATGAATACCGCCCCGCTCTAGCCGTCCAGGGCCGTTGCGATATAATGTACCGCGTAAACCAGGTGGGATTGTGCCAGAAATTACAGGTAGGGGGGTAAGTGGGAATTCTTGGGCGGGTTTAGCGATCGCATTTGCCCAAGCTTTTTTTCTTAACTTTTCGTTAATTAAAGCCATAGAAAATTTACCGAAGAAAGGGTGTAAGGGTGTAAGGGTGTAAGGGTGTAAGGGTGTAAGGAGGTAAGGGAAATAGCTTGAATCATACCCCTACATCCGTATACCCCCACACCCCTACACCCCGCATTCTTACATCTCTATTAAACGTATGCTCAAGTTATTTAATAACAAAATAATTGCCTTCACTGTCACTGTCTTAGTAGCTATATTAGTAGCCTGCAATTCCCAAAATCTAGTTAACATAAACTCCCGCCAAGGGAACGTGATCTTTATCCATCCGGATGGGACAAGTGCATCTCACTGGGGAGCAGCGCGGGTGCTTTACCTTGGCCCTGATGGTAGACTCAATTGGGATAAAATGTCCCACCTGGCTGTGTATTTGGGACACATGAAAAACCAACTCACTGCCACTTCTAATGCTGGTGCGGTCACTCACGCTACAGGAGTGAAAGTCAATGCTGACTCTTTCGGATTGAATGAAGCTTTACAACCCGTAGTAGCCTTTTGTGATCAACCTCAAACAATTATGGAAGAAGCGATCGCTACAGGCAAGGGAACGGCAATCATAAACTCTGGGATGATTCACGAACCGGGAACAGGTGCATTTGTCGCCAAGGCAGCAAATCGTCGCGAATTTGCCGAAATCACCAAACAAATTGTTCTGTCTGGAGTCGATGTCATCATGGGTGGTGGCGAGATGTGGTATCTACCCAAAGGCATAGCCGGCAGACACGCCACCGCCGAACAAAGTCAACGTCGAGATGGCATAAATTTGATTGAAGAAGCAAAACAAAAGGGTTACACCGTGGTTTATACTCGCGATGAACTTTTGCAATTACCAGCAAATACTAAGAAAGTACTAGGCATTTTTGCCGCCGACGATACCTACAATGATGCGCCAGAAGAAGAATTGAAACAGCAGAATTTGCCTTTGTATGTACCCACAGCGCCAACAGTTGCGGAAATGCTGGATGCAACTTTAAAGATAGTTTCGCAAAACTCAAATGGTTTTTTTGTGGTTTTGGAAGAAGAGGGTAGCGATAACTTTTGTAATTTTAATCACGCAGCTGGTTGCATAGAAGCAGTCAAGCACGCTGATGATGCCGTTGGTGTGGCAATGAAATTTATTGAGAAAAACCCACATACTTTATTAGTGACAGCCGCAGATAGCGATGCTGGAGGATTAGAAGTAGTAGGAGTCACAGAGAAAGATTTCCCTTTAGATAAGCCTTTGCCAGAAAAAGGCGAAAACGGTTCACCTTGGGATGGGAAAGATGGGACTGCTACTGTACCGTTTGTCTCTGCACCAGACAAAGAAGGTAAACGCTTTCCGTTTGCGATCGCTTGGGCTGGTTTAGGTGATTTCACTGGAGCAATTGTTGCCAAAGCGCATGGATTTAATGCTGAGTTACTACCAAATACAGCAGATAATACAGATATTTATAAGTTGATGTACAGGACATTGTTTGGTAAAACGGGGAACAGGGATCGGGAAACTTCAGATTAAAGATCAATATAACAGCAAACCCATGATCCATCTGTGTGCATCGGTGTACCCTACCTTCGGGAACGCCTTATGGCGTACGGGAAGCCTATAAGCGCGTCTACATCAGTGTTCGTTCAATAAATAAAAATTCCAGCCTCAGAACCTCACAATCCAGTTTTGAAACAAGAATCTCCAACTTCATACCAATTCAATTAATGATTGCAACACGTCCTTGGATAAAGACGCGATGAATCGCGTCTCTACAAGATGGCCTATCTGTCGCATTCTTTTTTCAAATTGGTATCAGAACTTGAAACTTGACGAAAAACAAGATCCCCGACTTCTGGAGAGAAGTCAGGGATCTATATGTTTGCTGTAGGGTGTGCGATCACTATGGTTTAGTTGATATTGATTTTCGCACAGACTTAAAATTGCTTATATTTACATAATTTTTAAATAAATATACGATCATCTTATGAAGCTCAGCCTGTGCATGATTGTTAAAGACGAAGAAAAAACACTACCCAAATGTCTGGGCAGCGTCAGAAATGTGGTAGATGAAATAGTAATACTAGATACAGGCTCAACAGATAGCACCGTGTATGTAGCTAAGAAATTCGGTGCAAAGGTATATGAATTTCAATGGTGCAATGACTTTAGTGCAGCCCGAAATGAAGCTTTAAAATACGTCACAGGCGATTGGGTTCTGGTTTTAGATGCAGATGAAAGTCTAGCACAAAAAATTGTACCCCAGCTGCAAGAGGCAATTCATAGAGAAGAATATTTACTGATTAATCTAGTTCGGCAAGAAGTAGGGGCGGTACAATCTCCCTATTCCCTGGTTTCCCGTTTATTTCGTAATCATCCAGAAATTTATTTTTCTCGCCCTTACCATGCTTTAGTTGATGATAGCGTCACAGAGATTTTATCCAAAGAGCCACAATGGCAAGTCGGTTATTTGCAAGGTGTGGCAATTCTCCATTCTGGTTATCAAAAAGATGTCATCAACCAAAACAATAAATATGCCAAAGCCCAAGCAGCAATGGAAGAGTTTTTAGCTACTCATCCTGATGATCCTTATGTTTGTAGTAAATTAGGGGCATTATATGTGGAAACTGGGAAAATTTCAGAAGGTGTAGAGTTATTGGCCAGAGGAGTCACTACCGCAGAAGACAACTATGACATTTTATATGAACTGTACTATCATTTAGGCATTGCTTACAGTCGAGTACAAAATTTAAAACAGGCTGTTGCTCATTATCAAGCTGCAATTAAATTACCTATTTATCCTATGCTGAAGCTAGGTGCATATAACAATTTAGGTAATTTGTTTAAAACAGCTGGAGATTTAAATCATGCCAAAATTGCTTACGAAAATGCTTTGAAAATTGACCCTAATTTTGCCACAGGACATTACAATTTAGGAATGACTCTGAAAGCAATGGGTTTATATAATGACGCGATCGCTTGCTATCAAAAAGCCATAGGGATCAATCCTAACTACGCTGATGCATATCAAAATTTAGGAGTTGTACTCCTAAAATTAGGTAACTTGCAGGCTAGTTTAGCTGCCTTTGGGAGAGCGATCGCTTTACATGAAAAAAATAATCCCCAAGAAGCACAGCGACTAAAGCAAGGATTGCAAGAAATGGGGTTAATTTAGAGTAAAACTTCCAACTCATAACTTATAGCTAAAAAAAATCCTAAGCCTCTACAGGAAGCTTAGGACACTCAATAAATGGATTGCTTCTAAAATAGCAAATTTCAGGAAAAATGTAATTTATTTTTCCTTATGTGTAGTTTTTCGAGAGTTATTTCCGTATTGACATGAAACCGAGATACATGTAAAAACCTGCACTCCGGGTCTGGAAATCTTTGATATACCTAGCTTTCAAAGATTTCGGATGGCAGATTCATTGCCGCCTCTAAGGTTGGGGAATATTATGTAAATTCACTACATAATCACCGTATCTTTTTATATGCCGATTTACATAAGGGCTTAAAGCCGCGATATGGCGTTCAAGAATCACTTCCCTACTGTTCACTCAACATTTAATTCCCCAAATGGGGTTGGATTTTATATATCCTTGCTCTACTGCAAAGTTAAATAGGCTTTGCAGTATCGCTTGATGCTTGTTGTGAGTTGTGTGTGTCTTGTAACAGATTCTGGCCTTCAGGAAGTTGGCCTGTGCGGAGCCAGTGCTGAAGTTCAGCCGGAGGTTTAACCCGTTCTAAGGGCGATCGCAATGCTTCGCCCTCCAAAATTTCGGTTTGGAGTAGCGTCTGGGCAGTTTCTTCAAGCAGTTCCCGGTTTGTTTGCAAGACCGATAGAGCGATATGGTGAGCACCATCAACAATTTCTTTCACCTCACGGTCAATTTCCTCTGCTACCTTGGGGCTGACTGAGCGGCGCGGGTTCGGATAGCCTTCCAAAAATTGCTGCTGAATTTTTTCAAACGCCACCGGGCCTAATGTATCGCTCATGCCATAAAGGGTCACGGCACGCTCCGCCAGATCGGTCGCTTTCTGAATATCATCACTTGCCCCGGTGGAAACTTCGCCAAAGATGAGTTCTTCCGCCGATCGCCCCCCTAACAAAGTAGCAATTCGTCCTCGCAATTCACTCTCGACCATGAGAAACCGATCTTCTTCGGGCAATTGCAGCGTATAGCCCAAAGCCCCCACGCCTCGCGGCACGATCGAGATTTTCTCAACCTTTCCTGCCCCTGGCATCAATGCCCCAACCAGGGCATGACCCACTTCATGGTAGGCAACGGTCTTTTTCTCTAGATCATTAAGGACGCGCGATCGCTTTTCCAAGCCAGCCACCACTCGTTCAATTGCCTCATTAAAGTCAGCCATCGTCACGGCATCCCGATTTTGGCGGGCGGCTAAGAGAGCGGCTTCGTTCACCAAGTTCGCTAGGTCGGCTCCGACAAAGCCTGGGGTGCGGGCGGCAATTTTGTCTAAATCAACATCAGCAGCGAGCTTAACCCGTCGGGCATGAACCTCCAAAATTGCTTTGCGTCCTATCTTATCGGGGCGATCGACTGCTATCTGACGATCAAAGCGACCAGGACGACGCAGCGCTGGGTCTAGCACCTCTGGACGGTTGGTTGCTGCCAGGATAATCACTCCCGTGTTGGCATCAAATCCATCCATTTCGGTTAGTAATTGATTGAGGGTTTGTTCGCGCTCATCGTTGCCGCCCACAAACGGGCCACCCGCCGCCCGCGATTTACCAAGGGCATCGAGTTCATCAATAAACACAATACAGGGAGCCTGTTGCTTTGCTTGTTCAAATAAGTCGCGCACCCGTGCAGCCCCAACCCCGACAAACAGTTCAATAAACTCCGAGCCGGAAATGCTAAAGAAAGGAACACCGGCTTCTCCAGCGATCGCCTTTGCCAGCAAAGTTTTACCCGTTCCCGGTGGACCTACTAATAACACCCCTTTGGGAATCTTCGCACCCAGACGGGCATAGCGATCGGCGTGCTTGAGAAAATCGACAATTTCCTGTAGCTCTGCCTTCGCTTCGTCGATCCCGGCAACATCTGCAAAGGTGACCCCCGTATCCCCTTCTGAGTAAATCCGGGCTTTGCTTTTACCCACCGTCAATGCTGCCGGTCCCCCCTGAGCGCGACTGAACAACCAAGCCCAAATGCCGAAGAAGATCAGCGGAGGTAACACCCAGCCTAAGAGAGTGCTGATCCAACCCGTATTGCTAGGTGGTGGAGCCGCAAATTCCACATTATGCTCTCGCAAAATCTTCGGCAAGTCCAAATCGATTGCTACAGGCGTTGTGGCAAAAATGCGTGGCGGCTCTGTCTCACCAGGTTTGGGCTTCAACTGGTACTCAATTCGATTCGGACTGACGATCGCCCGTGCCACCTGTCCGGCTTCCACCTGCTCAACAAATTCGCTATAAGGAACTTCGGGGGGGCGCGGACTCAAGTTAGGAAAAATCAGCAAATTCAGCAAAAACAGGCTCACTAGAAAAATCAATAAGCTGCCACCTACATCCCTGGGTTTGGGCTGCTTTTGCGATCGCTGAGTTTCAGTTTCCACAGGCATAAGCACAACTTCCTTTGGTAATCACTGGTTCGGAAAACCCCAAAAGGTTCAAGGGCTTCTGGACGGGAAACCCTACTTCTGTCAAGAACCTACTGAAGACTAAATCCTGCATATTTACTGATTAGAGTAGAACATTCAAATCTGTGGAAAAAATGAGTACCGCGATCAGAACGATCATCCAATCGGATTGTTAGATCGTTGAGATTATTCCTCAGAAAGTCCTCAGATTTAGTTGTCAATTTATTGGGTGTAGGTACGGTGTCAGTCTGAACACCCTTGAATGATAGCTCCAGGCAGATGTTGCGTAATTAGATTGCGTATTTGGAGGATGAATACCTATGGCAACCATTAGCTTGAATGTTTCCACGGTAAAACCCCTGGGCGATCGCTTATTTGTTAAAGTTGCCCAAGCCGAGGAGAAAACAGCAGGCGGAATTTTGCTACCCGACACCGCCAAAGAAAAGCCTCAGGTCGGTGAAGTAGTGCAAATTGGGCCGGGCAAACGTGATGAATCAGGAAATCGCATCCCGATGGAAGTCAGCGTTGGAGACAAGGTTCTCTATTCCAAGTACGCTGGCACAGACGTTAAGTTAGGCAGTGAAGATTACGTCTTACTGTCAGAAAAAGACGTGCTTGCCATTGTTGCCTAGAGATCTGTGCTCTATCACCTCTGCTCATTTCAATGAGCAAAAAATCTGCTTAAGTTTCTGTTAGTTTCTGTCAAGTTCGGCCTCGGCTGGATTCCTGTCGAACGTTCTACGCTCATGATCTCAATCATTTCAGGAGAGTGATTATCTATGGCCAAAACCATTTTGTACAATGATGTTGCTCGCCGCAGTCTTGAAAAAGGGATTGACGCACTGGCAGAAGCGGTGGCTGTCACCCTTGGTCCTAAGGGGCGCAATGTCGTGCTGGAGAAGAAATACGGCGCACCGCAAATTATCAATGATGGCGTGACCATTGCCAAAGAAATTGAGCTAGAAGATCACGTAGAAAACACCGGAGTGTCTCTCCTGCGTCAAGCGGCATCGAAAACGAACGATATAGCAGGAGATGGAACGACCACCGCAACCGTACTTGCCCATGCCATGGTTAAAGAAGGGTTGCGCAACGTGGCGGCTGGAGCGAATCCATTGCTGTTGAAGCGAGGTATTGATAAAGCCACCCACTTTATTGTTGACCGGATTCAGGAACATGCCCGTCAGATCGATGACTCCAAATCGATTGCTCAGGTGGCAACCATTTCTGCGGGCAATGATGCTGAAGTTGGGCAAATGATTGCCGAAGCGATGGAAAAAGTCGGCAAAGAAGGCATAATTTCCCTAGAAGAAGGGAAGTCTATGCAGACGGAATTGGAAGTCACGGAAGGGATGCGCTTTGACAAAGGCTATATTTCCCCCTATTTCGTGACCGATGCCGAACGCATGGAAGCGATTCTGGAAGAACCCTATATCCTGATTACCGACAGAAAGATTACCCTGGTGCAGGATCTAGTGCCAATTCTGGAACAGATGGCACGGGCAGGCAAGCCGCTCCTGATCATTGCTGAAGACATTGAAAAAGAAGCTTTGGCAACTCTGGTTGTGAATAGTATGCGTGGCGTACTACGGGTCTGCGCCGTCAAAGCACCAGGATTTGGCGATCGCCGTAAAGCCATGCTGGAAGACATCGCCGTCCTCACCAACGGTCAGGTAATCAGCGAAGACACAGGCTTGAAGTTGGAAAATGCCAAGCTCGAAATGCTTGGTAAAGCCCGTCGTGTCACCATCACCAAAGAAGACACCACGATCGTGGCTGAAGGCAACGAAAAAGCCGTCAAAGCCCGTTGTGAACAAATTCGTCGCCAAATTGAGGAAACCGACTCGTCCTACGACAAAGAAAAACTGCAAGAACGACTGGCGAAGCTCGCAGGTGGCGTAGCAGTCATCAAAGTGGGAGCTGCAACGGAAACTGAATTAAAAGACCGTAAGCTCCGGCTGGAAGACGCCATCAACTCGACTAAAGCCGCCGTGGAAGAAGGGATTGTGCCCGGTGGTGGCACCACCTTTGCTCACCTCGCGCCGCAACTGGAAGAATGGGCGAAGAGCAATCTTCAAGATGAACAATTGACCGGTGCCATGATTGTGGCACGTGCCCTCTATGCACCCCTGCGTCGGATTGCGGATAACGCCGGTGTGAATGGTGCAGTGATTGCTGAACATGTGCGAGGGCTGCCCTTTGACGAAGGCTATGATGCCGCCAAAGATACGTTTGCGAACATGTTTGAGGCTGGCATCGTTGACCCAGCAAAAGTAGCTCGTAGCGCTCTGCAAAACGCTGCATCGGTAGCAGGTATGGTGCTGACAACCGAGTGTATTGTTGTTGATAAACCAGAACCAAAGGAGAAAACCCCCGCAGGCGCCGGAGCAGGCGGCGGTGACTTTGACTACTAATGGTAACAGATGAAATAGTGTAAACCGACGAGGAGGGAATATTTGATTTCTCTCCTCATTGTTATTTCTCAATTATTTCTTAGTCAAGTCACTGAAGATGTTTTTACTTGCTGCCAAATCAGCCACCGCCAGCCACCGCCAAGCTGAAATTATTGAAGTCATTTTACGCAATGGCTGGAATTATTTTCGCAGTCGCATTATCAAAGATGCCCAACCCGAACAACCCACTTTACCTCTACCCCATGTTCTGCGACAAATCTTAATTGAGCTAGGGCCAACCTTTGTTAAGCTCGGACAACTGCTCAGTACTCGTCCAGACTTGCTCAGTCCAGAGTACATTGCAGTGCTGGAAACTTTGCAAAACAATGTTCCTGCTTTACCCTGGAATGAGATAGAACCGATTTTACAAAATGCTTTTGGAGAATCATTTCAATCTAAATTTCTCACTATTGAACCCGTGGCGATTGCCGCTGGTTCTCTGGCCCAGGTGCATCGGGCGGTTTTGAAAAACCACCAAACCGTTGCGATTAAAATTCAACGTCCTGGTATTCGAGAAATTGTCGAGCGGGACTTGGAGGTTCTAGAAGCTCTCGCGAACTGGTTTAGTCGAGATAAAATAGGACAGGCTTACGATTTACCTGGCTTAGTTGAAGAATTTCGATACAGCCTTTTGGGTGAACTTGATTTTCATCGAGAAGCTCGCAACACCGAAAAACTCCGCCAAAATTTAAGCAATAGCCGTTTTTGGAAATCTGGACAAGTCGTTGTTCCCAAGGTGTATTGGGATTGGACAACTGATTGTATTCTGACGTTGGAATGGATTGAAGGGATCAAGCTGAATCAGGTTGATCTCCCCGAACACCGCAAAAAGCGACTGGCAACCTTAGCGGTTCAGGTGGTGATGCAACAAATCTATCTGGATCGATTTTTTCATGCCGATCCCCATCCTGGTAATTTTTTGTATATCGGGGATGATACCCAGGATCGGTTAGCCTTACTGGATTGTGGCATGGTTGCCATGATCGACCCTCGTACACAAAGTATTCTCACCGATCTGCTCATTGGCATTGTGTACGAGCGGCCCAAAATTGTCACCCAGGCCATTCGGGAGCTAGGGTTTACCCGCTTAGATGTCGATTTACGATCAATTGAGTCTGCCTTTGACCGCCTGCTCAGGAGATTTTATACTCGACCTTTGACAGAAATTAACCTGGCTGAACTGCTCAATGAAGCACTGAGGGTGCCACGAGAAAATAATATTCAAATGCCAGGCACGATTGGATTATTTGTGAAAACGATCGCCAATGTGGAAGGAATCGCCCGCCAACTTGATCCCCTATTTCCCTTTGTAGAAGTTGCGCGTCCTATTGTAGAACAGGCAATTCGTCTGCGCCTATTTGGAACTGAGCTATGGCAAGATGCTGTGCAGTCGAGTCTTTATTTATCCCGGCTAACTACCCAATTTCCCCAGCGGTTTGAAGTGTTACTCGATCGCCTAGAGCGCTCAGAGTTAGGCATCAATCTAGGTTGGCGACTAGAGCAAGAATTTTTGCACACGCAGCAACAAGGGATGAACCGTTTGAGTTTAGCTATCCTGTCAATGGGTTCGCTGGTTTCTGGCGCAATTCTACAGCAATTATTGGGACAGGATTCTGTATCTTCTCCTTTGATTGAAATGGTTAGTCAAGGCTTACTCTTATCTGGCATTGGGTTGATGAGTTGGGTGACGATCGCTCTTTTGCGTTCTTTTTGATTGTCTTTATCTATATACTCAAAACAATGTTTTTTTCATGAGAGCCAAGATCCCATCTATTACATACTGCACTGCCAGTGCCGCCAGTAAAATTCCCAACACTCTGGAAACGACATTAATCCCCGTCCGCCCGAGCCATTGGGTCAGGGTTTGGGCGATCGCCAGCGAACCATAGAGCAACAACAGCACAGACATCGTTATTCCTAAAACGATCACCGTACCAAAGGGATAAATAGTCGCCTCCCCCTGCAAGACCAAAATACTAGCCAATGCACCCGGCCCAGCAATCAACGGCGTTCCCAAGGGAAAGACGCTAATGTCTGTTCGGGTTTGAGCTTCTGATTCTTCTGCTTTCGTTTCTCGCTGATGTTGGGCAAACACCATATCAACGGCTATTTTTAACAATAAAATTCCAGCCGCTACCTGAAAGGCTTCCACGCTAATTCCCAGATAGCGCAGCAAATTGTTACCAAATAGGGCAAAGCTAAATAAAATACCCCCTGCGACTAAAATGGACTGGCGAATGATACGCATTTGCACTTTAGGGGAATACTCACCTGCCAGGGTCAGAAAAATAGGCACTAACCCGATCGGATCAAGAACCACCAAGAGCGTGAAGAATGCTCGCAGAATAAAAGGGGTCATGGGAAGGATCATGAAGCATCAAGATTGGCAGCTGTCAACGCCGTCGCCAGAACTTCCTCCGCCGCACTCACGGGTACAAACTGGAGTTGATGGCGCACTTCTTCCGGCACATCTTCTAAATCTGGTTCGTTCCGCTGGGGGAGAATCACTGTCTTAATTCCTGCTCGATAGGCGGCTAATACTTTTTCCCGAATTCCCCCCACTGGTAGCACTTTGCCCCGCAGCGTGATTTCTCCCGTCATGGCCACATCATTACGAACCAAGCGGCCAGAGGCAACAGAGGCGATCGCTGTTACCATCGTCACCCCCGCTGAAGGCCCATCCTTGGGTGTCGCCCCCGCTGGCACATGCACATGTACGACTTTTCCCATAAATACCTTGGGATCAATCCCCAATTTCTCCGCATTAGACCGTACATAGGACAGGGCTGCCTGGGCAGACTCCCGCATCACATCCCCCAGCATCCCGGTTAAAACCAACTGTTCGGCACGTCCAGGCATCATGGTCGCTTCCACAAACAACACATCGCCACCAGCAGGAGTCCAGGCTAAACCTGTGGCAATACCGGGGCGATCGATCCGTTCCACCACTTCATCAAGAAACCGGGGGCGACGCAAATAATCAGGAAGTTGCTCGGCTTCGACGGTGGTAGCTGTCACTTTTCCTTCCGCAATTTGGCGAGCCACTTTGCGCACCACCGCACCAATTTCTCGCTCTAAACTGCGAACCCCTGCTTCACGGGTATATTCCCGAATAATCCGCTGGAGTGCCGCATCGGTAATTGCCAGTTCCTCTGGCTTGAGTCCATTAGCCCGTAGCTGTTTGGGCAGCAGATAGCGACGAGCAATGTGCAACTTCTCCAGTTCAGTATAGCCAGAGAGACTTAAAATTTCCATGCGATCGAGCAAGGGAGAGGGGATGGTTTCGACAGTATTGGCTGTGCAGATAAACAATACCCTGGATAAATCAAAAGGTACGCCTAAATAGGTGTCTACAAAGGTATGATTTTGGGCTGGATCGAGGACTTCCAGCAGGGCTGCTGCTGGATCGCCCTGAAAACTTCTGCCCAGTTTATCCACTTCATCCAGCATAAACACCGGATCAGCCGTTTCGGCTCGTCGCAGAGCTTGAATTAAGCGCCCCGGTAACGCCCCAATGTAGGTACGACGATGACCGCGAATCTCGGCTTCATCACTCACCCCACCCAAACTAATGCGGACAAACTTGCGTCCCATTGCCCGGGCGATCGACTGTCCCAGGGAAGTTTTACCCACGCCGGGTGGCCCCACAAAACACAAAATCGGTTCGCGGCGAATCTCCTCTAGCACGGTTTCTGGAGGCTTTTGGGAAGCTGGTGCCTCTTCTGGAACCTTTTCCTGGACAGAGGATTGCTCTTCCAGAACGGCAGCACGCTCACTCTTGAGCTTTTTAACCGCCAGATATTCCAGAATCCGGTCTTTGATCTTCTCTAGATCATAGTGATCTTCATCCAATACTTGGTGCGCATATCCCAGGTCGATCGCCTCACCTGTCGTTGTATTCCAGGGCAGACTCACCATCCAGTCGAGATAGGTACGAATCATGCCGTATTCCGGGGAAATGGCGGGCAGTCGTTCCAGGCGTGACAATTCGCGGAATGCCTCTTTACGGGCTTCTTCGGGGAGCTGGGCTGCTTCCAGTTGGTTGCGTAGTTCTTGAATTTCTGCTTGTTCTGCGTTTTCTTCACCCAGTTCACGCTGAATCGATTTCAATTGTTCCCGAAGAATGTATTCCCGTTGAGATTTAGAAATTTTTTCCTGGGCATCCGAGGCAATTTGTTGCTGTAACTCCCGCACGGCTAATTCTTGCTGGACAATTTCAATCAGCCGCTGGAGCTTGTTTTCTACAGCATCTAACTCCAGGATTTCTTGCCGCAGGGGCGTTTCCATTGGGGTCATTGCCGCAACCAAGTAAGCAAACAGGCGGGGATCGCTGATATTTTCACCAGCAGCAGCTAATTCGTTAGGAATATCCTCCGTCAGGGGCACCAGTTTGCTAAATAACTCACCCAATGTGCGACGCAAAGCTTCTAGCTCCGTCACACCGGATATCACCTGCTCCGGAGAGGTTTCAATCCTGGCTACTAAGAAGGGTTCGGTTTGCAGAAAGTCCAGGATACGAATGCGTTTTAGTCCCTGAACAACGAGTTGGAGGGTGCCATCTGGCAAACGCAATAGTCGGTGAATAATTGCAGCAGTCCCCACACGGTAGATATCATCCGGACCTGCCGGGCGGGCCTCTGGGTGACGCTGCGCCACCAGTGCCACCAGCCGATTAGTCCGCATAACTTCATCTACAAGTTTGACCGATCGCTCCTGCCCAACCACAATGGGAGCTACCGCCATTGGAACTACCACCGTGTTGATGAGCGGTAAAACCGGCAGAATGTCGGGAATTTCGGGAGTTGTTTGGGCATCTATTTCGGAATTCTGATTCACATTGATGGGTGTATCGGTCATAATCACACCTCTGCTTTGGGTAGGATGACATACAGGAAACCCCGGTCATAGCGCGCCTGGATGCGATCGCGCTCAATTCGCTGCTGGATGGGAACTTCCAGTCGAAAAGCACCGTAGTGAATGTTAACAGCGTGGTACAGTCCCTCCCCTTCAAAGCTCTCCCAGGGGCGCACACCTTGAATCACCAGGGCATTTTCGTAGAGGGAAATTTCAAAGTCTTCTTCCACCATGCCCGCCACTTCAACTTTCACAATTAGGGCGGTGGGCGTTTCATAGAGGTCGGCGGCGGGTTGCCACTGTGGATAGGCAAAGCTTGCCTGAAGTTGACCTTCCCAAATGGTGGACTGGGAAGGCGAAGTTATGCCAGAAAAAACACCCGTATATCGGTAGCTAAATCGACGGTAGCGCATAAATTTGATGGTTTCAATGATGATTTTGATAGATAATTGTCTTTTTCCTGGAACTGGCAATCACCAGAGATGTACTTAAGCTTCAACAATAGGCATTTTGCAATAAAATTTTGACTCCTTAGAATGACAATTTAGTGTTTATCGTGGTGCGAATTTGCGATCAGGTTTTACAAACTTGATTTAACTCGATAATCCCACCCCATCTTCAATCCAAATGGCAACCGTGCCGCCATCAGCCAGGAAATCAGCCCAACCAAATTCATCAGTGTAGAGTTCTTCGGCTTTGCTGCCATACATTTCGTAGCGATCGCGCACAACCAGGAAGCCATCTGGCGTTGCTTTAATGGTTGCCAGGTGATAGAAACGTTTACTCGAACGTCCCGTATTCATACGAATTGCCTCCACACGGTTGTATGCATTATTGATGACAACAGCCATAGCCCCCTTTGCGCCAGGAACAAACCCCAATCTTACCCAGCCTGCAACGTTGGGATTGGCGTAATATTGTTCTTCACCTAGAGCAAACTGCTTTCTCAGTTGCAGGAGGAGATCGAGATAGCTATTCCCTGAGAGTTGAGCGCGATGCCACTGCCTTTGTGCCTCATACCAATTGCCTGAACCATAATAATCGGGGAAGAAAATACAAGGATACCCCTGCCGCCGTAGCAAAATGTAGGCATAGGCTAACGGCTTAAACCACTCCTCGACATGAGATTCATAGAAACGACCATACTCATAATCATGATTCTCAACAAAAGTAACCGCCAGTGCTGGTTGTTCAGCCATCAAGGTGCTGCTGTTGAGGTTTCTCAAATCATAGGCTTGCCCCTGACGACTGGCATCACCAAACTTGAATCGCAGGGGAAAGTCAAATAAACAAAGTCGTTGGGGATAGTCACCTTCTGATGTAACCCGTTTAATATAAGCATGGAGGGCATTAAGATCCCCAGAGAGATATTCTGCAACAGCAAATAAGTTTCTACCAGTAGACCAGCGAACGTGCCCTAGCCATTCGCGGATGAAGTCGGCATTAATGTGTTTCACTGCGTCCAGCCGCACGCCATCCACATCAAGCTCCTGAACGAGCCAAGACCCCCAGTATTTCATTTCCTCCCGCACATCATAGCGCCCATAATCCAGATCGCAGCCTGCTAAATAATCGTAATTCCCTTTTTCTAGGGATACCCATTGGGCAAAAGATTTGACTTGGGGAATATAATTTTCCTCGTTAAACAAGTAGCGATAAATATATTTGCCAGACGGTTCAAAAAATTCCCAGTCCCCTTGGCGAATTTTTGCGGCGGCATCCACACTATCAAAATGGCGAGAATACCATTTGAAGCTAGAGTACTTATTTTGCCGATCTGGGTATTCAAACTTTGTGTACCCTTGAATTTCAATTAGACCGCTTTCGTAGCCATCCCACCAACGCTCTATGTTGCGATTATCTTTCTCAACTCGAATTGCCTGCCAATAGTCATCCTGAGCACCTCCCATTTTGTGATTGAGAACCACATCGGCATAAACTTGAATTCGCTGATTTGTGCCATCACCATGTAGTGCTTCGATGGCTGCTAGTAAATCTTGTTTGCTGCCATATTTAGTTTCTGGATTCGGATCGGGATCGCCAGAGATGGGAAATTCGCCAAGATCAAAGTGATCATAGACATCATAGCCAACGCTATTTGTGCGGTTGAAAGCTGGCTTGTAGGCTGGTGGAATCCAAATTGCATCAATGCCAATAGATCTATAATGAGGAGCTTCATCTCTGAGAAACTGCCAAAGCTTTCTCCCCTGGCTACCGGGAAAACTATTTTCCTGGAGAAACCAGTGAAAGCCCTGCAACATGACACCATTTAGCTCAGAAGACACTTGGTTTTCCTCCGTATGGCAGGTGTGTCAAGTCATTCTCCCTCATGTTCATGATAGTGACCTCAATTAAGATCATTAAGATCATTTTCAGGGCAAAATTTGATTGATTCCATTCAATCTAAAAGTGGAAAATGCCAACCACCATCGAGTGGAGTCAGGCGATCGGCAAGGGGAGGTCCCCATGTGCCGGGTTCATACTGATAAACTGGCGATTTTCTGGTCAAAATAGGCTCTACAATTCGCCACTGGGCTTCTATTTCCTCCTGGTGGGCAAACAACATGAGTTCTCCTTTAATTGCATCTCCTAAGAGGCGCTCATAGGGTTGCATTTCACTCGCAGGTTCCACCTGAGCAACCAGTCCCACTTCATTACCAACCATTCCCTCACCGGGTGCTTTAGAGCGAACTCCGATCGCGGTTAACATATTGGGACTGAGACGAAAGTAAAAATAGTTCGCCAATCCAAACGCCCGTTCACCAAACACATCTTGAGGAGGACGCTTGAGCCTGAGTAACACTTCTGTTGCAGAAATCGGTAGACATTTCCCCGCACGCAGATAAATTGGCACCCCCGCCCATCGCCAGGTTTCGAGTTCGAGCTTGATCGCCGCAAACGTTTCTACCTTAGAGTCAGGGGCAACATCTGTCTCTTGGCGATAGCCACGATATTGCCCCCGAACAACATCAAGCGGATCAATTGGACGAATTGCTTTTAAGATACGTGCTTTTTCTTTGCGAATTGCATCACTATCTTCGGTCGGTGGTGGCTCCATAATGAGGCATGCAAGCACTTGAAGCAGATGATTTTGAATGACATCTCGAATGGCACCTGTTTCTTCATAAAATTTGCCGCGCCCCTGAATATCGAGGGTTTCAGCCATTGTTATTTGAATGCTAGAAACATGGGTACGGTTCCAGATGGGTTCTAATAGGGAGTTGGCAAAGCGCATATAAAGCAGATTCTGAACTGGCTCTTTGCCAAGATAATGGTCAATCCGAAAGATTTGTTCTTCTGAGAACAGCGTGTGGAGAATGTGATTCAGGTGCCGTGCAGATGCAAGATCGCGTCCAAAGGGTTTTTCTACAATGACACGCCCATTTTGAGAGCAATTGACCTGCTTTAATCCAGCTACGACGGTGCTAAATAGGCTGGGCGGAATCGCTAAGTAAAATAAGGGACTCTTTGAGTTTTCTAAGACATGGCAAAGCTTTTCGTAAGTCCCGCGATCGCCATAATCTCCTGAAATGTAGCAAAGCAATGAACACAGCTTCTTAAAGGCAGACTCATCCACCCCTTTTCGTTCCTCCAGGCTGCTGTGAATATGGCTTTGTAATTGCTCAATGCTCCAGTCACGCCTTGCTACCCCAATCACCGGAATATCCAGGTGTCCCTGCTGAATCATTGCCTGCAACGCTGGAAAGATTTTCTTGTAGGCTAAATCACCTGTGATTCCAAACAAGACAAGTGCATCAGACGGTGTGGCTACGATCATTTACCTCCAGAACCAGAACGGTAGGTTTCCACATGTCCACCAAACTCATAGCGCAAAGCAGAGAGCAGCTTATCTGCAAAGTCGGCTTGACCCCGTGAGCTAAATCGCGAGTAGAGGGCTGAACTCAAAACAGGCGCCGGAACGCCTTCTTCAACAGCAGCAATCAGCGTCCATCGTCCTTCTCCAGAGTCAGACACATGACCATCGAAGCCGTTTAATTGGGGATCTTTGAGCAGGGCAGTTGCCGTTAAATCGAGTAACCAGGAGCTAATCACACTGCCTCTACGCCACACCTCTGCGATATCGGCAAGATTAAAGTCGTAGTGGTAAAACTCTGGATTTCGCAAAGGCGTTGTTTCTGCATCCACAGCGTGCGCCTGTTTACCAATATTGGCGTAGTGCAGAATATTTAGCCCTTCAGCATAGGCTGCCATAATGCCGTATTCAATGCCGTTATGCACCATTTTGACAAAATGCCCAGCACCGTGAGAGCCACAGTGCAGATAGCCTTGCTCCACCGTTCCGACCCTTGTTACACGACCCGGTGTGCGTGTTGCGGCGACAACCCCAGGAGCCAAGGCCGCAAAGATGGGATGCAATCGGTTTACTGTGGCTACCTTGCCACCAATCATTAAACAATAGCCGCGTTCCGCTCCCCAAATGCCGCCGCTGGTGCCGCAATCCACGTATTCAATGCCTTTGACTTTTAACTGAGCTGCGCGACGTATGTCATCAACGTAGTAGGAGTTGCCGCCATCAATTACAATATCGTCTGCATCGAGCAAAGGTACTAGTTCATGCAATGTAGCATCTACTGTTGCGGCTGGCAACATCAGCCAGAAGGTACGGGGTTTGGCAAGCGCATTCACTAAATTAGAGAAAGCAGTCACGCCACGGGCGATCGCTCCTTCCTTTACTAATGCCTCTGCTTTTTCAGGTTGGCGAGTGTAGCCAATAACTGTATGTCCAGCTTGTGTTAGCCGACGTGCCATGTTAGCACCCATCCGCCCTAGTCCGATTAATCCGAGTTCCATAACAAAAATCTCATCCATCGACTTTTTGCATTTAGACTTTCCATAGAATCGACAGAATTCCTCCTATCATTGCGCTAAGAGTGTAGATAATAGTCAAAAGCCAAAAGATTTGCGAGTAACGCCATCCAGTTTGATGGAAACGGTCGATCAGATGGGACAGGCTAATATCGAGTAAAAAAACGTTCATCCAACTGAGGGCGATCGCCACTGCCCATCCATAGATGCCACTATCCGTCAGGGCACCAACCAGAATCCAGGTAGCACTAAACGTCAGCGAGAGTAAGCCAGCCCAAACTGGAAACCCCGCTAGCCAACAGCCACGCACTCCTGCGGTTGCAATCATCAACAAAATCGCGCTGACTGGAGAATGATTAGTGACCGTGAACCAGCCCAAGCCGCCGAAAATCGGGATCAGCAAACTCAAGTCTAAAAAGCTACTGACCGGGAAACGGGGCGAGGAAGAGAATGATAATGTTGAGCGATTATCGCCTGGAAACGAGTCTGAAATTTTGCTGATCATGATCCTGTAGCTCCTTGCGAACTTCTCTGGGAAGAGTCATGTAATCAATCTGATTTCAACGCACGTAATAGATCATCCCGTGTAATAATCCCAACCAGTGCCCCCGTTTCATCCGCAACAGGTAGGCGATTCACTCGTTTCTCTAGCATTAAATCAGCCGCCTGGGAGATAGGAGCATCTGGGGCGATCGTGATTGGGTTAGGTGTCATCACATCCTGAACTATAACTCCCAGACTCTTCTTCAACTGCTGCACAAAATGATCAAGCGGTTCGAGATAAATGATTCCACCTAAAAACGAGAGATACAATGGCAAGCGAACAGGACGCTCTCTGAATAACAAATCTGCTTCTGAAACGACGCCAACCACCTTACCTGTTTCATCAACTACAGGAAGTCCACTGATGTGGTTTTCCTCAAGACATCGCAAAACCGTTTCAACAGAATCTGTCGGCTTTACAGTCACCGGGTCGGTCGTCATCAAATCCTTAACCTGGCGCGTTTCAGTCAGCATTGTTGCAATTCATCCAAAGTGGGCTATTTAAGCTTAAGCCGAAAATCTGAGGGAAATCTGAGGTGAATGAGTGTTGTCTTGTCTGTTACCGTGTGGGCGACTGGCCAATTAGTTTTGACGTTGATAGATTTGCTGCCACAACTGATCTTTAAGGAAAGTCTGTGCCACTTCGATATCTGCCCGTACTTCTGTAACGCTTCGTTGTTGCAGCATGGCGATTTCCTCCACCTCCCATCCTTCTAGGAGGTAAAGCATCAATGCCCGACGTTGCAGCTTGGGCAATTTCGATAATTGGGCAAACAACCACCGCTCCTTCTCATCAAGGCTGTAGGCCTCCCAGGGTTCTTCAACTTCGTGTTGGGGAAGGATGTCTTCTAAAGTCAAAGATTCCAAATCGCCCCAAAATGGCTCGTTGTCTAGAATCCAGCCACTTGCCACACGAAACCGCGGATCATCTTCTGAAATTTCGGTCTCTAAAGAAATGGCAGGAATTGCTTTAGCTTCTCGCTCATCGATGATTTCATGCATTAGTCCACTGATCCACTGATCGAGAGGTTGCTGAGGAGGGCGTTGCTCAAAGCGTTCCCAGGACCGGAGGATCGCTTCATCGAGTAGATCGGATACCGTCATTTCATTAGGGGAAACCTTGCCTTCTAGCTGAGCAAAAACTAATTCCCGCCGGGCATGATTTCGTAAGTTGCGTAGTACAGGACGTAATAAATCAAAGAAGAATTCTCGGCGTTGTTGGCGAATATCTTGTTCCAACAATTCCAGGGTAGTAGCAACATCTGTTTGCTGCTGTTGTTTTTTCCGGTGGGTGCGATCGCGCCGCAACTTATCTTTGTGGCGACGAATTTCTTCTGCCAGAATATCGACAGCTTCATCGATCGCAGCTTGATACACGCCCTGTCGAGTTTTGGATTGAGCCACAAGCACCTGAGTCGGCAACATTAATACTGCTCTTGCTTGATAGCCGTCAGGATTGCGATCGACCATCAATCTTAAATGCCGTTGCTCCTCTGGAAATGTTTGCAAGAGTCGAGCAATTCGAGGCTGTTTTCGGCTCCAGTAGTCGCGAATTCCTTCTTTGACCGTATCGGGACAATTGTGAAAAATCAGATGCTGTACCATCAGTTCCTCCCGTGTATTGCAACAGTAAATAGTTGCTTTTTATACTTAAAACCCGAAGATTGGATGCCACTAGTGTTCGATAACTTCAAATCCTCTATCCCTATCACTGCAACTTTTACCAGGGAAACCTGTAGAAAAAATGAGACGTTTGTAGATTGTGCAACTTCAGCTTGACGAATTGACGGTGGCAGCTTGAGTGCCAGAAGTCCGACAATTATTCCTCCTAGCAGTGGTTGTGTAATAGCAGGTAATTTACCTATCGCTATTTGGTTCGTCCATTCACCTTGAAAACATGCCTGGGCAAATCGAATTGATCGCGTATAGATGATTGAAACTAAACTTGCTAGTATCCCTAAGCCAAAATAGTTCAACCATTCCCAGGAGTTCATTAATTGATAAGTTGGCAAATCAAAGGCAGGATGTGCTCCCAGAAAGCTTTGAGCAATTAAGGCAGAAATAACCGCTGACAGCAAAATTAAACTGGCAGCAGGGGTAGCAAATCGGGTTCCCAAAATTACCTCGATCGCAAAGAAGACCCCGGCGATCGGTGCATTAAATCCGGCAGCAAATCCAGCAGCAGCCCCCGCTCCTAGCAATAAACGATAGCTCAGCGAAGGGATTTTCGCTCCTAAGGACGGCAGTATTCTAGGTGGCGGAGTTGTCGCAGTCATTGAGTGGGGCTTGAATAAGGTGAATTGGTGCAACGTGAGTGCCGATGAAAATCCGAGAGGAAGTTACTAGACGTGTGATAGCGCACGCAAGTCACACTAAATTTTTCAATTCGATCTTCAGCGTTTGCTTAGATTATTAATTTAATTTCTAGAAGTTGTTAGTTCAACAAAAGCCTATGTCGGACACTACCGCCCCCAGGACGATGAGCGCGACTCCAACACCCAACTTACCTCAACGCGCGATCGGACTATGGATTGTTGTCGTATGGATTGCTGCGGTGGGGATAACGAATTTGTTATCTGCTGTCACGCCGGGTGTATCTGAACGAATGGAGTGGCTAAAAGCCATTTTTCCCGTTGAGGTCAGTGCAGGCGGTAATTTATTTGCAGCACTCAGTGGTTTTTTTCTACTTAGTTTGGCGACAAATCTGCTGCGACGAAAGCGTTTAGCTTGGTGGCTTGCGGTTTTCCTACTCGGTATTTCTTTGTTCTCTCATCTTGTGAAAGGATTGGACTATGAGGAGGGATTACTGTCTTTGGGGCTGTTTGTCTTGTTGTTGCCGATGCGACACCAATTTACAGCCCAATCCGATCGCCCGTCGATCGCCCAGGGGGTACGGGTCTTAGTTGGTGCATTGTTATTCACCTTAGCCTACGGTACGGCTGGATTTTTTCTACTCGATCAAGAATTTAGTACGCGCTTCAATTTCTGGCAAGCGATCGGACAAACTTTGGCGATGTTCTTCACGCTGGATCAAGCTGGATTGGAACCAACGACGCGATTCGGGCGATTTTTTGCCACATCCATCTATCTGGTGGGAGCGAGTACATTGTCCTATGCGTTGTGGATGTTGTGGCGACCCGTGATATTGAGGGGAATACCTGCTACGGATGAAGAACGTCAACGGGCAAAAGCAATCGTACAACGTTACGGGCGCTCATCCCTGGCTCATTTAACGCTCTTAAGCGACAAGTCTTACTACTTTAGTCCTTCAGGAGAAAGCGTGATTGCTTATGTTCCGAAAGGGCGAGGTGCCGTTGCTTTAGGCGATCCGATTGGCCCAAAAACAGACGTGACGCCAGCGATCGCAGGATTTGTACGATTTTGTCATCGCAACGATTGGCATCCTGCTTTCTATCAAACCCATCCTGATTACTTAGATCAGTATCACCGCCTGGGATTCAAGTCTGTCAAAATTGGTGAAGAGGCGATCGTAGATTTACAAAGATTTACGCTCCAAGGCAAAGCCGGACGAAATTTGCGGAATGCTGTCAATCGCCTGACAAAATTAGGACATCAAGTCGATTTTCATACTCCGCCACTGACTGACAGGCTACTCAAAGAGTTGCGATCAGTGAGCGATGAATGGTTAAAAATGCAGCAGGGTTCCGAAAAGCGGTTTTCATTAGGATGGTTTGATGAAGTCTATCTTCGGGAATGTGAGGTTGCTGTTGTCCGAACACCGACCGGGCAAATCAGCGCCTTTGCCAATGTCATTCCGGAGTACCAACTGAATGAAATCACGATTGATTTAATGCGGCGAAGGTTAACCGTAGAACATGGCACTATGGAGTTTCTCTTTATTTCCTTGTTTCAACACTTTAAAGAACAAGGGTATGACCGATTTAATTTGGGCTTATCTGCCCTTGCGGGTGTGGGAGAAGATCCCTTCTCTCCTAAGCTAGAAAAAGCACTGCACTATCTTTACGAACACCTGACTCGATTTTACAACTTTCGAGGGTTGCATGAATTTAAAGAGAAATTTCATCCCTGTTGGGAACCCCGCTACTTTATTTATCCCAGAGTGGCTGCTTTACCGGAAGTAGTAGTGGCTCTGATTCGGGCTGATTCGGGCGATCGGCTGCTGGATTATTTCAGACCTGGTGCTTAATGAAAACTTAGTTGGGGATGAACGTGAGAGCGTCCTGTTTTCTGAGCTATCTACTGAGCGACCTTTGATCCACTCCACACGCCACCATCCCTAATTTCTCTCGGCATTAGAGAACCCAATTCAAGTAAGCCGCAATTTCTCGGTGCAGAGTCAATGGGTTAAAGGGTTTACCAATCAAACCTTTGATTTCCATCGCTTCATACTGCTTAACGTCCAAAGAATCGGCCTTAGCCGTTAATAAAACCACAGGAATCGATCGCGTTTCTGGCTGAGCCAGCAGCAGCTTGAGAAACTGGTAGCCGTCCATTTCTGGCATCATCACATCTAAAATGATCGCATCGGGATGTTCTGTTCTGGCTTTTTGTAAGCCCTCTTCTCCAGACTCTGCTACAATCACCGTCCAGTGGGCAATTTTTTCCAGACAGGTTTGCACGACGCGCCGTACATCAAATTCATCATCTACAAACAAAACGCGTCGCTTGGTTAGAATATTTTTTGCCGATGAGTCAATCATTGGCTGTTGTTGTATCGATCCGAGATTTGAGAACACTGGTATACTCCTGCACTGGGAAACCTTCAACTTCCTTCAGGTTTAGACTGATAGATTGTAATACTGACTTAAGCGTTTAAGTGTATCAATTTTGGCTTTCTTTTTTAGTACGTCTTAGATGATTCAGCCCGCCTTGAAGGGGGATGAAGCATTTTATGAGCAGCCTTTCCCCAAACAGGCTAAGGTTCAGGGAGAGGGGCTAAGCACCCTGGAAGATAGACAGTAATCAGTGCAGGTTTTATTGCCCATTAAAAACCAGAATTCTAAGGAAACGCTGAGGGAGTTCAGGTTTTAGGTTGCCTTGATTGTGTAAGGGGAGTCTGCATTTTGATGTTGGGGAAATGGGGATGGTTTGCAACGACTGAAGTCGTTACGACAAGCCCTTTTACCAGTGGAGTTGGGTGATGATTTGATCGGCGAGTTGCAGGACGTTAAAGGGTTTGAGGATGACTCCTGCAATGTCAGCACTATTGCCTCCCAAGTTGTCTGTGGAGTTGGGGTCGGTGGGGTCACTGGCTGTGAAGAGAATCACGGGAATCGATCGCGTCACTGAATTGGTTTTCAGGGTTCGCAACCATTCCCATCCATTGCCATCGGGTAGGCTCAGGTCGAGTAAGATAAGATCTAGTGGTTGGGTTTGGGCAATAGTGACGCCGTCCTGTCCGGTCTGAGCGGTTAGAATCTTCCAGCCTTTGAGGCGTTCTAGGGTGACTTTGACAATGCGACAGAGATCGGGTTCATCATCAATCAGCAAGATGCAGCGATTGGGATTAGAATTAAGCATAAGAGTCAAACATATTGCTTTGAGCATAGGGAGAGTGTTGCCCACACACACCAGAGGGTTGAAACTGGAGCGATCGCCCCCAATGGGGTTGTACGATTATTGCCGACAATGTGCGGTTGATTCCTGGGCTGAAGTGCTCCACCCAGACGTTCAATCTAAAGCAATTGCAATGAATAACGACAATCCCGTCCTACTCCTGAGCGATCACAACATAAGTCACAAGACGGGCATCACTCCAAGTTTTTATCTTGACAGGCAGTGAAATCTTTTGAAAATACGGTATTCATGACAAAATAGGCCGTATTTCACGCCCAGATCCTAAACCGATCCCATTCCACATCGAGATTCAGATCCCTTCGGTCACTGCTTGTTCTACCTTAAAGAAGCTTCTGTGTTGCCTGGTTTCTTTCCGCTTCTTGTCGCTGCTCTGGATGGGGCAATGTGAAATAAAAGGTACTGCCTTTGTTCAGTTCGCTTTCTACCCAGATGCGCCCGCCATGTTGTTGCACAATCTGGCGACAGATGGCTAGTCCCAGTCCGGTTCCTCCCTTTTGGCGAGAGTCGGAAGCATCGACCTGCTGAAAACGACCAAAGATGGTTTGTAACTTATCTGCCGGGATGCCACGTCCCTGATCGGCGACCGAAAACTGGATGATGGACTCGGAGGCGATCGCCTCTGCGGTGACAGCGATCGCTGTTTGGGGAGGAGAGAACTTGATCGCATTGTTGACCAGGTTGACCAGAACCTGCACCAGCCAATCGGGATCAGCCCAGACCCGGAGATCATCAGGTACAGTTGCCTCCAGGCGAATCTGGTGGGTAGTAGCGAGAGCTTCAACGCTGGAAAAGGCTTGCTGCACTAGGGATGTCACCGGACACCACTGAAATTTCAGGCCTACCTGTCCCGATTCCAGACGGTTGAGTGCCAGAATGTCATTGACCAGCCTCACCAACCGCTCAATGTTGTTATTGGCAATGCTTACCATCTCCCTAGCAGTTTGGGGATCGTCATCTAAAATGCCTTCGGCAACCAATCCCAAAGCCCCGCGAATCGAAGACAGGGGAGTGCGAATTTCGTGGCTGATGATGGAGATAAATTCTCGCTTGAGCCGCTCCAGTTCGCGCTGCCGGGTGACATCTCGCAGCACAATTAATCCCCCGGTTACCGTTGTGCTACCGTTGTGCAGGGGCGAGTAACGGGCTTCAATCATTCGCAATTGCCCAGTTTGGGGATGGGAGTGGGAAAAATCGAACGCCGTGACGGTATCCGCCATACCCAGATGCAGGTGCTGGAGGGTAGAGTCTGGAACAAGGGAACGGAAGAGATCCATCCCACACTGCCCAATGGCGCGATCGCGGGGAATGCCCGTCAGGGCTTCCATCGCCGGATTCCACACGGTACAGGTTCCCTGCTCATCAACAGCAGCAATGCCGTCTACACTGCCGTTGATGAGCTGAAGCGATCGATTGCGTTCCTGGCGTAGCGCATCCCGTAATTGTACCTGAGTTGTAATATCTCGTCCTTCAGCAATTAACCACATCACCTGCTTTGATTGAGCCGAATGGACAGGTTTTACGGAGACATCAAAGGTATGGGGCTGCCCAGTCGGGCTATTGAAGGTGACTTCGGTGTGGAAGAAGTGCCCCGCCGCTGCCTGACTGACCGCTGTTTTGGCAATTTCAGTTAATTCCGAACTTTGCTGCCAGAGGGGGAATTCCCAGAAAGGTTTGCCCAGCACGTCTTCCCGTGTCACTTGAGCAAAGGCGAGGGGTGCTTGATTAACTTCGATCAATAGGCCTGGGGGAGTTAACAGTCCGGCAAATTCGTAGAGTTCATCAAACACAGACTGAAACTTGTGTTCGCTGCGACGGAGATTGGTTTCAGCCTGCTGTCGCTTTCCGGCTTCTCGTCGCAGTAGGGCATAGATAGTCGCCAGGGACACCAGACTCAAGCTATAGGCGATCGCCAGAATATGGTTTGTTATGCCCGTCAGGCGGGCAGTGGCGGCGGTGCGCTGTTGTAACAATTGTTGCTCGGTGGCAGCCATCTGGTTGAGCAGGGCAAAGATTTGTTGCTGGAGGCGATAGTGCTCCGCACTGCTCAGAGAGCGATCAGGTGTTTGAATCACAGAGGAGGGCTGCGCTTCAGATTGATTCTCCGTTGGAGATGGCTCAACCTGAGACTGATGGAGCGCCTGATACTGCTGCCAGAGGATGTTGATTTTTTGCAGGCGAGTTTGCTGGGTGGGATTGTCTGCTGTCAACTGCTGGAGTTGCGCCAGTGCTTGCTGTGTCTGTTGCACACTGGTTTGATAGTCTTGCAAAAAGAGCTTAGAGTCAGGCTCGACGTCCTGACCCAGCCAATAGCCTCGCCGCGCTTTCGCCGTGCCATTCAGGTTAGTTTTTGCCCGCTCCAGGGTCAGCAATATATCGTAAGTGTGTTGCACTCGTTCTTGGGTGGTTTGCCACTCGCGGGTATTGAGTAAGGCTACAACACCAGTACTACCCAAAAGCAAAATCGCCACGAGCAATCCTGCATTCACCAATCGTTTCTGAAGATGAAACCGATCCTCAGACAAGACGCTACTCCTGCAATGGGTTGATTTTTCTTTTACACTTTAGCACGGTGATTCATCCTGGAGATGTGATAATCTTGTATAGTCGCCTGGATGCCTTCAGTGAGTTAGATTCTGGAAAAACAGGAACTTCAGCAGTTCAGGCGTATCAAGAGGCGATCGCCCCTCATAAAGAGCAGATGCGTCTGGAAAGCGAGCAGCAGAATTCGATGCAGACGGGTAGATAACTGACTCACATTGATTCTCTTTGCTTCAGCCCACCTTTAGGCGGGTACCTCCTCCAGAGCACTTATACGTCCCAGGCGTTTTAAAATTCGTTGAATTAAATCAGCTTCGGTGATCGGCTTGAGGACGTAATCATCGGCTCCGACTGACAGGGCTTCATGCAACGTATCGGCATCGGCATGGGCAGACAGAAACAGGATGGGCAGGGCGTACCAATGGGCATCGCAGCGAACCACTCGGCACAGGTCAATGCCGCTATATTCGGGCATAGACACATCTAGCAGCAGCAGATCGGGGCGGGTTGTTTGCAGCACCGACCAGAACTGGCTGGGATCGCTCAGCCCGGTGACTTGAAACCCCCAGGATTGCAGTTGTGTCTGCAATCGTGTCAGCAGGTCGGGATCGTCATCTACAATCAGCAGCTTGGCGGTGATGGGATCAAAGCGGTGCAGCAGGCGATTGACAACTCGCCATATATCGCTGGGAGATGCAAATTTTTGCAAGTAGGCATCGGCTCCCAGACGGGCAACAGTAATGCGATCGCGTAGCGTCTTTGAAGGAGAATTGCTCAACCCATCTTGCTGGGTCAAAATCAGGACGGGTGTAGATCCCAGGCGTTTAATTTGTGTCAGGAAAGTGAGTCCCGTGTTCTGGGTATCTGGGAAGTCCAGATCGAGAATAATGGCATCGGGCGTTTGGGTCAAAAGCTGCTGACGGGCGCTGGTGAGGTCGGTAGCAGTGTCCAGGTAATATCCCCAACTGGGTGCTTCGGTTTGGAGGGATTGCAACAGGGTGGGGTCAGGGGCGATCGCCAAAATTCGGTGGGTCAGCGGCGGTTGGGATGCTGTTGAGCTTGCAGGAGCATTGGCAAAGGGAGATTGAGTAGTAGCTTGCCGCAGTTGCTGTAGCAGGGTGGTTAATTGAAGGGCGATCGCAGATTGAGGCGCAGCAAATCCTTGCTCAATATGTCGTGCCAGTATCGCTGCCTCTGGTTGCCCGTAAGCACTGAGGGAACCGATCAACCGATGAGCAATGGACTGGGCCTGCTGCTGTTGTGCTGGGGTCAGCGTTTGGTTGGCTAAGTTGCTGCTTGCTTCTTCCAGCAGGCTTAACTGCTCCTGGAGTCGTCCTTGAAACTCCTGCCACATCTGCCCAATGGCGGCGATCGCCTCCTGCTGTCCAGCGTCAAGGGGTTCCTGAGAGTGCGTATCCGGTTGCCAGGCTCGTAAGCGATAGCCCAGTCCATATAGCGTTTCGATCGGGTCGTTAGGCAGCCCGGCGGCTTCCAGCTTGCGGCGTAGTCCCCGAATTTGGGTAGTGACGGCTTCTTCCCCTGGGCATTCATCAGTCGACCAGGCGTGATCGAGCAATGCTTTGCGATCAAAAATCCGGTGGGGATAGCGCAAAAAGAGTTCTAGTAACCGGTACTCTTTGGGGGTTAGCTTAATCGGATTGCCCTGATAGGTGACTTTGCAACCTTGGGGATCAACCTGCAACGCTCCCCAGGTCAGGGTTTCAGTAATAGGGATCTGTCCCCGCCGCAGCAAGGCCCGAATTCGCGCCAGCAATTCTGCGGAGTCGTAAGGCTTGGTGAGATAGTCATCCGCCCCCGCTTCTAACCCAGCCACGCGATCGCCCACCGCATCCTTCGCTGTCAATAGCAAAATCGGGATAGTTTGCTGCTGTTGCCGAATCCTGCGACACAGGGAAATACCGTCTGCATCAGGCAACATCACATCCAGTACAATTAAATCGTAGGGAACCGTTTGGAGCAGTGCTAGTGCCGTCTGAGCATCCGGCGCAATGTCTAGCGTCAATTGCTGAGTGGTAAGTACAGCCCTCAGACCAGAAGTTGTTTCGTGATCGTCATCTATAATCAACAGTTTCATCGTTCTGCCGCCATCCTACTACCCGTTATCTCCATTTTCCTACGATCAAACCAAGCAACGATTTACTTTCCCTCCTTTCCCAAGCCCTTCTCTCTTTTGAGGATAAGGTGAGCCGGATTGAATTCCCTCTCCCGCTTTGGCAGAGAGATTTAGGGTGAGGGCGACAAACGTGGGATGCTCCCTTAACTTCCTCTCCAAGTATAATAATTGGCGAGGCAAATCTAGCCAGTCCTCAGAAAGTCCTCAGATTTTTTCCTTACTTTTAATCTTGAATCTTCAGTGCAGAACTCCAGAGAATCCCCGTTCTCTGTTTCCTGTTTCAGCACCAAGGCAGATTCAACATTTGCAGTTTATAGTAACAGTTTGTAGTAGTGACTTCAGTCATGACAGGCTAAAGCCTGCACCACGAACTCAGATAACTTGTTGGAGACAGTTCATTAGATCGCATAAACAATAACATCGCAAGTATCGACATAACAGGAGGTAAATTCCTATGGCACTCGTTCGTTGGGAACCGTTTCGGGAAATTGATACACTGCAACGGCAGATGAATCGCCTATTTGACGAGCTAATGCCGACCGTCCGCGAAACTGCAAATGGCATAACCTTTGTTCCCGCAGCCGAAATGGAGGAAACCCCCGATGCGATTCACCTCAAGCTAGAAGTCCCAGGTATGGATGCGAAAGATCTGGACGTCCAAGTATCGGCAGACTCTGTTTCGATTATGGGTGAACGGAAATCGGAAACTAAAACAGAAGAAAAAGGAATGACTCGCACGGAATTTCGTTACGGCAAGTTTCAGCGTGTGATTCCATTGCCTGCGCGGGTACAGAACACCAACGTTCAGGCTGAGTACAAGGATGGCATTCTGAAACTCACCTTACCGAAGGCTGAAGAAGAAAAAAACAAGGTTGTGAAAGTGAACTTGGGTTAATCTAAAGCAGTCAATCCTGAGTGATTCATCTATTGACTGCACAAGGGGGATCGGAAAGAGGGACTTTTCCCATCTGGAAGACCGATCCCCTTTAATTTGAATTAAGTTCTACACTATTTTTATATAGTGATTCTCTAGGCATCAATTTACAGGATCTACTGCTTGCTTGGTGAAAAGAAATTGCAGCTAAAACTGCACCTACAAATTATAGTCCACTAGAGTTTAGCTACCCTCGGCTCATAATCGCAGCTTTAGGCACCCCAAAAAGCTGAAATCAGGCTCTTCAGGCTCCGTTGATCGCGCCATAAACCGTTTTAGGACAATTTGGAATAGTGGAGGAAACAAACGATGGCAAAAGTCGTTGGCATCGATTTAGGAACAACAAACTCCTGCGTGGCAGTGATGGAAGCAGGACAACCCGTTGTCATTGCTAATGCCGAAGGCAGCCGAACCACGCCATCGGTTGTAGCATTCACCAAAACAGGCGACAAGCTCGTTGGACAAATTGCCCGACGGCAGGCAGTGATGAACCCCGACAATACTTTTTACTCGGTGAAACGATTTATTGGACGCAAGTATGATGAAGTCACCGAGGAAGCCAAACAAGTTTCTTACAAGGTATTGCGAGACAGTAATGGCAATGTCAAACTTGACTGCCCAATTTTGAAAAAGCAATTCGCACCAGAAGAAATCTCTGCCGAAGTGCTGCGTAAACTGGTCAATGATGCTAGCAAGTATTTGGGTGAACCTGTCACCCAAGCCGTGATTACTGTTCCAGCGTACTTCAACGACTCGCAACGACAAGCCACCAAAGACGCTGGACGGATTGCGGGTATTGAAGTTCTGCGAATTATCAACGAGCCAACAGCAGCAGCACTGGCCTATGGTTTGGATAAGAAAAGTAATGAAACGATTCTGGTGTTTGACCTGGGGGGCGGTACGTTTGATGTCTCCATTTTGGAAGTGGGCGATGGCGTGTTCGAGGTCAAATCCACCAGTGGTGATACCCACTTGGGTGGAGATGACTTTGATAAAAAGATCGTGGATTGGCTTGCCACTGAATTTCAGCGCAATGAGGGCGTTGATTTACGCAAAGACAAGCAGGCTTTGCAACGGCTGACAGAGGCAGCAGAAAAAGCCAAGATTGAACTGTCGGGAGCGACTCAAACGCAGATTAATTTACCATTCATCACAGCTACCCAGGACGGACCGAAGCACCTGGATGTGACCTTGACCAGAGGTCAGTTTGAGCAATTGTGTAGTGACCTGCTCGATCGCTGCCGCAAACCCGTTGATCAAGCATTACGCGATGCCAAACTCACTGCTAGCAACATTGATGAAGTTGTGCTGGTGGGTGGTTCGACTCGCATTCCAGCAGTGCAGCAATTAGTGCGGCAAATGACCGGAAAAGAACCCTGTCAGGGCGTGAACCCGGACGAGGTTGTTGCTGTAGGTGCGGCCATCCAAGCGGGGGTATTGGCAGGTGATGTCAAAGACGTGTTGCTATTGGATGTCACACCATTGTCTTTAGGGGTAGAAACCCTGGGTGGCGTGATGACCAAAATTATCCCTCGCAACACCACCATTCCAGTCAAAAAGTCGGAGGTGTTTTCAACTGCTGCCGATGGACAAACCAATGTGGAAATCCATGTTCTGCAAGGCGAACGGGAAATGGCATCCGACAACAAGAGCCTGGGAACCTTCCGACTCGACGGTATTCCTCCTGCACCGCGTGGCATCCCGCAAATTGAAGTCACCTTTGACATTGATGCGAACGGTATTCTCTCTGTCTCTGCCAAAGACAAAGCCACTGGCAAGCAGCAGTCGATCACGATTACAGGTGCCTCTACGCTCGATAAATCAGAAGTCGAGAAAATGGTGAAAGAAGCCGAACGCAACGCCGAAGCCGATCGCCGCCGCCGTGAACAAATTGACACCAAAAACAATGCTGATTCGGTTGCTTATCAAGCCGAGAAGCAACTCAAAGACTTGGGCGATAAAGTCCCCGCCGCAGACAAAACTCGCCTGGAAGGGATGATTCAAGACTTGCGAACCGCGATCGAGCAAGAAAACTACGATCGGATGAAATCCCTCACCAACGACATTCAGCAGGCACTCATGCAAATTGGCAGCGCGGTCTATTCCCAAGCCAGTGGCGGCACCGCAGACGGTGGCAGTTCCACTAGCAGCACGAGCAGCAGCGGTGAAGATGTTATCGACGCTGACTTTGTAGACCAGCAATAACTCCAACACGACAGAGGCAGCAAAAAAACTCAGTGCCCTCCGTGACTCTGTGGTTCATTCTCTTAACGTCCAAAACCACCAGGAGTGATAATCATGACTTCAGCCTTTGCTAAACCCCCAGAGAAGTGCGTTTCCGCCACTTTCAAAGATGAAAAAAAGTTACAGGATGCTGTCCAACGCCTGCTTGATCGCGGTGTGCCCAAAGAGCGTATCTCCATTATTGGACGCAACTTCCAATCGGAAGCCCGTATTACTGGTTTTTTGACCAAAAAGGACGTAATCTTGGATGGTCTGGCCAGCGGTGCGCTGTATGGTTCCCTATTTGGCTCCGTTTTAAGCCTACTTACTGGGGTCGGTGTGCTGTTTATTCCCTTTTTAGGTGCAGTCGTAGCAGCAGGACCACTCGGTGCGGCTTTACTGGGAGCGACTAGTGGTGCCCTCTACGGGGCGCTGGGTGCAGGGTTAGGCTCTGCGCTCATCTCATTGGGAATGCCCCAAGACAAGGCTGCCATTTATCAAACGCGCGTGCAGGCGGGTGAATTTTTACTGGTCGTAGAAGTTCCCGAAGAAAAATCAGGCGAGATCTTCCTGCTCTTACAAAGTGCAGGAGGTGAAGAAGTTGCCATTACAGATATGCAGTTGCCCCATGAGCCAGAAGGCGAATTGACGGGCAGTGACCAAATTTCGCCAGAGATCAAGGCGGATTTGTCAGAAGAGGCACAGCAAACCTTTGTGGAAACCTATAACCAGTCCCTCAGCGAATCTCCAGAGAAAACCAATGCTTTAAAAACAGCCTGGGAGCGCATCAAGCAATTATTCGATCGCGACGACAAGGGCATCTTTTCTAAACGCAAAGCAAGTTAGCTTCCCTGGGGTTCGACTCAATACCAACTGGATCAATTCCAAACGGCTCCTTACTTGACTTGATGGGAAACAGACAATGAATACTGACACAGCAGATGAAATTCAACAAAGCTCAAGCTGGTCAATTGCATTAGGTGTTGTGATGGTTCTGCTCGGGGTTGGAGCAATTTTAGAACCGTTCGTTGCCACGATCGCAGTGGCGATCGCGCTGACCTGGTTTTTGTTAATTGTAGGTATTGTTCGGATCGTTCAGGCAGTTCAATCCCGCAGACAAAAAGGCTTCTGGCTCAAGCTACTGGTTGGGCTTTTCTATGTCCTCGCCTGGATTTTGCTGATTACTAATGTTTTTGGAGCGGCCCTCACCTTTACCCTCGTCCTAGGAAGCCTCATTTTGGTTGAGGGGATCTTAGAGGTGATTGCCGCATTTAAAGTGCGCCCAGACGGTAACTGGATTTGGCTATTGTTCAGTGGCATCCTGTCCATAATTCTGAGCGTCTTAATTCTGTATCAATGGCCCAGCAGTGCAACTTGGTTACTGGGAGTCTACGCAGGAACTAGTTTTTTGTTTACCGGAATCTGGATGATTATGCTGCCTCTGGCAGTTCGCAAGCAGATCAGCTAGGAGGCAATCATTCATGATAATTTGAGGCAAGAACTTGCCTCCCTCTCACTCTGGAACGCTTCAAGAAGTAAGTTACAACTAATAGGAGATTTGCTCATGACTCTTGCAAACATCATTCAGTCTGACGTTCAAGCTCATCAGGAGATTGAGAAGGAAAGACAGGAGGCAACAACTGAAGCTGAAAAGCGTGTCGATCAGGAAGCAATCGCGGCGATCGCCGAAACTCGCAATGCCATCACCGCAATCGATGAGGGTAAAACCCCAGATGCCATCCAAGCCCTAGAACGGGCAACTGGAAAGCTAGATATTCTGCTGGCACGGTATCCTAACCTCTCGCTTATCCCAATCTCGTCTCAAGTCACAGTCCTTGATTTGGCTCCGCTGGACTTTGACATCATTGCAGAAATTCGTGCTGCTGCGAAGGTCGCCACAGATGTCGATGATTTTCCCAATGCTCGTGCCCTATTGCATAACTTGACGAGCGAGATTCGCACAACCACAGTCAATTTGCCTTTAGAAACCTATCCAGATGCAATGAAAGAGGCAGCCCGATTGTTGGAGCGAGGACAGATTGATGAAGCGCGAACAGAGTTGAAACTGGCACTCTCAACTCTGGTTGTAACTGAACAATCTCGACCAATTCCATTGATCGTTGGACTTGCCAACTTAGTTGCAGCATCTGCACTTGCCAAAAACAAGTCGCAGACCATGACAGAGCAGGATCAGGATAAAATTTTGAAGTTGCTGAAAGAGAGTCGCACCCAACTCAATCGGGCAAAAGAATTGGGATATGTTAGCAGCAATACCGACTACAAAGAGTTGCAGCGGATGATTAAGGATATTGAGCGGCAAGTGAGAGCAAAGGACTCAACAGAAGGACCATTTGCCAAACTTCGGGAACAGTTCTCCAGTTTCCTAAAACGGCGATCAGAGAAAGTCAGCAAGTCTGTACAAGAAGGTCAACAAGCCACAAATTCTCAAGCTAATTAACACAGAAGAAAGCAGTTTTTTTATCCTCTACGTTCCTGTATCTTTGTTGAAAAATCATGAATCAACTTAATGTCCTGAAGAAGTTGCAGACTTTGGTGGTAGGTTTTTTAGTTTTCTGGCTATTACTCATCACTCCCACTTGGATGGCGAGTGCGGCTGCTATCTCTGATACGTCCAATCTTGAGAGCATCAATCAACCTGATTCCAGCCTTCAGCAAGAAATTGAAAAGGAAAAACAGGCAGCACTGGATGAGGCTGAGAGCCGTCTAGATCAAGAAGCGATCGCTGCCATAGAAGAAACACGCAAGGCGATCGCGGCAATTGCTGAGGGCAAAACTCAAGATGCATTACAAGCTCTAGAGCGGGCAACGGGCAAGCTAGATATACTTTTAGCCCGCTACCCTGAGTTAGGGTTGGTGCCAGCATTCACTCAAGTCGCTGTGATTGATGTCGCACCACTGGACTTAGATACCGTTCAACGTCTTCGGAATCAAATTAAAAGTGCCATTAATGCTGAAGATTTCCCAGCTGCGCGAGAACTACTCAACAATTTGATGAGTGAAATTCGCACCGTAACGTTCAACCTACCTCTCGCCACTTATCCAGATGCCATGAAACAGGCAGCGCGATTGCTAAACGAGAAACAAGCAGAAGCGGCAAAAGAGGTTTTGCAAAAGACACTTTCTACCTTAGTGATCACTGAACAAGCACGACCGATTCCATTGATTGAGGCTCACACAAAACTCCTTGGTGCTGTTGCTGTTGCCGATCTTGATCGAAGTGATGCTGGGCGACTCTTAGAAGACGCACGGAATTATCTACAACTGGCAAAAGAATTGGGATACGCCCGGCGCGATCCCGACTACGCTGAACTGGATCAAGCCATTAAAGATATCCAGCGACAATTGCGAGCAAACGAGAAAACTGCCAGCGCCTTCGCTAAACTACAAGACAAGTTCTCTAGCTTCTTTAATCGAGTTTCTGAGGTTAAGCAGGCTGCCTAAAAAGCGTGTTTAAAAATAAGCTCGCAAAGATTCGATTCTGAACTTTTGACCCTAACCAGCTTAGCGAGTCTAATATGTGCCCATTCTGGTCAACCTCCTTTATTTTTCCTAGCTTTATCGGAAACTCCGTCTTGAGAGGTATCCATGGCTACCACTGATTTCAAAGACTATTACAACATCCTGGGAGTCAGTAAAACCGCAACGCCAGAGGAAATCAAGAAAGCCTATCGCAAACTGGCACGCAAGTATCACCCAGACTTAAATCCAGGTGATCAAGAGGCAGAAGCTCGCTTCAAAGAGATCAACGAAGCCCACGAAGTGCTTTCTGATCCAGAAAAGCGACAGAAATACGACCAGTTTGGGCAATATTGGAAGCAAGCCGCTGCGGGTACACCCCCGCCGGGTGGAGCTGGCTTTGAAGGAATGGATTTTGGACAGTACAGCAGTTTTGATGACTTTATTAACGAACTGCTGGGACGCTTTGGGCGCGGCGGTGGTGCTGGGCGACGGGTATATACCTATCGGACAACAACGGGGCCAGAGGGATTCCGAGAATACGTGGACTTTGGGGACGATCCCTTCAGCCGTTTTGTGGAAATGCCTGCCCAAGATACAGAAGCCGCGATCGCCCTCACCCTTTCCGAAGCCTTTCACGGCACCCAAAAACGGTTGCAAATCGGGGATGAAACGGTTACTGTTCGCATTCCAGCCGGGGCAAAATCCGGCAGCCGGATTCGGGTAAAGGGCAAAGGGCAGATCAGCCCCTTTAGCCAGCAGCGGGGAGATTTATATCTTACTATTGAGTTACTGCCTCATTCTTTCTACAGATTTGAAGGAAATAATTTAATTTGTGAAATCCCGATTAGTCCGGCAGAAGCTGTGCTTGGTGCCCAAATAAAAGTTCCAACGCCGGACGGAAAGGTAACGATGAGCATCCCCCCTGGCGTGGATTCTGGACAAACCTTGAGGTTACGCGGTAAAGGCTGGCGCGATCCCAAAGGCAACCGGACGGATTTGCTAGTGCGGCTGAAAATTGTCACCCCGAAAGAACTGAGTGTGCAGGAAAGAGAATGCTATGAAAAGTTGCAGCAGGTCAGCAGTTTTGATCCTCGAGGTGCGATCGCGGAGGTGCATCTATGACCACTAGCATGGGACTTTCACGGGTGGTTTGGTCTAATGGGGGCAATCGCCTCTACAGCTTTGAGCAAGCCGCTTACTTTACCCAAACCTTTGATTTCAGGAATTTGAACCAAACGACCAGAAATTGAGCATTACAACTTAATGACTCACAGAATCCTTATCTAAAGAATCAGACTTTATCGCACGATATTGACTCAGTATTAGCAACCCAGTCGCAACTTAGAGGAATAGATATTTCTAATCTGAACTGCTTTTGATCGCTTAATTAAAACCTGTGATCACGCGAGGCATTATGACCAAAATATTCTCTCCAACCGAGCCAGCCTCAGATACATCAGCAGACCAATCAGCATCCGAGCAGGCAAATTCTGTCGCTTTACCAAAGGCAAAACTTACCCATCGATCGCTGCCCTGGTGGTTAGGGATTGCGGGATTAACCCTTGTGACAGTTGCCATTCCAGCTTGGTACTTTGGGTTTCATTCTTCCAGCCCTTCAACGGTGTTGGAAGTGAGCGGTCGGATTGAAGGCTATGAAACGGATATTGGTACTAAAGTACCTGGACGGGTCATGATTGTAACGGTACGCGAGGGCGATCGCGTCCGAATAGGACAGGTGCTTGCTAAACTCGATGATTCAGAAATTCAGGCACAGCTCCAGGCAGCAGAAGCGCGACTAGCAGCCGCTCAACAGCAGGTCAACCAAGCACAAGGGCAGATCAATGTCATTCAAAGCCAGATTGAAGAAGCCCAGCTTAATCTGGAACAGGCACAAGAAGATACCCAAGGCCGAATCACGCAGGCGCGATCGGCACTTGCTGCTGCCCAAGCACAGTGGCAGCAAGCTCAGGCACAACAGGAACAAGCCGAGTCTGCGTTAAACCTGGCGCAGATTGAACACGATCGCGCGATGAAATTGCACCAGGAAGGAGCCTACAGCCAGCAACAACTTGACCAAGCGCAAACGGCATTAGAAACAGCTCAAGCCACCTTGCGGGCACAGCAAGCTGCCGTAGAGACGGCTCGACGACAAGTCAATGCAGCTCAGGGAGATCTCACGTCCGTACAAACGACTCGCCTCAATCCTAATATTCGCCAAACCCGCCTGCAAGGATTGCAAGAGCAATTGGCAATCGCGCGATCCCAATGGGAGGCTGCCCAAGCCACCGTCCGGCAAGTTGCCGCGGAACGTCAGCGGATTTTAGCGCAGGTCAATGACCTGACGATTACCAGCCCCATTGATGGGATTGTCACAGCACGGAGTGTGGAACCGGGTACCGTAGTTAGCAGTGGAAAAACGCTGTTAACCGTGATTAACCCAAACACAGTTTACTTGCGTGGATTTATTCCAGAAGGTGAGATTGGACAGATACGCGTCGGTCAAGCAGCTAGGGTTTATTTAGATTCGGCTCCTGAGCAACCGCTTGCTGCTCATGTGGCTGCGATCGACACAGAAGCCTCCTTTACCCCTGAAAACATCTATTTCCGCAACGATCGAGTTGAACAAGTATTTGGAGTCAAAATCAGCATTGCGACTCCCGATGGTTTAGCCAAACCGGGAATGCCTGCCGATGCTGAAATCCAATTAAACTAGGAGCAAAACTCATGCGATTGGCGAGTGCGATGCATTCGGCTGAACGGCTTCGAGGTGCAACCATTGAACCCGTCATCCAAGTTCAAGGATTATCTAAACGGTACGGGCGTTTTACTGCTGTTAACAATATTAGTTTTGAGGTCAAGCCTGGAGAGATCTTCGGGTTGATTGGTCCTGATGGTGCGGGTAAAACTACAACCTTTCACATCCTGGCAGGCGTGATGCAAGCCACAGAGGGAACAGTGCAAATTTTGGGGCGATCGCCCCGTCAGATGCGACTCAGAACTGGATATCTGACCCAACAGTTTTCCCTTTACCTCGATTTGAGTATTGATGAAAACCTCCGCTACATGGCAGGGTTACGCAATGTCAACCCCGATCACTTTGCCCAACGCCGAGTCAAGTATTTGCGGTTGATGGATCTAGAACGCTTTAGCGATCGCCTTGCAGGTCAGCTATCGGGCGGTATGAAGCAAAAACTAGCGTTGTGCTGTGCCCTGATTGCTCAACCCGATGTGTTACTGCTGGATGAACCGACAACCGGAGTAGACCCCGTATCGCGGCGTGAGTTTTGGGATGTGCTGGCGGCCTTGTCTCAGGAAGGGGTAACAATGGTGGTGGCAACGCCCTATCTGGATGAAGCAGAACGCTGCCATCGGGTGGCCCTCATGTATGACGGACAGATACAACAAATGGGGACACCTGCTGAGTTGCGATCGAGTTTAGGATTAGCCCGCTTGGAAGTGCGAGCGACAGACCTAAAAGCCTGCGAAACGATCCTATGGAATGCCACCAAGCAGAGAGAACAAACGATTCAGGATGTGCAAACATTTGGCGATCGCCTGGATGTGCTAGTTCCCCAAGCTGAAGCGGCAGTGGCTCACGTTTCCCGGTTATTAACTCAGGCTCAGCAATCGGCAGAAATCCAGGTGAGTGAACCGACGCTGGAAAATGTGTTTGTGACACGGCTGCGGCAGCAAGGATCAGACCCGCCGTTTATTCCTTTTCCACGTCCGTCTCAGCCTCATCGTTCTGCATCCTTATTTCAACCAGAGGCACCCATTGCCATTGGAGTGACCAACCTCCACAAAATCTTCGGCACGTTTCATGCGGTCAATGGTGTTAATTTACAAGTTCGCTATGGCGAAATCTATGGTTTGTTAGGGGCAAACGGAGCAGGAAAAACTACCACCATTAAAATGCTGTGTGGCTTGCTTGCACCCACTCAGGGAACGGTCACTCTGGCTGGGCAAACAGGACAATTGCGTCGCCAGGAACTGCGGCAGCGATTGGGATACATGAGCCAAAAATTTACGCTGTACAATGACCTCACCATTCAAGAGAATCTAGAATTCTACTGTGGGGTCTATGGGGTGCCACGTTCATTGCAGCGCGATCGCATTCAATGGGTGTTAGAAATCTGTGGGCTGTTGGGGCGAGAAACCCTATTAACCAAAAAATTACCAGGGGGCTGGAAACAGCGGGTTGCCTTTGGTGCATCCGTGCTGCACGAACCCGAAATTCTGTTTTTGGATGAACCGACATCGGGAGTCGATCCACTGGCACGACGACAGTTTTGGCGTTTTATCGAAGCTTTTGCCAGGGCAGGAACGGCTGTGCTAGTCACCACGCACTACCTGGAAGAAGCGGAACACTGCCATCGCATCGGGTTTATGGTGGCAGGAGAAATGGTCGCGCAGGGGTCGCCAAGCCAAATTAAGGCGGAGCAACCAGGGCAACTGATCGAACTGCAAGTTTCAGATGCTCAGAGGGCTGCCGATGGATTAAAGCAGGTGCTGGAACCGTGGCGAGTGTCGTTATTTGGCGATCGCCTTCATGTCGTATTAAACGACACTGATTCCGATCTGGCAAACGTGCTGTCTTGGCTACAATCCATAAACATCACCGTGTTGTCTTGGCGAACGATTCCATTCTCTCTCGAAGATGCCTTTATTGGCATTGTACAGCGGGCAAAGAAGAAAAGAGGATAACAACCATGAGACGCGTCTGGAATCAATGTGTCAAAGAACTAGTGCAATTTCGACGCGATCGCCTCACGGTGGCGCTGGCATTTTTCTTGCCGCTCATTACCCTATTAATTTACGGGTTTGCTATTCGGCTGGAAATCAAAAACATTCCGCTGACTGTGCGCGATCTGGACAACACCCCTCAGAGTCGCAGCTACATTGAGCGAATTTTTGCCACCAACCAATTTGTTGCGGTTCCTTGGGCAATGGTTGAACCTCTTTGTGCCCCTTTTCTAAAGGATTCAGGACATCCAAATCGTCTCGACCCCGTTGATCGCGGCAGTGCCAGAGCAGCAGTCATTATTCCACCTGGGTTTGCCAATGATGTGAAAGCAGGGCGAACAGGACAGCTTCAGGTAATTATTGATGGAACGGATGTGGCGAATGCACGAGTCATCAAAAATAGCCTGCTGGCAACCCATCGATTTTTCCTGGAAACGCAGGGCTTATTACCCCAGCAAACAGGAATTGTACCTCATACGCGCCTCTGGTTTAATCCTGGACGGCGAGAGTCACTTTACATTGTGCCGGGAGCCTTTGCCATTGTTCTGGCAATTTATCCACCTCTGTTGGCGGCGATCGCAATGTCACGGGAACAGGAACAAGGCAACATTCTTCAGGTTTATGCGTCCAGCCTCACGGCAACTGAACTACTGCTGGGCAAGAGCCTTGCCTACTTGCTTGTAGGCATCGGAGAAGCGGTCTTCATCATGACCATAGGGGCAATAATTTGGGGACTTCGGTTCGCGGGCGATCCTACCCCGTTACTGGTCGGTACACCAGTTTTTATTTTCTCCAGCATTCAGCTTGGCATTTTGATTGGCACCCGAACCCAAACACAAAGTGCCGCTGTTCAAGGAGTCGCAACAGTGAAATTCATGACGGCACTACTGCTGTCTGGATTCATCTTTCCGCTCAGCAATATTCCTTTCCCCCTTTCCCTCATTTCTTATGTTGTGCCTGCTCGTTACTACCTGGAGCTGGTGCGTGATGCCTTTGTCCGTGGCACAGGCTGGGTAGGCATCTGGTTTGTGCCTGTAGTATTGTTGCTACTAGCTGTGGTGGAATTTGCAATCACCTGGTGGGGCATTCGTCAAATGCAACTGTCTGATTAATCCATTCTATCAATCCATCAAAGAATGGAGGACTATGAAACATCCAGTTTTTCAGGTACAACAGTTTTTTCGCTTTTTTAATGTTCGACTAATTGCCTTGATTCGCAAGGAAGTCGCCCAAATTCGACGAAATAAGCAGCTCATTTTTCTACTCACCGTTTCGCCGATTCTACAACTCCTGATTTTTGGCTTTGCAGTCAGTCCCGAAGTTAACCATCTTCAGCTCGGAGTTTTAGACTATGCTCATGTGCCCGAAAGCCGGGAATTAATTGCTGCCTTTACCGCAAATCAGGTGTTTGAAATTCACACGCAAGCGGGCGATCGCACTACTTTGATCGAGCAAGTTCGTCAAGGCGAAATTGATGTTGGAATTATAATTCCTCCTGACTTTAACACAACCCTCAGACGCAACCAATCTGCTGATGTTCAGGTCTTTATTGATGGAGTCAATGCCTACACCGCTGGGGTTGCCAATGGCTATGTGTCACAAATTATTAGCAATTATAACCGTCGGATTGCCCCTGTTCCAATTGCCCTTACCATCGAGCCACACGTCATCTTTCGCTACAATCCTGGATTGGAAAGCAGCTGGTTTTTCGTTCCAGGAGTCATGGGAACAGTATTAACCCTCGTAAGTTCCTTAGCATCAGCGGTGGAAGCAGTCCGAGAAAAGGACGAAGGGACTCTGGAGCAAGTGTTGATGACTCCTGCAAATGCCCTAGAAATCTTGCTGGCAAAGGTGATTCCTCTATTTGCATTGTTGTTGGCAGATGTGTTGCTAGCATTGGCGATCGCCCGTTACATTTTTCACGTACCCTTCCGGGGTAGTATATTGCTGTTTATGTTGCTTTCCAGTATTTATGTCTTAATTGGCATCAGTATCGGGATGCTTTTAGCAACGATTTCCAGCAATAAACGACAAACGATTCTCACTTCATTTTTTATTAACTCGCCATTAGTCATGCTTTCGGGCGCATTGTCTGCTACTGAAAGTATGCCTGCATTTTTTCGGACTCTCAGCCACATCAACCCGCTCTATCACTACATCCAAATAGTGCGCGGAATTTTATTACGTGGGGTAGGCTTGGAAGTGTTATGGAGTAATGCTCTGGTCTTAATGTTTTTTGCAGCGGTCTTACTCACAACCAGCACTTGGCAATTCCGCCGTCAATTAGTTTAAGGCTATTTTTGTGTAACGATGATAAACGATTCAGCAGATATCCTCATTATTGGTGCAAGCATTGTTGGGCAAGCAGACTACTCCCTCATTTTTTCTACAGATTTGAAGAGAATAATTTAGTTTGAGAAATCCCAATTCGCCTGGAAGCGGCAAAGGCTGGTGTGACCCGAAAGGCAACCAGACGGATTTGCTAGTGCGGCTGAAAGTTGTCATCCCCAAAGAACTGAGTGTGCAGGAAAGAGAATGCTATGAAAAATTGCAGCAGGTCAGCAGTTTTAATCCTCGAGGTGCGATCGCGGAGGTGCATCTATGACCACTAGCATGGGACTTTCACGAGTGGTTTGGTCTAATGGGGGCGATCGCCTCTACAGCTTTGAGCAAGCCGCTTACTTTACCCAAACCTCAGTGCCACTCATTGAGCAATTTGTGACGTTAGGTCTGGTGGAACCAACAGGCACCATGCTGCGCCGCCAGGATCTCGTCCGCGTGGTGCAGATTCAGCGCTTGCGTCGCGATTTGGGACTGAATTTAGTAGGGGCTGCGATGGTGCTGGATATGGCAGCGGAGATTGCCCAACTCAAGGCACAACTGCGTGCTTATCAAACAGAGTTGAGAACCAGGAATTAACGTGCTGACTTGAAACAACAGGATACTGACATCAATCAAGGAAGTGAACCATGCAACTCAATCGCAACATTGTTCAACAAGTATTGGAAATCGCTGCTGAACAGGGTGAAGCAGGGTTTGAAGAAAAAGATATTGCTCACTTATTCGGAGATGAATATGACCTGGTGTTTCACCTGGATTATCTGCATGAAAAGGGATTTATTACCGGAGAATTTACTCCAGGAGCCTACGCCGCCTTTGCGATTTTACCTGAACCAATTCACTTCATTCGCGGCAAAATCACAGCTAAAGGACAGCAGTATTTGCAGGGGCTGCAACAATCGGATGAAGTTGTTACAAAAGGCTAAGAAGGCTTTTAGGCATGATTTTGTCGCCGTCTGGAGGATTCAAATATGCAACCGACTAACCCCAACCAATTTACTGAAAAAGCCTGGGAAGCGATCGTTCGGACGCCAGAAATCGCCAAACAATTTCAACATCAGCAAATTGAAAGCGAACATTTAATGCGGAGTCTTCTGGAACAGGAAGGACTAGCTAGTTCTATTTTTAATAAAGCAGGGATGAATGTTCAGATCCTGCGCGATCGCACCCATGACTTCATCAACCGTCAGCCCAAAGTATCGGGTGGCAGTAGCGGCTCTGTTTATTTGGGGCGCAGCTTGGACACATTACTGGATCGGGCAGAACAGTATCGTAAAAACTTTGGGGATGAATATATTTCCATTGAACATTTAGTGCTGGCGTTTGCCAAGGACGATCGCTTTGGTAAAACGTTATTTCAAGAATTGGGACTCAACGAACAGAAACTCCGTACCACGATTGAACAAATTCGAGGCAGTCAAAAAGTGACCGATCAAAATCCGGAAGGCAAGTATGAATCCCTGGAAAAATATGGACGGGATTTAACCAAATTAGCACGAGAAGGGAAACTCGATCCGGTGATTGGACGGGATGACGAGATTCGTCGCACGATTCAAATCTTGTCTCGCCGCACCAAGAATAATCCTGTGCTGATTGGTGAACCGGGTGTGGGTAAAACAGCGATTGTGGAAGGACTCGCCCAGCGCATTGTCAGTGGGGATGTACCAGAATCATTGCGCGATCGCACCTTGATCGCTCTGGATATGGGCGCTTTAATTGCCGGAGCCAAGTATCGAGGAGAGTTTGAAGAACGACTGAAAGCCGTACTGAAGGAAGTCCAGGAAGCACAGGGACACATCATTCTGTTTATCGACGAAATTCACACTGTAGTGGGAGCTGGAGCCACCCAGGGGGCAATGGATGCGGGGAATTTGCTCAAGCCTCTACTGGCGCGGGGGGAACTGCGCTGCATTGGTGCTACTACGTTGGATGAATATCGCAAATATATTGAAAAAGATGCTGCCTTAGAGCGTCGTTTCCAGCAAGTCTATGTTGATCAACCCAGCATTGAAGATACTATTTCCATTCTCCGGGGACTGAAAGAGCGCTATGAATTACACCACGGTGTGAAAATTTCTGATAACGCCCTGGTAGCAGCAGCTGTATTGTCTACTCGCTATATTAGCGATCGCTTTCTGCCAGACAAAGCGATTGATTTGGTCGATGAAGCGGCTGCCAAACTGAAGATGGAAATTACCTCGAAGCCAGAGGAACTGGACGAAATTGATCGCAAAATTTTACAGTTAGAGATGGAGCGCTTGTCCTTGCAGAAGGAAACCGATAGTGCTTCTAAGGAGCGCTTGGAACGATTGGAAAAAGAACTATCAGATCTCAAGGAGCAACAATCTGCGCTGAACGCCCAATGGCAGGCAGAAAAACAAATCATCGATCAAATCCAAAAACTCAAAGAAGAAATCGATCGCGTTAATATTGAAATTCAACAGGCGGAACGAGATTATGATCTCAACCGAGCCGCAGAATTAAAATACGGCAAACTCACCGATCTGCAACGGCAATTGCAAGCTGCGGAAACCCGCCTCAGCGAAACTCAAACTAGCAGCAAATCCATGCTGCGGGAAGAAGTCACTGAAGCGGATATTGCCGAAATTATTTCCAAATGGACGGGCATTCCGGTGAGTAAATTGGTGGAATCCGAAATGCAAAAACTCCTACATTTAGAAGAGGAATTACACAAGCGCGTTATTGGTCAGGATGAAGCGGTTACCGCCGTTGCGGATGCCATTCAGCGTTCCCGTGCTGGGCTTGCCGATCCCAATCGCCCGATTGCTAGCTTTATCTTCTTGGGTCCAACTGGGGTGGGTAAAACAGAGTTGGCTAAGGCTCTAGCAGCCTATTTGTTTGATACAGAAGAGGCGATGGTACGGATCGATATGTCCGAGTATATGGAGAAACATACGGTTTCTCGGTTGATTGGTGCGCCTCCGGGCTATGTGGGGTATGACGAAGGTGGACAGCTAACCGAAGCGATTCGCCGTCGTCCCTACGCGGTGATTCTTTTTGATGAAATCGAAAAGGCGCATCCGGATGTGTTTAACGTCATGCTGCAAATTCTGGATGATGGTCGTCTGACCGATGCCCAAGGACGGACAGTCGATTTCAAAAATACAGTCATTATCATGACCAGCAATATCGGCTCGCAATACATTTTGGATGTGGCAGGTGATGATAGTAAATACGAAGAAATGCGCGATCGCGTTATGGAAGCAATGCGAGCGAATTTCCGTCCAGAATTTCTCAATCGGATTGACGAAATTATTATCTTCCACAGTCTGCAATCGGAACAATTGCGCGAAATTGTGAAACTGCAAGTTCAGCGATTAGAACAGCGACTGGTTGAACGCAAACTAGCGCTGAAACTTTCTGACGAAGCCCTCGATTGGTTGGCTCAGGTTGGCTACGATCCAGTGTATGGTGCACGTCCCCTAAAACGAGCCATTCAAAGAGAACTGGAAACACCCATTGCCAAGGCAATTTTACGCGGAGAATTCCACGAAGGCGACACCATTTACGTTGGTGTAGAAAATGAGCGACTAGTCTTTAAGCGTTTATCTTCTGAACTCGTTAGTACTTCCTAGCATTCTCAAGCCCATACAAATATTAGGAGGAATCTGATTATGACTAACAGCAACCCTGGATCATCCGCTCCCATTACAATTAGTCCAGAAACTGATGCTCTGGTTGAACAAGAAATGGCAGGGCAAAATGCAGACATCAAGCAAGAAACCAAGGCGCTGATCGAAGCCATCAAAAAACGCGCCCAGTCTGAAATTCATACCGCACAAGACCTGACTCGCGAAGCCTATCTAACGGCTGTGCGGCGTGCTAGAGAAACAATTGAAGAAACAAAATTGATCGATCCCGATCACCTAGAACAATCAGTGCAACTAATCCAGCAAGAAGCTCAGAAAAATTGGCAGTCTATCACCGACGAAATTCAACGTTTGGGCGATCGCTTGACCGAAGCAGCCAAAGCCGCGTGGAATGCTCTAACCCAACCCAAGTCTTCTGATTCCTAGGTACGACTATGATTGCGGAAATTGGAAAAACACTAGTCGTTCTTGGTGCTGGCATCCTGTTGCTAGGAGGTTTGCTCTGGCTCAGTGGTGGAACATTGAAACACATCCCCCTTGGTCGTTTACCAGGAGATATTTTGGTGCAAAATGAGCATTTTACCTTCTACTTCCCCTTGACCACTGGCCTTCTCTTGAGCCTTGGCTTAAGTGCTTTCCTCTGGCTAGGAAAATTTATGACCAGTCGCTAATTTTCGCACCTTCCTACGGCTATGAAATATCCATCCTCGCCGAACCAAGGCTGGAAATTATGGTTTGAAAGAGACACCATCGTGCATAATCTGGAATTTTTCCAGAATTTTATTGTGGTATCTCTATGTATTGGTTTGTTTTGCGTCATGTTGATTCGGTTGGGTGAAATGTTTCTTTCTCTGTTGCAACCGATTAACTTTCAAGCCATCACGTCTGATATTTTGTTTGTTCTTATCCTGGTAGAAATCTTTCGCCTGTTAATTATCTACCTCCAAGAACAGCGGATTTCCATTGGAGCAGCCGTGGAAGTTTCCCTAGTGTCGGCATTGCGGGAAGTGATTTTACAGGGAGTAGTGGATATTCCTATTGATCGCCTATTAGGAGTCTGTGCTTTTTTAGTAGTTTTAGGTGGATTATTATATTTGCGAGTCTGGATGTTTCAGCGATTTGAGGCAATTGCAACTACAAGAAATGAACATCTCTCGCAACCAAGCACTCAAGATCTATCCGACAATCAGCACTTTCAATTGCGCCGTCGTCCGCCATCTATCGAGCAATATCCCTTTTAGTGAACCTAATTGAGATGATCTATCTTCCGGTTACACTGTTACTATTTTTACTTTTCTTAGTTATTTTTCCCTTTATCTGGCTGGCGATCACTACAGACGTTGAAGTGGCTGTTGCCAAACTGGGCTTTTCTTCTGGTTTTGCCCTGTGCGGATTATTTGCCCTGTTGTTAACCTGATTATGGATTTTGAGGAGGAATTAAAGATGTTTAACGTCATTCGTCGGAGTCAAATTGTTGGTTTAATGGCAATGGATAGTAGCACGGCCACCCGCTATGGCAGCGTGGAAGAAGTTTGGGTCGATGATAGTGGTCGAGTCGTCTACTTTGCTAGCGATGCAGGCTATACGCCCTTTGAGCAAGTGGCTATGATCGGCCCTGATGCCTTACTGACCTACTCAGAATTAGCGTTTACGCCACCGCCATCCCTACGCCGTCTCCATCAGATGGCTATCCGCACGCCCTCGTTGAGTACTCCCTTGGGTTGGGTAGAAGATTTTCTCTTTGATTGGGAAACGGGGGATATTGCGGCTTACATTTTAGGCGGTGAGATTGCAGCACCCTTTGGTGGTCGGGCAGTTTTATTTCCTGAGGACGTAGAAGCGATTGATGCAGAGGTTGTCGTTATCAAAGAGGATGCTAAAAATCGGCTCAAGAGTGAATCCGAAGGACTGAAAGGGTTTCTGAGTGAGAAATCGCAACAGGTGAAGAATCTGGTGAAGAAAATGGGCGATCGCTTGGCAAAACTCCTTTCACCCCAGGATAAACCCGAAGTTGTCCGCGTCAAAATCAAAGAAGTACGGGATGAACTAGGTCAATCGGGACGACATGACAAAAATGCCTTAGAAGAAGCCAGTGAATTTTTGCAAGATAAATGGGAGGACTTCCAGCATAGCCTCAGCTATACTGGAAAACGGATGAAACAAGCGATCGATTCGGCTTGGAAGCGATTAACTCATTCATCTTGAAGTAAGTATTATCCGCAGCAGGCTCACCAGAATGCAGAATCAAATCACTCTATCGAACGCGGCGGAATATTTTCGGGCTGCGTCGTAGGGCGACGACGGAACTGAATAAGGGAAAATTAAAACATTCTTTGTCCAGAGCGATGTTCTTTCACCGTTTGGGCGAAGTGTGTGATCGTTCCTTTGAGGAGCAATGTCTACGAGCCAGTGGGTTAAATAAGCGCGATCGCAGTTTCCCGTTTTGGCACGATGACCCCAATTTTTGTCCCCGGTGCTGGACTCCTGAGACGGCGGCTGACCCTCTCTGGAGTCAAGTTAGGGCTAATTTTTGTTATCTGTGCGGTATGCAGTTGCAGACGAGTTGCACTCACTGTAGGGAGTTAGTTGTGTCACTCAAGTGGACAGCCTTATAAAAAGAAGAGTCAAAATCGCTAAAACCTTGGCATAGCAATCGTTTATAGACCCGGAGTGCAGCTTTTTACACCTATGTTGGCTTCACGTCGTATTCACAACATCTTAGCCCTTGCCCCGATGCTACACATAGGCTCGTATGATGAAGATATAGAAAAAAGTAGCCAAATTTTAACGGCATCACATGGGCAGTATTTGGGAACTTGATTTTTACTCCCGTCCAATTTTGGACGAAAATCAGAAAAAAGTTTGGGAAGTTCTGGTGTGCGAAAGCCCTTTGGATACGCGCACAAAAGTTGATTCTTTGTTTCGTTATGCTCAGTATTGTCCCAGTACCCAAGTAAACTCCGTATGGCTGCGGACAGCTTTACAAGAGGCAATAGACAAAGCAGGAGAAGCGCCGATTAAAATTCGCTTTTTCCGTCGCCAGATGAATAATATGATTACCAAGGCGTGTGGTGATATTGGTATTCCAGCACAGCCAAGCCGTCGGACTTTGGTATTGAATCAATGGTTGCAGCAGCGGATAGAACAAGTGTATCCACAAGAACCAGGGTATCAGGGTGGGGTAAATCCCTCGGTACGTTTGGAAGCACCTTTACCTCAACGCTTACCAGATGCTTTGGAATGGCAACAGTGGGGATTTGTTACTTTGCTAGGTTCGGAATTTGCGGATATGCCTGACTGGGAAATTGATTTTGGAGAAGGATTTCCCTTGGAATTAGCACAAGTTTCTCCGGAAACTAGCATTCCTGGTATTTTAATTTTCTCACCTAGAGCCTTACCTCTAGCAGGTTGGATGTCTGGGTTAGATTTAGCTTGGTTAAGATTTGACGACAGTCCACAGGGAGGAAGATTGCTTCTAGAAACAGGTGCTACAGAAAGTTGGATTTTAGCCAATCTCAAAAACCCGCAAATTTTGGCAGAAGCTAGAAACTTTGAACAAGCCAAGCAACAAGCAAACGGAGTACATTTTATCGGGGTACAGTCTGATCCCCAATCAGAATCTTTTGCAGGGTTTTGGCTGTTGTGTGAGATCAATCTGTCCTAAAGTGAATTGGGGAATAGTTAATGTTGGTTAGTGGTTGCTGGTTGGTTGTTAGTAGTTAGTGGTGAGTCAGCGCGCCCCAAGGGGGGTCCCTCCCCCAACCCCAAAGGGGACCCCTAGCCCCCAATCCCCAACGCCAGGTGCTTTATGCCGGGAAACCCGTCCACCGCACTGGCTCCTCCCTGTCGGTCGTGGGGGCCGGTGAGTCCCCCATGAGCGACTGACGAACCCGTAGACACGTAGACGCGAAGCGGCTTCCGCAGGTAGCGGCTTAAGGCAGGGTAGTGGCTTAAGGTAAGGGTAGGGTTAGTAGGTAGAGACGCGAGGAACATCGCGTCTCTACACTTGGTTAGTGGTTAGTGGTTATTTTTCCACCCCTCACACTCCTCATACTCCCCCCACCTCCCCACTGCCCCTAATCCCCACTCCCTTGGGGGAGTGGGGGCCCCGAGTTCCCCACCTCCCCACCTCCCACTCCTAACTCACTGCCAGTACAAATTATGGTGTCTAAAAAGTTACCAAAAGATACACTTCCAGAACAGCTGCTGGAATTAGCGTTAAAATCCGGAGCAGAAACTGCTGAAGTGTATCAGTCGCGATCGCTTTCTCGCCCAGTATTTTTTGAGGCCAACCGTCTCAAGCAGCTAGAAACTAGCCAAGCTGAAGGTACAGCATTAAGGCTGTGGTACAACGGGCGTCCGGGACTGGCAGTAGCCTATGGAGTTGTGGAACCACAAGCTTTAGTAGAACGTGCCTTGTCTCTCAGTCAGCTAAATCAACCCGAAACCTTGGAATTAAACAGTAACTTCCAGCCCTCTTATCCAGATTTAGGCCAAGATGTACCAGTAGAAAAGTTAGTCGAGTGGGGCAAAGAAACGATCGCCCTCATTCGTGACGTTTACCCAGAAGTTCTTTGCAATGGCGACTGGGAATGTGATGTGGAAACTACTAGACTTGTGAATACCAAAGGTCTAGATTGCTACTACACTGACACTACTCTCAGTTGCTATATCTCAGCTGAATGGGTACGGGGAGATGACATTTTGAGTGTTTCTGATGGTGAAACCGAACGCGGCAACCTGCAACCGCAAAAACTTGCTCAACAAATTTTACAGCGTCTGGCTTGGGCAAAAGAAAATGTTCCACCACCTCATGGTCGTGTCCCAGTTCTATTTACTTCTAAAGCCGCTGATATGCTTTGGGGTACTGTGCAAGCTGCCTTGAATGCCAAACGTGTCTTGGAAGGGGCTTCCCCTTGGACAGAACGCATTGGTAAGTTAGTAGTTTCTCCCTCCCTTACCCTTTACCAAGATCCCCAAGCAGGGCCTTATAGTTGCCCTTTTGACGACGAAGGCACTCCGACTCAACCTATGGTGTTTATCCAAAACGGAGAATTACAAAATTTTTACTGCGATCGTGCCACTGCTAGTCAACTTGGTATTTTTTCCACAGGTAATGGTTTTCGTCCTAGTTTAGGTAGTTACCCCACCCCTGGTTTATTCAATTTTCTCATTCAACCGGGTTCGGGATCACTCCCAGAATTGATTGAGTTACTCAATGATGGCTTAATTGTGGATCAAATGTTGGGTAGTAGTGGCATTTCTGGTGATTTTTCAATCAACGTAGACTTAGGCTATCGTGTCCAAAATGGTCAGGTAATAGGACGCGTAAAGGATACGATGGTGGCAGGTAATGTTTATACTGCACTCAAACAATTAGCAAAACTAGGTAGTGATACTGATTGGAATGGTTCTTGTTACACTCCTTCTTTAATTGTGGAAGGACTATCTACAACTGGTAGAAGTAATTGAATTTTTTAAGTCCAAGCGTAGACATTCAACTTTTCAACCAGTATTGTTGCTGATGCCAAGTTGATTGCCCATTAAATAAACTCACTAGAGACACTCGTATAGGGATAGGGGAAACGATATTTCAAGTAGTGTCAACTTTCTGTGCGGAAAAGTGGTTAAGAATTGTGAAGCTATAGACTGAATATATTTTTGGTGAGAGGAATCTAACTGTGCCAATCAAACGCATCATCACAGGTTTAAATGAGTTTCATGACAACTATTTCATTGCACATCGTGAGTTGTTTGAACAGTTGTCTCATGGCCAAAACCCGGAAGTTCTATTCATCACTTGTTCTGATTCGCGGATTGACCCTTGTTTAATCACTCAAAGTCAACCTGGAGAATTATTTGTCATCCGTAATGTTGGTAATATTATTCCTGCCTATGGAACACCCAAAAGTGGGGAAGCAGCAGGCATAGAATATGCTGTTGAAGCTTTGGGAATCAAAGATATTGTTGTTTGTGGTCATTCCCACTGTGGCGCCATGAAAGGACTATTGCAAATAGGCAATTTAGCTCAACAAATGCCTTTAGTTTATGACTGGTTAAAGCAATATGCTGAGCCAACTCGCCGTATAGTCTTAGACAATTATCCAGATTACCCAAGTGATAAATTATTAAAAATTGCTATTGAGCAAAACGTTTTAACTCAAATAGAAAATTTAGAGACATATCCAGCAATTCGCTCAAAATTGCATAGTGGTCAACTGACTCTTCACGCTTGGATTTATGAAATAGAAAGTGGAGAGGTTTTTGCTTACGATGCTAATACTGGTAAATTTAAACTTTTAGACAACCGGCCCTTTCCTGTACCAAATCCTCTGATTGGTGTATATTCAGAATCATAATTCTTATTTATTGCTACCTTTGCGGTGATTTTAGACACTATATTTAAGTAGGAAGGTGCAAATCAACAGAAGTATGTAAACTTATATTTCTGCCTTCTGCCCTCTGCCTTACTAGTATTTCGCCACATTGATTTTGATAGGTTGGCCAGATCTCCGACTTCTTGAAGAAGTCGGGGATCTAACCCCTCGCAACTCCTCAAAACTTATGTGGTCGAGTACTAGCTACATTAAAAGATAATGAATGAGTAATCATTGCTTATGCGTGCAATGCTGTTAGAAGCGCCGCGTCAACCTCTGCGATTAGTTAACTTACCTGTGCCAAAACCTCATCCACAACAGGTACTAATTCGCATTCGTGCTTGCGCTGTTTGTCGTACAGATTTGCATATTGTAGATGGAGAACTAACACACCCAAAACTACCTTTAATACCCGGACATCAAATTGTGGGTATTGTAGAAGCAGTAGGAGAACGAGTAGAAAAATTTCATGTGGGCGATCGCGTTGGTGTTCCTTGGTTAGGCTACACTTGTGATCGCTGTCGTTACTGTGTTTCCGGACGGGAAAATCTTTGTGATTATGCCGAATTCACAGGTTACAACTTAGATGGCGGCTATGCTGAGTATACCGTCGCCGACCACCGCTTTTGCTTTGCCATTCCCGAAGGTTATCCCGACTTGCAAGCCGCACCATTGTTATGTGGTGGGTTGATTGGCTACCGTGCCTATAGAATGACTGGCGAGGCTGAAAAACTCGGTTTTTATGGTTTCGGTTCTGCTGCCCATATGTTAATTCAACTGGCGCGTTATCAAGGGCGTCAAGTCTTTGCCTTTACCCGTTCTGGCGATACCCAGGGACAAGAATTTGCCCATCAGTTGGGTGCTGTTTGGGCAGGTGGTTCTGATGAGTTACCCCCAGAACCATTAGATGCAGCAATTATTTTTGCCCCTATAGGTAAATTAGTACCTGCTGCTTTGCGTGCAGTTGCTAAAGGCGGTGTGGTAGTTTGTGCTGGTATTCACATGAGTGATATTCCCGCTTTCCCCTACGAAATTCTTTGGGAAGAAAGAGTTTTGCGTTCAGTAGCTAATTTAACTCGCCAAGACGGAGAAGAATTTCTCGCCTTAGCACCCAAAGTTCCCATTCAGACAGAGGTGAATTTATTTAACTTAAGTGAAGCAAACGAGGCTTTAGACGCCCTTCGCAGTGGTAAAATCGAAGGCTCGGCTGTATTGGTAGTTGATTAGGCGGGTGTAGAAGCAGCAAAAGAACAAGTAGAAGAATTTCATGTGGGTACTTAGCTATAAATGGTTCCTGTAACTTTATATAACGGTTTTTACAAAAAAACTTGTGATTATTGCTGGCTATGTCATACTAATAGTTGAGAGTTAATTCGGCGACCGCGTTTGTTTTTAGTATTGACAGGCTTTTTCCTTTTGGTATTTACAGACTTTTCTCCGAAACTTAAATCTCTACATCCTTATGATTTTGGAGAAAATCTATGTCAGTTTATGTAGGCAATCTTTCTTATGAAGTTACAGAAGATAGTCTGAATGCTGTTTTTGCAGAATATGGTTCTGTGAAGCGGGTTCAGCTACCTACTGACCGTGAAACAGGTCGTGTACGCGGTTTTGGTTTTGTGGAAATGGGTACAGATGCAGAAGAAACCGCTGCAATTGAAGCACTTGATGGTGCTGAGTGGATGGGACGTGACCTTAAAGTTAATAAGGCTAAACCCAAAGAAGATAGAGGTTCATTTGGTGGTGGTCGCCGAAACTACGGCGGACGTAACCGCTACTAAGCTTTATCGATTTAGCTTTTGAAGCTGACTCAATATGTAGCACATTAATAGCATTCAGTACCGGCTTAGGCAGAAATGCTTGAGCCTTTTTAATACAGAAGCTGGACTGGGCAGCGAAAATTTAAGCTTTCTCAGCCAAAACCTAATCTCTGGAGTTCTTCATGTCAGACTCAGGCACTCTCTTAGAACCTGCTGTTTTAATCACCATCATTGGTGAAACGGTGCTTAAAGACCGTATTGTTAAACTACTAAAAAGCCATAATGTAAGCGGCTACACCATTAGTCAAGTGCAGGGTGAAGGTGGTCACGGAAGACGCTTGGCAGACTTAGCAGGCTACAACACAAATATTGAAATTAAGACAATAGTTTCATTAGAAGCATCTGATGCGATCCTTTGTGCCCTAAAACAGGAACAGGGGAAGCACGCCTTAATCGCTTTTCGACACAATATAGAAGCTTTCTATTGATTAACTTTTCTTTCTACGGCAGTTTTTATAGATATGTTGTCTTCGCAAAATTCAAATCAGATCAGATAGCTTAAGTGTTATATTCAGGGACATCACACGATAAATTTTGCTCTAATAAATGCTTTCTTTAGTGTTAATCAGAGTAATCTTTAAATATCAACTTGGTATCGAGTTAGGTCGAGGGGAAATATATCTCCCTCGACCTAACTCAATGCCGTTTTGGCATAGCTTGAGCAATAACCAAAATCCTGGCTTACTCTCAGAGAATGGGAAAATGTTAAACATTATGGGATGCACTAGCACCCGCTACTTTCTTAGGAATGAGCAACCCATAATAACCAGCAGCGATCGCAGCTATGGCATTGAGCCAAACATTGTTACCGAACAGAGGCATTAAGCCAAACATCGTCTTACCAAAAGGCAGTAATCCCATGATGGCGATGATAATATAAGCAACTGCAAAAGTGGCGTTGAAAAGTCGCGCACTGGTGGCACTGGTATAGCAAGCAATCCCTAACAAACCTACTGCACAGCGTACAAGGTTATGCAAGAAGTTAGTGGGAAAAAGTCCAAATATGTAACCAAATCCCGCAGAATAAGCTCCAGGAGCAACATCAGCAGGAACATAAGATGCTGTTGTTCCTGGTAATGAAACAAAAGCTGGTATAAATCCAGCCAGACCTAGAATGAGATAGAGAATCCCGATAGTTAAAGCACAGTAACGCTCTGTCATTTTTGCCGCGTTAATGTTTTCCATTTTATTACCCCTAATTTGTGCAGTAAACCTGTGGTATGAATCTTTGGAGGCTGCTTTGCCTCTACGTACTTCTGCCTCGCTTTTGTAATACTTTCCATTCAACTCAAATACATTTGATTTTTCTCTATCAAAAGGAGGGATTGAAAATTGCCAATCGGTGTCTTTATTTCTATGCCAGGATCAGGTTTTAGAAGTTGCAAAATTAATCTACTATGCCACTGTAAAGCTGTATACAATTTAGCAATGAGTCCAACGATAGATGAATCTGCTTTTGCTTCAGCTTACTTATGTTGAGAAAGATAGATAGCGATAGTCTGATGAGAAATTGTACCAACGGATACGCTGCTACCTCACAAGCAGCCGCGATCGGGTTTATGGACTTGGTGATGTAATCATGGAATTTTTATCTGATACCGTTGTACTGTCACGTATGCAGTTTGCGCTGACAGCTTGTATTCATATGCTTTGGCCTACACTGACAACAGGGGTGGGGATTTATTTAGTCATTATCGAAGGATTGTGGTTGAAAACCCGTAATCCCGAATATTATTATCATGCTCGCTTTTGGGCTAAACTGTATGCTCTCAACTTCGGCGTTGGTGTCGCAACAGGCATTCCCATGGAATTTCAGTTTGGCACTAACTGGGCCCCTTTTTCAGAAGCGGTTGGTAATTTTTTTGGCAGCATCATCGGGTTTGAAGCATCTTGGGCATTTATGCTAGAAGCCGCGTTTCTGGGAATCATGTTATTTGGCTGGGAACGTGTCAATCCCGCAATTCACTATCTCTCCACGATTCTAGTGGCGATCGGTGCTAACCTATCCACGGTTTGGATTTTAACGGCAAGTTCCTGGATGCAAACCCCAGCAGGTGGAGAGATGGTCAATGGTAAGTTTGTGGTTCACGATTACTTTCAGGTGATCGCTAACCCGTTCATGGCGAAAAGTGTTCTGCATATGTTCTTGGCAACACTAGAAACATCTCTGTTTGTGGTGGGTGGTATTAGTGCCTGGTATATTCTTAAGAATCGCCATCCAGCCTTCTTTTCTAAATCCTTTAAACTTGCCTTGGCAGCGGTGATTGTGATCGCTCCCCTACAAATTTATGTAGGACATTTAAGTGCTGAACAAGTCTACCACTATCAACCTGCAAAACTGGCAGCAATGGAGGCACAATGGAACACCATTCCGGGTGGACAGTCTGCCAATTGGAGTCTTCTGGCGTTACCAAATAACCAAGCAGAGAAAAACGATTGGGAAATAGTTATTCCCAATGCACTGGGATATATTTTAGAATTCAAAGAAAAGTTATCTGAGCCAGTGCTGGGTTTAAAGGAGTGGAAACCAGAGGATCGTCCACGCTTGGTAGGGGTGGTATACTATTCTTTCCGGACGATGGTTGGTATTGGTTTTCTCTTAGTCGGATTAATGTTTGGTAGTGTTTTTTACTGGCTACTAGGTAAACTTTCCCAGGAGAAGATTACCCAGCAGCGCTGGCTGATGCGTGCCTGGATGTTTGCAGCGCCTCTGGGATTTATTGCGATCGATACAGGTTGGATTGTGCGCTGCGTTGGACGCCAACCGTGGACACTATATGGACAAATTCGCACTGTCGATTCTGCCTCGCATATTCCTGCTAGTAATGTCCTTGTGTCTCTCACGGGTTTTACAGTCACTTATATTTTGTTGCTGATCGCATACATCTATTTTGGTAGTCGCATTCTGCGTAGAGGCCCGAATTTTGATCTACCTGTACCTGGAATTGAAGTTAGCAAGCCAGCTATTGACACGGCTGCTGGAGAGTTTGTTCCCGATGAACGCCCCGTAGAAGCCCAACAGTAGGAAGTTTGGCAGTATGGTAAAAATGGCTGCACCAAAGCGATCGCACTTTACCTATAGTTTAGTAACATGGTGTGATCGCTTAACCAGGCGGAGGCGATCGCACTCTTTACCTACTTCGGCAAAACCACGCTTTGACGGGCAGTACGCTTGCGATCACCTCTCTTCATGATCGCCATAACTTGTTACTTCATCAAAACAACAAACAAAGTCGATTTCAATAAACAAAATGGCAGATTGCTTTCTCATTTTGCCAAAATGCTTTCTCAAAATGCCTGATTGCTTTCTCATTTCAGTAGAATTAGCAAGCAAACCGCAGTTTGCTTACTCAAAATGCTTGAATGCTTTCTCATTTCAGTAGATCGCGTATTCATTTCAGTAGAATTAGCAAGCAAACCGCAGTTTGCTTTCTCAAAATGCCAAAATGCTTACTCATTTCACTAATTCACGCACTCATAATGGCGATCGCTACAAAGGACTTGATTCCAAGGGGGATAGCAATGAAGCGAGAGATTTAATGGATGTGTCTGAGGCCCGTCGGGCAATTTTAGTGCAGGCATTTTGTTAATCTCCTAATTATTGGAGTGAAACTGGACTAAGCCAGTAATTCATGCATCTATCCAGAATTATCTTAGACCAGAGAAAAAACCAAGCAGATTAATAACACAATTGCTGAATCTTTGCTGGTGTTAATTCCTGCACATTATTCAAAACTAGAGCTGCTCCTGCTTGCCGTAGTGTCTGGGCATAAGCATCACGCCGCGCTGCTGTTTCTTGTACGTGTGGTGGTAACACCCCTACACCGATCCAAGTTTTTTCAGGTTGGAGATTTCGCGCTTTCTCTACTGTATACATATCAGCTACCGTATCTCCTAAATATATTATTATTGCTGATTTGTCAATATTATTCTCCAGCAAGCGAACAGTCGCAAAAAGACCCGTGGGGTCTGGTTTTCCAGGTGCATCTTCCATCGCAACTAATACAGGAGATTGCAAACCCAAACGACCTTGCAAAACATAGTTAGCAGAAGCACGAGTTGCACCACTAAAAAATCCCCAAGCAATACCAGCTAAAGTCAGTTGTTCGAGATAGCTAGGACTTAACAATAAAGGTTCATCACAAATATACCCAGTAAAATTTTCGGGGTCTGTACCTCGGTAGCGAGCTTGAAAAAAAGCAACAATATTTTTGTAGTCCAATCTTAATTGTTCACGGGGCTGTCCTTGAGCTTCAAAATAGCGGTAGATTAACTCTTGGGATGCCTCCCAATCATTATTCCAAATCCCTTCAGACTTTAACTGATCAATATCCACTGGTGTAGGACGATAGGCTTCTCCTGTAAAATGCTCCACAGTATCCGTGATCGCTCGACGATAAGAACCACTCACATCGCGCACAACACCATCAATATCAAAAATAACAATTGTGTTCATAGTTTGTTGTTTGTTGTTTGTTGTTTGTTGGTGGTTAGTAGTTAGTGGTTGGTGGTTAGTAGTTAGTAGTTGTTCACTAATCCTCACACTCCTCACACTCCTCACACTCCTCGCACTCCCAGACGCTTCAAACAGGGCGTCTCTACATTACTCCTCACCTCCCCATTGCCCCTAATCCCCAACGCCAGGTGCTTTATGCCGGGAAACCCGTCCACCGCACTGGCTCCTCCCTGTCGGTCGTGGGGGCCGGTGAGTTCCCCACCTCCCCATCTCCCCATCTCCCCATCTCCCCATCTCCCACTCAATTTGTTCACTCGGCAAGGATTGCGATAGAATAAGCGATCGCTGTTATTAGTAAAGTATTGCCCGGAAATTTCCCGGAGGTGCGATTGTCCAAGTTCATTTTGAAAATATTGTGGTTAGATGAGAACGTCGCCTTGGCGGTTGATCAGGTGGTAGGTAAAGGTACTAGTCCTTTGACAAAGTACTTTTTCTGGCCCAGAAATGATGCCTGGGAAGAACTAAAAAAAGAGCTAGAGTCAAAACACTGGATTTCTGAAGTAGATCGGGTAGAGTTACTCAATAAAGCTACCGAAGTTATCAACTACTGGCAAGAGGAAGGCAGAAACCGTCCGATGTCAGAAGCACAAGGGAAATTCCCTGATGTTACCTTCACAGGTAGCGCCTAGAAGAAGGCAAAAGGCAGAAGAAGGCAGCTATGCTGAAGGATTAAAATTAATACTTCATCTTTCATACTTCATCCTTCATCCTTCATACTTCATCCTTGCTGTTGTACAAGCTGCCATAGCTTGATAGTTTTATCCCTGCTGCCACTCACAATTAGCTGTGCAACAGGGTTAACAGCAATGGCAGATACTGAATCCACATGACCAGTGAGAGTAGCTATTTCTTCCCCTGTACTTACTCTCCAAAGCTTGACAGTATTGTCTCTACTGCCACTTATTAGTATTTCCCCATCGCCGCTAAAAGCCACTACTAGAACTGACCATGAATGACCTAGTAGTGTGCGAATTACCTGACCAGTATTTACATTCCACAATTTGATAGTGTTATCATCGCTACCAGTTGCCAAGAGTTTACCGTCGGGACTGAAAGCAACTGTCAAAACTGCCCACGCATGACCACAAAGGCTATAGCATGGGCAGTTTTCAAATTTTTTCTGTGTTTGGGTGTCAAGGGAAGACAAATCCCAGAGGCGAATTGTCCTGTCAAAACTAGCACTTGCAAGTAGCTGACTTTGAGGGCTAAATGTGACAGCACTTACCTGTAACTGATGTCCAATCAAGGTAGAAATTTCTTGACCTGTTGTGATATTCCAAAGTTTAACTGTTTTATCCCAGCTGCCACTAGCCAAAATTCCTTCAAGGCTAAAAGCAACTGATTTTACAGGACTTGAATGTCCATAGAGAGTACAAATTTCCTCAAGGGTGTTCAGATTCCATAATTTGATAGTTTTATCATCACTTGCTGTTGCCAAAGTATTTCCCTTAGGACTGAAAGCAACTGACTTCACAGCTTGGGAATGTCCAGTTAACGTAGATATGAGTTTATGGGTGTTTAAATTCCACAATTTAATTGTTTTATCATCATGACCACTAGCCAAAATATCATTGTTGGGACTAATGGCAATGGAGTTTATACTACCTAGCAAACCTACATATCCAGTCAGAGTATGTAAGCATTTCCATTGAGGATTGTGGATTGTCGATTTGAGATTTTGCATTGGGGAATGAATTCCCATCGCTTGCATGACTTCATCAGCTGATTGGAAGCGACGATTGGTGTCAGTTTCTATCAGCTGATCAATGATTTTAACCAAGCGATCGCTCACTTTTATTGTCAGATATTGTTGCCAAACCCAACTATGATTTGTAATATCGAATAAATCAAAAGGAGAAATATGAGTTAGTAAATAAATACAAGTTACACCCAAGCTGTAAAGGTCACTAGCAAAAACAGGTCGCCCTTGAGTTTGTTCTGGTGCAGCATATTCTGGACTACCTAAATTTTTTGCAGTCGAGATTTGCTGATTTGGTAGCAGTTGTGCTGTACTGAAATCAACTAAAAATAGATTCCTGTTTGTGAAGTTGGGGGAGGATTTGAGAATAATATTTTCTGGTTTAATATCGCAGTGAATAACATTGCGATCGCTAATAAATTTAATTACAGTCAATAAACTTTCTAAAAGTTGCCAAATTTGAGTTTCATTAAAAGCTCCCTGTTCTTCTACCAAAGTAGATAAATTTTTACCCTCAATCCACTCTTGTACTAAATAAAAATGTTCATTGGCTGCAAAGTATGCTATTAATGACGGAATTTGTGAGTGTTTGCCCAATTCCTCTAGCCGTTGTGCTTTTTTTACAAAAGTTGCAGGTGTATAACTTTGTTTTGCAAATTGTTGGACAACACAAAAAAATGGGGGAGATTGACCTTCATCTACAGCGAGAAAAGTTTGACAAAATCCCCCTTGACCTATTTGTTTAATTAAGCGATAGCAGTCTTTTAGATAAGCCGACATGAATAAATGGTATTTTACGTGAGGGCTGTTAGTGGTTAGTGGTGAGTCAGCGCGCCCCAAGGGGGGTCCCTCCCCCAATCCCCAACGCCAGGTGCTTTATGCCGGGAAACCCGTCCACCGCACTGGCTCCTCCCTGTCGGTCGTGGGGGGGCCGGTGAGTCCCCCATGAGCGACTGACGAACCCGTAGACACGTAGACGCGTAGACAAAGAA
>NZ_AJLK01000188.1 GCF_000317205.1 Fischerella muscicola PCC 7414 | reverse complement strand
GTAGACGGGCGAAGGGCGGCTTCTCGTACGCCGTAAGGCGTGAGCGTAGGGTAGAGTACCCTACGGGCTTAAGGCAGGGTAGTGGCTTAAGGTAAGGGTAGGGTTAGTGGATAGTGGATAGTGGATAAAAACCAACAACCAACAACCAACTACTAACAACTAACTACCCCAAAGCATTCCCATCTAATGGAAAATCGACAACTACAGGTGAATTACCATTTGGTTGAACTGGTTGTGGTTCGGTAACTGGTGATTTTGCCTGCAAGGGTGATATGACTTCACCTGGTTTAGTTGTTTGGTTCCATAAAATCATGGAAAGTAACCCATCCACCAAACTATTGCTAGTGCCATTATTGCCACCAACTAACACATCGGGGATGAGGCGGACGTGGCGATCGCCGATAATTTGCATCAACTGCATGGCTGTATAACCCTGTGAACCCAAGGCTTCTACACCTGCACGGTAAGCTTCTGCTTTAGCGTTACCTGTGGCGCGGATGGCTTCGGCTTCAGCAAGGCTTTTGAGGCGTAAAGATTGAGCTTCTGCGTCAGCTCTTAAACGAATTGCTTCAGCCTCACCTGTCGTCTCTTTAACTTTGGCATTGGCTTTGAGTTCGGCAATTTTCACGCCTTGCTCAGATTTCACCGCTTCTTGTTGGATATCAGCTTGAGCTTTAAGTTCGGCAATTTTTACACCCTGCTCAGACTTCACCATATCTTGTTGAATATCTGCCAAAGCTGTTTCCCTTACCAGTTGTTGCCTTTGAGTTTGCGCCTGCTGTTGGACTTCAAAGGTTTTACGTTGTTCTTCGGCAATCTTCCGGTCTGTTTGCGTTTGCATCAAGGTTGCTGGCGGTTGGATATCACCAATCAGGGTATCGATCGCTTGTACATCATAAGCCCGCAGCGCTACTCTAATATAATCGGCGGCTTCTGCTTGCCGTTCACTACGAGCGCTGAGAAAGTCCAACACAGTGTAATCTTGGGCTGAGTTGCGGAAATAGTTACCAATTGTAGGTTCCAATACATGGTCTACTAAATTCTGCATCGAACCCACCCGAGAAATCACCTTGGGAGCATCCAAAGCGCCAACGTGGATAATTTGGGCAATTTCCAAGTCAAAAGCAAACCCATCTTTAGAACGCACTGTTAAAGAATCAAGTTTGGCATCATAATTATGGCGTTCCGTACGAGTTGACCAATTTAAAACTATGTTAGTTGTTGGAACCAACTCAATCTTCATGACGCGGGTATTGACTGGGTGTTTACCTGGATACAAAGGTTCTATCCACACGCCTTTGTGTCCAGGGTTCACTAAGTTACCGTGGGTAAAAGCTGCACCACTCACATCTTCGTGCGCCTTACCAACAAACGAAATCACCACACCCACATAGCCGATGGGAATTTCCGTCATTGGCACTTGCTCAACTTGAACAAACCAAGGGTTCAAGTTCCAAGAACCAGAAAGCAAAATCTGTTCTTGTAAACCCCGACGTCCACCACCATCAATGAATCTTTGTCCATTTTGGAAGTTATCATGAGCGGCAATCACCGGGCCTGCAATTTCACCACCAGGAATAGGAAGACCATCTAGGGTAGTGACAATACCAACTTTGTCACCTGCAACATGATACACCCGCAACTGTTCTGGACTCATACCGTGTTTACCGGCGTTGGCTGCTGTGATCACCTTAAATAGAGCAGTGTTAATTCGGTAAGTACCAGCTGTGAGAAAACCCATTTGTCGCCCTTTTTCCCCGCCATTAGTCAAGAATTTCCGGGCATCTTGAAAATTATCGCATTCAACTACCTTGCCTAAAATACGTTCGGGTGGGGTATGTGTGCCATCTTCCGCTACAATCAAGGCAATTTCACCTTGGGGAACAACGACCACTGGCTCTTTTTTCACCGAGTATTGCCAAGGCCAGTAAAACCAGTGCCAACCAGGAGCCAGAGTATCAGCCTGTAAGCCGGCTTCGCCATTCATGGCGATTAAGCGGCCAGCAGGAAGTCCACGTCCGGAGATCGTAAATTTTTTAATAACAATACCAACTTCTCGTTCACCAATCACAACCAGTCCGCCAAAAAACAGGGGGACAAAGACCACAACCCCACCCGCGACAATAAAGGGGATAATTCCCCAAGGTGATATAGCTGAAAGTTGAACCGTCGTTGGTTGTGTTTGCTGAATTTGGGTTGGGACTGAGGTCAATTCTTGAGGAGTAGCCTTTTGAATCGGATTGGCACTAGCAGTATTAATGCTACCAGCTAGAGTCAAAGTTGTAATTACAGATGCAGCGAAACGAAGTATTTTATTTTGCTTACTTCTATTAGAGGAATCTTGTGAGCCTTCCATATATTTGCCCCTCTGGGCAACTAATTATCTAACGTATCACTCCACCCAGAATTCCCCTAATTTCTTAAACTTGTTCTAATTTTGATAAAAATTTACTCAATAACCCAAAGCACACGCAAAACCCATCGCCTTGCACCGTGTGCATCTGTGTTCGCTTTCTCAAAAATATAAAAACCCGGTTCCTGAAAGAAACCGGGTCACTAATTATACCATACCACCAGCAGCTTGAAAACGAGCGCGGGCGCGTTTAAAGGCTTGGTTGGCTTGGATTTGAGCTTGGCGATCGCCTGCGGGGACCTGATTTAAACGAGTTTGGGCTTCGTTAAAAGCAGCACGGGCTTCTTCAAGATCAATGCTGTCACCACGTTCAGCACCGTTAACCAGAATGGTTACTTCATCTTCTTCAACTTCAGCAAATCCACCCATAAGCGCGATGGGTGTCCAGCCTTGATTTTTACTAGGACGTACTCGCATTACACCAGTATCTAAAGCAGTCAATAGTGGTGCGTGTCCGGTGAGGATACCTAGCTGCCCAGTTGTGCTAGGTAAAATTACTTCTTCAGCGGCAGCGTCCCAGATTGTTTTATCCGGGGAAATTACACGAACGGTTAATGGCATATGTCCTTTGTTAGTAGTTAGTAGTTAGTAGTTAGTAGTTAGTAGTTAGTAGTTGTTACCACTAACTACCAACTAACAACCACTAACTAATTACCCTTTGAGTTTTTCAGCTTTAGCAATGGCTTCGTCAATGCTGCCAACCATGTAGAATGCTTGTTCTGGCAGGTCATCCAACTCACCAGACAGAATCATGTTAAAGCCTTTGATTGTGTCTTCCAACTTCACGTATTTACCAGGAGAACCGGTGAATACTTCTGCTACGAAGAACGGCTGAGACAGGAAGCGTTCGATTTTGCGTGCCCGTGCTACAACTAGACGGTCATCTTCCGACAATTCATCCAAACCCAGAATGGCGATGATGTCTTGCAATTCTTTGTAACGCTGTAGAGTTGCTTGGACAGCACGAGCAGTGTTGTAGTGTTCATCACCAACAATGTTAGGCTGCAACATGGTGGAAGTAGAACCCAGAGGATCTACCGCCGGATAAATTCCCTTCGCTGCTAGACCACGAGACAATACAGTGGTTCCATCCAAGTGAGCAAAGGTAGTAGCTGGTGCGGGGTCAGTCAAGTCGTCCGCAGGTACATACACAGCTTGGATAGAGGTAATAGAACCTTCGTTGGTGGAGGTGATGCGCTCTTGGAGTTCACCCACATCTGTACCCAATGTCGGCTGATATCCCACCGCAGAAGGCATCCGTCCTAACAGCGCTGATACTTCAGAACCAGCCTGTACGAAGCGGAAGATGTTATCGATAAACAACAGTACGTCCTGCTTGTTCACATCCCGGAAGTATTCTGCCATAGTCAAACCAGACAGACCAACACGCATTCTGGCTCCGGGTGGCTCGTTCATCTGACCATAAACGAGAGCAATTTTAGATTCGTTGAGGTTGTCTTTGTTGATAACCCCAGATTCGATCATTTCGTTGTAGAGGTCATTGCCCTCGCGAGTGCGCTCACCCACGCCGGCGAACACAGACACACCACCGTGTTGAGTCGCGATGTTGTTAATCAACTCCATCATGATCACGGTTTTGCCGACGCCTGCACCACCAAACAGACCAATCTTACCGCCACGACGGTAGGGAGTCAGCAGGTCAACAACTTTAATCCCAGTCTCAAACACGGAAGGTTTGGTTTCCAGTTCCGTGAGTTTGGGAGCAGCGCGGTGGATGGGCAGTTTCTCTTCAGTGTTGACAGGCCCTTGATTATCTACGGGTTCGCCCAGGACGTTGAAAATCCGACCCAGGGTGGCTTTACCAACAGGTACGCTAATGGGAGCGCCAGTATCGACAGCTTCCATACCACGTACTAAGCCGTCGGTGGAAGTCATAGCCACAGCCCGCACCTGGTTGTCACCAAGCAGTTGCTGTACTTCGCAGGTAATTGCGATTTTCTGTCCAGCTTCGTTAGTGCCTGAGACTTGCAAAGCGTTGTAGATTGGTGGCATTTTTCCGCTAGGGAATTTTACGTCTACAACCGGCCCAATGATTTGGGTAATGTAACCAATGTTTGTTTTTTCTGCTGTGGTGACCATGCTGAGTCTATTGATTGAAGCTATATTTTCAGATAGGGTCGTAAGAGACTTAAGATTAAGCTATGTCATTTTCAAGAGTAGCACTGAACGACGCCAGATTTTGGCATAAATTCATTATTAAGGTTGGGCTATTGAGTGAAGCAGTCAGGCTAGGATTGGAGTAGGGGCGTTGAAGGTAGGGATAAGAGACTGAGGGGGAAATTTTCACATATTCATTTGTGAGGTTTCATCCTAAAAATTTGCTGTATGTTATGTTCCCAAAAGACTGCTGGGTATTGCCTTGGTAGACTCACGTAGCTGAAAAACTTGTTGATGATTTTAGACGATGAGGCGAGACGCAGAATTTTTCCGAGCTTTGTTCACTTCAATATCATGCTCGGATTGGCTTTCATTATGGTTGTGAGTTACGCTAATGGCAAATTAATCAGGTTGAATAACTATAAAATTCCATCAAAGTCCCGCTAAGCTTGCTGGAGAAGTAGTTTCTCTAGCAAGCTTTGTCACTCTAGTTTTTTACAAACACGCTTTAAAAGCGGAAGGTTGTGCGGAGAGTACCGACGAAAATCGTGTCGTTATCAGCAATATGCCCTGGATTTGTAACCACGAAAAAGCCAGGTGTAATCCAGACGTTATCACTTACTCTAAAGCGGTAGAAAACTTCAAAGTGTAGGGAAGTCGCTTTATCTTTAACTCCCACTTTTTTAGGTAATACACCTGGATCTTCAGTTCGCTGTCCATCGGTGGTGAATTCTGAATTGGTGTTGAGGTTATCATTATTATCTGTTACCGGAGTCGCTTCTTCTTCTCTGACTACTTGTTCAAAAAATGGTACTGGCGTACCATCTGTTTCAGGCCCCGCAGACACTAATTTTGGTGGCATTCCAAACAGGAAACCAAATAAATCGCCTTCCCTACCAAATGGATCTGAAATTCCCACAGAAAACAAGTATGTAGCAGAAGTACCATAAGGCTTTTTACCAGCAGAGTCACCCAATACACTATCATTAGGGAGCGCTTCCAAGAAATTGGTGAACATGTAACCTCCCCATGCTCCCAAAGTTAGTTGATCTGTTACGCGCCATTGGAAGCTACCACCAACAGCATTTATTTGTGCTGGTAAATCTCCAATATAATTACCACAACACGGACCAAAGCCAGATGGAGCGTTCAGCTGTTGTTCCAAAGGGACTCCTGGACTATTAAATTCATCACTGGGAATCGATGAACCAGACCACAAACCAGCAGTTTCAGCGTTAACGCTACCAGTATATGTTCCTAAAGAGCCATCACTGGAATAGGCATTTACGTAAGATATGCCTGTCAGAATCCTTTCAGTAGGTTTCACCACTAACTGTACACCAAGGGCACTGTGGTCTGCACCGATAAATCCTGTTTCTGTGTCACTACTATTTCTAGTACCATAGGCAACTTGTAACCTGAGAGGATCGGCAATTGTCCAATCAAAACCTACCCCAGCATCCATTGGCCCGCCTATTCTTAAAATTGGATTGAGTTGTCCAAAACGGGAAATTGAACCTCTACCTGTATCAAAGTATGGAGAATTAGCACTGAGAACACTGCTTAACTCAAACCCAAAGGGAATAACAGAGAATACAACTTTGTCATTAAAAGCAGGAAATCGATATTCCAGTAAGTCTAAGAAAACCTGGTTATTTAATCCTGCTTGGTGAGAAAACCGAGCCATATAGGTATTAAGTGACTCGGGATTTGTAAAACCACCGTTATCAAAATCACCAGTAGTTAGATAAGTTCTTAAAACGTCTTTACCAGTAAATGAAGTTTGTAATCCGAGGCGTGTTAGGTGAGAGAAAACAGTGTTTCTTGATGCTTCTTTTCTATTTCCACAGTCAACCTCATCATCATCATTACGGTCTCCAGGACCTCTCCCACCAGTTAATGTGTCGAAAAAGTACCCCTGATCATCAGGGAAGATTCTACACCCTCCCGGTGGATCACCCCCAAAAGCAGACGACACTGCAAAAATTACTTCTCCCCCAAGTACTGTAGTTGTCGAGAATTGATTCGCTTCTAGTTCTGCTGTATGCGCTTCTAGAGTATCAACACGACCTCGTAATGTTGCTAATTCCGTGGCAAACTCTTCTTGTAGTTTTTGCAGTGTTATTAAATCCTCTTTACGAACTTTATCTTCTGCACCAGCAGCAGTAAGTTCATTAATCTTGTCCAAGGCTGCATTTAATCCCGCAGCAAATTCGTAGCGAGTCATCGGACGATTGCCTCGGAAGGTGCCATCTGGATAACCAGCAATTACGCCATACCGTTCTACAAGAGATTGCAATGCAGCAAAAGCCCAATCAGTTGGTCGCACATCCGATAATTGGGACACCGATGTCACTTGTTCGATGCTGTCTGTTGGCGTATTGCCGTCATCTTTTAGTTGGGAAACATCAGCCATCCGGTTTTTTGATTGTTCTGCATCATTTAAATCTGATTGCAGAGTAGTATTTTGTTCTATCCAATCAAAGGAATTTCCTCTTTGTTTTTTCTTTGAAGGAAATAATTCTTTTTTACTTAATTGAGCTACATTTGTGTGAGTAGATTGTAGAGTATCTTCTTCTAGTATTGGCTGTTCAACAGCTTCAGCCGTAGTTATTGATAGAAACAACAAAATTGCTGAAGCACCACTCAGAAGTAAATATTTTTTTCCTATCATTTTGTTAAACCCCACACTACAAAAAAGCAATTCAAAATTTACTCTTACTTTATAGAAAAGGTAAGAGCTACTGAGTTAAGGACTTGTTCAATCTCCATTACTCAGCTATAGCTGTGTTGTTAATAACAGCTAATTATTTGAACTTGATATTAAGATGTCGTTTGACAGATTATTATGGATGACTATACATCGTTGATATCTTTCTATACAAGATGGCTTTAGTAAAATTAATGTATAAATACGAACATTTTTCTAACAGTTAATGCTTCATATTTTGTTATAAATTAGTGCATCTATAAATTGTGAGGTTATATTTCAATCAGGTTCTGTTAGAGTCAAAAACCTAATTTTGTGTAGGTTGGGTTGAGGAACGAAACCCAACATTCTCACCGCTTTGTTGGGTAACGTTCGCGCTCTACCCAGCCTAATATCATCGCTTGAGTGAACCTGTTGGGTTATATTTATACATTACGAAAGTTTAAGTATATACTTGTTGAGATAGGGAGCAAATTGAATTTTCAAGTGATTGGAGATTAAGCGTTAAATCTAGTTAGCTATGACACCCCATTTTTTTGACTTATATAAATTCTGCTAAATTAGGTAATATATCAGAATTGAGCAGCGATCGCATATTGAACTTGAATATTGCCTAGTTGAAAAAATAACCATCCGCCGTCTGCTAAAACTAGCAAATCATAATGTGTCAAAGCTAAACTAACTGGTTGGCAAGCTAATCATTTACAGGAGAGTCCCAGAAAAAAGCATGAAAATGACCTTTCTTCACTCCCTATTCCCTCTTTTCAAACCAGAAGATGTGTAAACCCTGGATCAAATGAATGTTAGGAACAACCCTCCGAGGGCGCTACGAAATCATTAAAGAATTAGGAAAAGGATGGTTTGCTGAGACTTATCTGGCTAAAGATAAGGATTTACCTGGTAATCCTTATTGCGTAGTCAAGCGGCTCAAACCCAAGTCTACCGATCCGTTTATTTTACAGACGGCTAAACGTTTATTTGAGCAGGAAGCGCAAGTTCTTTACCAATTAGGCAACCACGAGCAAATACCAAGACTTTTAGCCCATTTTCAGGAAAATGAAGATTTTTATTTAGTTCAGGAATTTATAGAAGGTAATGTTCTTAACCTAGAACTAAAAACGGGTAGCAAATGGAGTGAAGAAAAAGTCATCGACTTTTTAGAGGACGTATTAAATATACTCAAGTATGTCCATCAGCAAAATGTTATCCACCGGGATATTAAACCTGCTAATTTAATCAGACGTGCTACTGACAATAAGTTAGTTTTAATTGATTTTGGAGCAGTTAAACAAATTAGTGCCTTGGCTGCCAACTTGCAAGGAAAAACAATTGCTATTGGTACTCCTGGTTATATGCCGTGTGAACAAAATAGTGGGCAACCAAAATTTAATAGTGATATTTATGCTGTAGGGTTAATTGCTATCCAAGCTCTTACAGGCATTTTGCCTGATCACCTACCAAGACATCCCGATACTAATAAAATTCTTTGGCGAGGTTTGATCAATATTAAACATATTAAACCTCAGCTCATAGATATTTTAGACAGAATGGTAAGTTATGACTTTCGCGATCGCTACCAATCTGCAAGTGAAGTTTTACAAGCTATTGCAGATATCAAGAGTACTAAAAAGTGGAGACTAAGCAAAAAATTTGCGAAACCATTATTACTACTTGCTAGCATTTTATTTATAGCAGTTTTGGCAACTCCACAAATTATACAAATATTCAACCCACAAGAGCAATATTCACCAGCAGATATAGAATTCTCCATTTATGAGAATCCTAGCTATAGCGTGAGGATAAAATATCCGCAATCTTGGAAGCTTCAACAAATAGGAGATCCATTTACCGGAGATGTAGTTAAATTTTGGCCACGCTCAAGAGGTAGCACCAATAAATTGACAGCAGAGGTAAATATCAATGTTGAAAATTTGAAAGAACCTACTTCTTTAGTGGAATATACAAATTTGTCTGTTAATGAAATAGTCCAATTTCTGAATAATGCTAGAATTCATGATTCCCATCCTACTAAACTATCAAATTTACCTGCTCATGAAGTAATTTATAGTGGCAAAGAAGAAGGATATAATATTAAAAGGTTGACAATTTGGACTTTAAAAAATAATCAAGTCTACATAATTACTTATACAGCAGAAGAAAGTGAATATGACAAATATTTAGAAATAGCCCAAACAATGATTAATTCGTTAACAATTTATTAGTTATTTGATATAAATTACAGAAAATCTTAATTGGGGTGCGTTATGGCTTTGCTATCACGCACCATGTTATGGGCGGTGCGTTAGTAGCTCAAATCATGTTTTTCGTGAAAAATAATATTAAATACGCGCCTAACACACTCTACAGTGATTTTATTTTGACTTTATAAATAACCTCTTAGTTTGTAGTTCTCTAATTCTTTGAATAGCGTCTTGGTAATATTCGCTTTTTCCTTGTTGTTGATATAAGCTAGCCGCTTTTTGAAAATCTACAATAGCTTTTTTATTATCTCCTAAATCCCGGTAAATCAGACCACGATTGTAGTAAGCTTCTGCAAATTCTGGAGTGATACTAATTATCTTGCTGTAATCGGCAAGGGCGCCTTGATCATCTTGCAGTCTGCGACGGACAAAAGCCCTACCAAAATAGGCAGAGGCGAAGTCTGGTTGGATGCCGATCGCCATATTGTAATCCAAAGCTGCTTTTTTATACTCCTGGAGTTGTCTATAGGCAAAACCCCTTCTGGAGTAAGCAAGAGCATTGTTAGGTTGAAGTCTAATAGCCTCTTCTAAATCAGCGATCGCTCTTTTATAATCTTTAAGACCAATGTAGGAATCACCCCGATTTAAGTAAGCAAGAGCATAGTCAGCTTTGAGGTTAATTGCTTGATTTAAATCAGATAGTCCTCCTTGATAGTCTTGGAGTTCATTTTTGATAGCTCCTCGGTTTAAGTAAGCTGCTGCATAATTAGGATTAAGGCTAATAGCTTTACTGTAATCTTTAAGAGCTTCCTGATTTCTTTGGAGGAGATCCTGAGTTAAACCCCGGTTCATGTAAGCAACAGGACTATTAGGAGTTAGGCGAACTACTTGGTTTAAATCCTCAAATGCTGCTTGATAATTCTTGAGATCGTAGTAAGCGACAGCCCTTTGAAAGTAAGCATCAGGATGACTCGGATTAATCTGTAAAGCTTCTTCATAGGCGGCAATAGCTCCTTGATAGTCTCCTTTTTGAGCTTTAGCTCCACCTAAACTGATCAAACTTTCGGCACTTGGTTGTTTTTTAGTAGTTGTTTGTTGATGGTTGGTTGTTGGTTGTTTTTGGGTGTTGGTGGTTATTTGTTGATGGTTGGTTGTTGGTTGTTGGTTGCTGGTTGTTGTTGGTGGTTGTTGAGTGTTGGTGAGACCAGCCCCCCAAAAAGCGGTCTCCGTCACGTAGACACGAAGTGGCTTAAGGTAAGGGTAGGGGGACTGGCGAACCCGAAGGGTTATTGGTGGTTGTTGGGTGATTGTTAGCGTTCTCAAATTGCCTTTGGTAGCTACAAATATATTGATAGGAATTCCCAATCGCAAAACAGTTCCTGTGGAACCATCAGGAACCGTGGCTCGCCCATTAATACCTACTACCAAACCATTTTCATCGAGTAAAGGGCCCCCACTCATTCCTGGTATTGCCTCGTTGTCATAAACTAGGGCATAACCTTCATCTGGTTTTTGCAAACGACTGCGAATGTCTCCCTTAGTAAACTGGTAAGTGGGTTGATCCAAACCTGGTATTTTAGCCCAACCCACTGCATAAACAGTCATTCCCTCTGTTAATTGATCAGAGTTACCAAACTTGGCAGTACTGTAATCTTTTGGACTGATAAACTCTAATACTGCTAAATCCAAACCGGGCAATTCTTGGCTATAGTAAACTGGATAGCGATCGCCATCGGGGGCAAGAATTTCGTATCTCCCATCTTTATAAACAACATGGCGATTAGTGAGAACAAAATATCTATCCCCCTTGCGTTCAAAAATTATCCCTGAGCCAATACCTTCTCCATCTATGCGAACGGTAAATTGTTTAGCAATATCACTAACCTGTTTGGGAGATAATGCTACGGTGATTTGAGGCTGTATGAATACAATGGCTACACCAAATAGCGCTGCCGGAAGAGCATAAGAACACTTCATACCTAAAAAGGGGGATAGGTGATTGGGGATTGGGAATCGGGAAGGTTTGTAGTCAGCACTTTAGTGCTTAAATTTTAAATAATTTCAGAGGACTAAAGTCCTCACTAAGAACAAATTTACCGGCGTTGCATAAAATGGGGATGAAGAATAAACCGCCCTCCGGGTACTCTTACCTTGATCTACGCCACCTTGCCTACGTGACGGAGACCGCCAAGAGCGGCAAGTGGACTCACCAAGACGCCAAAAACGCCAAGAAATAATTTTATAGTTACCAGAGAAAATAAAATCATCCTGCAAATATGCAACGCCAATTTACCTTTCATCATCAATGCGATAAACTACTAGCTTGCGATCGCATTTTTGTGTGAATGAAAATCTGGAGTCACAATCTATCAAAGATGGTGACACTAATTCCACAAACGTTTCAATCGGAATACCCCAGCTATATTTACTCATTCGTTTTCGTAGGGATGCTTCTGGCTCGGTTCCATCTTGATAAGTATAAGGCTCGCCCCACAGAGGTTCCGCATGTATTCCATTAATAGCCACTACCTTTCCTTGCTGATTTAGTAAGGGCCCCCCACTCATACCCTTTTGAATATCATTGGTATATCCGATACGATAGCCACCTTCTAAGGCTTTGTCTAAAACCCAGGAAACCTTACCTGCTTTGAAAACAAAACCTACATCCTGGGTTCCCTCAACATTAAATGGAAATCCGGCAGCAAACACTTGATTCCCCACAGTCAAACTTGATGCCGAGCCAAGGGATGCTACAGTATATCTGGTACTAGGACTGTAAAACTGTAAAATCGCTAAATCTTTGCTCCTCAAAGAAGTAGCATCCACTTTCTGTACTTGATTGGGAAGTTTTGCTTTATACACATGACCATCGGGCGTTTGAATTCTATAGGGAGGATCTCCCGAAATAAGCACGTGGGCATTAGTAACTACAGTATAAACAGAACCTTGTTCTTTAATCAGAATCCCTGAACCTAAAAAGCCTCCCGCAAGTATCTTGACTGTAATGGACTGAGCTAAATGCTGTAGTTCCTTTGTCGAACCTTGACTTGAGGGTTGTTCAACTATAACTTTAGAACTTAGTGGTGCTAATACTGGTAACAAAATTGATAAACCCCCAATACAGGCAACCATAGTTAATAAGCGCCAATCCATGTTGGTTTACCTTACGATTTCCTCAACATTCCCACATAGGTGTTCCCGATGGGCATTGTCCTAATTCACTTTCCTCACCGATCAGCTTTTGGACATCAAGATAGGAGGCATTATCGACATTGGAAATCACATTGTTATTGTTGTCTGTGAGTTCAATGATTCTGCCACCACCACCAACCGATTTATTCAGCAACCGATATAGAATCAGCTGGGGGTTTGTTCCTGGTTTAAGAGTGACTAATACCCCATTAGGCAAACAAGGCCCACCACTATAACTAGCAACACACAACACAGGTTGATGCTTAAGTTCTCCCGCTCTGATAAACTTCAGTGTACCGTTTTCATAAAATCGATTAAACCGATCAGATATTGCCTCACAGCGTTGCCAAGGCGTCCAAGGTGGCGGGAAAGCCGTATCAACCCAGCTAATTATTGGTTTATTGCCCCTATCGGTGTTAACGATGGTTGCTGGATTACCCCTGCTCATACCACAGAAAAATTTACTTTTTTGAGCATAGCTGGGTTGAACATTAATTGCAGTAGAACTTAGTGTGATTGCTATTGCACTCAGGACTTGGACAAATAAACTCAATTTCATGTTCATTTCACACCTGATGTAAATATATAAGATATAAGATTTTTTAAAAGAAAATGCATATATATTATATTTTTCAGTATAAATCCAGATTGATGAGTCTTATTTTCGGAAAAGCATTTGTTTTTGTTATTTTTCTTAATAAAATCAAGTCAAGTCTCACCTGAGCAGATATTCCGCCCAGAACTGAACTTCATGGCTCAGAGTTCAAGTCCACTTACAGTAAACTGAATGTAAGCAAAATCTAGAAAACCTATCCTTGAATACTCCCTATATACGCCTGTTGGGACATTTATCTCCTAGTAATAAACTGCCACATCCTAAAGAAGGCTTATTTCTCAACATTGCATCTAAATCAAAGGTAAACAACTTGTACACATTGGGAATGACATCTGCTGTTGATTTATTTGCTATTCCCTGTGCAATCACTTTGGGATCTATCAAGCCGCGATCAAAACTCAAGCGCCTGTCCTCTGCTTCGATCGCTTGTACAATATGATTTATTTGCAGACCACAACTATTATTCCCGCTCAGATTTGGCTCAAGACAATATCCATGTTCATTTGAGCGATCGCTTTGGTGGATAGCAACAATTTGTCCATCTTGACTAAATACTGGGCCGCCATCCATACCCTGCCGGGTTTGAATGTTATAAGCTAAACTATAGCCGCCTTCAGGATGAGGTTGAGAATTAATTTGATTTAATGATGTGACTTCTGTAACCCGTTCTCGGCGAGGAGTTTGATTTTGCGGTACGGGCCAACCAGAAACATATAATACATCTTTGCTCCTAAGTTTCTCGGAATTTCCCAAAGCAGCAACGGGATAGTCGTGTTCACTCTCAAATTTGACCAGTGCTAAATCAAAACCCTTAACTTTTGTTCTGAGTTCTCCCTCTTCCCTACCTAAAGCTTGAATCGTGGAATTATCTTCGTTATGTTCTACTAAGTGTACTTTGCCATCACTCGTGCGTACTCCATAAAACCCTTTGTTTTGCACAACATGGAGGGCTGTGAGTGCGTAATAAGTTTTACCTTTTCGTGCTACAACCACCCCAGAACCTGGGTCCCACTCCCTGCGTGCCTTTATCTCTCCTTCTTGTAAGGCTGGTGCAATTAATACGGTAGTCTGGGACGCGATCGCATCGACCTCGTGTTCTGGAAGTGCAAAAGCAAATGTATGAATAAATGCGATCGCTATTACTGTAGCTATTGCTAATACAACAGTAGCTAAATGTCTGTAAAATCTCATAGTTGACACCCCTAATACCGTTTCAGTATAAGTCTGATAAATTTGGCAAGCAGGAAGACAAGGAAGACAAGGAGGACGACTTGGGGGAGAATTTGTATCAGGAATGTTGTGAAGTGGTATAAACTATTATACTTTGATACTTTGCACGAACAGCATTTGGGTTCTTGACCAGAATTTTAACCAACTAGAATTCTGTATTATCAGCCCTTCGGACAAGTCATACCATTTCACGTTAATCATGATACATTTAAATCCTGTACCAGACGTGCCATGGCACGTCTCTACAACACAAATATGTTTCACGTTTAAAAGGAATTGGTATCAGAGGGTTGCAAGTCAGTTGGGATATTGATGTTTTTGCCTTCTGCCTCCTGCTTCAAAAAAACAGCCCTCCCCACAGATCAGCAGAGAGAGCGAAGCCATGCCATTTCACTATTGATGAAATACACATGGTTTTAATCCTATTTCGTAAACTCAGGTAAAAAATCAGAGCAAAAGTTGAAAGTTGTCCTAACTGTGCTGATAAAGAGTAATTTTCATCGCATAGCCATCAAGCCATTACCCTCGTTAGACTGGAGAGTATACATAGCTGCATAGCGTCCACCTAAACGCATCAATTCTATATGAGTACCCTTTTCTAAAATTTTTCCGCCTTCGATGTAAAGAATTAAATCAGCTTGTACAACTGGTTTCAGATTATGGGAAATTAAAAAAGTGGTGCGTCCTTTGGTCAAACGCTCTAGTGCTTCATTCACAGCGTGTTCGTTTTCTTGGTCTAAACCTGTAGTTGGCTCATCTAAAATGACAATGGGAGCTTGACGTACTGCTGCACGCGCGATCGCAATTCTTTGTCTTTGTCCACCAGAAAGAGTCGCCCCCCGTTCGCCCAAGATGGTATCGTAACCTTGGGGCAAGGCCATAATAAAATTGTGGGCATTTGCCAAACGAGCAGCTTGTTCTATCTCCTGGTCGGAGGCTTGTAAACAACCGTAGGCGATGTTATCTTTTACACTAGCTGCAAAGAGAATACTATCTTGTAACACGACACTGATTTGCTGCCGTAGAGAATGCAGTTTGTATTCTCTGATATCATGTCCATCAATTAAAATCTGACCTTCTAAGGGGTCGTAGAGGCGTAACAATAGACTAACTAAGGTAGATTTGCCTCCGCCAGAAGGCCCGACTAAAGCTACGTGTTGACCAGGATATACTACAAATTTTATGTCTTTTAATATACTTTGATTTTGTTCGTAGGCGAAGGAAACATTTTGAAACTGCACAGTTCCCTTAAAAGGTGGCGCGTCAATTGCCCCACGGGCATCACGAATATCAGGTACGATGTCTAACACATCCAAGATACGTTCGCCGGAAGCGGTAGCTTTGGCAATTTGCCCAGTGTACTTGGCAAGCTGGCGCATCGGTTTAAAGGCGATGCGGAGATAGTTGACAAATACTAACAAATCCCCAGGGGTAAGGGATTGTCTTAATACTAACTGCACTCCTCGCCATAATACCAAAGCAATGGAAACCCCCACCAACAATTCCACCATTCGTTCTAAACCTGCTGCTAGTCTTTGGGCTTTGGCACTGTCTTTTAAACTTTGGCGGTTGTGGCTGAAAAAAGTATTCTCCAACATATCTTGCAGAGAAAGCGCCTGCACAATTTTGATGGCACCGATAGATTCGGCTGCGGTTGCTGCCATTGCTCCTTCGCGTTGGCGTTGTTGGCGTACCACCTGGCGGATACGTTTTGTCAGGCGCATCGTGGAAAATAAAAATAGGGGAAATACAGCAATAGCAATGAGTGCTAGTTCCCAATGCAGCCAGAACATGACCGCGATCATACCGACTAGAGTTAAAGAATGAGCAAGTAGGGGCATGACAGCCATGACAGTCACTTCCCGTAGTCGGTCAATATCAGAGGTAACGCGAGTAATGAGGTCACCACTTTTGGCTTTGTGGTGAAAAGATAGAGAAAGCCGTTGCAAGTGACTGTAGAGATCAGCGCGAATTTCTGTGAGGATGTTGGTTGCTGCCAAGGACATACCCACAACACTGAAGTAAGCAGCAGTAGCACGCAGAGCAGCGATCGCAACTAGCGCTAAAGTTAAGGTAGTAAGTAAGGTAAAAGGACTGAGTTCATCAAGAAAAGGAATACCTAAGGGCTTAGTCTTAAAACCAGGTAAAAGGATATAGTCAAAAATAAATTTTAGCGGCCAGGGTTCTAGTAGGTGTAAGAAAATTTCTGCGATCAGCGCCACAAAGGATACTATCAGCAGGTTTTTCTGTTGGCGGATTTGGGGTGAAAATCGCCGCAAAATCCGCACTATTCCTGGTAAGGCTGCCCTCAAACTTTTGCGGTCAGGACGCGCTATTCCTGAATATTTTGAAAGTTTAACCACCATAGAATGAGATGGGGAGGTGGGGGGATGGGGGGATGGGGAGGTGGGGTGATGGGGAACTCGGGGTCCCCTCTGGGGATTAGGGGCAGTGGGGTGATGGGGAGAAGCTAATTTTATATTCTCCTCAAGATTAATGGTTGGGAGAATTCTAAATTGCTGTAACTTGTATGATTTTGGGTGTAGCGATCGCTTATATATTGGTTTAACTTCTTTTCCAGCGACATCGCCCATTTTTCCAACCATAGAGGGTTTGTTCCTAAGGTAAGGCGATGCAGTAGGGGTTTCAAGAATGCTTGGTGGCGGCGATGTCCCATCCGCTTGTAGCGTTTTTTGAAGTATTTGTCCTTAGTTGTCAGTTGCCATTTTTGGGCAAAGTGTTCTAAACTGGCGATTTCCCAAGCATCACTCCAGCGCAGCATAAAGAAGACAAGTTCTGGTATTTGTAACTTCAATCCTGGTACGTAGGTAACTACCGAGGCGGGTTCACAATAAATCCTGCCTCCAGCGTTAGTTACAGTCAGACAAAAATCAATATGTTCCCGTGTACTTAGCAGTCCTTCATCTAAAAGTCCAATCTGCCCAAAAATTTCAGTGCGGACTAACATACAATGAAATTCCGCAAACTCGCACTGTTGACGGTGCAACTGTTCACGCACCTCAGCAACTTTGCGATTAACGAAGTAATGTTTTTCATGTACTCTTCGCTTCGCTTCGTTATTTTCTTGGGTTTCAACTACAATGTGTGCTTCACCACCCGCTAAGTGGATAGTCTCTCCCAAAGGTTCACCAATGCAGGTAAGGGGACAAACAACAGTCGCTTTTGTTTCTTCAGCGCACTGGAGTAAATGGTCTAGCCAACCCGGATTCACAATCACATCATTATCAATGAATATCACATACTCAGTCTTAACTTGATGTAAACCCAAATTACGGGCTTGGTTAGGTGAAAGGTAATACTCAGTGCGAATCAAATCAAATTCTTTCTCGCGCGCCTGTTCCTCAAGATAGTCAGCAATCTCAGGTGGGGAATTACCATCTACGTAAACTAGAGAAAAAGGTACATGAGTATGTTCATAGATACTTTCCAGTGATTCGCGAGTGTAGCTAAAACGCTCACGTTGAGAAACAATTATGGTAACTTGTGGCTTGTTCATAATGTTTGTTATTAGTTGGTAGTTAATTGTTGGTTGTTGGTTGTTGTACCAGACGTGCCATAGCACGTCTGTACATTGGTTAGTGGTGAGTCCAGCCCCCCAAAAAGGCGGTTCCCGTCACGTAGACACGTAGACGCGTAGACAAAGAAGCGGTGAGGGGGTCGCAGTCTTGGACGCCACGTGCTACAACTCTTGGAACCCCCAAGGGCGCAGTGGCGCAGCTTCCCGTCACGTAGACGCGCTCATAGGCTTAAGGTAAGGGTATGCGAACCCCCGTAGACGGGCGAAGCCCGGCTTCTCGTACGCCGTAAGGCGTTCCCGTAGGGTAGAGTACCCGGAGGGCTTGGTGCAGGTAGCGGCTTAAGGCAGGGTAGTGGCTTAAGGTAAGGGTAGGGTTAGTGGTTACTTGTTCTTTAAACTACTTACTCCTCACACCCCTCACACCCCCATCTCTGCAACTAAACGAGACTAACTTCAGGTAAAGTTGCTGTTGCCGATGTCGTTAAAACTTGTTGGTAAATATCTATCCAGTTTTGCTTTTCTATAGATGGGTGAAGCTTTTGTTGTGCTTTGATTTTTGCTGCTGCACCCAGCTGCTTGCATAACTGTGGTTGAATAGCTAAAGATAGCAGTGCTGTTTTTAGTTCAGCGCTACTACCAGGATTGACAAGTAAACCATCGACGCCATCTTCAAGAATTTCACCAATAGCATCTACTCTAGTGCCAACAATGGCACAGCCAGCTAACATTGCTTCTAGAAGTGCATTTGGACACCCGTCAGTTAGTGAGGGAATGGCGAAAATATCTAAATGTGGTAAATAAGCTAAAGCTTCTTGCCGAGTGGTAATACCTGTAATGCGTAGGCGAGAACCCAAACAGCATTGTTTTAATTCTTGTTGCCAATATTTTCGTTCTTTCTCTACAAAGTTACCAATCAGCAACAACGTCAAATCGATTTCCTTGATTAACTCACTACAAGCATCAAGAAGAAATTCTATGCCTTTCTTGTCACGAAATCTGCCACTAGAACCGATGATAATACCCGACAACTCGGAAACGAGAGGAGGGGTGCGGAGTTTGGTGAAATTAATTGGTGCGATTGAGTTCCAAAAAACAGAAGACTTTAATTTTACACTAGGAGCGATCGCATTCGCTCTTTTGCGTAAGTCTTGGCTGACAAATGTCACCCAATCCGAGTTTTCTAAAACCCATGCTATCTGAGCATGATTTTTAGGATTAAAAATATGTTTGTGTAAGTCAGCACCCCGGACGCTATTAATAACTGGCAAGTCATTTTCTTTGGCTAAAAGTGTCGTTACATATCCTGTTTCATTGAGAAAAAACGCATGAAATAAATCAAAATTATATTGATGATGTAGAAAATTTAACTGAAAATAAATATCACTGAAAAAATCTTGAATTTCTTGTAAATCATCACGTACAGCTGATTTGATGCGATGTACAAACACCCCATCTTGAAATCTTGTTTTACAGCTTGCTCGTCTTACACTTCCGTCATCTACTAGCCGTTGCTTAGAGCGAAAAACTGCAACATGAACTTCATAACCGCTACTAACTAACATCTGGGCAATACGATGCACCGACTCACCGACACCGCCTATATCTGGAGGGTATTCCAGTGTAGTAATACAAATTGTTTTTTTGTTCATGATTTTTACCAAAATCTCTTTTCTCTAAATCCTCTGCACCTGATTTTTCATTTGAACAATGACCAATAACAAATAACCAATGAAAAATGAAAAATGACAAATGACGACCATAACGAGTTCACATTAATTGTGGCGACATACTTAAGCAATTTTTTCTTTATAGACAAAATATTTTAAAATTTTTGCTGTATTTTCCACACCATTAAAATCGAACTTAATTTTATTTATTTGCTTTTCTAAGTAACTGATTATCCTCCAAGCAAAGATGTCAGGTTGCAAATCTTGAGGATAAATTGTCTTCACAACTCCTAGTGCATTTAACTTTTTGGCTCTAATAGTTTGTTCTTGATCGTTGTTGCCAGTGAAAGGAAGAATCATAGCTCGTACACCCGTTGTTAAAATATTGAGTGTGGTGTTGTAGCCAGACATGCTAATAGATAAGTCTGCTTTTTGCATGTAATTTAACAAGTAAGGCGTATAGCGACGAATGCGAAGATTATTGCTATTTTCCTTTAGCGTTTGCAATTCCTGAAATTTTTCGTCTGGCATAAATGGCCCCGTAAAAACTTGAATATTATGGGGAATTATTTTCTCTAGTAATGGCGCTGTCTTCACCACACAATCCAATAATTCATGACCAAATCTACCACCACCGACACTGACTAAAATCAAAGGTTGGTCAGATTCAATAATTTCCTTATCTTCATCACTGAAAACAGGATTTTCTGATGGTTTTTGTACCACATATCCAGTATAGTAAACTTGACAATTAAGGTCTTTAATTCGAGAGAACGTTTCTTCTAATGGTGCAAGTTTTGGATCGCCATGAACCAATAGTAAGTCAAAATATTGATTTATGAGTTTACAGACTTTTTCTTCATGTCGAGCTTGATTTTGTTTTGTAACTACAATATCTCTGAGACTGCAAACTACTTTAGTAGAAGATTGACTTGCTTGCACTCTTTCTAATAAAGGAATTAATTCAAACGAGAAGCGCCTTCTACCAAAAGGAAATAATTCTATCATTAAAATATCTGGCTGGAATTTGTCTAATATTGACAGCAGCAAATTTTTTCTAATTTCTTGAACTTCTGTCAGCGTAAAAGCATTATCTACCACTTGTAATTCTTTAAATTCCGGGTCTGTTTTAATTGCTGGTAAATTAATGACTTTAACTCCTGAGGGAACCTGAAACTCTGGAATAACTTCACCGCCATTAATAAAACAAATATGAAAATCTTCAGTTAAACCGCGTACAATCTCCATGCTACGCACTAGATGACCCATGCCCAAAATATGTTGGCAGTAGAACATTAACTTTTTCATAATCTTTTTCCAACACTGATAAATTTTTGAAGATAAATCTCATCTAAATCCACAAAAACATGTAGAAACAAAACCCATAACTTATCAACCACAACCAGTCACAAACGAACAATCCATCTGTGTACCCTGCACCGAAGCCGCGCTTGGGCGCGTCTACATCTGTGTCCATCTGTGTTCGTTTATCAAATAATTATTTTTCCAGCCAAAATACTCTGTGAAAATCTTTCCAAATACAAAACTTCTCGTTCATAAATTAAAGTTTTATTTGTAAAAATACTTTTAATTAAACTAGCAATCCTATCTAATCCACCTAAATCAACAGTATTATTCACTTGAGTATTTACTAATTGTTGCTGTACCTGTTGCATTAAGACTGATGGTGTCAGATCATGAGGATGAATTGTCTGGAAGCAACCAAATTCATACATTCTCTGTGATCGCATAAACTGTTCTTGGGAGGGTTTGATTCGCGGTATCACCACAGCAGGTTTGTTCGCCGAAAGAATTTCGCACACTGTGTTGTAACCAGCCATCGATACCACTACATCCGCTACCGCCAAATAACTCATCAACTCATCGGTAAATTCATACATCTGCACCTGTGGATAGGTTGTTGCCACCTGATACAATGCCTGTCTATGCTCTATCGGCATCTCTGAACCGCAAATAATTAGACTTTTGATGTTGTGTGCATCCGCTAGTAATTTCAAGCCTGTGAGATAAGTATGAATTAGCTGATAACCGTCTTCTCCCCCACCAGGAGTAACTAATACAAGCTTTTGATTAGAACTTAGCTGTAACTCATCTCGCACTTGTTCAGGTTGCTTGCATCCCTGCGGTTTCCGGATATAGCCACAAAAGTGTGCTTTCTGGATAACCTCAGTTGGAAACTCATATTCCTGTGGTAGATGAAAAATTTCTGGTATCCCAACAATCAGCAACAAGTCATAAAACTTTTTAACCGCTTCATAGTAACCATGTTTGTGCCATTCTGCGATCGTTTTTGCTGGCGTGTCGAGAATATCTCTTAACAGAAGTACAAAGCGAGTTTGTGGTAACTTTGCTTGCAAGTAATCTAGAGTAGGGGCAAGTTCATTTTTAATCCCGTAGGGTTTCTTATCTACCAGCACCAAATCCGGCTTATAATTAACGGCTGCTGATAGAATCAAATCCGATCGCATCTTTACTGTTTCATCGATGTCTGTACCCAAGTACTTAGCAACTAAATTATTTGTTTCTCCTCGATTGATACAAGGAAGCTTGATGTAGTCAAGTCCTTTGGGTAGGCGAAACCCGTGTAGTATCGGTGAACCAGATATTAGTAAAATAGACAGTCCCTCTATTTCCCTCAATAGATGTTCGCAAATAGCTAGCATTCTGCGAATATTACCCAAACCGAATGTGTCATGGGAATAAACCAGCAGTCTCATTGTTCAGATCCTCTTTAGTGCAGGTGCAAGAGATACTAAGAAACAGCCAAGATGGCAACGTAAGTAACATCAGCACCAACGCGATCGCAGATGTTGGCTATTTCGTTAATAAAACTAATCTTGGTTGCCAGAAAGGCATTAGCAGCATATTTAATCATCTCTGCGGATGCTAAGTCTGTTATTACCATAGGCACGGGAGGTAATAAATAATTATTAAATGTAAATTTGCGCTCAACGATTGGCGCATACAGTTTTTGCATCATGGCGATCGCTTTGGGGCTATTGCTACCTAATACAATGCGATCGGGATTAAATGTGTCGTAAACTGCCGAACCTTCCCGGAGAAATTCAGGGTTACTAACAACATCAAAGCCTGTAATATCTTGCTGGCGTTCAGCAACACCATCCATGATAATGCGCTGTACCCAATTCCCAGAACCAATGAGAACGGTAGACTTGTTCACAATGACTTTGTAACCACCATTAAGATTGCTGCCAATACCACGAGCAACGGCTTCTACATAGCGAGTGTCACTCTCGCCACTGGGTAAGGCTGGAGTACCAACGGCAATGAATATAATCTCGCCATGTTCTACACCGACAGCCAAATCTGTTGTGAATTGCAGCCTTCCCGCCTGCATATTGGACTGCATGATTTCTTCCAGTCCCGGTTCAAAAATAGGCGACTTTCCAGACTGCATTAATGAAACTTTGGCGGTATTGTTATCCACACAGATAACACTGTGTCCAATCTCTGCCAGACAAGCTCCAGTTACTAAGCCAACGTATCCAGTACCAATGACACAAACACGCATGGCGTCAATCCTCGAAAATGATAAAAAACTACTGAAGCTGTGAGAAAAACAGATAATTAATTCCTCACCTATACATAGACTCACAATTAGTGATTAATTCTTTATGAATGTTTTATGAGAAGTTTTTCATCAAAAGAAGTTGATATGATAGTGGTTATTGGTTAGTGGTTAGTGGTAGTTCACCAAATTGATTTTGATAGGTCGGCCAGATCCCCGACTTTTTTAAAAAAGTCGGGGATCTGACGCCTCGCAAGCTGTCAAAACTTGTGTGGTAGAGTAGTAGTTGGTTGTTGATAGTTAATTACAATTGACCATTGACTATTGACCATTGACTATTGCCCCAACTGTGCCCGAACTCTTGTTAAGAGGTCGTTAAAACTAAAGGGCTTAGTAATGTAGTCATTTGCACCAGCAGCCAAAGCAGCTGCTTTATCTCGTTCATCGTTGTTAGCAGTGACAATAATAATAGGTCGCTTTTCTCCTCGGCTTCGCAGTTCACGCAATACTGTAAGACCATCTATTATTGGCAATCCTAAATCAAGTAGTAGTAAATCAAAATCGCTACTTTCAGCCATGAAAATTGCTTGTTCGCCGTCTACTGCCACTATAGTAGTAAAACCATTTTTGCGAAGTCCTTTTTCAACAAAGGCAGCGAGGCGAACCTCATCTTCCACGATTAAAATCTGGGTCATTTAACCAAATTCTTCGGATGCATTTTGTTTTAGACAAAGTCTGAGAAAATTTAGCCATGACCAATATATAGCTTTAGGAGTAAAACTAGAGCTGATTTTTAAATTATTAACCTAGACACTCATGTGATAAATCACACAACGAGGGCATGAAAATTTAACTCCTCCTACACCCCTACACCCTTACACCCCCACACCTCTTTTCAATACAGGCGATCGCGAGTTGAGGTCATTCATTATTTAACCGTAATCGATAGCCCATACCTCTGACAGTTTCAATCAGGTCACTACCTAACTTTTTACGTAGATAACCTACATACACATCCACAATGTTAGAACCTGGGTTATAATCGAAACCCCAAACCCGGTCTAACAGTTGTTCTCGACTCAAGACTTGTCCTGGATGACGGAAAAAAGTTTCTGCTAACGTAAATTCCCGTGCTGGTAAATCAACAGTGCGACCATCTACTTTGATTCTACGAGTACGCAAATCGAGGACTATATTACCAACTCTGAGGCTCGTGTCATTGTTAACTGCGGACACAGTACTACTGCGTAATCTTACCCGCACTCTTGCCAATAGTTCTTCAAAGCGAAAGGGCTTAGTAACATAGTCATCAGCACCGCTTTCTAATCCTGCTATTTTATCTTTGATGTCATCACGGGCAGTCAAAATAATAATCGGCAAGCTTTCGCCTTGTCCGCGTAAATCTTCTATGATTTCTATACCATCTTTTCCAGGTAATCCTAAATCTAAGATGAGTAGGTCAAATTCGCTCCCTTGAACCATGAGTACAACTTCATTGCCATCTGCAACAACCGCAGTCGTAAAACCATGAGAACACAAGCCTTTTTCTAAAAAGGAGGCTATACGAGGTTCATCTTCAGCGATGAGAATGCGATGCATCGGGTACTTCCTCTTGTGGTGGTTCCACCGGTAAGACTATAGTGAAAGTAGAACCGAAACCTAATCGGCTACGAAGCTTTACTGATCCATGATGGGCTTGGGCGATCGCTTGCACAATTGATAACCCTAATCCTGCACCTTCCGATCTACGACGGCTATTGGTAGCACGGGCAAAGCGTGCAAAAATTCGTTTTTGGTCAGCTTTGGCAATGCCTTCCCCGGTATCTTTAACCCAAAAATGGACTCTGCTTCGATTAATTGCTGAGCCTATAGAAATTGTATCAATTGATAATGTATGTTGAGTAGCATTTTGTGCCAAATTCATAACTGCCTGAGTTAGCCGATGCCGATCTACTATTATCTTGCCTTTACCAACGGCTTCCAACTGCCAATTGCGGTCTGCTAGTGCTTGTGCCTTAAGAAATAATTCCTGTGTAAAGGAATCCAAATCAACTGTTTCCAACTGTAAAAAATCTGGACGTTCTGCTTTGGCCAGCAAAATCATATCTTCCACAAATCGGCTCATGCGGTCTAATTCATCCAGTACCAAAGCAATAGTTTCCTGCACTTCTTCAGGGTTATCACCCATTAATTCTAAGTGTCCCCGGATAATAGTAATTGGTGTGCGGAGTTCGTGTCCGGCGTCGTTAATAAAGTCGCGTTGACTGGTAAAGGCAGCTTGCAGACGATCCATCATTTCATTAAAGGTGATTGCTAACTCTGCAATCTCACCCTTACCTTTGACTGGTAAGCGTTGATTCAAATCAGACTCACTAATGGAGCGAGTTGTCACCATCAGTAAACGCAAAGGAGCCAAAATTCTTCCGGAGATCAGCCAAGCAAATATTAAAGCTACGATCAACACTACACTGCTCAACTGTACGATCACAGAGACAGCTTCTAAAACCTCTCCGCGCTCCCCAGCTGTAGTATGAGCAACTACAAATACCCCCAGAGTTTTTCCATTGATTTTGACTGGTTCAGTAATATAGATTATATTTTCTATAGTTTTGTCTGAAACTGATTTTTCTCCTTGTTCTGGTTGGGTTAGCTTAGCCCAACGCTGCATTAACTTTGAATCTTTTGCTAAGGGATCTGGTCTAGCACTCGGACTTGATTTGTAAAACTTTTCATTGACAAAAGCAATTAAATGTGTATCATCTTCTGGTAGTTGACGAGAGAGAAAAACATCAAAAAAGTCTTCTAATTCTTCTTGAGAAGATGGAGGCTTGAGTTGTTCGTCTACCTTTATATTCCTAGACTCCTCTATCTCCTCTCGCACTTCCATGTCTTTTTCATAGATTACTTTTTTAAATGTTTCCATCTTTTCTGCCAGTTCCCTACGAACTCTTGTGTCCACCCTGGCATACAAAACCTCACGAAATGTTGGAATAAAGATAATAAAGATGAAAATTGTAGATAAAATGTACCAAAATAGAATGCGAGTCTGGACTGCCCAAAGAATCCCCCTAGTGGGGTGAAAAAATTTGTTTTTTGCTGTATCTTCTCTGTTTCTACTTGGAGTTCTATGCATGATTTAAAAATAAATAATAAGCATAATTAAATAGTTACTAGTTATTGATTTTTGGACATTTGTCATTGGTCTATTATCAATAGTTAGTAGTTAGTGGTTAATAGGTAGACACGATTAATCGCGTCTGTACAATAGTGGTTAGTGGTTATTCCCCTACTTCTCACACTCCCCACCTCCGTGTTTATTTTTTAATTATTTTCTCCTCTAAAAAAGGAGGGGATAGATAAAGATTGTCTATAGTTCCTCTTCTGTTTGGTTCATGATTTTCATACCTTAGATAGATGCTTATTATTTATTTTTCTGCATCAAAATATTTGCAAATCTAGCTAATATCTTTAATATTAAATATAGGTATCACCACCTCACAATATTCAACCTGAACTGTAAACCCATACTCGGCATAAGCTTATGAATATCTCGTCAGCGCGGCAATATTTTTACCAGGAAATTCAGCAGCCTGATGAGTATATAGATTTAGCAAGAGCAGCTTTATATATTGCTCAAGAAGAATATCCTGAGCTTGACCCAGAAGAATATATCAATAGTCTGGATACGATGGCAACAGAATTAGAAGAACGCTTGCCAGCAGAGCGTTATCCTTTGCGAATCATCCAAACTATTAATCAATATCTCTATAACGATTTGGGATTTACAGGAAATAAACAAGAATATTATGATCCCCGCAACAGCTATTTGAATGATGTGATTGATCGCCGCCTGGGAATTCCGATTACCTTAGCGCTAATATATCTAGAAATTGCTCGACGGATTGATTTTGCGATGGTAGGCATAGGAATGCCAGGACATTTCCTCATTCGTCCTGACGTTTCTGATATTGAGATTTTTGTGGATACCTTCAATAAAGGTGAGATATTATTTCCGCAAGATTGTCAAGAAAAATTGACTCAAATATATCAGCATCCTGTGACTCTGCAACCAGAATTTTTAGCATCGGTGACAAACAAACAAATTTTGGCAAGAATATTAACAAATCTTAAATATATCTACTTGAATAAACAGGAATTAGAAAAAGCCTTAGCAGCAGTAGAGAGAATTTTATTATTATTTCCTGGCTTCGCCTTAGAAGTGCGCGATCGCGGTCTTTTATGCTATCAACTCGGTCGCTTCTCCCAAGCAGCCAATGACTTAGAAACTTACCTAGTCAAGACCCCAGAAGCCCAAGACGCCTACATGATTCGGCGATTACTAACTCAACTTGGTAGAGGGTAGTCAATTGTCATTTATCATTGGTTAGTGGTTAGTAGTTAGTGGTCAGTGGTTAGTGGTTAGTGGTTAGTGGTTAGTAGTTAGTGGTCAGTGGTTAGTGGTTAGTGGTTAGTGGTTTACTACTCCACCCTTACCTTAAGCCGCTACGCGTCTACACACTCCCCCCACCTCCCCATCACCCCATCACCCCATCACCCCACCACCTCTCACTCCTGCTGTATTTCCTCTGCTACAAGCTTCAGTCGGCGTAATTGGGCTTGCATGTCTTCTTTTGTCCAGTTTTCAGCAAAGGTTTTAAAACCCCAACTCACCAAAGGGTTGGGTATCTCAAATTCAAAGCGATTGAGTAGGCGTGTTCCTTTTGCTTGTGGTTGACATTCCCAGCGATCGCGTCCTTTAAAAAAACCCTCAAACCCCCAAACAATCAAACCTGGTTTTCTTTCGACAACAGTACTCTTCAATGTCGGTTTAATTAAAGGTATTTGAATCACAAACCGACTGTGACTACCAACATCGGTACTCCACTCACCTACAGGTTCGCAACGCAATACAGGATTGAGCCAACGGTGCATTAAAATGCGATCGCTAATACAGCGTTCCACAACTGCGGCTGAGGCATTAATATCTATTGATTGTTCAAAAACTTCCATTGCAGACATTTCACTTAAGTTCTTATTATATCTGCACTCAGAGTAACGCAAATTGGGGAGTGTGGGGAGTGTGAGGGGTGTGGGGGGTGTGAGGAGTAGGGGAATAACCACTAACCACTAACCACCAACCACTAACCACCAACAAACAACAAGCAACTATCAACAACCACAAATGATTAGCTATTAACTTTTGACCAATAATTAATCAAAGATGACCAATTTAAAATAATTGTATTTGTCAATACTAGTCAACTACAAGTAGATAGATGTTTTAATTTGCTTTTTTCAATAAAAAACAAAAAATTATCACAAAGAATGCTTGAGATCAATTGCGTGTAAAATTGACAGTTAAATTCAAACGTAAAACACTACGAAGTTATTGGCATGTGGAATTGTCCAGGGCAATCTACTCCAAAAGTATCTACGGTGTTTTCTGCGATCAAACTTAACTTTAATACCGAAAAACCATGAATACAACTTGGCAAAATATAACTCAAGTGATGGGAGCTGGTTTGTGGATTAGGGTAGAAACATTTTTAGCACAATCGCCTACATTACCACCACAAGACGCTGGATTCAACACTTATGTGCAAAACTCTTTCCAACAGATAGGTGCATTTCTGCCTCGATTGCTGGGAGCAGTATTAATTTTGTTGGTTGGCTGGTTGATTGCTGCTGGTGTTGCTGCTGTGACGCGAGGGATTCTCAATCGCACGCAAATCGATAACCGCATTGCCGCTGGCGTAGTTGGACATGAAGATAGCAGCAGCGAACTTCCTCAAGTAGAAAAATTGATTTCTAACTTGGTATTTTGGGGCATTCTACTGCTAACACTAGTTGCCGTTTTGGACATACTGGAATTAAGGGTTGCTTCTCAACCGCTTAATACTTTTCTCACTCAAATTGGTGACTTTTTACCCAGATTAGTGGGTGCGCTGATTTTTGCAGCAGTTGCTTGGTTAGTAGCTACTGTTGTCAAGCTAATCACAATTAGAGGACTGCGGGCGTTAAGAATAGACGAACGTTTAAACCCACCAGAAGATAGCACTACTACTCAAAATCAATTGCCTCTGAGCAATACAATTGGTAATGCTCTGTATTGGTTCATCTTTTTACTATTTCTGATTCCAATACTAGATACTCTGGGGTTACAACGAGCGCTACAACCAGTGGAAGCACTGGTGACAGAGATTTTGGCGATTCTGCCGAACATTCTCGGAGCAATCATTATTGCCGCTGTTGGTTGGTTTATCGCGACTGTTGTCCAACGGATTGTCACAAATTTACTCGCAGCAACAGGAATTGACAATTTAGGAACTCGATTAGGATTATCACGCGCTGCGGGAACTCAACCTCTTTCCAGAATCATCGGCACAATTGTCTATATTCTGATTTTGATTCCTGTAGCGATCGCTGCTTTGAATACTCTGCAAATAGCAGCGATTTCAGTGCCGGCAATCGCGATGTTGCAACAAGTTCTCAATGTACTTCCGGCAATCTTTACAGCAATCGCCATTTTAATTATTGCCTATTTCTTGGGGCGGTTTGTGGCAGATTTAGTCACCAACATTTTGACCAGTATAGGTTTTAACAATATTTTGTCTGTTTTGGGAATATCACCACCCCCCAGACGGATTGTGATTCCCGCAGAAGAACCAACAACACCAACTCCTCCCAGCCGCACCCCCTCGGAAATTGCGGGCATTATTGTATTAGTTGGGATTATGCTATTTGCGACTGTGGCAGCGGTGAATATCCTCAATATCCCTGCTCTAACAGTGCTAGTAGCTGGTATTGTTGTCGTACTCGGACGGATTTTGGCTGGAGTGATTATATTTGCTATTGGTTTATACCTAGCCAATCTAGCTTTTAACATTATTACCAGTTCCGGTAATCCCCAAGCGAGAATTTTAGGTCAGGTGACGCGGATAGCAATCATTACCCTAGTCACCGCAATGGCGTTACAACAAATCGGTGTTGCACCCGATATTGTGAATCTTGCCTTTGGCTTGCTATTGGGTGCGATCGCAGTGGCGATCGCTCTTGCCTTTGGTTTAGGATCTCGCGATATAGCCAGAGAACAAGTCCAACAATGGTTGGAATCTTTCAAAAATAGAGGTTAATTCAACTTGCAAGCACGTCATTAAACAACCCAAAACACTAATCTAGTACTAGAACTTGAGGTTATAAACCGGGTTTTTGTTACTGCAAAAACTCGGTTTATAGGTTTTATATTCCCACTATGATGCTTTAAAGGAGCAGCCTTTAACCATCACCAATATTAGGTAATATGCCAATTACCCATTACAGACTCAGGCGGATAATATAAGTATTCGAGCGAATATAATATAAATTAATCTTATGAATCAAATCAATCATGTTGCGATCGTGGGGGCAACTCACGGAAATGAATTTACAGGGGCATATCTAATCAAAAAATTTGAGCAGTTTCCTCACTTAATTCAGCGATCCAGCTTTAACATTCAAACTTTACTAGCAAATCCTGAAGCTTTTAAGGTTGGTAGACGTTACATTGATAAAGACTTGAATCGTTGCTTCCTTAATCAAGACTTACAAAATTCGACACTTTCTAGTTATGAAGACATTCGGGCAAAAGCTATTAACCAAATATTAGGGCCAAAAGGTAATCCTCAAGTAGATGTAATATTAGATTTGCATACTACAACAGCAAACATGGGGTTGAGTATTATCATAGGCAATCAACACCCTTTTTGTTTACAATTATCTGCTTATCTAAGTGCAATCAATCCTTTAGTAAAAGTTTGTTTGACAACAACAAATCTAGATAGTTCTTTACTTAAATCTCTATGTCAGTACGGTTTTGTAATTGAAGTTGGCCCTGTTGCTCAAGGTGTTTTAAATGCAGATTTATTTTACAAAACAGAGAAGCTTATTTATACTATTTTGGACTATTTAGAAGCATATAATCAAAATTCAATTTCATCAGACAATCACACATTGACACTTTATCAAAGCATCGGGACTATCGATTATCCCAGAAATAACTTAGGAGAAATTCAGGCGATGATCCATCCCCAGCTTCAGTTTAGAGATTATGAACCTCTTCATCCTGGTGAACCAATATTTCTGAGCTTTGAAGGTCAAGATATTAATTATGAAGGAGAATCAACTGTTTATCCAATTTTTATTAATGAAGCTGCTTACTATGAGAAGGGAATTGCCATGTGTTTGACTCAGAAGCAGGAAGTGAATTTGAATTGGGAATAGGAGATACAGGTAAGTAGTTCATCAGTGAGCCTCTATCATGGAATGTCGAACACAGATGCACACAGATAAACACAGATGGATTATGGGTTTGGTGTTAAGTTAATCCCCGATACCTATTTTCAAGACAGGCAATCATGCCATGACTTTTGCAAGATATCTATTGTTTAGTCTGATAATATTTATCTAAATTATTTTAAATTGTTGGTTGTTCCCAATACCAAACAACCAACAGCAGCAAACTATTCAGCAATTAGATTACGGGCATTAGATAATGCTATTCTTACCTGCTCAAAACCTGTACCACCGTAGCTATTGCGGGCTGCAACTACTTGCTGAGGAGATATTGCTTCGTAAATGTCGGCTGCAAATGCTGGATGAAGTTGTTTCCACTCTTCCAAGGTTAAATCTTTGAGGAGTTTGCCAGCAGCAATGCTAGTTTTTACTACTTTGCCCACAAGGTTGTATGCTTCTCGAAATGGTACACCTCGTGCTGCTAGATAATCTGCTACATCGGTAGCATTGGAAAAGTCTTCACATACTGCTTGTGCTAAACGTTGTGTACGAAATTCCAGACCTTCTCGTAACAAAATTGTCATTGCTTCTAGACATGCTTTGACAGTTTTAACACTGTCAAATAAACCTTCTTTGTCTTCTTGTAAATCTTTGTTATATGCCAAAGGTAGTCCCTTCATAATTACCAACAAAGCTTGGAGATGACCAAAGACACGCCCAGTTTTACCCCGCACTAATTCTGGAACATCAGGGTTTTTCTTTTGAGGCATGATGCTGGAACCAGTTGCACAGCTATCTTTCAGGGTGACAAAACCAAATTCTTCAGATGCCCAAAGAATGATTTCTTCTGAAAGTCGGCTCAAATGAACCATAATTAAGCTGGCAGCACACAAAAATTCGATCGCAAAATCGCGATCACTCACTCCATCCAAGCTGTTAGCATAAGCGCTATCAAAATGCAATAGTTGGGCTGTATAATGGCGGTCAATCGGGAAAGTTGTTCCTGCCAAAGCACCACAGCCCAAAGGAGAAATATTCACTCGCTTCCAAACATCTCCCAAACGTTCCCAGTCTCGTTGTGCCATTTGAAAGTATGCCAACAAGTGGTGAGCCAAACTCAGAGGTTGAGCGCGTTGCAAGTGGGTATAACCAGGTATTAAAGTTTCAATGTGATTGTTAGCAATATCTAACAAGACACTTTGGAATTCTCGCAGTTGCTGACGAATTTGTTGGATCTGATCACGTAGGTACAATCTAGTATCTGTTCCTACTTGATCGTTACGGGAACGACCTGTGTGTAACTTTTTACCTGCATCACCAATAATTTCCACTAGACGATGCTCGACGGCAAAGTGTACGTCTTCTGCTTCAATACCGGGGTTAAACATGCCTTGACGATATTCTTGCCGGATTTGTTCTAAACCAGCAACTAATTGCTCTCCTTCTTTTGGAGAAATGATACCGCATTTAGTTAGCATCTGGGCATGAGCAACAGAGCCAGTCAGGTCATATTCTATTAACTCAATGTCAAAACTAATACTTGCATTAAAATGAGCGATCGCAGGATGCAAGGCTGATTCAAACCGCTGGCTCCAAGTTTGCTGTTCAGTCATGTTCAGGGGCTGGGGATCGGAGATGGGGGGGATGGGGGGATGGGGAGATGGGGGGGCTAGGGGTCCCCACTTTTGTGGGGTTGGGGGGCAATG
>NZ_AJLK01000187.1 GCF_000317205.1 Fischerella muscicola PCC 7414 | reverse complement strand
GGGGGCTAGGGTCCCACTTGTGGGGTTGGGGGGCAGGGGGGTGTGAGGAGTAGTAGCTACTAATCAGTATTGTACAGACGCGATGTTCCTCGCGTCTCTACTAACAACTAACCACTAACCAATGTACAGACGTGCCATGGCACGTCTGGTACAACAACCAACAACCAACAAACAACAACCAACAACCAACAATCAACCATCAACAAACAACCACTAACCAAAACTTGTCAGATTCCGAATCATATAACCAATTGCCAATCCAATCAAGAGCGCCCAGGCTTGGCCTGATTGGACAAAATGCGTAAAGGCTTTTTGTATCTGCCCAATAAGATTTGGATCAGTAATGTTTTGAGCTAGGATAGTCAAATTTTCCGGTAAATGCCAAATTAACTGAGACATCGAATCACTAAGATAATTGAATTGTTCAAATTTGTTCTTGAATAAGGGTTGAAAGGGGACAAGGAGGACAGGGAAGAACTTTTCACCAATCTCTGATCCGTGATCCCACTCTCCAATCTAAAATCCAAAATACCTTTTCCCTTTAACCTTTGCCCTTTCCCCCTGATTATGTCGAGATACTGATCGTTAGCCAAAAACTCAAGGCAAAAGCAGCCAACGTGATCAAAAGTTTCATTTCTAAGTGATGTTTTTCACTAATGTAAAAGTAACATCACCGTCATAACTCAAGAATCAGATGATGCCATCCGCAATTTCTCGGCTGTTCGCAAAATTTGTCCTGCTAGCACCGCCGCACCAAAGCCATTATCAATATTTACTACACCAACTCCAGCAGCACAAGAGTTGAGCATTGTCAATAGAGGTGCTAAACCTCCGAAACTTGCACCATAACCAATGCTAGTAGGAACAGCAATCACCGGACAGTCTGCTAAACCTGCTACTACACTCGGTAAAGCACCCTCCATACCTGCGACGACAATCAACACAGAGGCATTTGCAATCACGTGGCGGTTACTCAGCAAGCGGTGAATGCCAGCGACTCCCACATCCCAGAGGCGTTGGACACGAAAGCCAGAAAGTTCTGCTGTGACAGCGGCTTCTTCAGCTACAGGTAAATCGGCTGTACCAGCAGAAAGAATGCCAATTGTGCCGGGATAACGTGGTTCAAGATTGGGAGGAGCGATCGCACAAATTCGTGCTGATTCGTAGTATCGTAAATCTCTCACCTTGGGTTGCAGTGCTGCGTAAATCTCCGGTTCGATGCGAGTTGCCATGACTACAGAGTTACGTAGACGCATCGTCTCCATAATTTGCGCAATTTGAGAGGGGGTTTTGCCAGGGCCCCAAATCACCTCCGGAAAACCAGTTCTGATGGCGCGATGATTGTCAATTTTGGCAAATTCACCCACAGGTTCATAAGCTAAATATTTGAGTTCATCCAGTGCGGCATCTAGGGAAACATTACCATTGGCAACAGCTTGGAGGAGCGATCGCAAACTTTCGTCATTTGTCATTTGTCAATGGTTAGTAGTTAGTAGTTAGTAGTTAATTGTTGATTGCTTACCACCCCTCACACTCCCCTATCACCCCCTAATCCCTGATACCTGATTCCCTTAATTATCTTCAGCAATTTTTAGCTCATAAAGATTCCAGAACGGGCCACCGAGGGCGGTATACTTGATGCCTTGGAAGCGATCGCGTACTGCCTGCAAATCTAATCTTTCTACCAAGTGAATAAATGGTAATTGTTCTGAGGCTATGCGCTGATACTCGTAATAAATTTCCTTGCGTTTGTTTTCATCTATTTCTTGAGCGCCCTTAATATAAAGGCGGTCAATTTCCTTCTCCCAATCAGAAACTTCCCAACCAGTGATCGGCGGACCGCCTGGCTGCGGGCCAAGATTAAATGCATGGGATGCGCCGTTAATTCTCCAGATGTTACTAGCACTGTGAGGTTCAACACCACCACCAGCAAAACCACCAAGATAACAATCCCAATCTTGGGTAACTTTTAGTTTTTCCAGATAAGCGTTGAAACTGAGAATTTGTAAATCAACTTGAATGCCAATCTTAGCCAAATCCTGCCTAATTTGTGCTGCCATATCCCCTCTGACTTTCCTTTCGGCATTTGTCAGCAGCGTAAATCGGACTCGGTTGCCATCTTCATCTACTAGCTGATTTGCATTATATTTGAACCCTGCTTGCAAAAGTAATTTCTTGGCTTTTTCTGGATCATGATTGTAAACTTTCAAGCCTTTTTCTGGAGGCAGATAATAGGGACTTTTGACATAAACGAAGGAATTTTGCAACTCACCTAAGCCACGAAATGCATTTGTTTTCATTGTTTCGCGGTCAAGAGCATAGGCTACTGCTTGTCTAAATTCCTTTTTATTAAACCAACGAGATTTAATTGGATTTACAAAAGGCTGACCCTTAGCATTTTTAGCTTTACTGAGATTAAAAGAAATAAATGTAGTGCTAGTATCTGGCCCACCATTATAGATTTTAAAGTTTGCTCGTTTTTCTTCCCGCTTCAATAAACTAAAACCTTCTGGAGGAACTTCGAGATTATCCAACTGTCCGGAGCGGAAACTGATTAACTGGTTATCAGTCGATTCAATAATCTGGAAAATCAACCTTTCTATGTAAGGTTGAGGATTTCCTTGAGCATCTTTGCGCCAATAGTATGGATTGCGTCGGAATATGACTCGCTGACTGGGAATATAGGTTTCCATGACATAAGGCCCATTACCAATAATTTTTTTGGGATCAGTGCCTGTTGTCCACATTGTGAGAAATTTGGGATTACCGCCAGGATCAGTTGTGTGAATAGATTCCTTGAGAGCATGAGCAGGCAAAATTGTAATTCCACCTACCCATCTCAAAAAAGGAGCAAAAGGTTCCGGTACAGTGAATTCTACTGTTAGATCATCTATTTTGCGTACCTTGGGAGTATCACCACGCTCATTAATTCTTAAAGAATCTTTCGTCGGCGTGGGTATTTTGGGGTTTAAGTAGATGTCATTGTAGCTAAATACAATATCATCAGCAGTCATCGGCTTACCATCTGACCACTTGAGTCCTTTTTTGAGAGTCATGACAACTCGCTGTCCATTGTCAAGGACTTGCCAAGACTCCGCTAAACCAGGTTCTAACTCATTAGTTAAAGGATTTTCGATAATTAATGAGTCATAAAGGGGCCCGAAGACACTGTATGCCGACTCATTTAGTGCTGAGTTAAAAGTGGAAGGTTCACCCAAAACAGCCACAATCATTTGCGGCACTTGAGCAGCTTGTGTTTGATAATTAGACGGGTTACAGGCAACAGTTACCAGTGCAGTGATTAAAGCCAGAATTATTAATAAGCGAAAACGCTTAATAGAGGGAAAGATACTAGCAAAACTCATCATTTATTAATATCAAAATATTTTCATTTGCCCTCAACTACAGTTGGGGCTAATAGCTAAAGTCAGCTAAAAGCTGACTATAATTATGAACTATTTCACCTGATTAAGTGGGTTTAACTGAATAAATTACCCTTGTAAAAGTAAAACAACTGCATAAGCGCAAATACCTTGTTCTTCTCCAACGGGGCCTAGTTTTTCGTTGGTAGTAGCTTTTATTCCGACTTGATTTGGTTGTAATTGCAAAACTCCTGCAATTTTTTCCTTCATCTTTTCAATATGAGGTTTTAATTTTGGACGTTCTGTTACTACCACCGAGTCTATATTACCTATTTGCCAGCCTTGGGAGCGAATGAGTTGGTGGACTTTACTTAATAACACCAAACTATCAGCTCCTGCCCATTGCGGATCGCTAGGGGGGAAATAATGTCCGATATCGCCCAGAGATAAAGCTCCTAGCATAGCATCCATAATCGCGTGGGTAAGGACATCAGCATCACTATGCCCTAGCAAACCTAGAGAGTGAGGAATATTGATCCCGCCAAGAATCAGAGGGCGATCGCTCACTAGCCGATGAATATCATAACCGTTGCCAATCCGAATGTTCATTTTTAGTCCAGTGTCAAGTTTCAAGTGTCAAT
>NZ_AJLK01000186.1 GCF_000317205.1 Fischerella muscicola PCC 7414 | reverse complement strand
GTTAGTAGTTGGTAGTTAGTGGTTAGTAGTTGGTAGTTAGTGGTTAGTAGTTGGTAGTTAGTGGTTAGTAGTTAGTAGTTGTTTAATACTTACTCCTCACACTCCTCACACCCCTCACACCCCTCACACCTCCCACCACCCCATCTCCCCATCACCCCATCATTCCATCTCCCCATCTTTCCCCCCCTTCTCCTCTAGCCAAGCTTTGAGCAAATCAGGACGGCGATCGCTTGTTCTTTGAATTTGTTGTTGCAACCGCCACTTAGCAATTTCATTGTGATTGCCAGACAGTAGCACATCTGGTACTTTCCAACCACGGAAATTTGCTGGACGGGTGTATTGGGGATAATCTAATAATCCTTCTTCAAAACTTTCTGATTTGAGGGACTCGACTTTGCCAACAGTTCCTGGTAGTAGGCGCATTACACCATTAATCAAAGCCATTGCTGGAATTTCCCCACCGGTGAGAATAAAATCGCCCAAGGATATTTCACGGGTGACTAAATGTAGTACTCGCTCATCTACACCTTCATAGTGACCACAAATCACCACCAATTGGTCATAATTGGTTGCTAACTCTCGTAACAGAGGTTGATTCATTGTTTGACCTTGGGGACTCATCAGAATCACCTCTCTTCTGGGTAAAACAGGCAGGGATTCAACGGCGGCAAAAATTGGTTCTGGCTTCATTAGCATTCCGACACCGCCGCCGTAGGGTTCATCATCGACTTTGCGATGCTTATCGGTAGTAAAGTCGCGGGGATTGATCAAATTTACCTGAGCAATCTGTTTGGACAAGGCTTTACCAATCAGCCCTGAATTCAGAATAGAGGCAAAACTATCAGGAAATAGCGTAACTATATCAAAGCGCACAGTATTTCGTATTGGAGAACACTAATCTTAAATTTGGAATGTCTAGCACAGTACGGCAGAAATAATTAGAAAGTTAATAAAAAAGTCAAAAAATGGGTAGATGTTATGGTGATTAATTCTTTCTGCCAGGGTTCCCAAAAATTGCTGCCACAGGCAAAAACTTTTGGTGTTCCCTTTTTGCCTACCCAACAGATACATCGTCTGCACGAGCGTCTACAGCATAGCAGCATAGCTGCTTTTTGGTGCTGGCTTCAAACTAGCCGATGTTGTATGTAACACACATGAAGTTGTTTGAGTGTATCTATAAGTACTAGAAAGAGTGAGATTCTATGAGTCAATAAAAGTTTTTCTAATTACTTAATTTATGTTTAAATATTGTCACATCTAAATTTAATTAATTCGGCGTCAGTCCCTGGCTATACCTAACGGTTAGCAGTGGAATATCAGCCGAAAGATGAAAAATTAACTTATAACTGCCTTGAGAAGCAGGGTGGCTGCGCGGGTTCTCCTTTGATGAGATAAAGGCACAAATGCCAGAGATGCTGAGTAAGGCTCAAATCGTCTTCAGTGACGAACATCTTTAAATGATGTCCCCAACAGAGCATCGGCAAATGAGACGCGAAGCCCCCGCTATAACGTTAAGCGTTTAGCGGTGGGTACTTCACTATTCTGACTAGGTTAACAACTTCCAGGATGCATCGAACCAGCCTCAAAAAGAAAGTGCGTCAATACCTGTTTGTGTTTCCCAAAATTAGAGGAGACACTCAAACGGACAACCACCCAAGAGACACGCGACAAAGCGTCTACAAGATCATGGCATTGCGATCGCAGTCACTACAACAAGATGCTATTAACTATAACTGCAAATGTGTCGCCACCGTGACGGCAAGGAATATGGGGGATTGGGGATTGGGCATTGGGCATCGGGCATTGGGCATTGAGTATTGGAAAATCATCAGTATCTTAATTACCCTTACGGGTTCGCGCTTACGCTCATGGGGGAGAACCCCCCTTGGGGCGCGCTGGCTCACCAATTACCCATTACCCATTACCAATTACCCATTACCAATTACCCATTACCAATTTAGGCGCGAAAATAATTGGGCTGCTGACCTTGTAATTTTCACCTGAAGTTGTTGACAGGAGAAACACAATGCCGGAATTACAAGCTAAATTGCTGGAAATGAGGACACCCCAAGCAACAAAAACTGCCGTTCTGGTGATCGGAGGCGCAGAAGATAAAGTCCATGGCCGCGAGATTTTGCGGACTTTTTTTGCCCGTGCTGGTGCTAATGACGCCCACATAGCAATTATTCCCTCTGCCTCTCGTGAACCCTCTATCATCGGTGGTCGCTATATCCGTATTTTTGAGGATATGGGTGCTAAAAAAGTTGAGCTTCTGGACATACGGGAAAGAGAGCAGTGTGAATACCGTGATTACCAACAGTCCCTGGAAGCTTGTACCGGGGTTTTTTTAACAGGAGGTGATCAATTACGACTGTGTGGCGTTTTATCAGACACACCAGCAATGGATATTATCCGGCAGCGAGTTAGGTCTGGAGAACTCACACTCGCAGGTACTAGTGCAGGTGCGGCAGTTATGGGACATCACATGATTGCTGGTGGTGGTAGTGGTGAGTCGCCCAATCGTTCGTTGGTGGACATGGCCACCGGCTTGGGATTTATCCCTGAAGTGATTGTAGACCAACATTTTAACAATCGTAACCGCATGGGGCGTTTGATGAGCGCGATCGCTTCTCATCCAGATCGTCTGGGGATTGGCATTGATGAAGATACTTGTGCGTTGTTTGAACGTGATGGTTGGTTACAAGTTTTAGGCAAGGGTTCGGTTACAATAATAGATCCGACCGAAGTCACTCACACCAACGAACCGCATGTGGGAGCAACCGAACCTTTGAATCTGCACAATTTGCGCCTGCACATCCTCAGTCATGGCGATCGCTTCCACCTTTACCAACGCACTGTTCTACCTGCTGTCTACCGCATCTCCAGCTGACGGACTTAAGTATCTGGAGTTACACTGAGTTGATCGCGCAATTCTACGTTGCAGCAAAAAAATGAGAGTAATACGATGTAAGAAGAAAAAACTGTTTACCATGAACAGTTTGGCGGTCAATTTCAGTAAGAAACTAGAATTTTGGTTCCGAATCTCCATCTACCTATTCCCATGAGAATCCTCAAAATCCAGACCTTACGCGGCCCCAACTACTGGAGCATTCGACGCCACAAACTAATCGTCATGCGCCTTGATCTAGAAAATCTTGCCGAGACGCCCTCGAATGAGATCCCTGGCTTTTATGAAGGACTAGTTGAGGCTCTGCCTAGTCTGGAGGGTCACTACTGCTCGCCTGGCTGTCGTGGTGGTTTTTTGATGCGAGTGCGCGAAGGCACCATGATGGGTCACATCGTGGAACATGTCGCCTTAGAACTGCAAGAATTAGCCGGTATGCATGTCGGTTTCGGTCGTACTCGGGAAACGTCTACATCAGGTGTTTACCAAGTCGTCTTTGAGTATCTAAATGAGGAAGCCGGACGCTATGCAGGTAGAGCCGCAGTCCGGCTGTGCCAAAGTATTGTTGACCGAGGCCGTTATCCAAAGGCGGAGTTAGAACAAGATTTACAAGACCTGAAAGACTTATGGCGTGATGCAGCCTTGGGGCCTTCCACAGAGTCAATCGTCAAAGAAGCTGAAAAAAGAGGTATTCCCTGGATGCAACTGGGGGCACGCTTCTTAATTCAACTGGGTTATGGTGTCAACCAAAAGCGGATGCAGGCAACCATGACCGATAACACCGGTATTTTGGGAGTAGAACTGGCTTGCGATAAAGAAGCCACCAAACGCATTCTTGCCAGTACAGGTGTACCAGTCCCCAAAGGTACGGTGATTAACTTTTTGGACGATTTGCCAGAAGCAATTGAATATGTTGGTGGCTATCCCATTGTCATCAAACCCTTAGACGGAAATCACGGGCGTGGCATCACCATCGACATCCAAAATTGGGAAGAAGCAGAGGCAGCCTACGACGCAGCTAGACAAGTTTCTCGCTCAATTATTGTAGAGCGATATTACAAGGGGCGTGACCATCGAGTCTTGGTTGTAGACGGTAAAGTAGTGGCAGTTGCGGAACGTGTACCTGCTCATGTGGTTGGTGATGGCAGATCTACGATTGCGGAATTGATAGAGGAAACCAATAAAGATCCAAATCGTGGTGATGGACATGACAAGGTTCTCACCAAAATTGAACTTGACCGCACCAGCTATCAGTTACTGGAAAGGCAAGGTTACACCCTCGATAGCGTATTAGCTAAAGACGAAATTTGCTATTTACGGGCAACGGCAAACTTAAGTACAGGTGGTATTGCTGTAGATAGGACAGATGAAATTCACCCGGAAAACGTTTGGTTAGCCCAGCGTATCGTCAAGATTATAGGTTTAGATATCGCCGGCATTGATATCGTCACATCAGATATTAGTCGCCCCTTACGAGAGGTTGAGGGTGTGATTGTAGAAGTCAATGCTGCTCCTGGCTTCCGGATGCATGTTGCCCCCAGCCAAGGCATTCCCCGTAACGTTGCAGGGGCAGTGATTGATATGCTGTTCCCCAACGAACAAGCTAGCCGGATTCCGATTTTGAGTGTTACGGGTACAAACGGCAAGACCACCACTACCCGGCTACTAGCTCACATCTACAAACAGACGGGTAAGGTAGTAGGTTATACTACAACAGACGGTACTTATATCGGAGATTACTTAGTCGAAGTTGGGGACAACACAGGCCCGCAAAGCGCCCAGTTAATCTTGCAAGACCCGACAGTAGAAGTAGCAGTGTTGGAAACAGCTAGGGGTGGGATTCTCCGCTCTGGCTTGGCTTTTGAAGCCGCTAATGTCGGTGTAGTGTTAAATGTTGCTGCTGATCACTTAGGGATTGGTGACATTGATACAATCGACCAACTAGCACATCTCAAGAGTGTGGTTGCCGAAGCCGTTTATCCTGATGGCTACGCTGTTCTCAACGCCGATGATCCCCGCGTAGCTGCGATCGCAGAACGAACAAAAGCTAATATTGCTTACTTCACCATGAACCCAGAATCGGAATTGGTGCGAAACCACATCCAAAAGGGTGGAGTTGCAGCAGTATACGAAAATGGCTTTTTGTCAATATTAAAAGGGGATTGGACACACCGCATCGAACGCGCAGAAAATATTCCCCTGACGATGGGTGGAAGGGCGCCATTTATGATTGCCAACGCTTTGGCAGCTTCCTTAGCGGCGTTTGTGCAAAACGTGTCAATTGAGCAAATTCGGGCTGGCTTAAATACATTCCGGGCTTCGGTGAGTCAAACACCAGGACGGATGAACTTGTTTAACTTGGGTAACTTCCACGCTTTGGTAGATTATGCCCACAATCCCCACAGTTACGAAGCTTTAGGTTCCTTTGTCCGCAACTGGACAAATGGCGATCGCATTGGTGTTATCGGTGGGCCTGGCGATCGACGTGATCAAGACTTTGTGGCTTTGGGTAAGCTGTCAGCGGAAATTTTTGACTACGTAATTGTCAAAGAAGATGACGACACCAGAGGTAGGGTGCGGGGTTCAGCTGCGGAATTAATTGTTCAAGGTATTAAGCAAGTAAATCCTAATTACGAATTTGAAGTGATTCTGGATGAAACCCAAGCCATTAACAAAGCCTTGGATATTACCCCTGAGAACAGTTTGGTGGTGATTTTACCAGAAAGCGTCAATCGTGCCATCAAGTTGATTAAAGCGCGTGGTGTTGTTAAGGAAGAAGTTCCGCAACAAAATACCACCCCCGCAACTGTAGATTCTCAAATGGGTGTGACTTCATCTGTTGTCAATTCGATTATTTAGTCAATGGCCATTTGTCATTTGTCATTTGTCATTTGTAAACACAAAGGACTAATGACAAAGAACAAATGACTATTTTTATTTTTCTTCTTCTTCGGGGTTGGTATCCTCATCAGTTGTGATTTTATTCATTTCTTCTTTAAAACCCCGCAAAGTTTTGCCTAATGCGCTTCCTAGTTCGGGGATTTTTTTCGGCCCAAAAATTAATAAGGCGACGATCGCGATTACACCTACTTCTGTCCATCCCAGTCCAAACATAAATGTCTCCTGTGAAAAAACTCTACTTAGAATATAGTAGGGTGGGGAATGTATACATGATGTTGTGATTTTATTTGGGGTGTTAGTGGTTGATCAATTTTTTGAATCACAAAGGCACAACGGAAAATCGATTTTGAAGATTCTGGCGTTATAGCGATCGTAATACCTACTGGCGCGCCTCCGTTGGAGACTCACGTTAAATTACTGCATTAATAAACCGCACCAGGCAAGAGAGAACACACCAGATAGAAAAAGAGATTTTTGCACAAAATAGCCCGTCACACCACTACTTAAGCTTTATTGGTGCAAACCTGTAGGTGTTTTTTGGAAGAGGTGAATTTTAATCGCTGGAAGCCCTGCCAGTTCTGGCTGAGGGGGTGACAACCGCAGTCAACTTGTGGCAGGGCAAGCCTTTCAGGTGACGGACGCCCTCAAAGATAAAAAGCAACAGCAAGATTTTTCTTATTCATCAGCACTCAAAACTCCTATTTTCACAAAGCGCGATCGCGCTCAATTAATTCTCATCTTTTCAGCAGTGATTAAAGTGAAAGGCAAGCCAA
>NZ_AJLK01000185.1 GCF_000317205.1 Fischerella muscicola PCC 7414 | reverse complement strand
GGCAATGAGGCTTTCTGTATTGCAGCGATCGCGCTTATTGGAGATATGGAAACAAAGCGTTTCTGTTGATGTCCCCATCTATAAAGCATTGCAAGCAATGGACTTAAACGTAAAATTTGTACCTACACTCATGATGCCCAATCGTGAGGAATGCAATTTAGCTCGATGCTTGCACTTCATTACACGCCAATTACTTGTCACACGGCTTTACAATCCTCAATGGCTGCTCATTGTCGCCCAAGTATTCACATCCACATTGGCTGTTTTACTGACAATAGCATTGCTACTGATTGCGTTAATTAACGACAACATGGGTACTGCAATAGGGATAGCAGTTGGATTCGCTTGTTACATCCTGGCAATGGTTGTGCAACTAGTATTGGTAGAGCAAGCTGTGGGGCGAGTGATTCGGGCGCGGGGTGAATCGACGACGCGATTTTCAGCCCTGATGATGGCAAAAATTCTGGTGGCAATTCCATTGACACAGTTAGTTTATGCAGTCACGATGGTATCGGCGATATTAATGCGAAAAGTGGAATGGCGCGGCATCATGTATCAGATCAAAGGACCTTGGAACATCCGATTAATTGAATACCGACCTTATCAACTTTCAAGCCAATCAGTTGGCAGTAATGTTTCACTTTGACAAGATTCAGACAACTCTAACACTCACCTCATTAACCTGAGTTGCTCTGGTTGTAGGCTCTGCAATTTAAATCTTTATCAGAATATTGCTTCAATCACTCAATGCTAAAACTTCAATTGGCTAATTTAACAAAAATCTAATCATGAATGAGAGAATAATCATGACTTCAACAACTGTTAACTTAGGTACGATCCAAGAAACCCTGCTAATTACACTATGGGCACGGGCGGTTGAGATGAACCAACTCGATCCCATCCTGACTGATCCAATAGCTGCCGATATTCTGACTCAAATTGACTATGACTTCCAGAAATTATTTCAGGAGAAAAGTTCTCAAACTGCGGTGTGTATACGAGGCAAAGCTTTCGATCAGATAGTTAGCGAGTTTTTGCAAACCCATCCCCACATTCCTGTTTTAGAAATTGGCGCGGGTTTAAATACTCGATTTGAACGATTGGATAATGGAAGCCTGCGTTGGTTTGATTTAGATTTACCAGATGCAATGACAGTAAGAAAAAGCTTTTTTGAGGAAAGCGATCGCCGTCAGTTCATCTCAGGTTCAGTGTTGGAAACAGAGTGGATAGAGTCAGTCAAAGCCTCAACAGATGGGCCCATCTTGTTCATTGCTGAAGGTGTCCTACTTTATTTTTCTCAACAGCAGGTCAAGGCTCTGTTTGCTACTTTAGCAGAACAGTTTCCTGGTTCTTGGATTGTATTTGATGCAATCTCCCGACTTTTGCTAGCAGTTCGACACAGATTTGATGCAGTCAAGCATACGAGTGCTAAATTTCAGTGGGGAATTTGGAACATCCAGGAAATAGAGGCTTGGGACTCAAGGTATCAGTTGTGTCGATCGCTATACATTCCAGGAGACTTTAACCAATATTTGACGAGATTTCCCTGGATGGAATATGTATTGATGAAGTTGTTTCCAGGCTTTCAACGTATGTCTGGAGTTCATCTAGTTAAATTAAGCTAAAATGCTTCTGTCTTCATGAACTACCACCAGTGGCTTACGCCACAGGCGGTTTCTTACGTCTCATCTGCTGAACTTTCCTAAATCCTCCACGGCGGCTGTGGGGTTCTAGAAAGAGGTTCAGCATCCACGTTTGAGAGGCTAGTTCCTAACCCCTTGGCATAATTGAGCATTACCATAGCTGCCGCTACATCGCGGTCAACAGTGAAATTGCAAAATTATGGGGACGGCAGAAGTTTGTCGTTTCTTGCGGTGGAGCGCCCCTAGAGATTATCCAGCAGTACATTGCCTCGCTCCCAGAACCCGTATAAACTCGCTATCATCCCCCAGTGCCTAGCGGCTCAGGGGGATTTCCCGCTCGCTTGGGTTAACTCGACTTCCCTATCAAAGTAAATGCAGCCCAGTTAACAGGATTTGGATGCTTTTTCATGGTGATTAGCATGGCATTTCTTAATGCCACTGCTTTGTCAGGATTTTGTTGCAAATTGTGGTAAAACCACGTCATTTTTTTAAATAGACATCAAGATTACGTGTTTTTTTATACCTATATAAATAGGGTACAGGGAATAGTTCAGGCTCCATCTTCTGAAATAATGCTTGAAACATCTGATTTTAAAACTCAAATCGGCGATTCAATCGCTGCTATACAGGCAAAATTCGTGGTTTTTTTAACTACAATCGACAGGCAGTAACACCTTTACCATTAGTTGCACCTCTTAAGCCAATCACCACAGCTTGCACACGCTGTTTGGGAGTTCCATGATGATGTCTACTCCACCATGCGTAGTCTCCAATGCGATAAGCAAAGGAAGCAATCTCTAAAATGTCCTGATTGTCAAAAACAATATTGGGGATCAATCCGATATAAACTCCAGCTAAACAATCAGCTTGCAGTTCTGATATGGGTGTCACTCTAGAGTTAAATCCAAAAGCAGTTTGCATAGCATGAGCATACTCATGGGCAATCAAGTAAGCAACAGCGCTATCTCCATGCTGATATGCCATATAAATATCTTGTCTAGTAATGTATATAGTGTGGTTACGCGGGCAATATTGGCTACCATCAATATAACCACAAGCACCAACTGCACCTGGAGAAATATCCCAAATTAGTTTCGGTGTTGCTTCATAGCCGTGAATATGTTGAATTCCTGTATAAACTCCATCTACAACTGTTTGTGGCGACAATTCTTGTGCTTTAGCTGGTGCAGAAGTTAGCACATACCCAATACTGAAGAGAGTGGTATAAAGCGCTTTCCATACTTTCATTGACACCCCATATATCACTTATATACTGGATTGTTACTATTTCTATCTCCAGTAAACAGCGTAAATTTTTCCCAAAATATACAAAAATTAAAACTCTGGATGATATGGTTGCAGAGATGGAGATCAAATACATATTCATTCAGAGTTAGAACAGCTATCATTTTTCAGAACCAAGCTCTGACTTTCGTTAGAGGGATAATTGTTTGTTTAAAGGTAGTCTTATATTTGTGTTCAAAAAACTCTCTTGGTTCGGAAATAGGTTGGTTTTTATCAGATTTCCCTACTAACCTATAACTCTAATCTATGAGGCTAATTGTACTGAGAAGCTAAGTTCGGTTTCTCAAGGTATTAGCCGATTTTGGAGTGAGCCAATGATAGCTATCTCAAAACTATGAAAAATTAACTCACGGAGTATACTCATGATCAATTTGATTTCTAATACAATCGCTCGTGTTAGTTCTTTGTTGAAGAGTCTCCAAGTCAAGCGTTTTTTGGCTGTTGTGATGCTTGGTGTTCTCCTATTAACCACCAATACCTACGTTACTCCTGGTGATAACAAAGCTTTAGGTAAGGAAGTTCGCGATCGCGCTCACTTGAATGAGACCCAAAGACCAAGAACAGTAGGCGAGTGGCAGAAAGAAGCTGAGGAAGTCAAAGGTAATCCTGGTGAAAGAATCAAAAGAATTGGGGAAGATTCAGCAGAAGCCTTTAGAGATTTTGGCTCTGGTTATGTAGAAGGTGCTAAGAAAATTGGTGAGCAAGCAAAAGATAGCGTAGTAGATGCAGGTAAAGACGCTGCTAACCAAGTAGGGCGCTAAGTGTCTGTAGATACTAGTAGTTAAAATGTGCGATCGCGCATCAATTTTTTAGTACTTGTGTAGCTCCTTAAATCTGCACTGGGTAAAATCAGTGCAGATTCAAGTTATAAATGTGTAAACTAATATCATGTCCGATTAATTGCTTACGATATAAAGCTTGGGCATCGGGCATTGGGCATGGTTAAAAAATAACCCATTACCCTTACGGGTTCGCGCTTACGCTCATGGGGGACTCACCGGCCCCCACTCCCTGTCGCTCGTGGGGATTGGGGGCTAGGGGCCCCCTTTGGGGTTGGGGGAGGGAACCCCCCTTGGGGCGCGCTGGCTCACCAATTACCGACAAGGACGGATAATATAAGTCCTCAAGCGGACATGATATAATTACCATCCATTATCGCCATCATCGTATAAGTTTTCACGATCAGCAGGGCTGTTGTAACCGAGTTGTGGATTATCAATCACACGGGACTGAATAACTTTTCCCTTCTTAATTTTTACATAAATCTCTTTCTCGTATAGGGAATCACAGCCCATACGAATATGATGATGAAGTTTCCCTTGAGGAATTTTGATCACCCCACTGAACCAATTAGCACGAATGGGAGCTTTGCCAAGCATTTTGTAAAGACCAAAAATATCTACAAGATATAATTGACCATTTTTGATTTCCCAAGTTCCGATAGGGAGCCGCCAGTAAGCAGTTGAGAATACAAAGGGATGATCATTACCTATATTTATATCTTTCTCATTTAACTTCATCACTGGATTTTGCTCAGGCAATGGAATACAAAACGACATTGGTATTATTTCGCCATTAAAGATTATCTTCTCACAAACCTGAGCAGTCATATCCATCTCCTCTCTTATTAGTTATCTCTGCGTGCTTGTAGTAAAGCTACACGCTCATCTGGGAGATTTCCTAATTCCGATTTAGATTTACTCAAAATTCTTTAAAAATGCCATTATAGTTATGGTACTAACATACTGGAGATAAAACCACGGTTTACGCACGTCCCTTAGCACGGCTAATTGAACAATTGCAACGCTTGCCAGGAGTGGGGCCAAAAACTGCCCAAAGGCTAGCTTTGCACATTTTGAAGCGTCCAGAAGCAGAAGTAGAAGCTTTAGCACAAGCTTTAATCGAAGCCAAAAAGCAAATTGGTTTGTGTAAAGAGTGCTTTCATCTTTCGGCTGAACCTGTTTGTGAAATCTGCCGCAATCCCAGTCGCGACAACAGTACTATTTGTATAGTGGCAGACTCGCGCGATGTAATAGCCTTAGAAAAAACTAGAGAGTACAAAGGTAAGTATCATGTTTTGGGCGGAGTAATTTCTCCGATAGATGGTATTGGCCCAGAACAATTGACAGTCCAACCTTTAGTGCGGCGGGTTAGTCAACAAAAACCCAAAGAAGTTATATTGGCAATTAGTCCAAGTGTAGAAGGAGAGACAACGACACTATACGTTGGTCAGTTACTCAAGCCATTTACCAAGGTGACGCGCATTGCTTTTGGTTTACCTGTAGGTGGCGATTTAGAGTATGCTGACGAGGTGACGCTAGCGCGAGCCTTGGAAGGACGGCGAGAGCTAGATTAGGTTTATCAGTTATCAGCACCTAGCTCTGGCGATGAGAAATCGCGCGCTAGGTGCTACAACGCTTTGGTTTGGGGTTCCCTCTGGGGTTGGGGGAAACTCCCAAGAGCAAACTGGCTCGGCTACACAAACAAAGTCCGCATCAGTGGATTAATAAGGTTAAAACCCCCTAATCCCCGATCCCTGATCCCTGATCCCCGATCCCCGATTTGCTCAAGCTCCTCGAGTTAACTGTAGACTTTGTTGTTGCACCACTTCTTCATACAACAGCTCTAACTGAGCAATATTACTGCTAAGGGTGTAGCGTTCTAAGACTCGCTTTCTAGCTTTTTGCCCCAGCAAAGTAGTTAACTCAGGGTGGTCTTGGAATAATGGTAGCAAGGTTCTCAGTTGGGGTCGTACTGATTTAGGATTAAGAATTACACCTGCTCCCTTTTCTAGTACTTCTCCATCGGCTCCAACATCAGTGGCTAAACAAGCTACTCCACAAGCCATTGCTTCTAATAATGACAAAGATAAGCCTTCTACTAATGAAGGTAAAATATATACATCTGCACTCCGTAGAATTTCTATGCGTCGATTTTCATCAGCGACAAAACCTAACCAGTGAATGCCATTATCAGAGCCATAAAAAGGTTCCAAAGAAGACTTAAGGGGGCCATCACCGACAATCAGCAACTTGCTTCCTGGCGCCATTTCTGCTTGTTTCCAAGCACGCAGCAAAGCTTCAACATTTTTTTCTGGCGCTAACCTTCCCTGGTAGACAAACAAGCGATCGGCATCAAATTCTGCTTTCACTTGAGAAATACCAGGAGAATATTTATTAACATCCACGCCATTGGGAATAACAGCAATATTTTCTGACGGTACACCCATGCGTGCTAATAATTCGCGCTGAATTTGGGAAAATACAATCACGCGATGATAATTGCCTAAAAAGGGCGCGTAGAGTTGATAGGCCAAAAGTTGAGTTCCGGATACCAGCTTAGCTCCTTTGCCTGCAAACGGTGTGTGGAAAGTAGCAACTAATGGTAGATTTAATTCCTCACAAATTTCTGGCAAAACAAAGTCTAGGGGAGATAAAGTGAGGGAAGCATGAACTATATCTGGTTTAATTCGCCTGAGCGATTGAGTCAGAACCTTAGTCGCTCTAAAGGTGGGAATAGTGTAAACCTGGGACTTATAAATGAAAGGCAAAGGTACTTCTGGACAATTTGGCCAATTGTCACGTTTGGATTCTTCTTGAGCAAAATGCAGGAAACTAACTTGGTGTCCCTGCTCTAGTAAAGCATTTGTGATCTCTCGACTGTAGGTAACATTGCCACAAAAGGGCGATTTTTTTCCAATCCAAGCTATACGCATTCTTTATTTATTATTTATTAGGAAAGCGGGTTTAATTTATCAGCTTTTTATCATGATTCTGCTGTTTTTTGTGATTTTACTTTTTTTGGCTTGTTGATTAATCATAAATCACAGCCAGTACCCACTTAACATACAAATTTTTATGTTTTTTATGCAAATATCATTTTATTTATTTGTTTTATTTATAAGTCGCCTTTTGAGCATAAAATTGCTACAAACTAACTAGACGCTAAAATTGCGTCTAGCTGATGTAGACTTGATCCCTAGCTACTGGAATCTGAGATTTTATTATGCATTTAAGCTTAACACAAAAGTATTAATCTCTACTAGAAAGGGAAATATACCAGTTTAATAAACCACCTAAAAAAACGATCGCTGCCAATCCAAAGAATACTGCTTGTAACCCAACGAAGGTTTCTGCTACACCTGCTAATGCTAAGGGTAAAGTTAGGGCAATATTAATTACATTATTCTGTAAACCAAAAACTTTACCACGCATTTCTATAGGTGTTTCTGTTTGAATAGCCGTTTGCATGGGTATGCCCACTAATGCCCCAAAAATACCCAAAGCCATGACTAATGGTAAGACAGCCCATAGTTGTTGTGTAAATACTGATAGGCCAATTAGAGATGCAACCATGCCCACACAACCAATTAGACTTAACTGAGTATAGGAGAAGCGTTGCCCAAACTGACCTAACATTACTGCCCCCAGCGCAATCCCAACACCGCCAGATGCTAGTAAAAAGCCGAATTGTTCTGGCTTTAAGTTAGGAATTACTTCTGCCATCCGCACGGCAAGAACTGTTAACGCTGCAAATACAGAAAATAAGATAATTAATTGAATGAGAGCGTTGCGGAGGCGATGATTTTTTCCCAAATAACCCAGACCATCCCGCAGATCTGCAAAAATGTGTGGAGATTCCTTAGTGGGTGCGTGGGGTTTTTCGTTAGTTACTAGTAATAACAAAATCAATCCCGCGATCGCATAACTACCACCCACAACTATTTCTTTACCGAGTCCGTCACTACCACCCAGGAGTGACCACAAGCGATCGGCTGCTGCTAACAGTGGTTCACCAATGGCGAACCCAATAATCACCGATGCCATCATAGTGGTGGTGTAAAGCGAATTAGCCGAGAGTAAATCCTTTTCTTTTACCACTAAAGGAATTGCTGCTTGTTCGGCTGGTGCAAAAAACTGTGTCAGTGTCGAGACTAAAAAAGTTATGCCTAGAATGATCACAAAACCCACAGGTAACATCGCGATCGGTTGCCAATCCTGAGTTAACCAAAGTAGTGAGGGAATGATCAAAACTAGGACACCACGCCAAATATTTGTTCCTACCAGTACCACCTTTTTCGACCAACGATCTACAAATGCACCGGCTAGGGAACCAAACAAAACAGCAGGTATCGTAAAAGTCATCATCAGTGCTGACACCCAAGCACTAATAGTTTGAGCGCCTGTCTGAAAATGAGTATTGATCAAGGCAATCATCAGCACCAAATATACTTTATCTGCCAACTGGCAGAAGACTTGACCACCCCAAAGTGCTAAAAAATTAGGGTTTTTCAATACTGGCCAAAATCCATGTTCTTGGGCATCATTTGCAGCTGCTTCTGTGCCTACAGGTTTTTTTTCTCCATCTGACTTTTCTAATACAGATGCATTTGGTTCATCAGAGTTAGCTTCCATTGCCACATCGGTTGCAGGCGCTTCCAATGTACGATTTTGATCGTCCTGAGAAAGGTCTTTTGCAGACATTTCTTGACGATGAATTTGGCTGGATGTGGTGTCGCGAACCACACTCAAGTGATTTGGTAATTTTGGCGTTGATGTTCTATTGTGTCTTTTGAGATGGCTTGGCGATATCGGCAGGATTTTTGTATCCAAATCAGATGGTTGCATCATAGTTAGCAGCAAAATAAGAATCAATCAAGGCAGCAGAGCGAATAGGACGACCAAAATGATACTGAGCATACTGACGCAAAATTTGCTCAACAGATAACCAGCTATTTTTTTCAGCTGCATCTAGCATTATCTCTGATTGCGACAGCTGCTGGAGTATAGACAATTCTTCAGCATCCAAGCGCTTAGAAAGTGTTGGTATTTCTTGGTGATGGTTAATGGTTTCGTAGGCTTGGCTCTTCTGTGATAGGGAACTCGGGTCTCCTACTCCCCCAGCGGGAAGCATTTCCCCATCTCCCCACCTCCCCACCTCCCCTTCCTTCTTCAAGCGTTCCCAAGCTGCTAAACAAACAGTTCCACCAGCACTTACACTAAATCCGACTCGCCAGTGGGGATCTTGAAAATCTGGTTTCAACGTGCGTCCAGTTAAACAACAAATTTGTACTTGTGGCGTCAATCCAGCCAAAGCCAAAAGCTGAAATACTCCATGTGTCAGATGAGCTACAACGCTGGATGCTGTGCTAGGTAAATTTTCTAGCCGTTCTAAATGTTCATTTAGTAACTCGTATAATTCTGCTTGAGGGTGTTCGCTTAAAGCCTGACATAGTGCGATTTCAGCTAAGTATTGGCTAGCAACTAGCTTTACCAAGTCCTGAGCCAGACCTGGATAAGATTTTACAGTTTGAGCTTGTGTAATTTTATCTAGCGATCGCCCCTTGGCAATTAATAATTCATTGACAACAAACATTGCACTCCTGCCACCCAGGCTGGAGTTGTGTTTGCGAGAACCAGGAGCAATTACACGAATCAGACCAAATTCCTGTGTCAAAACTGTCACCAGGCGATCTGATTCGCCAAAAGCCTGAGCTTTAAGATTAATACCAGTTGCTTTATAAGTTCTACTCATTTGTCCTTTGTCATTTGTGAGCCAGCGCGGTCTACCCTTCGGGAAGCCGCTTGCGCGTCTATGGGGGTTTCCCCATGAGCGTAAGCGCGAACCCGTAAGGTTCTTTGTCATTTGTCAATTGTCGATTGTCATTTGTCATTTGTAACAACTAGTAATTATTAATCAATGACCATTGACTAATAACCAATGACTAATGACTAATGACCAATGACTAATGACTAATGACTAATGAGTACTCTTTTCCAGCGTAGCGCGCTGTCTTAGTAAATCGACACTATAAGATGTTCCTAATCTAGTAGCACCTGCCACAATTAAGTCTAGGGCTTGGTCAATAGTGCGAATTCCCCCCGAAGCTTTAATTCCAACTCTTTCCCGTGCAACTTCTTTGAGAAGTCGCACATCGGCTACTGTTGCACCTCCATTCCAACCTGTACAGGTTTTAATGAAAGCTGCCCCTGCATCCATACATATTTCCGTAGCTAGCCTTTTCTCGGCATCCGTCAGTAGGTTGGTTTCTATTATTACCTTGACTATTTGCCCAGTTTCTTCACAAATTTCAGCAATTTCTCGATGTACCTCATTAGTTTTACCAGCTTTCAACCAACCCAAATTGATGACTACGTCCAATTCATTAGCACCATTGTCCACCGCCTCTTGAGCTTCGTACAGTTTCACTGCTGAAGTCGTCGCCCCAGTAGGAAAACCTATTACTGTACAGATTTTCGGCGTCTTATTGTGGAGTAATTCGGCCGCAAGGCGTACATAGCTGGGGTTAACACAAACCCCTGCAAAGTGAAACCTTTGAGCTTCTTCACACCATTGCTCAATAAGCTCCGGAGTCGCTGTTGGTATCAGCAGAGTGTGGTCTATATATGGCGCAATATCAATATCTTTGTCTGGATATTCTGCTGCCATTGCTTGTTTACCAATGATTGATTATAAAAATTTATAAAACTTTAATACTATTTTAATAAATAAATCCACAATTCTTAGTATTTTTTCGGAAAACTAGTACCCCTTTGCGGAGACTATACAACAAACACAACTAATTCTATCTCTACTGTTGACAATCGTACTTGTCTTATGTGTTCGCTAACAATTCCAGGATAATTTGAGCTAAGGCTTTAGATGTTAAGTAAGGGACACCATTTCCAATAGTTTTAAACATATTAGTTAATGACATACTTTCTGGAAGTATAAAGCTAGCAGGTAAAGATTGTATTGCTAAAGTTTACGATGAAAATTTGTGAAGCACTTCTATAAATTTAGGACTGACACATAGCATACAAACCCTTGGCGATCTTGGCGTCTTGGCGGTTTAATAAATTAAGCTTTTTGTCATTTTTTTGCGTAAGTCCTGAAATTATTAACCTAATATTTTCAGGTAATGAATTAGAAAGTAGTTGAAAGATATTAGTATGGGAAAATTTACTATGCTTCAACCCTTCATTGATTTGGAAGCAATTTTCAACCTTGCTGTAAGAGAAACCGAAGAATTAGTCAAACTCGGTATTGAATCAGTGATCCTTCTGTTGTGACATCACTCGAATGGTATGCCAATAAATATCCAGAGATTGCAGAACGTTGCAATAATGCCTTAATGGAACTTATTGATAAACAAGCAGCGACTACTCCTGAATTGGTAGCCGCTGACTCTGAAATTGATATGAATGGTTTCTAATCAAGTTATTAACTTCTGGTGAAATTATCCCGCCGCCTTCTCAGCACCAACAAGTTCACCCTCAGCAACTTCTGGCAACAAACGCTTCACACCTTGCTTTACAAACCCCTGCAAAAATACCACTTGCTGATTCTGTTGAAATACCTTTTGCAAAGTTTGCCCGAGTTTATCAAAATTAAACCCAGTGGCAGAATTTACTGCTACTTCTTGCTGTTGGAAATATTCTACTAAGCTAAGTCCAGCCAACCGTGTGAGATAAGCTGCGCTTACACCCTGTACTGCACCACCAGCAACGTAGGTGATAGCGTGACTCTTGAGAACAGTACCAATAACTTTACTAGAAAGTTCAACTAAACCTAGTTTTAGCATCAAGCTACCCATCTCCCCGGCTATAGTTTTCGCCTGTTCGAGGGAGAATTTCTGCTGATAGATATTACCCAAATCTACGATCATTTGGGCATTGATTGCCGCAGTTGCCAAAATATCCAAGGCGGGAACTGGGTTAGCAAAAGCAGCAGCAGCAGCTATCCATTGATATTGTTCAATTACTGGGTAAGCGCGATCGCATCTTACCGCATTTAAGTGATTTTTAGCTTCAGCTTTGAGCAACAGCGCTTTTCTCATCGTAGTTGCCCATACTAATTGTTGCCCTTGCTGTGCTAAAGTTTCACCCAACTGCTGTGTCAATTGCTGAATTTCTGGTGCTGGTTGTTCCATCCACTCTTGCACAGAACCATCATCGTTGTGCTTACGGACTTTCACAGGTAGGGGAGAGGCTGAAGTTGCTACAATATGAGACTGCATTCGCTGTTTTAAAGACAGCAATATACTGGCGCGTTCATCTGCCAAATACTGATCCTGCTTGTTGAAAACCAGCATCAAGCGGTGTTTTTCTGCTTGTAGTTGCTGGATAGTTTGAAATTCTGTATCTGTCAAATCACCGTTTGTCAGGAACAGAACAAAATCATTTGCTTTCGCTTGTGTTAATGCAGCTGCATCTGATTTTTCACCAGTTTCTGCAAATAAAGGCGCTGTTTCTTGTAAGCAGACTGTTTTTTGTAGTTGTGGACACCAGTGAGATTTTAGTACTTGTATTAAGGTGGTTTTACCCACCGACTTACCACCAGTCACAGCTAAGTGAATTTCTTCCCTGTCTAACTCTAAGTACAACTGGGGAATTTTTTCTCTTAATGCTGCTAGGGCATGATGATTTTCTGCTTCCCCTGCCAGATGATTAATTACAGTTTCAGCTTTAGCGATCGCACTTTCTACAGTTTCTCGATCCACAGGTAAACTATCAAGTACATGGGAATCTTGTTTAGTGCGATTTTGCTTTAACAACAACAAACCACTGCCAACCAATAACAAACTGAGGACACTATATTCTCCCAGTTGCACTATCGAATCGTGCCAACTTTGTAAAATCCATAGGGAGAACGATAGTCCTAGTCCTCCTACTAATATTGGTCGCTGCAACTTCACAACCATGATTCACCGCGCTTTTTGGATTATTTCTACTCCAGAATAGATCAAAACCTTAGTCAAGTGTCTAAAGTCAAACTCCAGCCGTGACATACTCCCCGCGCCACCCTTGCGGGACGGCGGGGGCAACGAACGAGCGTGACTCCCCCCAACGGGTTGGACATTTCCCTAGCTTTAAAAAGGACGGGACACCTTGTAGAAGGGTGGGGATAGGGAGCGAACCGTTAAAAATATCAGCATCAATCCAAAATAAAACCCCACCCTTAAGGGGTGAGGTAAACTCTAAAATTATCTACACACGTTGAGATTAC
>NZ_AJLK01000184.1 GCF_000317205.1 Fischerella muscicola PCC 7414 | reverse complement strand
AATTGCGATGGTCATTAGAGGAATCTCCAAACTTTATAAGTACAGGTTTTTAACCTCTGTATTATAGACTGCCAAATTTTTGGCTGACTACAAAACAGAATGTAAACTAGGTTGTCAATCTAGTTTACAAATTTTTACTCTCTCTAATCATATTATGTGTTCTTCACTAATTTTTCCAGGGGTTTTTTAACTGAACTTAATCTTTGTTAAATGAAATGTGAAATTAAAAATAAAAATTAATTTTATATTTTAACTACTGATTTATCTCTAATTTTTAATTGTTTAGGTTAATGGTTAGTGATTAGTAGTCAATTGATCACTGACTCCTCACACTCCACGCCAGTCGCTCTTTGTTGGAAACCAACAAGACCGCGCTGGCTCCCACACTCCCCACACTCCCCATCCTCAATCCCCGACCTTCTTCAAGCTAGAATTAGACCTACAGTTAAATAAATTAAAGCTAAATGTTTACCATCGATTTAACCGTAAGAAATACTCCCTTCCCCATTTCGGTACAGCGTAAGACAGCTGAAGACGCAGAAGCCGTTTATCAGCTCATTTTGGCAGCAATGACTTCTGGTAAGCCTGAGATTGTAGAACTCAAGTGTGAAGGTAAAACAGAGAAAAAAATTGCCGTTCGTGCAAGTGAAATCTCCGGAGTGCAGGTAACACAGAAAGACAGTGCAACCACTGCTAGTGGTAGACCACCTGGTTTCTTTGCCCTTGCCTCTGAATAAAGAGATGACTTAAACAATGGCGGAACTAGGTATTAAGGTAAAAGACTTAAACTTCAGCTGGCCTTCTGGAGAGAAAGTAATTAAATCTTGCTCTATCGAAGTACCCAAAGGAGAATTTTGGATGCTTTTGGGTACCAATGGTAGTGGGAAATCAACATTGCTGAGACTGCTAGCGGGATTATTAGCACCCCAATCTGGTGAGATTGGGGTTTTGCATCCGGTGGGCTTTGTTTTTCAAAATCCTGACCATCAATTGGTAATGCCCACTGTCGGTGCTGATATCGCTTTTGGGTTAGTAGAAGAAAAATTAACACTACCTGCCATCAGAGCCAGGGTTGAAGAAGCATTAGCAGCAGTAAATTTACTAGGACTGCAAAGACGTCCGATCTATGCTTTGAGTGGAGGACAAAAACAGCGAGTGGCGATCGCTGGTGCTTTAGCCCGTCACTGTGCAGTCTTACTCCTAGATGAACCTACTGCCTTACTTGATCCAGATAGTCAACTAGAATTGGTGGCTAGTGTCCGCAAACTGGTCAAAACTCGGGGTATTACAGCCCTATGGGTTACGCATCGCTTAGACGAATTAAATTACTGTGACGGCGCTTTTTTACTAGAAAAAGGCTCCTTGATAGACAAGGGAGAAGCTCAACGTCTCAAACAGCGTCTGACGCAGTTACATACAGACTAGGGATAAGCATACTTTATCTTCCATCTGTGTCTGGGAAAAGGTAGAAGGTGAAGGGGTAAGGGCTATTCATTTCCTCCCTTGCCCCTTTCCCTTTCCCCTTTAACCGATAAGTATTGTTAGGGGCTGGGAAATAGAGATAAAGATTAAAAGACAAAAGTAGAGATTTCTCTTCATTTAGTTGTTAATTTGACTTTTAACTTACTCTAGCTTCTAGCCTCTTGTTCCTGTGCCCTTATAAAAGCAATTTTTGTGAAGCTATTGCGTTTTTTAACTTTGTAACATAGTGTTACAAGAGATCATTGAATTACTATAAAAGTTATGAATGAATTTTGTTAACTCTAGATAATTGTGATTAAAAACCATGTCCCGTTCCTTACCCCAAGCCGTTTTCTTAGTAGACGGCTACAACATTATAGGCACTTGGTCTTGTCTGAAAAGAACCCGTGACCAAGCCGGACTAGAAGCGGCGCGCTGGGAATTGATAGAAGCTTTGACCGATTACAGCGCATTTCAAGGCTATGAGACACAAATAGTGTTTGATGCCCAATATCAAAATGCTAGTAGTAACAAAGAAGTTATTACAGAACTTGTATCTGTTTATTATACTGATTTCGGTCAAACAGCAGACACGTATATTGAAAAAGCCTGTGCATCTTTGCGTCCTGCCATAGCTCAATCTTTAATTTCTCGCGTGATTGTTGCAACCTCAGATCGCGCCCAGCAACTGATGGTACAGGGGTACGGGGCAGAATGGTTATCAGCACAGCAATTATGTTACGAAGTGCAAGCCACAGTTTGTCGGGTGCGGCAAAGGTATCAACCACGCAAAAAATCCAATGGTAGATTTTTAGCTAATTCTATTGATGCCAAAGCAAGACAGCGCCTAGCTGAACTGCGAATGGGATTGAAGTAAATTGTTCACACAAATCAAATCCTAACCATTTCTCTGGCTGGGAGTCTGAGTTGATTGAGTGTTGGCAAAGAATTTAGATTTAGGTTGCTATTCAAAACACTCACAAAATTTTTGGAAAAATTTTTCCAAAAGTACTTGCCAATTCCTAGAACTTGGTATTAATATTATTAATCGTGACGTTCCTCAGTAGCTCAGTGGTAGAGCGGTCGGCTGTTAACCGATTGGTCGCAGGTTCGAATCCTGCCTGGGGAGTTAAAGAAGTACAAAGGATAAAGTATGAAGGATAAAGACAGAGTTTCATACTTGAGTCTTCAAACTTCAGACTTCAAAGATTTATGGTTGCTTGATCCAAAAGTAACTTTTCTCAATCATGGCTCCTTTGGTGCTTGTCCGATCGCAGTCTTATCATTTCAGCAACAGTTGCGATCGCAACTCGAACAAGAACCACTACGATTTTTCACCAGGGAATGGGAACCACTTCTAGATGGAGCAAAAACCAAATTAGCGGCGTTTGTCGGTGCTGATGTAGAAGATTTGGTATTTGTCCCCAATGCAACTACTGGTGTCAATACGGTGTTGCGTTCTCTAATTTTTCATCCTGGAGACGAAATACTCACAACTAACCACGAATACAACGCCTGTCGTAATGCACTTGATTTTATCGCCAGTCGTACAGGGGCACATGTGGTCGTTGCTCAAATTCCTTTTCCCCTCGATTCGCCTCAGCAAGTTGTAGAAGCAGTAATAGAGCGAGTTTCACCCAAAACAAGATTAGCACTGCTGGATCATGTCACAAGTCAAACAGCGTTAATCTTTCCTCTACAGGAGTTAGTGCAACAATTGCAAGCAAGGGGTGTGGACACACTTGTAGATGGCGCTCATGCACCAGGAATGATACCTCTAAATTTGCGAGAAATTGGCGCAACTTATTACACGGGAAATTGCCACAAATGGCTGTGTGCGCCCAAGGGAGCAGCCTTTTTGTACGTGCGACGGGATAAACACTCAGAAATTCGTCCCTTGACAATTAGCCACGGTGCTAACTCGTCACGCACTGATAAAAGTCGCTTGCAATTGGAATTTGACTGGATGGGGACAGATGATCCCACTGCGTATATGTGCGTACCAGAAGCGATCGCATTTTTGGGTTCACTGTTACCTGGTGGATGGGATGAATTGAGACAGCACAATCGTCAATTGGCATTGCAAGCCAGACAGCTACTTTGTGAAACATTGGAAGTTTTGCCACCTTGTCCTGATGAAATGATCGGTTCAATGGCTGTTGTACCCATGCCTATTGTTTTGGAGAACCGCAATTTTATATCTATACGTGATGAGTTATTTGATCGGTTTTCTATTCAGGTGCAAGTTGTTCCTTGGCAAGAGGCACCGAAGTTACTGCTGAGGATTTCTGCACAGATTTACAACACGATTGAGGAGTATGAGTATTTAGGAAAAGTACTCAGAGAATTGATCGCTGAAAGTGGTGGCTAGCACTTTGATAGCAATTATTTTTGAAGATGCACAATATATAAAAAATGAACCGCCAAGAAGCCAAGAAGCCAAGAGTCGAGGATTACTAATTTAGTGTGGCTTGACATTAAATTGGTATAAGTAGG
>NZ_AJLK01000183.1 GCF_000317205.1 Fischerella muscicola PCC 7414 | reverse complement strand
AAGGCACAAAGATACTAAGAAAAATAGTCAGATAATTGATAAACCCTGCGACTGATGAACCTCCGCGTTTGCTCTGACTTATTTGATTGGTAGGAGTAATAACAAGGAGTAGGAATCATGCAGATACAACTTAAGCCAATTAATCAGCAAGTCGTCGCGGTAGTTGGGGCTTCTAGTGGGATTGGGCGCAATGCGGCTTTGCAGTTTGCCAATCGAGGTGCAAAGGTAGTAGTTGCCGCTCGCAGTCAGCCTGGGTTAGAGTCTTTAGTGGCAGAAATCCGGGGTATGGGCGGCGATGCAACTGCGGTAGTCGCTGATGTGACGGTGTTAGAGCAAGTAAAAGCGATCGCAGATCAGGCTGTTGAGCAATACGGACGTCTTGATACCTGGGTACACAATGCAGCGGTGGAACTCTACGCTGCTTTTGAGGTGACAACACCAGAGGAATTTAAGCGCATTATTGATGTTAACTTAATGGGGCAGGTATATGGTGCGATGGCGGCGTTACCCCATCTCAAGCGTGAAGGACGTGGAGCATTGATTCATGTTACGTCAGTGGAGGCGCGGCGCAGTCTGCCGTTACAAAGTGCCTATGCTGCATCAAAACATGGTCTGGATGGCTTTTTGGAAACTCTGCGGGTGGAATTGATGCATGAGAAGCTACCTATTAGCGTTACTAATATAATGCCAGCTTCCATAAATACACCTATATTTAATAAGGCGCGTACCAAGTTGGGAGTCAAGCCTATGGGAGTACCGCCAATCTACGAACCTAGCTTGGTTGCTAAAGCGATTGTTGAGTGCGCCGAACGTCCAAAACGCGATGTTGTTGTTGGCGATGCTGGTAAGGCAATTCTTGCAGCTCAAAGAATCTCGCCGAGTCTGGTTGATGCTTATATGGTGCGTACTGCTTTTGATGGGCAGCGGACAAATGAGCCGAAGTCAGAAACTGCACCTGACAATCTTTACGAACCCATCGAAGGTTACGACAAAATACAGGGCGATTTTAGTGACCAATCACGGTCGTGGAGCTTTTAGATTAATGTTGGGATATTGTAGCGGTTTTCACTTCTTTTAATACACAACTTTTGGGACGGGCAAGATGCCCGTCCTAAAAGCAAATTATAAATTGAAGGCTTTTTCATTCAGAGTTGCTCAGAAGAAAATGTTTAATTTGTATACGATAATCAAAGTTTTGAATAGCCATCATAAAGAAATTTAGAACAAACTCATCAATATTGAATGCTCACTGGTAATATTCACTCATTCAAGCATTTACCGTGTTACCAGTTAAAAATATGTCACTTGTAAAACGTTGTTTAGCTTAGTTTATCGGTACATTCTGGCTGGTTTTTGGTGGTTGTGGCAGTGCGGTATTAGCAGCTGCATTTACAGCCGATGGCGCAAAAATAGCGGATGGTACAAAATTTCCTTTAGGTATCGGGTTAGTTGGAGTTTCTCTGGCGTTTGGTTTGACAGTCTTGACGATGGCTTATGCGATCGGTCATATTTCTGGCTGTCACCTCAACCCTGCTGTTTCCGTTGGTTTATGGGCTGCTAAACGCTTCCCTGGTTCAGAATTATTTGTTTATATTGGTTCCCAAGTATTCGGCGCAATTCTAGCTGCTGGCATTCTCTATCTCATTGCTAGTGGTAAACCAGGATTTGATGTAATTGGTAGTGGTTTGGCAGCTAACGGCTATGGAGAACACTCTCCGGGAAATTTTTCACTGGTGGCTTGTTTTCTTGCTGAACTAGTTCTCACTTTCATGTTTTTGGTGATTATCCTGGGTGCTACTGATCGCCGTGCGCCCCAAGGATTTGCACCCATTGCGATCGGTTTGGCACTAACACTAATTCACTTGATTAGCATTCCTGTTACCAATACCTCAGTAAATCCTGCCCGTAGCCTTGGGCCAGCAGTTTTTGTTGGTGGTTGGGCGCTTCAACAGTTATGGTTGTTTTGGGTAGCGCCACTTTTGGGAGGACTATTAGCTGGGTTCTTCTACTCGCAAGTACTAGAAGTGCCTACGCCAGAAAGACAATTCTCGGAAGTAAGCTAACTTCAATTAATCAATTTTGATGCGATCGTTCAAAGTTTGAAACCAGGTTATGGCTGGTTTTATTTCTAGTAATTGACTCGCCCGCAAGTAAACTGCGGGCTAATAGCCTAAGTCTAGTTCTAATTTTCATCACACAGGACTTATTCTTGCGTAGCGATAATTCATGCATTACCGCTACTTTCGTTATGTTTTGCGTAAGCCCTGTTACGTTTTTACTACTTTAGTTAGTATATATATCAGTCTTGTGGGTTTTGCAATAATTTTAATTTTTGCTTTCACTAATGATAGGAAATATCAAATATTAGTGATCAATAAAAACTCTAATGGATATATGGCTTCATATTAATTGGCAAGAAATGTTTATTCCTAGCATTTCCATTGCTGAACTGATTATACGTGCTTCGATTGTTTACTTGGCATTGTTTTCTGTTTTACGCTTGCTTCCTAGCCGACAACTAGGGACACTCGGTATTGCTGATTTACTTGTAGTTCTACTGTTTGCGGAAGCGGCTCAAAATGCGATGGCAAGTAACTATACATCAATTACAGAAGGTGCTATTTTAGTCGGAACAGTTATATTTTGGAGTTATTTTTTAAACTGGTTGGGGTACAAAGTTCCCTCTTTTCAGCGCTTTTTGAATCCACCGCCATTACTACTAGTAAAAAATGGTCGTATAATTGATCGCCACATGAAACGTGAACTCATTACTGAACAGGAATTAATGAGCCAGTTGCGTCAACAGGGTGTGGAATCTCTCAAAGATGTCAAAAGAGCGTTTATGGAGGCTGATGGTAGTATTAGCGTCATCCGCCAAGAATCACAAACTAATTCTATGCCTAAGCAAGATGAGCAAAAAGTTAGTGGTAATTTTTAACAGTTATCAGTTACCAGTTATCAGTTATAACTTACGCATGATTTTGGATTAAGTATGATGATTCCCGGAGAAATAATTACACCACAAGGCGAAATAGAACTTAACGCGGGGCGTCCGACTGTAAAATTGCGAGTTTCAAATACAGGCGATCGCCCCATCCAAGTAGGTTCCCACTTCCACTTTTTTGAAGTCAACACCGCCTTAAACTTTGATCGAGAACAAGCGCGAGGAATGCGCCTCGATATTCCCGCCGGAACAGCAGTTAGATTTGAACCAGGCGATGAAAAAGAAGTCACCCTAGTTTCCCTTGCTGGTACACGCCAAGTATACGGATTCAACGGCAGAATTAACGGACAACTTTAGATAGATTGCATCTACCGATACCAGTAGTTAGTGATTAGAAGTATCATACATCAAGGAATCGCTAACCAAACTGTCAGTTAATGATCAAACAAAATACACAAAAGGAGTTTGCTTTCTACATAGATGAGTCGGGAAGTCCTAAACCTGTTCCAAATGACTCAGCACTTTTTTTTGCTATGGGTGGTGTTCTTATTGAGCGAAGTAATGAGTCTATTATTAAAAAATATGTAGCAGACTTTAAAAGTCGTTGGAATATTGCTCAAGAAATTCCATTACATGCTAATGAAATACGTTCTCGAAAAAAAGGCTTTGCTTGGCTAGGAAGACTTTCTGAGAAAGAACAAGCTAATTTTATGGAAGACCTTACGGACACTATTGTCAAATGTCCCATAATTATTCATGCTTGCGTTGTATCTCGCACTGGTTATCTAAACCGCTATTTACAGCTTTATGGTGCAAATACGTGGGAAATGATGAAAAGTGCCTTTTCAATTGTTGTAGAACGTGCAGCTAAGTATGCAGAATTGAAAAACGGTACATTAATGGTTTATTTTGAGTCAGCAGGCAAAAAAGAAGACAATCTGCTCAAGCAATACTTTAATGAATTACGCTCTCAAGGTCATCCTTTCGATAATGCTAGAGCAAATAAATACTCGCCTTTATCCAATGAAGATTTATCTGTTTTACTACGTGGAATTGACAGTAAGCAAAAAGGGAACTGTATTATGCAACTAGCAGATCTTTGCTTGTACCCAGTTGTTAGGGGTAAGCAGCAACCTGATAATCAAGCCTTTGTGGCTCTTAAAGATGCAAATTTACTTGTAGACTGCAACTTAGAGCCTAACCAATTGAATAATTTAGGGATTAAGTACTATTGCTTTGATAACACGTAAAAACAACAAAACCACCCAACAGAGTGGTTTTTGTGCGGCAGTCATACGACTACCCCCAGGTTGTACCTAATATCATAATAAATTCTGAGAATAACATTGTCAAATGCTTGCTTCTAAAAGCAAAACAACTCAAGAATAAAGTTCAAACAAAAAATAAAAATTATGAGTTACAGAATGGATCGCCGCGCTTATGCGGAAACCTATGGCCCCACAGTAGGCGATCGCATCCGCCTAGCTGATACAGAACTATTTATCGAAGTCGAACAAGACTTCACTACCTACGGCGATGAAGTTAAATTTGGCGGGGGTAAAGTTATCCGGGATGGAATGGGACAATCACCCATCTCCAACGCTGATGGTGCTGTAGACATGGTGATTACCAACGCTTTGATTCTCGATTGGTGGGGTATTGTCAAAGCAGACATCGGCATTAAAGACGGCAAAATATTCAAAATTGGTAAAGCTGGCAATCCCTATATTCAAGACAATATAGATATTATTATCGGTCCTGGAACAGAAGCCGTCGCTGGCGAAGGCATGATTCTGACTGCTGGTGGAATTGATGCCCATATTCATTTTATTTGTCCCCAACAAATTGAAGTTGCGATCGCTTCCGGTATTACTACAATGATTGGTGGCGGTACTGGCCCAGCTACTGGAACAAATGCTACCACCTGTACACCCGGGCCTTGGAATATTTACCGTATGCTACAAGCTGCCGATGCCTTCCCCGTGAACTTGGGATTTTTAGGCAAAGGTAACACTAGCAAACCGCAAGGACTTGTAGAACAAATTTTAGCTGGTGCAATGGGGCTAAAACTCCACGAAGATTGGGGAACAACCCCAGCAACAATTGATACTTGCCTCAACGTTGCTGATGATTATGACGTACAGGTAGCAATTCACACTGACACTCTCAACGAAGCTGGTTTTGTAGAAGATACGATCGCCGCCTTTAAAAATCGTGTCATCCATACCTACCACACCGAAGGCGCAGGCGGTGGACATGCACCGGACATTATCAAAGTCTGCGGTGAGGCGAATGTCTTACCATCCTCCACCAACCCCACCCGTCCTTACACCGTTAACACCCTTGATGAACACTTGGATATGTTGATGGTTTGCCATCACCTCGATCCAGGAATTGCCGAGGATGTGGCATTTGCTGAGTCACGCATCCGTCGGGAAACCATCGCTGCGGAAGACATTTTGCATGATTTGGGTGCGTTTAGCATGATTTCTTCTGACTCCCAAGCAATGGGCAGAGTAGGGGAAGTCATAATTCGTACTTGGCAGACTGCACATAAAATGAAAGTGCAACGCGGATTTTTACCCCCCCCTTACCAAGGGGGGGAAACAGGGGGGGTTCAGAATGATAACTTCAGAGCAAAACGTTATGTTGCAAAGTATACTATAAATCCAGCTATTACCCACGGTATTTCTCAGTATGTGGGTTCAGTGGAAGAGGGTAAACTTGCAGATTTATGTTTGTGGCGTCCGGCATTTTTTGGTGTGAAGCCAGAGATAGTCATTAAAGGTGGAATGATTGCATGGTCGCAAATGGGAGATGCTAACGCCAGCATTCCCACACCCCAACCTGTGCATATGCGTCCGATGTTTGGTAGTTTTGCAGGTGCGCGTCATGCCACATCCTTAACTTTCGTTTCCCAAGCAGCATTAGAAAGGGAAATTCCCAATCAATTAGGGTTACACAAGCAAGCAGTTGCAGTTTCTGGGATACGCCAGTTAAGTAAGCAGGATATGAAGCTGAATGATACATTACCGCGTATGGAAGTAGATGCAGAAACTTACGAAGTTACGGCAGATGGAGAGTTGTTGACTTGTGAACCAGCAACGATTTTGCCAATGGCACAGCGTTATTTTTTGTTTTGATTCCGATATTGTGCATCTAATCAGGTCGGGATTTACAAGCAAGAGGTTGAGAAACAAGAAAGTTTATTCTTAACTAATAAATTGTCTATAAATTGGTCAATTTTTTGGGTAGAAATGTGCTGCATGACGACAATGTGGGCAAGATTTCCCTCTGTGGCTAATTGCCACTTGCGGCACAATTCGATGTCGGGTTTGTCAAAAACGACTGTGGTTGAAAAGTCATTAAGTAGAGGATGGTAATTTATTTCCAAGAGGCGATCGCGTAAATAGCGCGCATTTTGCAAGCAGGTAGCAACCTCCCTATGGAACTGCTGATTTCTCGTCTGGATAGCATACCACAAAAGTAAAGCAGCAAGTCCGCTACGTGAACCCAAAATAGTCATATCTTTACTGCCAATATATTCAACACTTGTCTCAATTTTTTTGACATAGGGTTGACGGGTGAGAACAATTCCGTAAGTGATTGGAGAACCGATAAACTTGTGGCCGCTAACAGAAATACTTCCAATCGGATAGTCTCGAAAACTAATTTTTGGTGCTTCCTGAATAAAAGGAAGTAACATTCCTCCGAGTGCACCATCACAGTGGATATAAAAGCGAATTTCTAACCTTTGCGTGATATCAATAATTCGCTCTATATTATCTACTGCTCCTTTCATAGTAGTGCCTAAATTTATATTGATGATGGCACTTTGCTGTTTTCGCTGTGATAGCTCATACTCTAGATGTTCATAGTTGATTTCACCATTAAATTGTGAACAAATCACAACGTGAGGTATTTTCAATAAACGTGCTGCTTTAGCAACCGAATAATGAGTATCGCGAGAAGAATAAAGAATCGCATCAGGGTAGAGTTCTCTACCCAAGAACATACCGTAGATATTGCCTTCCGTACCACCACTGGTGAGATATCCCCAGTATTCTTCTAGTTCATAAAGCTGGGCAAACCAGTTAAGAGATTGTCGTTCAAATTCTTTAGAATGAAGAGCAAAGTTGCCCTCGACAAATGGATCACCTGCATTATTAAGATTATATTGAAAGAATGGCAGCAGTAAAGTGTAATCAAAGTCGAGGTTAGCAGGATAGCCTATAGAATGTTTTGCACATTCAGCTATATGCTGCTGTAGTCTTTTAAGACTTAATGAAGTATTTGTATCAACTAATGGGGGAAACATAAGTTTATTTTTCTACTTAAACTTGCTAATTTTCTTATGCTTTCTCTGTTATGAACTGATGATGGGTAGCAGAGAACAAAAAAACGAAAAGATTGGATTCAGGCTGAAATACTTACTGCACGCTCTTTTTATTCGTGCTTTTTTTCGCCTTCATCACATGATGTTTGGGATAAAAATGTGAATTACAATGAATTGATCAGTTTGGTTATGTCTAGCTTGTAGCCAAGTATCTCTGTTTTACGCTTTTGCAGCTATGTAATAAGTACCTAAACATAAATAAATTTTTTTGAGTTGAGAGAGGTTTGAATAGGATTAAATATTCATATAGCAAGCTTGTCAGCTAAATTAGTCTCTACACTAATCACATCATTTATTTATGTCTTTTTGCTTATTAAGTTGCTACAGCCACTAACAATTTCATTCTAGCTCTTTGTCAAATGCTGCCGTGTCATTTAGCCAAACAGATCCCCGACTTTTATCAAAAGTCGGGGATCTTGTTTGGAGTTTCAAGTTCTAAACTCGAAGTTTCTCGTTTCAACCCTGGAATTTCTCGTTTCAACCTTGGAGTTTCAAGCTTTGAACTCGAAATTTCATGTTTCAAGCTTGGAATTTCTCGTTTGAAACGAAAAGTTTCTTGTTTAAAACTTGAAGTTCCGGGTTTCAAACTAAAAGTTTCACGTTTCAAACTTGAATTGTCTCATTTTAAACTTGGAGTTTCTTGTTTGAAACGCGTAGACGCGCAGTGGCTTGTCGTCAGACATCGCTCAATCATAGAGAATCACCAACAAGCGATCGCACTTTATACAGATAATTTTATCCTAAACTAAAAATTTATAGCTTGCAAACTAAAAATTTTTAGTTTATATTAAAGATATAGAGAAGGCGCTCTAGACTAACAACCTCAAGCGCCTCTCTATTCCAAAACAATTGTTCATCGTTTTGATATTCAAATATTGTAGCAATGACACAACCAATTTTTTGCCAAACACCTACCAGAGGCTTTGTAAATTTAGCTTACGCTCGCAAAGTTTGCTTTCGGGAGATACACTATAACATGGCTTGGCAACTTGCCTGCGTCATCATTTGGAGTAATGGTGAAAAGGAAAGTTTTTTTGGCAAAGACGCTAAAGTTATAGTCCAAACATTAGAAAAAATGAAATAAAAGTAATATTGCAAGGGAAACTCAAGTGCGATCGCACTTGAGATCCCCGACTTTTATCAAAAGTCGGGGATCTTGTTTGGAGTTTCAAGTTCTAAACTCGAAGTTTCTCGTTTCAACCCTGGAATTTCTCGTTTCAACCTTGGAGTTTCAAGCTTTGAACTCGAAATTTCATGTTTCAAGCTTGGAATTTCTCGTTTGAAACGAAAAGTTTCTTGTTTAAAACTTGAAGTTCCAGGTTTCAAACTCAAAGTTTCACGTTTCAAACTTGAATTGTCTCATTTTGATCTTGGAGTTTCTCGTTTAAAACGCGTAGACGCGCAGTGGCTTGTCGCCAGACATCGCACAATCATAGAGAATCACCAACAAGCGATCGCGCAATTCTCGATGATACTATTTAGACCAAATCGAGATAACTTTCACAGTCTGAGTACGGTGAATAGATTTTTCTGGCTTCTCATTTGTGATGAACTCGACTGCACCCACTGACAATGCTGCTGTAACATGAAGTGCATCCATTGCTCCAAGTCCTGATTCACAAACTTCACTATAAGCACCTTGGATAATTTTATCAATGTCGGTTGCCCAATAAGAAACAGCATTGAAATACGCTTCATAAAAGCTAACTTCACTGATGCGATTGTTATAAATTGCTTTTGGTAATACCTCTAATTTGATAAATATACTTGATGCAAACTCTCGATTTGGATCTTCAAGAATTGTCAATGCTCTTTCTGCAACAATCCCCACACCTCTTGCTGCTGCAATTAATACGCCTGCGTCGATAAATGTACGAATCATTCAGCTTCTTGTTGATATCCACCTCGACGTTCAGCTTTTTCGCGTTCAATACCGTTCCAATCCAACATCGGCGTACCAGAAGCAATAATTTCTTCCCGGATTTTTCGCAAGTGTTCACCTAACTTAGACTTCGATGTAGATTCGACTGGTTGTCTAGTTGTAGAGGTTTGCCTAAACTCTAAAAACTCAACAAAATCAAGAACTTCTTGTTGCTTGTCCAAGGGAAGCGATCGCCATTTTTCCAGTAGTAATTGTTCAGTACTCATATACGATGGTTTTTAACTAAACTAACCGCTAAATCTAGCTTACTGCTTTACTTGATGAGAATGCGTAGACGCGTAGTGGCTTGTCTACGCACCACCTGTTTAATTTTTCTTAGCTAAAAACTCTCGTATCTCAGGTGTGGCTAGTAGATTTTTCGTATCAGCAAGCAGGCGATCGCTCCATAAGTTTTTCTTGAGAAAAGCTAAATCGGCGTATTGTTTATCAATACTCAGCGCCTGTTTTGCCTTAGTAATCGCTTGTTGTTTTTCACGATGGTGCGTTGCGCTGCGCGACAACGCACCCTACCTATTTAATTCGTCAAAGCCACTGGTGGATATTGCTGCAACACCTGCTTTAAATACTGTCCAGTATACGACTTAGGATTCCCTGCAACTTCTTCTGGTGTACCCTTAGCTATGACTTCTCCGCCTTTATCGCCACCTTCTGGTCCCAAATCAATCACCCAATCAGCACAACGAATTACATCTAAGTTGTGTTCAATCACCAAAATAGAATTACCTTTATCTACTAATCTTTGCAACACATCTAATAATTTGTGGACATCATAAAAAGATAAACCTGTGGTTGGTTCATCGATTAAATAAAGAGTTTTACCTGTGGCGCGGCGTGATAATTCTGTTGCTAACTTGACTCGCTGTGCTTCCCCACCAGATAAAGTCGTCGCCGGTTGTCCCAGTTGAATGTAACCTAAGCCAACATCTACTAAAGTTTGCAAGCGAGTAACTGCTTTGGGAATATTTTTGAAAAACTCCAAAGCTTCCTCAACAGTCATATTCAAAACATCAGCAATCGATTTGTCTTTGTATTTTACTTGCAATGTTTCGCGGTTGTATCTTGCACCTTTGCACACTTCACACTGCACATAAACATCCGGCAAAAAATTCATCTCAATAACATTCACACCTTGTCCACCACAAGCTTCGCAACGTCCACCTTTGACATTGAAAGAAAATTGTCCCGGTTTATAACCTCTAGCTTTCGCTTCGATTGTTTGGGCAAAAGTATCACGAATCACATCAAAAATACCTGTGTAAGTTGCTGGGTTTGAACGAGGTGTCCTACCGATGGGTGATTGATCAATGACGATCGCTTTATCAATCGCATTCAATCCCTTAATTCCATCGATTTCTTTCGGGAAAGGAACCTTACGCAAAAGGTGATGTTGCAATGCTGGGTAAAGTAATTCATTAATTAAAGTAGACTTCCCAGAACCAGAAACACCAGTCACTGCGACGAGTTTACCCAGTGGTATCTCCACATCTATATTTCTAAGGTTGTTACGACGAGCATTTTTGATAACTAAACTTACCCCATTCCCTTCTCTTCTCTTCCCAGGAGTTTGAATAACTCGCCTTCCCGACAAATAAGCACCCGTCAGTGAATTTTCCGCCTCTAATAACGCTTGTAAGTCACCCTCAGCAATAATATTACCCCCGTGAATACCTGCACCCGGCCCAATATCAACAATATGATCCGCAGCCCGAATTGTTTCTTCGTCATGCTCCACTACAATTAACGTATTTCCCAAATCCCGCAACTTAGTTAAAGTCCGCAATAACCTTCCGTTATCCCGTTGATGCAAACCAATACTCGGTTCATCTAAAACATATAACACCCCAGTCAACCCAGAACCAATTTGAGTCGCCAAACGAATACGCTGCGCCTCTCCACCCGAAAGCGTCATCGCTGGACGATCTAAAGTCAAATAATCCAACCCCACATCCAACAAAAACTGCAACCTGGCGCGAATTTCCCGCAACACCAAATCCGCAATCTGCATTTGGCGATCGCTTAACTTTAATTGATCAACTCTCTGGCGACACTCGCGAATCGACACCCCCGTCAAATCCAACACTCGGTACTGTCCCAACCGTACCGCCAACGCTTCCGGCTTCAAACGCCTTCCCTCACATACCGGACAGGGTTGATCAATTAAATACTGTTCCAACTTTTGCTTAATTAACTCCGTACCCCCCTCATATTGCCTCTGCAATATCGGAATCACCCCTCTAAAACTCTGCTTCCTCTGCGCCTCTGTGGTTCTTTCTTCACCCTCCCCCTGTAAAATAATCTGCCGCTGTTCCTCCGTCAACTTCTGCCACTGCGTCTGTAACTCAAACCCGTAAGCTTGCCCCAAACCATACAACAACTCCAAATAATAAGAATTATCCTTTTCCGACCAAGGGGCGATCGCAGCATACACAGGTGCTTCCGGGTCAGGAACAACCAACTCCGGTGAAAATGTTTTTAAACTGCCAATCCCATGACAATGAGGACAAGCACCATAAGGTGAATTAAACGAGAACAAACGCGGCGATAATTCCTCCATCACCGCACCGTGTTCTGGACAGGCAAAGTTTTCGGAAAAGATTAATTCTTGGTCGTTTGTTGGTTGTTGATCGTTGGTTGTTGGTTGGACGTCGGAAATAGGAGTAAATAAAATTACAGCTATGCCTTCGGATAACTTTAAACAAGTACTAAGTGAATCGACTAAACGCTCTTGAATACCGTCTTTTTTCACCAAGCGATCAATCACTACTTCAATAGTGTGTGTAAAATTTTTATCTAACTCAATGGCATCTGAGAGTTCTCGCACTTCCCCATCAATACGCACACGCACAAAACCTTGAGAAGCGAGACTAGATAATAGTTTTTTATGAGTACCTTTTTTACCCCGGACTACAGGCGCGAGAATTTGAAAGCGGGTGCGATCGCTCAACTCCATAATTCGATCCACCATCTCATCGATGGTTTGAGGCGCAATACAGCGATCGCAAATCGGACAATGAGGTTCTCCAGCCCGTCCAAATAATAACCGCAGATAATCGTAAATCTCAGTCACCGTTCCCACTGTCGAACGGGGGTTATGGGAAGTGGACTTTTGATCAATGGAAATGGCCGGACTCAAACCTTCTATTGACTCCACGTCCGGTTTGTCCATCTGACCTAAAAATTGCCTAGCGTAGGCGCTGAGAGATTCTACATAGCGGCGCTGTCCTTCAGCAAAGATAGTATCGAATGCTAAAGAAGACTTGCCAGAACCAGAAACACCTGTGAAGACAATTAGGCGATCGCGTGGTAATTCTAAGTCAATATTTTTCAGGTTATGCTGCCTAGCACCCCGAATTCTAATTTTATTAAGGCTGTTGGGGTTGGGGTGGGGGAGGTGTCCATTTAAGGATGCAGCAAACTGAGTTTCTGACATATCGACAGGCTAATGAATATGGGGCAGCACGAAACAGTCCTTAATAATACTAGCGTTGACTTGCACATAATAGAACAATCGTACTGTTTCATTCATGGGAAATCGAGGGATTGGGGAGTGTATGGAGTGTGGGGAGAATTTAGTCCTCCTTGTCCCCGATCCCCGTTGCCTCTAATCCCCACTCCCTACGGTCGTGGGGACCGGTGAGTTCCCCGATCCCTAACTACGCCTGTTCCCAAAGTTCACGCACATGGCCAGGAAGCCAGCTAGCAATCTCTTGAATTCGCTCCTCGGAAAGCTCTTCCTTAGTAGCAGAAAATACAGCTTTTACAACTTGTTCGCGATCAACTGTAGGTGGTAGTCCTCCTTCGTTAGCAACTCGGAAAAGGAAGCGATCGCTATCAATTTTGAAGATACCAGGGCCTTGCCAAGGTGGACGTACCCGGCTTAAAAAGCCTACAATTGGATTAGTGTCTCTCCAGAGTTCGGCTACTTCATTTTGGAGTGCTTTTTCCTCTGTAGTGTACATTGGTTCATGCAGTTCCGCTTCGACATGATCAGCGGCTTCTGTGGTCATTAAATCGCGCATGACCCGAAATACAACTTCAGTGATGTCTCTAGCATCATAAGGATCGGCGAGTCCACCTCTAACCATGACTTTTTCCAGAAATGATCTGTGTTCATCAGCGATCGCAGCTCTGGAATCTTCGATCTCGCTAGGGTCAACTTCCGGCAAGTCTTTTCTTAAAGTTTCGTCCGGCATATTTATTCCTGTGTTTTCTAGTATTTAGCAATTATGCTCATTTACTAAATTGCACTAGTTAAAAATGCTTAACACCGTTCAAAGGTTTGAGAAGCCAGGTAGCCAAAAGTTAGAGATTATTCTAGTTCCCAGGCTCCAGTCTAGGAACACAATCGCAGAAGTTCCGCCTCTGTTGACTTAAGAAGGCAAAACCATCATTGCAGTATTTTTTGCTGGAAGCATGTGACGAGGTGTGAAAAATGGAGTTTTAACACTCTACTACTCTACCACACAAGTTTTGACAGCTTGCAAGACGTCAGATCCCCGACTTTTTTAAAAAGTCGGGGATCTAGTCAAACTGTCAAAATCAATTTGGTGAACTACTATTCGTTTATTACTTCATGTTCTCAAGTATAGACACCTACCTGTATTTAACTGATTCATCCCGCATTTATGCAACGCCCACCCTTTTATTAATAACCCAGTTTAAAAAATAACGCGTTCTCAACTAACTAAGGCAAGATGTTATGTCTGTTTACTCTGGTTAAAAATAATTCGCATCGCACCAGCAAATCTGGTTAATTTATTTAATAATGAGTTTTGATTTTGTTGTAATAAATTTTTCATATACCTGAAACTACTTTCCAGTTCTTTATTCCAGAGAGATGTAAATTAATTTACTACATACCTGCTGTGTGTAATTAATTCACTGAATCCAGGTACTTGTTGCAACAACCACATTCATATAAAGATAATCAATATCAAAATCACTGCAATGCTGATTGTAGATATCGACTTTATAGTCAGCGATCCCCTAATTGCTATCTTTGATGAGCTATTAGCAATTACTACTGAAAAATTGTTATAAAGATAACTTAAACTTTATGACTAATTATAATTTTTTATCTTAAGCATATCTACTTATTATAAGTATATTTATGGGAGAATCAGGTTTTTGAGAAACTAGATAACATTAATGAGCTTTTTAGGCAAGCCCATATGCAATTTCATTGATTTGAATACCAAATAGTGTCAAGTTTTCTTAATAAAATTTCTAAACAATAAAAAAAACTGTTACATCGCCAAAATCCGCATTTTAGAAAGGTTTTGACCTTGAAATACTAATTTAATTCTGATAAAGTTACCGAGTCTTACGCTAAAACCCTGATCCCCAAGTTCAGAGGTTTGTGTTAATGTGTTGCAGTTAATAGCAAAAAGTGAAAGCGGAACGAGTTCGATTGTTGGGGAAGGTAATTTTCATTAAATGCCTAACCCACGAACTGTCAAACCTCCGTTCTTCAGTAGCTTTAATATTCGGACGCATGAATCAAAAACATTTGTGGACTGTTGTCGCTGTGTGTAGCACAGTTTTGGGGATGCCCTTAGTTGGACGTACCGAAACAGCTAAGAAAACTGCTCCAAGCTCACCACTTCTGCCTTCAGGTGATGTGGAAAAAGTAGGAGAATACCAATCCCCAAAAGCGAATCTTGCTTCAGGTGCTGCGATCGCCAAGATTCACACACACCAAGTAGCAGGTCGCCCAGTGGCAACGCTCTATATCCGTGATATTCCCGTTCTCAGCTTTTTAGGACAGAAGTCAGTTGCCAATCAAGAAACAAAAGTTGGTGAAATTGGTAACGTCAACGGGGTATCGAAAGCTCTTGATAGCAGCAGTCCCACTCAAATAGCAGCAACCAATGGGACAGGCATAAGTTTGGCAACTCAGACTAGCTCGGCAACACAAGACCCAATTCAAAGGGCAAGTGTAGTAGCAGCAAAAATTAACCAGCTAGTCCTAGATAAAGTAGACGCCAGTAAAATCATCGTCAGCTGGAAAGCACCAAACGCATCTACAACATCCAAGCAAGACCAGAATAAAGGACTAACTGGTCAACAAAAAGCTGGCGATCGCTTCGTCATCAAGGTTAACAATCAAGAACTGGTAGAGATTGATCAAAACACAAAACTAGCGGATACAACCAACGATCCAGCTCAGGATGCATTGCAAGCAACCAACCGCTTGCGCCGACTCATAGGCAACGCATCGCCTATAAATCAGATCGCTAACTTACCTGCACCTTCACCAGTATCACTACCAGCTAAGCTACCACATAAGCTTGCCGTCAAAGTGCAAGACACTTTCAAAGGCATAGCTTCCTACTACGGCTATGATTTTTCTGGCAATAAAACCGCCACTGGTGAGAGGTTCAATCCCAATGGAATGACAGCAGCTCACCGCAGCTTGCCTTTCGGTACAAGGGTGCGTGTAACCAATACCCGCAATGGTCGGTCTGTAATTGTGCGAATCAATGACAGAGGCCCATACATTCGTGGTCGGGTTATTGACCTCTCTTTAGGTGCAGCGCGCGTCTTAGGTATGATGAGTAGCGGTATCGCACCTGTGCGAATTGAAGTTCTAGGAAGGTAGTTAGTAGTTAGTAGTTGCTAGTTAGTAGTTGGTAGTTGGTAGTTGGTAGTTGGTAGTTGGCATTTAAGTACCACTAACCACTAACCACTAACCAATAACCACTAACCACTAACCAATAACCACTAACCAATAACCACTAACCACTAACCACTAACCACTAACCACTAACAAATCTTCTTGTTCCCCTAGACTAGCCTCTTGCCTCACTTTCGGATATAAACTAACGGGGGAGAGCTAGATTCAAGACTAGGGGTATTTTTGTGCGCCTGTTGACAACTACTGTGGCATTACGCTGCTATTTAAATCAACGCCGTTCGGAAAATCAGCTTATAGAGCAAGAACGGCCATCAGAATTTGAGGTGACTGGCAGACCCTTGACGGCTGTTGGTCTAGTTCCTACTATGGGAGCCTTACACAAAGGTCATTTAAGTTTAATTCAACGGGCGCGGCAAGAAAATGCTACGGTTATTGTGAGTATTTTCGTCAATCCTTTGCAATTTGGCCCCAATGAGGATTTTCACCGCTATCCCCGCACCTTAGACCAAGACCTGCAACTGTGCAAACAAGTAGGAGTAGATGTAGTTTTTGCGCCGACTCCGGAAGAAATGGGAGTTGACCTGAAAAATATACAAGAATCAAAGGTTACACAAGTCAACCCACCATCTGGTATGATATCTGGCTTGTGTGGTCGCTATCGGCCTGGTCACTTTCAGGGTGTGGCTACGATCGTGACCAAACTTTTTAATTTGGTACAGCCTGACCGAGCTTATTTTGGTCAAAAGGATGGTCAGCAACTAGCTATTATCAAACAGCTAGTAGTTGATTTGAATTTTTTGATCGAAATTGTTGCTTGTGCAACGGTGCGGGAAACAACTGGCTTAGCCATCAGTTCTCGTAACCAATATTTGACTACCACAGAAAAACAGCAAGCAGCTGTGTTGTATAGTGGCTTGCAAAAAGCCCAAGCAGCTTTTCGCGCTGGAGAACGCAATGCTAACAAGCTCATTGCAGCAGTTCAGCAAGAAATAGCAATGGTCAGTTCTGTATCTGTGGAATATATTGAATTGGTTGAACCAAATACTTTAATGCCAATAGAAACAGTTCAGGAGGAAGGAATGCTCGCGATCGCTGCTCGTCTTGGTTCTACACGTTTGATTGATAACACCATTTTGCGCGATCGCCAGCCAATTATTGCTATTGACGGGCCAGCCGGGGCTGGCAAATCTACCGTTGCCCGACAGGTAGCAGCAAAACTAGGTCTGGTATATCTAGATACAGGAGCCATGTACCGTGCGGTCACTTGGCTGGTACTGCATGAAGAAATCGCCCTAGATGATGAATGTGCGATCGCAGAATTAGCCAGCAGGTGTGTAATTGAACTGGCTCCGGGGCAAGACTTACAATCTCCAGTACAAGTGTGGATTAACCATCATGATGTTACCCAAGCAATTCGCTCAATTGCCGTGACATCCAATGTTTCGGCTATAGCTGCACAAAGTGCTGTACGTCAAGCATTAGTCAAACAACAACAAAGGTGGGGCAAAAAAGGTGGTTTAGTTGCAGAAGGACGGGATATCGGTTCCCACGTTTTCCCCGATGCAGAAGTGAAAATCTTTTTAACCGCTTCTGTGCAAGAACGTGCCCGTCGCCGCCTACGTGACTTTCAGAAACAAGGTCAAAGCGAAATATCTTTGGAACAGCTAGAAAAAGATATTGCCGAACGTGACTGGAAAGATAGCACCCGCAAAGTTTCTCCTTTGAAGAAAGCACCAGATGCGGTTGAAATTAGCACAGATGGTTTGTCAGTAACCGAAGTCACAGAAAAAATTGTTGACTATTACCAGCAACGTTTATCTCAGTTTTAGTAATCAATGGTCATTGGTCAATTGTCAATTGTCAATAGTAAAAATATTGCCCGTGCCAATGACCCTATGCAGCAGAAGTTAATTTAGATTAAGTCAATGAATCTGAGAATAAACTCGTTATCCTAGAGGAAGAGCAGGACGATACTTTAACAAATGAGCTTTAAAAACTTTCAGTTAAGTCTGTATCAACTCCGCCCTTGGCTTACCCTCGTAGTAATTGCGTGGTTACTAGGATCATTAGGCTTGAGCTGGTTGGTAAATTCGTTGCTGATAATCGTTGGGCTACTTTTGCTCACGCCTATTCTGGCGTTTTTTGGGTTCCGTTGGTGGTTACAACGTAACCTAGTTACTGATCGCTGTCCCGTTTGTAGATACGAATTTACGGGTTTAAATCAGACTCAGTTGCAGTGTCCTAATTGTGGAGAACTGTTGTCAGTGCAACAGAGCCATTTTCAGCGCATTACACCCGATGGGACAATTGACGTGACAGCCGTTGAAGTACCAGCACAATCACTCGAAGATTAATCAATGGTCATTGGTCATTGGTCATTAGTAAACAAGCAACAAATGACAAATGACAAATGACTATTTAATATTGACTAATTCTGAAGTGGTTTGTGTGTATTTACGTACTATAGCCATCACCTTTTCAGAGGATACAGGTTTGCCGAGCAAATCTGTAGAGCCTACCATTTTAGCTCGAACTCGGTCTAAAAGACTATCACTGTCTGTCAAAATAACTATAGGTGTATTAGCAAATAGGGAAACACGCCTGATTTGAGCGCAGATTTCGTAACCACTGGTAACTGGCGACACCAAATTCAAAAAAATCAGGTTTGGTCTATGCTCAATTAGGATTGATAGCGCATGAATGGTATCTTGAATATTAATAAATCTAAATCCATTAGAAATGAGAATATTCTCTAGTGTTTGACTAACCGCAGGGTTGTTATTGACATAAGCAATAAGTGGACTATTGTCAGTTGTGAGTTTTTTTATTAAAGAGTTATTATTAACTTCAACAACTCGTAAAGGTAAATCAAAAACTTCTACTAATTCAACTGTTCCTTTGGATATATAAGGAAGCAAAGAATGGGTAACTGTAAGTACGCTTTGCTTCATTTTTGCGCTTAAATCCCATAGAGTATATTTGCCATTGATTAAAGTCACAAAATTCTTGTATACTGCTGAACTTACCTGTTTATGGAGTTGATCTGGTTTTCGTACTGTTGGGGCTAAATTAGGTGATATATTCTTCAAACCAGCTTCTAACCAATGTTTCCAAGACTCTTGCATCAGTTTGAAAGATATATCTGCACCTGCGATACTGATTGGTGTTTCTAATATGATCTCTTGGTTGCGATCGCAACTTATGGAGTAAAAATTTGCTTGTTGAGCGATATCAAATAATAATTCTGCGATTGTGCTTTCTATAACAGCAATTATTTGTTCGCGCTTAATTTTTTGTTGCTTGTATAGAGAATCTAGCAGACAATAATCCCAGTAATCGATAGATACTTCTTGAGAGTGCAAAGATATCTTATCAACATCAATACTAGGGCAGTGTTGAGCAATTTGTCGACGCCAACGCCGAAAAGGATGAGTGCCTCCGGTTGCCCAAATTATTCTACCAAAATAATAATATAAAATCCATTTTTGACCATTGGCACTTTTAATATTTAATCTACCACTGTATTGTAATTGATTACAAAGTTTCAATTCATTAATTAATTTATCTGCTACCATCATGGGCGGATGGTTCATATTTTTTTCCTTGATTAATGTCATTGGCAAATTAATTTGATTTTAGAGATTTTTTATCTACACAGTATTAATTCACTACATTTTTAGAGTCCAAATCAAATGAATCAGCAAATGATTATTGCTGTATTGATTTTGCTATTTGTAGCAGTTTTCAATTGATTAAATAACCAGTAACAATTCCAAGCTTCTCTCTTTTAGGTAAGAGAGTAGCGATTCTTTCTCCTACACAAAGGAAAGTTTAGAGAAAGATGAGGATGGTTGATTAGTTTGAAAACAGCTGTATTTTATGTGTTGGTATACAGATTTCCTAAGTTCAAAATCAAACTGTTCTAGGAATTATATATAATAGTATACTTTGGAAATTAAGTTTGTATCCGTATTAATTCTGATTTTATTATTATGTTAATTTGTAGAGATAGGTAGTTTGTCGCTGAGAATATTGTAGAGAAATAGCTTCGTAGTAAGCAATTCAATTTCCTGGAGTATACCTGCACTCACTACAAAGCCGACCAAACTAACACGGCATCTCAAAATTTATTTTTATACTAAATAAAATAATTGATACCAAAACCCTACTTAATAGAAAAGCTAAAAGTCTATACTCCGACTTTTAGGACTTGTTGTAATTTTTACCGCTAGCGATCGCTGCTCTGAGATTACCTTGGTTTTGAGAAAGAAGTTGTAGACCTTGTTCTTTGTCCAAGCCAGTCCAGTGCATTAGGAGTGCCAACTTTACCCATTTACCACTGCGTTCTAATAAAAAATCTGATGCTTCACGACTCAAACCCGTCAGGTCTTGCAAGATTCTTAAAGCGCGATCGCGTAATTTGTTATTAGTTACCGCTACATCTACCATGCGATTTCCGTAGACTTTGCCTAAGCGCACCATCACACCCGTAGACAAAATATTCAAAGCTAGCTTAGTTGCGGTTCCAGCTTTGAGGCGAGTAGAACCAGCAAGCACCTCTGGGCCTGTTAATAGGCGAATATCAATATCTGCTTCTACACTCACTTGCTCAGCAGGTACACAGGCGATAAAAATTGTAGTTGCTCCCCGTTGACGAGCAGCATTGATCGCACCATGAACATAAGGTGTTGTCCCACCAGCAGTAATACCAACTACTACATCTAGTTGCGTCACTTGTCGCTGTTGTATCGCCGCCTCTCCATCTTGAAAGCGGTCTTCTAAATCTTCAGAACTGCGTAGTAGCGCCCCAGCACCACCAGCAATAATTCCTTGTACAAGTTCTGGAGGGGTACAAAAAGTTGGTGGACACTCAGCAGCATCTAATACTCCCAACCTCCCGCTTGTCCCTGCACCAACGTAAAACAGCCGTCCTCCCTTTTGCAAACACTCGGCGGTACGTTCAATTGCTTGAGCCAACTGGATCTTTGCAGCAGCAACCGCAGCCACTGCTTTTTCGTCCTCGCGATTAAAGATTTCTACTAACTCTAAACAACTGAGTTGGTCTAGGTTCTGGCTATTAGGGTTAACTTGTTCTGTGAGCAGATGTCCGCGTTCGTGTAAATCAGTCATTTGTTTGTTGTCCTTGAACCACTATGTGGAGTCAAGTGTCAATTGTCCAGAGTCAAGTGTCAGTTGTCCAGAGTCAAGAGTTTTTTAACCATTGACAATTGACCATTGACAATTGACAATTGACCATTGACTAATGACTATTTATAGTAATCCTTCTAATCGGCGACGAATACTATCTAGTTCCGAATCAGACAATTCTGCTTCTGGTGGTGATTCTTGGGTATCAGTGTCTGGTTTCCAGTCGGTTTCTTCTACATTGATTTCTGGGGGAACCACCAAACCACTATTTTCTGTGACGATTTCCCAATCATAGCCAGCACTTTGACAAAACTCTTTGATCTCTTCAGCATCAATTGGCTCGACTGCGGGTGTAGGGAAATCTTGGGCTTCTAGCATCAAAGCAAAGCGGGTGGCGTCGTCTTCTGACTCAAACATCAAAATTTTATTGCGATCGCCTTCTCGAACTGTGTGGATTCCTTCGTTGTCTGTGCCAGCATTGAAGATTAACACAAAAACACGCATGGGTGTAATCATCTTTCCTTTTTTTGGGGTCTATTCTTAATTAAAGTTCTAGCTGGTGTCTAAAGAAAAGATTACGAAGCTCACCCGGGAGCTAATTGGGATGTGTGGCGATCGCGGTTTCGTGGCTTCTGACTTGAAAGCAACCTCACCCCGTCCTGTTGGACACCCTCTCCTTGCTAAGGAGAGGGGTAGCGGGTGAATTTTTTTTCATCGGGACTGACCTCAGCCCTCTGCCTCCTGAATCAATACTACAAAATATTATTTAAAGCTGGTGTCTACCTTTTGGGTTAACTCTCCCCGTTCCACTTTCACGAGATTATCCCTAGCTGCAATAGTAATATACAGAGAAATTCCGCAGTCAACAGCAGCCATTACCAATGCCGCGGACAAGGTTTTGGTTCCACCAGTGTAGTCAGCCATGATTTGGTGTCCGCTTTCTTGTTGTAATTTGCGGATACAATTGCAAATTTTGGAATAGCATTCGGCTAAATTATCGGGATTTTGCACTAAAATCAAATCCCGTTCTGGTTGAAAGTTTTCTCCTAAATTTACCTGTGTGGGAATGTTGGGTAATCTTTCGATCACCTCTGCACCCCGACGCACTTCACAAGGAGTTCCTTCGCCAATAACTTGTGATTTACTTCCTTTCTCACCATCGGAAGCAATAAAGATAACGCGATCGGGTTGTAAGCTGCGGATAGCGGTGATGATGGGTTGAAAGGAACCACCGACGGTAACAAGGAGAATTTTGGACATGAATGTGACTTAATATGATGAAGTTTAATAATTTTCTTGTGGAGGTAGTAGTGATGCTACTAATTCTGAAAGAGATGGATATATCTTTTCAAAACGATCTTTAAGTGTTTTGGCTAATTTAGGATCGGGATTCATGCCAACATGGGCAATATCATTTCTTAACTCTCTAACTTGCTGCCAAAGGTCTATTAGTTCGTCTTTGTTTGCTAAGTTTTTAAGCTTTTCATCGCAACTACTAATAGTATCAACAGTTTTTTTTGACTGTATTATTACTCCATTATTTAAAGCTCTTTCTACTTCAGAACGTCCATTTTTATTAGAGAACATTGGTTCTCCAAACTTGAGAGCTAAAACAGAAACAATCCATTCACGTGTTAAAGTTACTGCTTGTACGATTTGCTGTCTTTCACGGTACCACTGAATCATTTTTAGTTGCAGCCATAAATTATTAGCTAATTGCGAATTTTCTCTTGGGTTTTCAAGGGCGAATTGGCCGTATTCTTTGACTACTTGTTCACCTAAAATACTAAATGGTTGTGCTTGTTTAGCAATACTAGGTGCAGCTTTTTTTAAAGCTTGTTCTAGCTTAGTTGCTTCCTCCATAGTTTCTATTGGTCGAGTTAGGCGTAATGCTAGAGAAATAGATTCAATTGCCTTAGACGCTGCTTCAAGATCCCTTTTAAGTTCTCGTGCTGAAATACTATCACGTAGTTCGATTTTGGATGGCATTCCTTTTTTTAATAAATCAGCTAGTGGCTGTCCATCTCCTATTTCCACAAAACGCTCAGTTGCAGTTAACCAGTCGAGCATTCCAATAAATTCAGATAAATCAATAACTGGTGCTATTCCATTATTGGAAAATCCTAATTCCCAGGCTCCGTAGTAAATAGCCTCAATTGTAACGTTTTTAGCTGCTTTAAGGTATGCTGCAAATAAAAATACTAAAAATGGTAAAGAACGCAAACCATGAGTTATATCAAATATAACGCTGTCATTTTCATTTACTTTTTGATTAATAATTTTAAAAGTTTCCCACATTTCTTCGGTGCTTTGCCCAGTGGGGATTTCAACTGCTTGTATGCGTTTTTCTTCTAATTTCTCTAAAATAGGAAAAGTTTTTTCTTTGGCTTCACTTGTCACACAAACTAACATCGAGTCATAATTGCAAAACTTATGTAAAGCTTCTGCAAATACTTCTCCGTCATAATTTTGACCTTGAAAACAATATGTTGTTTTCTTAGCCTGAATACCCAAAAATGTAATAATCTTTTTCATAATTATCTACTTGATATATTAATTAATGTCTGTCCCATCCCCAACCTTGTCTTCATCCCCGTACCAGCAAAACGCGCATATTGAACTAATAAATTAGCCACATTTGCCAATAAAGAGTCAGCACGATTAAAAATGTGTAGCGTTACATCACCCACAAATCCATTCACATAACCTCTATGTAATTGCCAACTTCTGGTTTGAATTTTGTGATTTTTCAGCAAAATCGCATTGCTGAGGTAAGCAATTAATTCATCACCTCCCAAATAAACAGGCGCAAAATTATTCCAGCGTTCTAGCCAACTGTGGAACATTAAATTTGGTACAGGTAGAGGTAGATTTGTTCCACCCTGAGAAAAAGCTGTGGGAGTGATAAACTGCAACTCAAACCGTCTGATTGCTTCTGGTTCATTTGCTACTAAAGTAGTATACAATTCTTCATAACTAGTAATTTCATCTTCACGGTTGATAACGTTAAATTTAGCTCCAAGGAATTCTAAAGAGTCTGAGAGATTAAGATGAGAAATTGTTTTTGTTGAAACTTCCTGCAATCCACACAGAGATAATTTGTAAAATTCCTCTGGATGGAAGGTGAAAAAATCTCTAGAAGTTGAGCATGAACCGATGATTCCTGAGTATGAAATGGAAGGAATCGCTTCGTTTCCCATTTCTAAACCTAGTTGTTGATGCAGTTGTTTTACCAGTTCCAAGCTATAGGAACGGGGTAAAATTGTCGGTTCTGATACACTTAATATCCAGGTAGAACGAATTAGCATTAGTCTTGTAGATTTTTGAATTTAACCCATCCCGGTACAAACTTAATTTCACCTTTGGTATTCATCACAGTTCGCCTAGACTTTGGTGCTTCAAAACCAGGCGCTTTTAAACCACAAGTATCGCGAATATCTTCCCGCAGTTCATCATCAAGACACAAGCCAATAGTAGTCCCATTCATTCCACTACCCCAACCCAGTCTCAAACTATAGGGACATTTTTCTGGTTCGTAAAATTCGCGGATATAATTAAAATCTAAATTTTTCCCTGATGCTTGAGGATTGTTCTTAATTTCTTGCCAGTAATCATGCTCATAGTCCCATTGTTCTTGAGTAAATTCTTGACATATTTGTAAGAGTTCATCTAGGTTACTAAAGGGTAACTTCATCCCCTGTTTATGTGTGAACCATGAAAGCATTTCTGTATCTAATGTAATGGTGAATTCTGTTTGGATATTTCGCACCATTTCAGTATAGATAGATGCTTTATATTTAGCTAAGTAATCTGGAAATCTGCTAGAAACTACTACCTCGGCGACAACAGGTATGTTAACAGGTATTTCTTGACCTTTCTTAGTTTTGATTGTGCTTTCTAAGAGTGGTGCTGAATCTGTAATTTTGATAGCTCTGAAAAAGTCTGTATTTGGCCCTTTACCAGGAAAGTTTCTCTCTTGATATGTGAGGTGGAATTCTGAGAATAAACTATCCATGAATAGCTCATCATCGAGAAATTTCTGCTGATTTTGGTTAATTTTTCCTAATTTTTCTCTCAATTTTTTCTCAATTTCGCTCACCCGCTTTGATGAAGGTAATTGAAAAAGGTCTGCGTGTTTCAATAGATAATATGTGATGGCAGTTCTAATTGCTCCTTTAATTGAAGAACCAGGAATAAATAATTGTCCCATCCCATTCCGAATCATGGGACGCAAATCTGTAATTCTCTCAGATGTCAACTTTTGGCTGACGGCTTCTTTGGAAAAAATTGGACAACCTTCTGCATCTTTAGCTTTCCACCACTCGGAACCAAAGGCTTGTTTTAAAAGTCCTGTGATGTCTTGGCGTTCTTCAATTGCTTGAATATAGTCATTGAAAAATCGTCCTCCTTGCGCTAATAAACCCTTTGCTAAGGCTTCTTGGCTGGGGAGATATACTTTTCTATCTGTCTGTACATATTCAAAAGGATTTAATCTTGATACTGATGAGCCAATATGTAAAATTGGACTTGTCAAGAGAATCTTTTTTGATTGATAAAAATCAGGTTTCTTGAGAGTAAAATCGGGAGAAACCACCATAATATTATTTATCCTGTGCTTTAATTGGCAGACTCAAGCTAATACCACTACGGTAAATGCGATGTTTATTAAAACCGTTGGGTGTAACATCTACTAGCTTTCCTTGTGGTGGTACTAGAAAAACTGAACCTTCGCTAAACATTCGCACCATTTTACGTCGGAGTTGATTTTCTGCTATCCAACCACCCCGTTCTTGAATGTCATAGCTAGCTTGATTTAAAAAGTCAGTTGTTATGGGTGTATCCCAAAACAAACTCATCAGCGCGTGATGATTTCCAGCGGAAAAATCTACCACTTTTTGCCACGTTTCTGGTAATTCTAACCACTTAACTTGAAATCTTCCTGCACCACTCGAACGTTCTCCTCCCAGTCCTTCTTCTCCTAATAGATACAAAGCAGCTTTTAGCTTGTCTACTAATTTCTCTCCTTCTGGAGATAATTGTATGAGAAAGTATAAACCAGCCGGATTTTTCTCCCACTCAAATTGAACAAAACCAGTATGGTAAAAGTTTGTTGCTCTGGTAACGCGGTCTACAGCAACTTTCGGAACTTTGTTAATTTTAAAGGCTTTTTTGTAGTCAAAGGTTCCTGCTGCTTTGAGTTTTCCCTCTGATTTACCAGTAGTTTGAGCAATTAATTCTTGGCGATCGCTCTCTTGAAACCCTTCTGTTTGATACCATCTTTGCCATATTTCTAAAGGCAAATAATTAAGCTTTTTGTAGGTTTTGAAAAAAGCTAGATCGTCATCAGGATAGTTGATGGGAAACTTCAGGGGACGGGGAAGATAGTAAATTGTTTCTTGTCCAACTTCTCGGTAAATAAAGGTGGAACTGATACGGAAAGGGGGAGTTAATTCAGGTTGCTCTTTTGAAGGAAATATCTGCAATAATTCCTCAACTGCATTTTTACCGAATAACCGCGCATAGACACTAACCCATGCACTAAATAAAGCATCGGAACGGACGCGATCGCTCGTTTTTTCCATGCCAATTCCCACTTCCCCAAAATGCGCGGGGCTACGGTCAAAGTTGAGTTTAACAAGTTTCCAGACACTCATATCAATCTCCTGGCAGTAATCGTTGTTCGATGTACTCGCGTAAATTTCCAAAGTTATCTAAGAGTACTTGGGTGTTAGGAATGGTTTCTAATGGTTGTAAACCTGATGTACCAGGAGGAGTACTGGTAATTTGGCGGTACTGTGCCAAGCTACGATAGGAAAACTGAAAGTTCTGAAATCTGACTTTACCGTAACCTCTAGAACCATGTCCGCCAAGTGCATCATCTTCTAAAATGGCGAGTGCGATCGCAATATTTTGCAAGTCTTCAATGACTTGGTTTTTGTTTTCAACGGTGTAAACTAATTCAAACTGGAATTTTGATCCAGCGGGTACACGTTCTAACTGTCTGGGATTTGCTGCTGCTGTTACTCGGTCAATACCGTTTTCAAATTTCCACTCAGTCATGTATAAACCAGTGTCGACTTGCTTGAGTTTTTCTGCTGATTCTGGTACTAAATGGCAATCTCGAATAATCAATCGAGCTGGCGCGTTACGTCCGCGATTGATTCTAATACAATTTTGATTTTGTATTGTAGAAGTAGGATTATTTTTATTTTCTTCATATAATCCTTCTTCTCTAGCAGTTTCAATTGGCATCCAAAATTTGGAACCCCCGGTAGAACCAAATAGACGACTAATTTGACAGGTGTTAGCACCTTCGTAGGCAATAAATCTACCTGCTTCTACTTCAGTAAAACCATCTTTTAAATCGTCACTTTCGTAGCGCCAAGTACCGCTTCCTCCTGTACGATTTAGGGGTTTATTTAATAATCTTTCTAAGGTAGAACGTAGTTTGCCTTTAATTGAAGAACCAGGTAAATAAGGATATTTTGTGAGAGGATCACGAATTACCGGTTTATCCAGTCCACCGATATCCAAATTTTCGCCACCACCACCAATATGCAATCCTGTTTCAGCAGAAAGTTGACTAGTGAGGGTTAATTTACCAAGTAAGGGTTTTTGTGCGTATGATACTGGCATATTTACTTTCCACCTTCAGCTTTGTGATAAGCAATAATTGATTCAAGTAATTGAACTAGCCGTTCAAAATCTTCTTTGCTGTGAACTTTGTCAATAGCAGCTGACATAACTTCACCTAATGGTTTTGCTGCTCTTTGTCTAGCTGCGGCGTATGCTAATTTTGGTTTAAGCAGAACTATTTCTGTCTCAACTTTGGCAAATTCACCTGTTTCTGCTAAGTCAGCTTTTAAGCGATTTACAGCATCTAAAAATTTGCGAACTTGGTTTGTTTCTAATCTTTGTTGCTTGAGATAAGGGCCAAATTCTTCAGCATGTTTAACCAAGTCTCGAATGGGATATGTTTTTAATCCATCAGGTAGGTCGTTAATAGTTTTAACAATTTCCTCAACGATATTTTGTGTTTTATTCACATGAGTTTGAGGAATTGATTGCCTAGAATTTAGAGGTGGAATTGATAATTTTGGTTTAATCGGTTCTGGCATATAAATTACTAGCGATTTAAAAGTTCAATCCAAGTAGCGATCGCCCGAAAATAAGGCGCATTATATGGACTTTTTAAGGAAGTCCGAAAATCACTGTCATCTAGTACATTTTTGGGTAATCTCGCTAAAGTATAAGCAATCTTGGGTAGATGCAAATAATAGCGAGTTCCTAAAGCCTCCTCTGATTTTTTGTTGTCTTCAAACTTTTCTAATGCTTTTTCTTGTATTTCTGCGGTGATGAGTAAGTTACGCACAAAATTACGGGAATAATTAACACCAATTTCTTGTTGTTCTAATTTCTCAACAAATGGTAATATACCTAGTAGCTTTGGTCTAGTTTCTGAATGTAAATATTTTTGAATTTCCGAATCAATCATGCTGATATCTTCTATTCCTAGCCATTCATTACACTTAAATACTTGGCTAAATAGACCTAAACTATCTTTACCATTACCTTTAGCTTTTTCTTCCGCTTCTCCTGATTCCTCAGCTGCTTTGTAAAGGGGAAATTTAATATCATGAATACTAATACCACCTGATAACGTAATGTCTGGATTATTTCCTGTATAAGCACGAAAGCATTGGTAGATATCAAAGGCAAATTCAACCACTTCATTCCATGCACCACTAACAAATAAATCATCACCACCAGCATAGATAAATAGTAAATTATCTCGCCTATTTGGAGTTAAAAATTCTGCTTTTTTCTGTAAAATATCTGCAATTAATTTATTTTGATTAAGGAAATTTTCTTGCCTAAATTCAGCTAAACTGTTGAGATAAACTTTAAAAAAATAACTCATCTGGCGCGAAAGTCCAGCAATTCTTGGCAAAGTTTTATTTTCTCCTAAACCCTCAGCAAAGATTCTCCCCAAGTTGTCTACATCCATTCGCAGGTATCCAATTCTATTTATACCTTTGGCTTTTTCCGCCATTTCGTTAGCACGGATAATCAAACCTTTTTCTTCACTACTTTCTTGAGCATAGTTTCCCAGCAGTAAAGGAAAAGATTTCTGAAACTGGGAGAATTTATAATGCTCTATGTTCCAGTCATTTATCAACAAAGCTGTGTCATTATCTGGAACTATTTGTTTCCATCTGCGAAACAAATGATAGTAAACATTTTTAGCATCACGTTTATCAGTAGCAGGAAGTTCAAAGGTAAGCGTGTCAAACTTATCCTCAAAGTTTTCACTTTGCGATCGCACTATCACTTCAACTCTTAATAACTGTCCTCCTAACTCAAACATTCTGCAACAAGTTTCACAAGCAAGCACCGAATCTGGCTCGTTCTTATTAAGCTGCTTTAATTTTCCTGGTTCCACATCATCACGATGACAAACTTTACAAGGTTCGTGACTTTCACTTTCTTGAATAAATTTGCTAACATTTTCAGCAAACTTACGAGACTTTTGTGCAGCTAGTTTTTTACTTGTCAGTTCTGACCAATATTCGGCAAATCTTGCAGTGGTAATATCTGTGATAGGGAAGTCTAAACAATCAAGTGCGAGAAAAACTTTGCCTTGAAGCTCACCCAAAAGCCATTCATTAAACTGTTGACGAACTTCTGCAACATTGATTTTAACTGATTCTATTGCAGGAGCTAATATATATAAATTACCACCACCTGCATAAATAACATTTGTACGTGGTAATTCTAACGCTTCCAAAAGTTGCTGTACTACTTCTTCCGTAACTAATTCCAAGTAAAAACTGCGCGCACGCAAAGATTTCAGCGCACCATCAGAAGATATAGTGTAAATAAATTTTTGAATACCTGATAAATCACCTGCAATTAAAGTTAGGTTATTGCTTTCAGGATTATTTGCTAATGCAGCAGCAACCGCAGCAGTGCTTTTAGCTATATCTATTAATGCAACATCCGCATCACCAAAACTGATAAAAGAACCATATTTTTCTAGAATCAAAGTCAGCAAAGATAGGTTATTTAAATCTCTATCGTCATCGAGTTTATCTAATTCTTGTTTAATTTCATGTTTCAGTTTACTGAAGTCTTCTAATGAAGGTTCTTTTTCTACGGGGTAAGGTATTTTAGGATTACAATCGCCAATAAAATCTGGCTTCCAATAATGTTGTTGATGCTGATTTTGACTCTTTTTCTCTTCGTCTTTTTCCAAGTTTACTAAGTCAAATAACAGACGCAAGGCTTTTGGGTTTTCCTCGCTATTCCAAGAAAGTAATCTCTGTGCTTCTGCAACGGCTTTTTTGATTACATCCTGATTACCATTTGCTGCTATTAACTTTGGTAAATTCTCTTTTAATTTCGAGTTTGTCCAATCCGCTAGCACCCTAACGGCTTCTTGGATGACTTGCAAAGCAGCTCGTTCAGCAACACGTAATTGTTTCATTATTTACTACCCAACCTTACTAAAACTTTTGCCAACATCTGCACCATCTCCCTTCCGGAAACATCCTTTCCTCGCTCAAGACAGTGAACCTTACCAGTCAATACAGGCGACTCAGATTCAATCACATCCTCTTTATCCTCAAGATCGCTGTGTATGATTGCAACTATCCGCAACCCCAGCGATTCACAAAACTCTTGCCATTCGGGAATTTTATCGTTTTTCCCAGATAAAATTACTGCGTGTGTTGCTTCTCGCATAATGATCCGATTTTCATTAGTTATTCTTCCGCCAACTTCAATGATGTTTAGGGGTGTGTTTGCATTCCGCACCCAATTTGCAGCTTTGGTTGCAAACTCTGGGGTAAATTTCGCCTTGTATGCTGCTTTTAACTGTTGTGCTAATTTTAGGTCGCGCTGTGCAGCCTCGGAATACCATGCACCCTCACCATCTGGACAAGCGGTAATCACATAAGGATAGGGTGCGCCTGCAATGTTAGAAATTGCTTGCTTTAAACCTTCGCGCAAACAAGATTTTCCCGATTGGGAAGGGCCGCAAATTACAACTTTTGGGTTAATTTTATCCTTTTGCGGTTCGTCTGTTTCGATCAGTTCGCCTATCTTGTATGCCGGAGTATGAGAGACTGCTACAATAAAGGATTTGTAGCCTTTTCTACCTATTTTGGGGTCAAAAACTGCGATCGCACTATATAAATGAGATATCTTATGTGCGATCAAGTAACTAACAGCTACAGATGCAGGCCCATCAATTTTAAGTAGTTTGCCCCCAGCAAGTTCCCCCAGTGTTATCATCTCATCTAAACGTGCCGCCGCATCCCGCACTACTTGGTCGCCATTTGCAGGTTGACCAAACCTGACTTTTAAAACGTCACCTTCAAGGTTTATCTGATACGAAGTCATATAAATTTACAGTATTTATACTTAATCTATTAGTTGTCAAATATCAATCAATTAAGTGTCCCTTATACGCATAATTATATGTGATTTGTATCACATATTTTCCTAACTTGGGGTCATACCAACTTTGGATTTTAGATTTTGGATTGGGAATCTTTGCTAAGTAGTCATTATTTTGCCTGATTGCATGGATACATCATAAATCCTGCTGGAAGAGGCTGCTTCCAATTAGGATTAACCTAGAGGTAATGATGGATTGCAGTTGAGTTCAATGGCGTTGCAGAGAAAGCGGGATGATTTTATTTTCTCTTTTAATTGAAAAACTCAATTCTTGGTGTTCTACCGTTCCGGAAGCCGCTGCGCGTCTATGGCGTCTTGGTGGTTCATTCTCCATCCCCTTTTTATGCAACGCCAAGTTCAGAACCACTGAGTCTCCTCTTCCCTTGTAGAGTTAACCAAAGGTAGGAGAGAAATCAACACGTAATACACAGCAAAGGTTAAAATTGTGCTTGAGCCAGTTTTCCAAGATATTCCCAACGTCGAACTGTTGCAGTGGTTAGCACGTGGTTCTCTCAAACAAAATCTACAGCGAGCAGTTCGTTTATGGGTGTGGTTGTCTTCGCTTTATGGTGAAAACCGCTTGGCTTTAAATGACGCTTTCACCTATGCTCAATGGCGGGATGTGTTTTTTACTTCCACGCACCCCAAAGGTGAAACTGTTCCCAAACTACACGATGAAAACTGTCCCTGTGCTAAAACTACCGCACAATGGCTATTTGATCCAAAAATAGGAATTTCGGAAATCGAATGGAAAAAATCAGTTGTTTTCCACGCAGGTATAAATAAATCTCAACTGGATGAATTGCTCAAAGCACGTTTGTTCGGCGTAACTCGTCGTTCCCTACAAGCTGATTTGGAAACTTTAGCTGAGTTGGGATGGTTGGTATACAAAAACCAAAAGTATGATCGCGTAACTGAATTACCATTACGCCCTACAACTATAAATAATGAAGTCAATATAGCGAAACTTGGTGCTTACGAATTAAATTTTCTCGAGGAAGATTTGAGTGCGATCGCTGAAAACCATTCCCAAAAAATCAACGGTGTACAACGCTTTTTCCTGAAACTTGATTACGTTATTCCCCGTAGTACAATTGATTTAGTTGAAGACTGGCAATACAAATTAAGACAACTTTGGACAAAAACTCCAGTTCCACCGATCAAGCTAACCTACAACAGCGCTAAGGTAAGAGATACCGTTGGTTGCATCGTTTATCCGGTATGCATCTACTACATGCAGAGAGCAGTTTATCTGTGTGCTTACGGTGAAAGTCCCCTACGACAAGGTGATTGGTATAATTTTCGCCTTGATCGCATTCAAAACATGATCCCCTTAGACTGGACAAACCCCCAGCTTCCCCATATTTTGCTACAGCGTTATCAACAGACATCCTTACCCACTCCAGATGACATTGCTGTTGCAATGAGCAAAGCATGGGGTTTTGATTTCTATTTACCTGCTCAACTGATGCTACTCAGATTTGAGCGAGAATTTCACGATCGCTACGTTAAAGGTACTGAACGTCACGATACTTTTGCGAAAATTACTTACCAACAAGCACAACATTTAATTCGGCGCGAGGTTCAACAAGCGGAACCACAGCGAGCACTGTTGAAGATTTTGGCGAATCGTTCACCGAATGATGCCTATTATCAAGTAAGTATCCGATACCAAGATCATAAATATAGAGATAATAACGTCATTATGCGCCTGCGAGCTTGGCGTCCTAAATGCGAAGTCTTGCTTCCCTTTGATTTACGACAAAGTATCGCTGCTGAGGTAGCAAAAGAATTCCTGTTTTACCATCAAAATTCCCTGTTGTGATGAATACATTGAAACTAACAGATAAATTTGCAGAAGCACTAGTTTATGCAACCCGTCTCCATGCTCATCAAACCCGTAAAATTAGCGGTGTTCCTTATGTCACACACTTATTAAGCGTTACAGCACTGGTACTAGAAGCAGGAGGGACTGAAGAAGAAGCGATCGCAGCTTTGTTACATGACGCGATCGAAGATCAAGGCGGAAGTCAAACCCGCGAGGAAATTCGCCAAAAATTTGGAGATGCAGTAGTAGCAATCATTGATGGCTGTACTGAATGCGACATTTACCCAAAACCACCTTGGCAAGAACGCAAAAAAAGATATTTGCATAACTTGCGTCATGCTTCACCTTCTATCCGACGCGTGTCTTTAGCGGATAAACTACACAATGCCAGGTCATTAGTAGCAGACTGGCGACAATATGGCGACAGCATTTGGAATGAATTTAAAGCTGGTAAAGAAGGAACTTTGTGGTTTTACCAGGAACTTTTACGAGTTTACCGTGAAAATGGTTCAGACTTGATGACTGAGGAGTTTGCACGGGTAATTGAGGAACTGTGTCAGGTTTGATATCCCTGCATTAATTTTGGCGACAGCGTGCGATCGCCCTCTTAATTATTTCATGCAACCCCCTGCTACTACTTGGGTGATGACAATCTTTGCAGAAAATTCACATAAATCAATTAGTATGGCTTATGTTAAGGTAAATTTAATAAGATTTGATTGAGCTTGATTGAAACTTTATCGAAGCTTTGTGCGTCTACCTAAGTGGCTCAAACTCACTAGTGATAGAGCTGTATACAGCACTGTGTTTCTACCAGCACAATGTGCTTACCTCAGTACTTACATATAAACTGCTCTACTTATTCTTAATATTTAGTGAGTTTCTCGATTAGCACAAATAGCAATTTTTCAATACAAGGTGTAAAAAATGACTTACTTTTTTCTTCGGTTGAAAAAAGCCTGGCCAACTTAATGCTGGAAAAACACCAAAATCCTGCATATCTGGCTTGAATAAGCCAAATACATTAAGTGTGGTCGTTTGAGGATTCAAGCATGATTCGGATTAGAGATGTTGTGCAAAAGGCTTTATCAACAGGGTACTTGACTGTAGAAGCTGAAAATCAGCTACGACAATTACTGAGTACACGCTATGATCTAGAAGATTTTAATGCTTTCATGGCTTTACAAGAAGCTGCCATGACAGGTAGGGTCAAGCAGGAGTCTCGTGAGCGTTGTGGGATCAAGTAGAGATTTGGTCGGTGATGTCTCTATAATTATTAACGCTTACGCTGATCATCATCCTCAAAATCCTCTAGAAACCCCCAATCATCATCATCAGCTTGATTCTTGTTCTCGCTTAGATTATCTTCATCAGTTAGATCATCGCTCGGTGGTTGATATGGGGGAATAATTACTCGATAGTCAGCATCATAAACTGATTCAGTTTTTCCTACTCCAGAATTTTTGGGTTCGCGATAGCTATAGGAATATGAAGAACCTGAACGAAAGCTGTCTGTAGGTTCTTGGCGACGTTCATAGCTTTTCGAGTCTCTAACTTCCGTATCTTGAGCTTTTGTTGCGTCTGATTTCTCCTCAAAATCCCAATTTTCACTGTTGCCGATGTCCCAATCATCGTCTGGATTGGATTGAGATGAAGATTTAGCCGCTGATGGTGGGGGACTGGTATAGCTGTCAGCATATTTTTCTCGCGGGGGAGGGCTACCACTTACTGAAGTTCTACGAGACTTGGATGCAGAAGAGGCTGGTCTTTGTGGTGCTGCCAAAGACGACAATTGAAATAAGCCAGAGATCAGCAAAGAGGTTGCAGCACCAGCAGCAGTGCTGAACAAAATCCATATTGCCAATGGCAATGGTCTACTTTGCATACCGAAAAAGACTAATGGGAGGATAGGAGACCAATTTTGCACTAATAACAGCGCTAGTCCTCCCATAATTGCTACTAATAAAATTAATCGGAAAAGAGCCATAGAGATTAGCGACTGAAGACTAGGAACTGGGTATAGGGGCAATAGGCACTGGAGACTGAGAATTGGGAATTAGACATTGAGATATTAGATGAAGAATGAGAAATTAGTTTCATACTAGCTCTTACCCTCTCACCCCTGTCTTGAAAATGGGTGTAGGAGTGTAAGGGTGTAGGGGTGTAGGAGGAGTTAAATTTTCATTCCCTCGTTGTGTGATTTATCACATGACCGTCTAGCTTCTATTCTCCAGTTCGTAAACCTAGCCTCTTAATATTATTAGCAATCAACAGATCTAATATTCCTTCTGGCGTTGCACAAATTAGGGATGAATAATGAACCACTAAGTCACCAAGACACCAAGTATTGAATTTTTTATTTGTAATAGAAAATAAAATCATCCCGCTTTCTCTGCAACGCCTTCCTCCTGCCTCCTTCCTCCTGCCTCCTTCCTCCTGCCTCCTGCCTCCTGCCTCCTGCCTCCTGCCTCCTGCATAGCTGCCTCCTGCCTCCTTCCTCCTGCCTCCTGCATAGCTGCCTTTCTTCAATATTCCTTCTGCCTCCTGCCTCCTGCCTTCTGCCTTTCTTCAGAACCTTGCCAACGTTGAATAGGAATACAATCAATATCGAGTTGATCCAAAGCACGGGCAACTACAAAATCAACTAAATCCTCAATAGTTTGAGGATTGTGATACCAAGCAGGAATCGCAGGTACAATTCTTACTCCGGTTTCTGCAAGGGTAGTTAAGTTCCGCAAATGAATCAGACTAAAAGGAGTTTCACGGGGGACTAGGACTAGCTTTCGCCCTTCTTTTAGCTGTACGTCTGCGGCACGTTCTAACAAGTCGGAACTCAACCCTGCTGCTAACTTAGCTACCGTACTCATACTACAGGGAATTACAATCATTCCTAGAGTACGAAAGGACCCACTAGCGATATTAGCCCCCACATCTCCCCAAGGATGACAGTGCAGCTTTCCCTTCGTTTCAACTCCTGCTTGTTGTCGCCAAAATTGTTCTTGTTGAACAGGTTCTACTGGCATACGAATATTTTGCTCAGATTGCCAAACCATGTAGGTTGACTTAGAAGCAACTAATTCAATTTCATAGTCGGCTGTAAGCAAATATTTCAAAGCGCGAACTGCGTAGATTAAACCAGATGCACCTGTAATTCCTAAAATGAGTGGCTTGTTATTGTTTGACACGTTTCTATTATTTGGGAAGAGTTAGTAGGGTCGTTCGCGTAGCGTCTCCCTTCAGGGAGATAGCATTTGTATGAGTATCTTAAATGCAAAACTAAATATTTTGGTACAAATGCACGCGGCCTACAGTAGTTAGTAGTTAGTGGTTTTTTACTACTAACTACTATCCACTAACTACTAACCAGCTTTTTATTCATCCTCTTCATAGGATTCTAAATCGTCCGGTTCCATGTCGTCAGGTAAGTACATATCTGGTTCTTCACCATTGGCACTGATATCCTGGCGATAGGGAATACCATCGCTGCCAACTGTGACTAGATCAATTTGTTGACGGTAGTAATCGACGCTTTTAACTTGGACGGCGACGCGATCGCCTAATCGATAGGAAGCGCGATTTTTCCGTCCAAACAACGCTTGTTGTCTGGCGCGATATTCGTACCAATCGTCTTTGAGGGAACTGACGTGTACTAATCCTTCTACTCGTAAAGGTACGTTATGATCATCAGTTCCATCTTTTGGTGGTACTTCAATTTCGACAAAGAAGCCGTAGGATTGGACACCTGTAATTACACCATTGAAAACCTCACCGATGCGCTGTTTCATTAAAGAGGCTCTTTGCAAGCCTTCTAAGTCAGTTTCGGCTTCTTGGACTTCCTTTTCTCTGTCGTTGATTTGGGTAATTACTCTTGTCAGTTCGCTTTGCAACTCTTGTTGCAATTCTGGTGGTAGGACGTTCCAGTTAATTTCTCCGTGGCTGGTAGAAGAACGCAAGTTCACACGCTCTTTCACACGAGTATTGCGGCGATCGCGTCCGTGTTCAAGCAGCGAGTGATATACCCTCTGCATCAGCAAATCTGGGTAACGTCGTAAGGGTGCGGTAAAGTGGACATATTCTGGCAGTGCCAAACCAAAGTGGGGTGCTTTATTGGTGCTGTAAAATGCTTGTTTGAGGGTATCTTGCAACAGATAAGTCAAAACTTGTTCCGAGGACGACTCGGCAAATACCCTCGTCAATTGTTGATAATCCAGAGGTTGGATCTCAATATCTGGTTCTAGTGACAATTCAATGCCCAAATTGATCGCCAGTTTCAGCATTTCTTGCACATCTTCGGGATCAGGCGCGCCTTGGACTCGCCAAATGCTGGGAACACCTAAAGCACTCATGTGATTGGCCATGATTTGATTCACCAGCAACACAAACTCTGTCAGCAGCGATCGCACAGGTGAATCTTTTTCGACTACGCATCCAAGAATACCTTCATCATAGAAGGGGTTTTTATTCGTGGGCAGATTTAACTGCAAACTGCCGCGCGCAGTGCGTTGTTGTTTCAGAGCAATCTGTAACTTTTTCAACTGTTGCAGTATTTCTACTGCTTCGGTAGGCACTTTCGTAACTTTTTTACCCAGAAGAATAGTTTCTACTTGCTGAGCATTCACTGAAGCGTCTATTTTAACTACACTGGGTTGAATTTCCCACTCCAGTACTTCTCCTGATTCTGGATCAAAGGTAATTAAACAAGAGATACTGAGGCGATCGCTTCCCGGTACTAGAGAACAACGTTCTACCACATTGTCCGGTAACATTGGCAGAACCAAATCTCCCAGGTACACTGATCTACCCCGTCTGAGTGCTTCCCGGTCAAGTGCTTCATCTGGCTGCACGTAGTGGGAAACATCAGGGATGTGAAAGCCTAGCTGCAAATTGCCAGCGCTAGTTGTTTCCAAGGAGAAGGCATTTTCTACTGTTTTAGTGTCAACATTATTACCCAGTATCGTAATAGTAAACTTGTTACGTAAATCTAACCGGTCTTTTAAATCTGCCTTTAAAATCCTTTTTGGTAGTTTGGTGGCTGCTTCTTGAACGTTTTCAGGAAAACTACGGGAAAGGTCATGCTTGCAGGTGACTAAATCTATATCAGCTGCTGCTTCTGCATCGCTACCAAGGATTTGTACAACCCGCCCTAAGGGGGGATATTGTGCTAGTGGGTAACGTAGAACTTCCACATGGGCGAGATGGTCGATCGCTTCTTGCAATTTTAGCCCGTTAGCGTACAGTTTCAGTTCAAATAGCAGGCGATCATCTAAAGGTACAGCACGATAGCCTCCTTCTACTTGTTTGATCCGTGCCAACAAAGTGTGGTTGGAACGTTCTAAAATTAATTTCACCTCTCCTTCTGGAGAACGACGCCGACTACCTTCTTTGAGAACTCGCACTAAAACGCGATCGCCATTCCAAGCATTACTTAAATGGCTTTCTCGAATGTAAATGTCTTCAGTTCCCTCTACATCTTGAATTGCAAAGCAAAAGCCTTTGCTGGAACAACGCAACTTAGCTTCTATTAATCCTTCTTCAGTAATGCGGCGATATTTACCGCGTTCTTTCACTAAAATGCCAATTTTCTCTAATACCTCTAAGATGATGTGAAGTTTCTGTAAACTATCTTCATCTTCACAACCAAGTTTCTTTTCTAGAAGTTTACGAGCTACCAATTTATCATCAGTGAAATTGGCAAGGAGTGTAGCGATTGAAAATTCCATGCAGTGAACCGACCTTTGGTCAAAACATCTTTTTTTGTTGAGAGTTAAGAACACTTGCGTGTGGGGGTTCCCCCCCGTCCTTGCAACATGTCCATTGTTTGAATCTGGTTCTTGGTTGATTACCTCACGACCCACAGACACTAGCGGTAAACGAACTTCCCAACAGGTAGGGCGCTACACAATCATCTTTTGAGTACCAGTTCGTTCAAGTCCTTTCACTTGGTCAATCCGACAAAGCAGTCCTCATACCGGATTTTACCCTACTAGTAGTCTGCCAAAGTTCCTTTGGCGGATGGGGAAAGGTGAAGAAGTAGGGGGAGGAAGGAGTAGATTCTTTGCCCTTTAACCTTTACCTTTACCCTTTTCCCAACCAACACCTGCCAAGTTGGGTTGGTGAATTACTAGGTTTTTACGCAACGGGTTTTTGAGAGGCTGTGTTTGGATCGCTCTCAGTAGAACTGCCCAAACGCGCTACGCACCTTAAACCGCAGGTGTTCGATTGCTTAGTTGAAAGGTACTTTTCGCGATGAGACTCTGATTGTTAACTAGGAAAAACTGCTGAACAACCTAAATGTTCCATATGTAGAATCAGTCACAACTAGGTCAGCAGCTTAACAAGCTGTGAGGACGAACCATTACTTCATTATTGTAAATTTAGTCGTACTTCCAGAAAAGATTTCTGGATGTTAAATTGGTTAAATAGTATAGCATTGCTAGCAATAACACTTAAACTTAGTTAGTTGTAACCAATATTTACTCAAAAATCTTAATTTTACAATCAGTGTACTTAAGTTTTAAATAGCATTTTAGTAACTAAGGGTTTAACTATGAGTATAAATAAAGGTTTAAGAAGGCAGAAGTAGGTAGACGCGGAGCGGTGAGGGGGTCGCAGTCTTGGCGCTTTCCGTCACGATTGCGAACCCCCGAACCCGGAGGGCTTGGTGTAGGTAGGTAGATGGCGGAAGAGAATCCTCACGAATACATTCGGGGGATTTAACAAAGTTGCTACGCGTTTATTTATTTTCCATAAATAAATTCAGGGGCTTTAAACCATATGGCAGAGAACAGAGGACTAACTTTTGTATGAAAAATATACTTTCTTTGCTTGTGCCTTCTGCCTTCTGCCTTCTGCCTTCTGCTTTCTGCCTTTGCCTTTCTTCGGTAAAATAGAGCCATACCCAAAAGTGAATCCACAACATAATCAAACAAAAATGGGTGGGCAACTCAAAAGCAACACTTAACAGTTACCAGTTATCAGCTTTATCACTTGGGTAAAATTATCCTGCTGATTGCATATCTTAGCTTCTTTGTTCTTCCCTGTTGCTTCCTTTAATAGTTAAAACGTAGATTTGGTGAAACTATGATGTTGGCTCAACTTCAGAGCTTGTATCCTACAGCTAGTTTAATCTCTGAATTAGTGCAAATTGATCACGGCAAATATATTGTTCGGGCAAGCGTACAAATCGAAGGTATCACCCGTGCTACTGGTATGGCAGCAGCCCCAACAGTAGAGGAAGCAGAAGATCAAGCTAGAAGTAGGGCTTTGATGGTTCTGGGAATCACTACTACGCCACAGGTACAGATGGAAAGTTTGAGTGAGGCGAAGAGTGTGACTGAGGCGAAGACGACTAGAAGTAGTGATGCAGCGAAGACTGAGGAAAATGTCCCCGCACCACCACCTTTGCGTGTCTCTGTCTCTGCTTTCACCCCATCTCCCATAGATACCCCCAATCTGGAAACACAACCAAGCACACCCATTCCACCAACTGTTTCCGCAACGCCTACAATTGATACCTACAGCCAGGACTTTGAACCAAGCTTAGCTGTGAGTGCAAGCCCTGAATTGCCTTTGGATATTCAACCAGAAGACTTCGGGGTAATTTCTAACAGCCAAAGTGAAAATCAACCTTTACCAGAGATTAGTTCTAGTAACGTCACACCATTTCCCCAACGCAGTCATAACAATACCCCAACCGAAGCAGTAGCTGCGCCAGCACCCACAGCCAGGAAAAAGAAGAAAAGCGAACCTGTGGATCAATCAGATGATATCGCCAAAATCGGGGTCGAAATGCAGCGCTTGGGTTGGACAACAGAACAGGGTAGAGACTATTTAATTCAAACCTATGGCAAGCGATCGCGCCATTTACTCGATTCAGAAGAATTACGTGATTTCCTCAAATATTTAGAATCCCAGCCTACACCTATAGATCCGCTAGCGGGATTTTGATTAGTCAATGGTCAATGGTCAATGGTCAATGGTTATTAGTTATTAGTTATTGGTTATTGATTAATAGTTACTACTTCTCACAATTGACAATTGACAATTGACAAACAACTACTAAAAACTGTAACTAAAAATATGGAATCTTAGATGAGACTGGTATATAATAAGTAAAATTAATACAATAATCATCCTTAGACTTACCAGTAAAGTAAAGGCTGGGATATCTAGAAAGTAATTATCTTAGTTAGATTACTCTTTACTTACTGAAAAGTGATTGCTGGAATTCTGGTTACTTAGAATTCCAGCTTCCAACTCAACAGCTTTCAGGGGCGTCTACACTCTTGTAAACAAAAAATAAAAGAGCTTCGTCTGGGAAAAGGGCAAAAGTTAAAGGATAAAGAAATTTTTATTTCCTTTCACCCTTACCTTTTACCCTAATTTCTGACTACACAACCGCCATTGGACGGCTACCAGCTGCATGACGGTCAATCACTTGGTCAATTAAGCCATAGTCTCTGGCTTCTTCTGGTGACATAAAGAAGTCTCTTTCTGTGTCTTCGGCGATTTTCTCCAAGGGCTGACCTGTATGTTCGGCTAAATATTCGTTGAGCCGTCGCTTGTGGTAAAGAATTTCGCGGGCTTGGATTTCAATATCAGTTGCTTGCCCACGAGCGCCGCCCAAAGGTTGGTGAATCATGATCCGAGAATGAGGAAGACTCATTCTTTTACCCTTAGCACCTGCACTAAGGAGAAAAGCACCCATACTCGCTGCTAATCCAGTACAGATTGTACACACATCTGGGCGAATGTGCTTCATAGTATCAAAAATACCCATTCCTGCTGTTACCGAACCGCCAGGAGAATTGATGTACATATATATGTCTTTCTCCGGGTCTTCGGCATCTAAAAACAGTAGTTGGGCAACAATCAAGTTAGCAACGTTGTCATCAATCGCTTGTCCTAAAAAGATAATACGCTCACGCAACAGGCGTGAGTAGATATCAAAGGCGCGTTCGCCACGACCTGATTGTTCAATAACGATAGGAATCATGTAGCCAGCTTGTAACTAATATAGATACATTCTATCGATTACAAAGGCTGATTGTTTTCCGAAACCATCTCAACCACTGTGTAGTCATATATAGCAGATGGTGCTTACCCTATTAACTCGGCAATTCATCGGTATTATTTTTCATAGTTTTGTAAAAAATCCCATAAATTTACTGAAAGAAATCCGGTTATATCTACCTAAAGGGGTAGATCCTTACTACAAGGTGTATCTAGAAGATTCGATCCCTAATGTAGAAAACATCCACCGAAAGAGAGGAAACCGCCATGCTGGAAAAATTTGTACAAGCCGCTATCATTACCTTCTTACTGCACCTGATCGTCGGACTCAACCCAAGCACTACAATTAGTACCAAAGCCGCACCCCCCTCTACTACAGTCTTTACACCAGTGGCTAGTTCATTTTTGCGTTCTTTAGAGTAAAAAATCACTGGTTGCATCATAATGTATGTTGATTTGGTTATCAGTTACTAGTTGATAGTTGGTTGTTAAATTTTCCAACCAACTACCAACAATCAACAAAGAACATTCGAGGTAGACTGAACAGAGAAGGCAAATACTAGTGTCTAATCATGACTAACCGCCTTGCTGAAGCTAAGAGTCTCTACCTCCGTAAACACGCTGAAAATCCGATTGATTGGTGGCCTTGGTGCGAGGAAGCACTCTCCACCGCAAAAGCACAGAATAAACCTATATTTCTCTCTATTGGTTACTCGAGCTGCCACTGGTGTACAGTCATGGAAGGAGAAGCATTTTCTGACCCAGGCATTGCCGAGTACATGAATGCCAATTTTATCCCGATCAAAGTAGACAGGGAAGAAAGACCAGACATCGACAGCATTTACATGCAAGCTTTGCAAATGATGAGTGGTCAAGGGGGTTGGCCTTTAAATGCTTTTTTATCTCCAGATGATTTAGTACCGTTTTACGCAGGTACTTACTTCCCAGTGGAACCACGCTACGGTCGTCCTGGCTTTTTACAAGTTTTACAAGCGATTCGCCACTACTACGATACAGAAAAACAAGACCTGCACGATCGCAAAGCAGTCATTCTCGAATCACTCCTAACCTCCGCAGTCTTGCAGCAACAAGGTACTACCGCAACTCAAGACAACGAGTTACTACATAAAGGCTGGGAAACTAGCACGGGGATCATTACTCCGAATCAATATGGCAATAGTTTCCCCATGATCCCCTATGCAGAACTAGCATTGCGCGGAACACGATTTGAAGTGACATCTAAATATGATGGCAAACAAATTTGTACCCAACGGGGATTAGACTTGGCATTAGGTGGTATTTATGACCATGTAGGCGGGGGCTTTCACCGCTACACAGTTGATCCCACCTGGACAGTACCACATTTTGAAAAGATGCTCTACGATAACGGTCAAATTGTGGAGTATCTGGCAAACCTTTGGAGTGCAGGTATAGAAGAGTCTGCTTTTAAAAGAGCGATCGCTGGTACTGTCCAATGGCTCAAAAGAGAAATGACCGCACCAGAAGGTTATTTCTATGCTGCTCAAGATGCTGATAGTTTCACCTCCCCAGGGGAGTCAGAACCAGAAGAAGGAGCCTTTTACGTCTGGACTTTCAGTGAACTAGAACAACTGCTCACTGCTGAAGAACTTATAGAATTGCAACAACAATTTACAGTCACCGCCAATGGTAACTTTGAAGGTAAAAATGTCTTACAAAGACGCCGTAGTGGGGAACTGAACGCAACCGTAGAAATAGCCCTGAAAAAATTATTCGTGGCACGTTATGGTGCAACTCCTGAATCACTAGAAACATTTCCTCCCGCACGTAACAACCAAGAAGCTAAATCTCATAACTGGCCTGGTCGGATTCCGGCGGTGACAGATACTAAAATGATTGTTGCTTGGAATAGCTTGATGATTTCTGGCTTGGCAAGAGCGTATGCTGTTTTCCGAGAACCTGTGTATTTAGAACTAGCAACCACAGCCGCGGATTTCATTCTGAATCATCAGTTTGTGCATGGGCGTTTCCACCGACTTAACTATGAAAATCAACCAACTGTATTAGCTCAATCAGAAGATTACGCCTTTTTTATCAAAGCACTGCTAGATTTGCAAACTTGCAGCCCGGAACAAAATAAATGGTTAGAAAGGGCGATCGCTCTCCAAGAAGAATTTGACGAATATCTTTGGAGTGTAGAATTAGGGGGTTATTATAACACATCAAGTGATGCTAGTCAAGATTTAATTGTGCGCGAACGTAGTTATGCAGACAATGCTACACCATCGGCAAATGGAGTAGCGATCGCCAATCTCGTACGTCTTGCCCTGTTTACGGATAATCTACATTATTTAGATTTAGCAGAACAAGGCTTAAAAGCATTCCGAAGTGTAATGAGCAACCATCCGCAAGCTTGTCCGAGTTTATTTACAGCCTTGGATTGGTATCGCAACAGTACTCTGATTCGCACCACCACCGAGCAAATACACTCGCTCATGTCTCAATACTTACCAAGCGTTGTGTTTGCGATCGCGTCAAAACTACCAGACAACAGTGTTGGCTTAGTTTGTCAAGGGTTAAAATGCCTACCAGCAGCAGAAAGTGTAGAACAGATGTTGCAGCAAGTCCGCCAGAGTCAGGTGAGAGGGTGATGTGAGAGTGGAAGGAGGACAAGGGGGAGGATTTGTATCAGGAATTAGCCCTTTCAAGGTGACTCATAAAACCTCTTTTTTTCTCTCTGCTAACTCTGCGTCTGTGCGTTTTAAAAGTAATTTATTTAACCACAGAGGAAGCAGCGAAAAGTTTGAGCGCCGGCTTCCGGCGCTCAAACTTTTCAAGAGAGAGAACACAGAGGTAAGAGGTGGTAGAGGAATTTGTTGTCGAGAATTTTTACCCAGTTCATCAAACTCAGGTGGCAATTGTTGCTTGAGATATTAGTAATTTTGTACTATAAAATTGATGAGTCTACAACGCTATCAATCGCATGACAATGAACAAACCAGCTGTACTCAAAAACATTAACCCGATGATTCCAGCAGGAAGCGACATGGAAAAAGCGATCGCGTTTTATGAGCAGCAGCTTGGGTTTAAAACGATACATAAAGAAGGCAACCCTCTTAGCATGGCAATTGTCCAAAGAGACGGGGCGACAATTTTTCTACTCCAGAATGATGATAAACAGCTGGCAGAATGGACAACTTTTCGCGTCTTAGTCGATGGTGTTGAACAACTTTACACCGAATTTCTGGCTAAGGGAGGACAGATGATTCACCCAAACGGTAAGCTAGAAACCAAACCTTGGGGAATGAAAGAGTTTGCCATAATCGATCCAGCGGGTGTGTGCATTACGTTCTATGAACCAGCAAACTGATAAAATTGGGCAACTCAGATTGACGGCTATCATCTTAGCGGGTGGTAAGAGTACGCGCATGGGTAGGGATAAAGCCCTGATCACAATTGAAGATGTGCCGATGTTGAAACGTATCTGTCAAATTGCTGAGACTTGTACTGAGCAAGTTTACGTGGTGACTCCTTGGCCAGAACGCTATCAGCATTTGCTACCGCCTAAAAGTCAGTTTATCCAGGAATTACCTTTACCAGATGAAACTGGTAATGAACTCAAAACCCACGGGCCATTGGTGGGTTTTGCCCAAGGACTAACGCAGGTAACGACAGATTGGGTGTTGCTGTTAGCTTGTGACTTACCCAAATTGCGAGTAGAAGTTTTACAAGAGTGGATTTCTAGATTACAGCAAGTACCAGAAGAAGCGATCGCAGCCTTGGTTTATAGAAACAATAGATGGGAACCATTATGTGGTTTCTATCGCCGTCGCTGTTTACCAGAATTAAATAAGTATATCGGGCAGGGCGGGCGATCTTTTCAGGAGTGGTTGAAGCAATATCCCGTGCAAGTATTACCTTTGCTTGATCAACAGATGCTTTTTAACTTCAATAGTATTATTTGAGAGTAGCTCCACTGGCAGCAATCGCCACCCGCTATGAATAGAACAAACAAGGCAAATCCGTCAAATCCTCTTAACTTCTGCCTTCTGCGGGGCCCCCACAAATTCGCGATTCGGAGAGCGAATTTGTGGGGAACCCCTTCTGCCCTCTGCCTTCTGCCCTCTGCCTTCTGCCCTCTGCCTTCTGCCTTATTTCTTAAAAGGGGCGTTTAAGTTTAAAATATATAATCCAGGCTTGCAATCTAAAAACCATACAATCCTCTCCCTAGCCTCTGTTGGCGACATGAAACATACTCTGTCAGTACTTGTAGAAGATGAAGCGGGTGTTCTTTCCCGCATTTCTGGTTTATTTGCCCGTCGTGGCTTTAACATCGAAAGCCTTGCTGTCGGACCAGCAGAACAGTCAGGAGTTTCTCGGATCACAATGGTTGTACCAGGTGACGATCATGTGATTGAACAACTCACCAAGCAACTATATAAGCTAATAAACGTTCTCAAAGTGCAGGATATTACTGAAACTCCCTGTGTAGAACGTGAATTGATGCTACTTAAGGTGAATGCTACCAGCAGCACCCGTTCGGAGATAGTCGAGTTAGCCCAAATTTTCCGGGCGCGAGTGGTAGATGTCGCAGAAGATTCTCTAACTTTAGAAGTTGTCGGTGATCCAGGAAAAATGGTCGCGATCGTGCAGGTATTGCAAAAATTTGGCTTGAAGGAAATTGCCCGCACTGGCAAAATTGCCTTAACTCGTGAATCGGGAGTGAACACAGAGTTGCTAAAATCTTTGGAAGCAAAGGTTTCTTAGCAAGTGGTAGATATAGCTACCAAAACATAATTAATGAACTACCCCGCCTCATAGGAGGACGGGGTTTCTAATTCCCCATCCGATTTGAGATTAGGTTTTTGACGTTTCTTCTGCCCAAGTTGCCGCATCGAGCCAGTATGCTTACCTTGCACTGCCGTGCGGGGGTTCTCCCCGTTGAGGCAAGTGGCGTGCTTTCCGTCCGAATTGGTAGAGCTTAGACATCCACAGTCTGCGAGGCTAGTTCCTAACCCCGGTTGCTTATTGGTTGCAACGTTGTACATGACCATCACGGAACCTCTATCACGTGGTATTTCAAATCCACATGCATCGCAAATATGATATCGGTTTGACAATTCTGCCCAGTGCTTATGGATTTTCCCGCAATTAGGACAGCGTTGTGATGGTTTGATTTGTTTAGTAGGTAGCGTCAGCATCAAGCCCCCCTTCTGTTCAATTTTGTAGGCAATCATTTGATTGAGTGTTCCAAAACCGACACAAAGGATGGATTTATTCAACCCGGCTTTCTGCTTTTTACGCTTACTACCTTTTTTGGCTTTGCGCGTCATCCCCTTTGTATTGAGTTGTTCAGTTACACCGATGTCATGACGACTTGCAATATCTGATGTAACTTTGTGCTGCCAATCTTTACGTTGGTTAGAAACTTTTCGTTGTAGCTTAGATATTTGTTTTCTAGTAG